>DDQW01000062.1 GCA_002342805.1 Clostridiales bacterium UBA2432 | reverse complement strand
CAACCGTGAATGAATCCCATTGAAAATCAACACTTGTTATTGACGGTTGCTTTTTTCCTTATATGTGAACTTAATCCCAACCAATGATTAGATGGTCTGCATGAATTACACTTTGAAATTTCCGAAATTAACCGACTTTCAATATGTAATCTATCTGCCTTGTCAAATCCCACTCCCACTTGGTTAGATAATCGTCATTTGCTTTATTCAAAATACATCTTCCTATGTTCTTTCTGAAAACACTTCTATCTTTATTCTCTTTAGCAAAATGTTGTTTTAGCCTTGAACACAACTGATTATCTCCCGTATGAGTGCCTATCCTTACTATTCAATTGAATCTTTACGTTTTGAGCTCAGTTTTTTTTATCATTCTCACACATATTATTTAATGTTACATTATTGGCTCCCTGTCCTAGTCTTTTTGTACATCGTTTAAACACCATTCATTATATATTTCCAACAAATCATCATCCAAATACATCAAAGCTTTTTCCACCAGATCTTCTGGCACGCCATAGTAGGCTTCTGCAATACTTCCGGTTATAGCAGCAAGGGTATCACTGTCACCGCCAATGGATATAGCCTTCCTAATAGCATCTTCAAAGGAATCTGCTTCTAGAAATGCTTGTATGGCTTGTGGCACCGTTTCTTGACAAGTCTCATTGAACTGATAGGTGTCACGAATCTCATCAAGGGTAAAATCAAGTGAATAATAATGCCCTTGGCTGTATTGACGTATCTGTTCTTTATCATGACCCATTCTTGCAAGGAAGATTGCCATAGATGTAGCTTCTGCTCCTTTAAGTCCTTCTTTATGGTTATGACTGACACCGGTTACGGCCTTTGATAGTCGCTTTACATCGTCTTCAAACTCCGCTATTGCAACGACTGAGCTGATCCGCATTGCAGCACCATTGCCGTAACTTCCATAGGGTTGTGGATTTTCGCTAAAGATCCACTGGCCAAAACTGCTTCCATAGCCACAATCTGGATAATTTCTGCCAATCAATTGCATATATGAAACAGTATTCTTTGCCAATTGATTCAAGTAAATTTCATCTTGTTTTTGAATAGAAGTTCCTAAGATTATGTCTCTATCTGTTTCCAATATGGCTTTAGCAACAGCCAGAGTCATAATCGTATCATCGGTCACAAAACAGTCCTCTGTAAAAAGCTCAAAATCCATTGATTTATGATTATTAAATTCAAAGCGTGAACCTACGATATCTCCAATAATTGCTCCTATCATTATATTACCGCCTTTTCCTGCTCTTATAATCGCTGTCGATTCTATTTTTCCAATCTGAATCAATAGAACGTTTTGAGCGAACCATACTCACCGTTTCACTAATTACTTCATAGTTTAGCATGGTACCTTCACTATCTGCATGGTAATTGGCCGCTCTGTCTTCTGCTATGCCAAATCGGCCAGCAATCTCTACTGCATCAATATTGGCCCCCAAAAATATAAATTCCCATCCATATTTTTCCTTTTGACGATCGATCATCTTTTTAATCTGATGATAGGAATACTCCCTACTTGCATTTTCCATACCATCTGTAATGATAACAACCATCACTTTTTCAGCGCCTTCATCATCAGAAGCATATTTTTGTACATTAGCCATCTTATTAATGGTCTTACCGATGGCATCCAATAATGCTGTCGTTCCTCTTACAAAATATTCCTTGTCTGTTATATTTGAGATTTTAAGAAGATTGTACCGGTCATGTAGCACTTCGTATTTGTCATCAAACAGTATTGTTGTGATATTGGCATCACCGTCTTCTGTTTTTTGCTTCGTTAATACACTGTTAAAACCTCCGATTGTATCACTTTCAAGTCCGGCCATTGAGCCACTTCGGTCTAAAATAAATACCAATTCCGTTAATCCTTTTTTCATGTTAATTCCTCCAATCTCTTTGATAATTAAAGGATACAACTTTTAACAATGCAAAAGGTAACTTATGAATTGACTTTTATTTTATTGCTTCTATATGCCAAGCAGATTTTCCTCATATTCAAAAAGGACGGCATTGATCTCATATATGTCATAGTTCTCTGACTCAAAAAAATAGCTAATAATCACATCAAAACGGCTGCTTTTAGACAGAGCATAGCCTGACTTCATTAAGAGATCTTTCGCTTCATCAAGATTAAGTTGCAAGGCAATTGCAAATGCCAGTACAGTTTGTTTGCTTGGATTATAATGAATGTTGTTTCTAATTTTCGAGAAGGTCTGTTTTGTAACATTGGCTTTCTTATAAACTTCGGGATCCTTTAATCCTTTTTCATCGATAAGCCTTAATAACATTTCAGAAAAAGTTTCATCTAGGTGATTTACAACATCATCTAGAGATTTCTTCTTTATTTTTGCCTCTTGTAAACGCTCACTTTTGTTTGACTCTAAAAGGGTTTCTTCGTAAAAAATTGAGTCAGCTTGTTCTGTTACTCGATAGCTTCTTTGAAGCATATGGTCATCGATGTAATGATCATCAATATACGCTTCGACAGATGCGTAGAGGTCTTCTGATAGTTGATAGGATTTTTTATCAAAGACAACCAGATATACCGTCATCTCATTAAAAAGAAGAAATTCTCCAATGGAGCGAACGGCAATATTCAAGGCAAGATCTTTAGGACAGCCATAGGATCCGGAAGATATCAAAGGAAAGGCAATGGTCTCAAATGCCTGATCTTTTGCGAGTTCAAGAGAATTCTTATAGCAACTTCTTAAAATCTCCTCTTCTAAGTTATTCCCATCTTTCCATATGGGTCCAACCGTATGAATGATATGTCCGGCAGGAAGTTTAAAGGCTTTTGTCAATGCACACTTGCCAGGAGCCAGCATCCCTATTTTTGCGGTCGCTTCTCGTAAACGTGGCCCTTCAATTTTATGTATAGCGCCATCAACACCTGCTGTTCCATATAGATCGGAGTTTGTCGGATTTACTATGGCATCGACGTGCATTTTTGTTATGTCGTTTCTTACAATTTCAAATGGCATATAATCACCTATTTCATAAGTTGTTTTATTTATTAGTATGAGATTTAGTGTGGATTCGTAAGAGCTTTTGAGAATTTTGGGATAGTTAAATATTTAATTACTTTTATACTGTTTTTTCATAGCACAATCAGAAACATCATATGCATAAATCAACATAATTTATCTGTCATCTCTATGAAAAGCATTCAATTATATAATTTAATTTAAGGAAATGAAATGAATTATTGTAAATTTTCTAGTTTATTACTTGCATGTGCTGACATGTTTGTAGCGCGAAGCTTACTCAAGTATATTTTTCTAATATTTATTAATAATTATGATTTTTTATATTAGTGCCATCATTTTTCGTTAGCTTACCTGTAACCCTTATTACATCCTTAGACTTATCTTTCATACTCCTGTATTTGCGAAGCAACAAAAAAATTTATATAAATTTATAAATAATTTTTTATTTTATTAATAATTGTCGCAATTTCAGTATAACTTTTATCTTTTCTTTTTGACCATCGAATTATAAGCATTTTATGAACCGACTCTTGTCCTTGAGCTGTTCTATCTCCAAATACTATACCCGCCAATAAATTGATTTTCTTTTTACAATTTTCCTCATCAATAATTTGTTGCTTCTCAGTTTCTTCAAGTCCAAGCGTCTTTAGTACTTCATCATCCCAAATGATTTCTTCAGGAATTTCCTTCGGTAAAAAATAGACATTTGATTCTATAAATTTCAAATATTTTAGCATAGCCGAAACAAGTTGTTCTTCTTTTTTTGCTCGAGTTTCATCATTTTTTTCACTCGAACCGTCGACTGAAAATTCTATTTGTTGATTTAACAAATTCGAAATTAATCCACCTAGATTTTCTGAATTCTTCTCTATTTCTGTCATTCTTTGTAATTTAACTTTTTCAAAACGCTGATCACCATCAAACAAAATGTACACATCTTTTTCTTCACTTTTTGAATAAACAAGCATCTCTTCCTGCTTAATTCGACTCTCTCCACCTGGATAATAACCCACTTCAAATAAATCATTATCCCCCAAATCTATCAATACTTTCTCAGTTATCAATTTAGCCAATTTATCTTCTACAATAATTTTTTTCTTTTCCTTCATAGAATGGCCTATATGAAGGAAAGCATTTTCATAATAGACGTCTTCCAAAATATCAATTTTCCCATCAACTTCACTGCCGTACATAACCTTAATAGACTTATTAGGTGCATCCTGTAAAATATCAGGTGAATGCGTTGATATTACTACTTGAAGCTTCTTCTCTACAATCTGTTTTAACAAGAATTCTATCAATCTTTTTTGAGCTGCTGGATGCAAGGATGTTTCCGGTTCATCTAATAATATCATTGAATATTTTTCAGCTCCCAATATATCGTTTACCAGCTTTGCCACTGCGACTTCACCACTGCCTGCATATGCTTCTGAGTAACTTAATAAATCAGTTTTATAACGAATAGCAAAACCTTTTTCTCCATCATATAAATTATGACTTAATAATTTTGCCTCTTTATATGATTTCCCTAAAATAAAACCAATAACTGCAAGGGCTTCTTTGCTAAAATCAATGGGCTTTTCAACAATTCTAGAATAAAAAGATTGTTCAGAATTAGATTCGTATGCCGCTTTAAGTTTCAAAGCTCTTTGGCGAATCATATCTTGCTTACTATGAATAGTCTTACTTATTGGACTTGCTCCAAAATAAAAATATTTGTCAAATGCACTAAGAGAGTACCTAAAATCCATGTAATAAACTTTTCTTCGCAACAATTTCCATCTAGTCTTACTTGCTTCTCGCTCATCAACATTTTCGGGTAGCTTTTTCATACCATACCCCATAATTGGTCTTGACGGTTCCCAATACTCTGGATCAAATCTTTCAGTTTTACGCTTTTTCCGTTGAATTCTGGTTTTTAAAGCTTCAACTCTTGTATGAGTGAATTCTGTTGTATACCCGTAAATAAAGCAATGCCTTTCATTTTCCAAGTCTTTAATAGGATCAAGTGCTGTATTAAACCAAAATTCACTAATATTATTGTTTTCTACTGTCCCATATAATGCATGTAAAAGCGAACTTTTCCCTGTTCCATTTGTTCCTGTTAAGAAGACTATTGGAAAGTCAAAATTCACTCGAAGATTCTCTTTATAATTTTTAAAAAATGGAAAACGTATATAATCGATATGTTTGCAAAAAATACGTCTTTCGCTATCTTTAGCAAACATATTAGAAATTGTTTCATATAATTCCATACTCTACTCCTTTTTTTTGCTTCTTTTAGCCTTTTTCGCAATATCATATTTTTTTATTATTTCTATGATGTGCCTTCCGCTTGCTTCAGCCAGTTTAGGAGGTACTGCATTACCAATTTGGCGACCAACCATCTCAAGATTTCCTTCGAAAACAAATTCATCTGGAAAAGTCTGTAATCTGGCCGCTTCACGTGCTGATATCGGTCTATCCTGCTCAGGATGTCCGAATCTGCCTTTACTGTATATTAGACAACCAGCTGTAATAGTTGGTGCTTGTGATTTAAAATCCATCCTTCCATATACATCTGAATAAACCACATTACCTTTATGGCAGTCAAGAATCAAATCTTCCGGCCATGAATCCCTACTTCCACCATTATGTGGAGTATGTTTTATTCGTTCAATATTTAATTCTGAAAGGCCTCTACATCTATGGTTCGGTATATCCGAATCATCTCCCCCCGCCTTTAGAAAGGGAAGGTCTCTAATTACATCAACAGTAAGCCAGTCCTGCTTACTCTCATCCAAAATTTCAGGATTCTTGTGTGTTATTTCCGGCATTTGCAATTCAAACCCGGGAGGCAAGTATTTTTCTGCAATTGTTTTTAATACACCATGCATTACCAATCTCTTACGATGTTGTGGTACTCCGTAATTAGCTGAATCTAAAATATCATCATTCAGTATATAATAATCAGATAAGATTATTTTTACTTCAGCAAAAATTGCCTTTCCTATACCTCTTGACATTCCTGGTACATTTTCCATAATAATAAACCAAGGTCTAGTTTCTAGTATAAGTCTGACATATTGAAAAACCAATTGGTTCCTAATGTCAGTCTCATCTCTAGGGCCTACTGATGAAAATCCTTGACAAGGTGGACATCCTGCTAATATAAACATTTCCCCCTTCTTAATTCCAGCAAATTCAAGTAATTCTTTTCCTGAAATTTCAGAAATATCCCTATCAATGACAACATCTCCAATATTCCTTTTATATGTATTGATTGCATTTGGATCAATTTCTACAGCTGCTCTAATATCTAAACCACAAGATTTCAGACCATAAGATAACCCACCTGCTCCAGAAAACAAATCTATAGTTGGGATATTCATACATGACACTCCTAAAAAAACATAATGATATAATTATAACTTAAATTATTAAAAATAACAATAATAAGCTCAATTTTCACATTGCCTTCAATGCCGTTATTGGGCCAGCCTTGAACATAAACTTAAATACAAGCAAGAGGTTGAAGACTCAGCACATGTAATACAAGAATTAAAAGACTGTGCCGACATTACTGCAATCGTGGTATGGAGAATCTGAGACAAAAATCCAGTTAAACCTACAAAGTTCTCTTCTTAAATAATGCTCTGTTCCTTCTTTATGATAATCATAACCATCGACACTATGGATTTATGTTCATAAGAAGACCAGTATTCTTAGCCACTTGAATAATTCTTATAAATTTATACCCTGGAAACATAAAGTTCCGATGAACAATTGTAACTCAAAATCGTAAAAGTGAAATCAATAGGATTTAGCCGATTTTTTAAAGAAAATACATGGTATTTTGAATTTCAATCCCAGAAAAAGTCACTCATTGATTTTAAGATCGCTCATAACTGGATGAATAATTCAGCTTTAAAATATTTTCATCTCTTCATCCGTATACGAACTTCTTGTTTCATCTGTAATAAATGATTCAAAGCAAGTAATTAGTCAATTGATTCTCTTTATAAAACTGTAATTTTCTTCCCATATAATACACTACAGGCTCATTTTCTATACTCATATTCGGCCATATTCCAATCTGTATATCCATTTTCTGTCCACTTGTTAATTGCCTCTTGTCCCCCACTAATACTCTGCATATACTCGTAAGAACTTTTTTGCTTATCAAATTCATATTCGACCATATTCCAATCTGTATATCCATTTTCTGTCCATTTTTCTAAAGCATATTCTTTTATTTTCGAATCCGGTTGCAAACTATAATAGGTATATGAATTTATTTGTTTGCTATATTCATAATCTATCATACTTTGATCTTCTCCCCATTTTCTTTTAGCATATTCCATTATATCATCTTTTTGATTTATTGATGACACAGTTGAGGTCTTATTATTGGATTTACTTGGTGATACATATATCGGACGTTTAGAAAGCTGTTGAATGTCTACATCACTAATCGTCATTATGTTAAAATATTTTACATTGCATTGTCCTTCTTTATTTGCCCCAGTTGCTAAAAATTTTCCGTCATTCTTCAGCCCAATTGTATGTGAATTCCCACTACTAATAAAAATTATGTCTGTCCATTTCTCAACATCACATTGTCCAAATGCATTTAAACCAATTGCAACGACTGTGCCATCTTTTTTTAATCCAACGGAATATGCTTCTCCAGCACTTATCATAACTATATCTGTCCACGTATTAAGGTCACACTCACTATTTTCATTTGCCCCCACTGCCAAAACTGTACCATCTTTTTTTAATCCAATAGTATGTCTTGGTCCAGCTGAAATTTGTGTTATATCTTTCCAGTCATCAACATTACATTGACCAAATGCATTAGACCCTTCTGAGAGTACCCTACCATCATTTGTTAATCCAATTGAATGGTTACTTTCGGCAATTATTTCTTTTACATTCTTCCAATCTTCTGTATTGCACTGTCCATAATCATTATCCCCAGTAGACACAACAGTTCCTTGATCTGTCAACCCTATAATATGATTAGATCCCATTGAAATACTTTTAATATTTGGCCACTCAGAAAGAATATCTTTCAATTCACTAGTTGATGTTGTAATTACATTACCATTTGATTGAAGTCCAATAAAATATTTAATGTTCACTGAAATCGAGATAATATCATTCCTATTTTTTAATAGCTCTTTTTCTAACACATTATCTCTTGTCGAAGAAACTTGTCCGTAAAAGCCCTAGGTGTTAGAATAGTT
>DDQW01000025.1 GCA_002342805.1 Clostridiales bacterium UBA2432 | reverse complement strand
CATAATTTATATCTAGAAATTCTCCTAGCCGATCAATCCATTGCAATGCTAATTCTTTCGTATGAACTAAAACCAATGTTGATGTACTTTTTTCAGCAATTAATCTGGCACCAAGAACAGTCTTGCCAAATCCAGTTGTTGCAGATAAAACACCATTATCATGGGTATTTAGCTTATCAAATGCTATTTGCTGTTCGTTTCTTAATTCACCACTAAAGCTAATATCTGTAGTCTGACCATAAAGTCTTTCATCTTTTAAATCAATGTTTATATCTTTACTCTTCATTGCATCTAATAAATTCGTTAATACACCAATAGGCAGGATGATTTCTAATTCACTTTCTGTATATACCACTGTCATCCTTGGCGTTTTATACGTAGACATTCTCATCGCTTGCTTAGAATAGAACTCAGGATTCAAATATGATGCCATCTTTCTTAGGAAAACAATTCCTTTTGATGATATTCCCTTTTTTTGAACCACAATGCCATTTCTTAGTGTGACCATAATCTTACTCGGAAAATCTGATTTTGATATGTTTATTCCATCTTCTATGGTCAATTCATTATCATTGCTACTCTTTTTGTAATTCAAGGCTATAAATTTATCTATATCAATTTCTGGTATCTTTTTATATCAGATAAATATTTCCATTGGTCTTCAATTATTATGAATTTCTCATCAACAAAAACACAATTATTATTCTCTCTAGGGCCTTTTTGTAGTGGCAATGCAATCAAGTTACCAAAACCTTCCTTAATCAAAAAATCTTGACTAGGTATCAACCGATCATATGCTTTGATTGATATATTAGAATCTTCATCCATTGCTATATCCAAAATAGCTAATGCAAACTTTCTAGCATTTGATGCAGTTAACTTTTCTTCAAAGAAATACCATACATGACCTCCAGCACCTGACCGTGACCGTTCAACATGACATGAAATATTACTTTCTTTACATACACTAACTACCGTCTTTACTTCTTCCTGCCAATTATTCTTATCAAAGTCCATCACTACTAAATAACACATATCTTCCTGGTCAATGGGGTAAGTGTCCAAGTGTCTCTTTACCTTTAAAATGTTTTATGAGAGTATCTACATCTAGCCCAATGAACTTTTGATTTTTACACTTCGAACATTTAATTCGATTCTTTTTACCACATAAGCCATCAATCCATTCATTAAGATAGTAAGGAGAATACCCAAATTTACCGGTTTTATTACTCACCCATCTTTTAGCACAAGCATCTTCGCGTCCTCTGAATAATGACAGGTATAATTCTACCTTTTCTTTATTACTGCTGGTATTATCAATATCGTCATATACCTCAGTAGCTTCATGAACTACCATTGTTTCTTTATCAGTATCATGACTAAGTTCAAATTTTAGTATTCTAATCTCTTCTTCCAATTTAGAAATATGTTTTATTGCCTTATTATATTTTTTTAATAATTCATCATAATTCATATTTCACCTGCTACTTGCTTGTAGTAATTAAATATGTCAACAGTGTTGACACATTTAATACTTTCTTTTTCCTGTTATTCTTCAAATTCACTTAATTCTGTTAACTCATGGAGCTTTTGTCTTAACAACTTTTTATCAATTAATTTAAGTTGATATTCAGATATCAGTGTTGGAGACAAACTTCTCGACAGTGCAAATTCCACGACTTCATCGTCTTTTTTTGCACATAATATGATTCCAACACTTGGATTCTCATTTGCCTTTTTGTGTTCTCTATCTAAAGCCTCTAGATAAAAATTTACTTTTCCAATATGTTCTGGTTTAAATTCACCAATTTTTAATTCAAATGCAACAAGACATGCTAATTCCCTATGATAAAAAAGCAGGTCAATATAATAATCACTTTTTCCTACAGATACTTTATATTCTTCTCCAATAAAAATGAAGTCTTTACCAATCTCTAATACAAAGCTTTTAAGATTTTCTATTATCGCCTTTTTAAACTCAAATTCTGAAAACTTCATAGGTAAATCAATAAACTCTAAAACATATGAGTCTAAAAATTCACCCTTAATGTTCTTTGCAACCTCTATCGGTTCCAACTTCTCTTTAGATAACATGTATCTCTCATAATACCCACTATCTAATTGCCTCTTCAATTCCCTAGCTGAATATTTTTCTTTGATACAAAGCTTTATATAAAATTCTCTTTCTTCATCAGTTTTTGCGGCTGAAATAATCGCTAAATGATTCGACCAACTAATTTGTGTCAACAGTGTTGTCACAAATTCATTTTCATTGTATATTTCATAAAATTGCTTCATTCTATATAAGCCTCGGCGACTAAAGCCTTTAATTGTTGGATTCTCCAATGCAACAATATAAGTTCTTCATTTACTTTTTTTAGCGCAATTTCTCTTGATGATATAATCATATTTAAAACGTTTTGAAAACCGCTAGTTAATTCAGACATAATAATCTCCAATCAATTTACTATTAAACTGTACATCTTGTAATTATAACATATAGAATAAGACCCTTAAACAATAAAACCCACTCATTATTAACCCAAGCTTTAATTGACTGCCTATTGTTCTACAAATAATGAAATCAATTGAGCTTGTGTCAAATATATAAAATGACTATATTTTGATACTTCTTAGGCTTTTTTGCTCGAGATATTGATTCCTATTGCTTGATTCAATAATAAATTTCTGAAGTACATATTTCTTTTTTTCATTAAAATGACCTCCTAATATTTTAGAAGGTCATCTTACCATTAGAATCATTATCACCTTGATAAATATCACTATCCATTATCGGAACATTAGCAGTAAATTTTTCTTGAGCCATAGTTTTATTTTGTGGTACAACCTGCATAATCTTGCCAACATAAAAAGCTCCATCAGGTAATACATTAACTATTTCTCCACTGTCTCCATAAACCGTTCCAGTTCACTTTGTGTAAGATTAGGATGAGCATCTATAACACTATACACTTAATCATATCAACAAATGCATAGCATCCTTAACATGCAATACCATATTATCACCTATTATGTTTGCTTTCCTACTTCCCTCAGCAATTATTTCTCCAACTATTTTAGGTCGTTCTTCATAATAAGCTCTTCTCTCCCTAAATGGCTCTAACTCTTTATTAAGTGCATCAGCTAATTCTTTTTTACAAGCACTGCATCCTATTGTTGCATTTTTACACATCTCACACAAATTACCATAATCACTAAGATTAAAAGCTTTATGATAGGTTGCTACCGTACAAACTTGTGGGTTTCCTTTATCGTTTAAATGTATACGGTTTGTATCTGTTTTAGCCATCCTTACTTTTTTATCTATTATTTCTTTGTTATCTGATAGATAGATTGCATTACCCAAACTTTTACCCATTTTTGCATTACCATCAATTCCTGGCAATCTTGAAATCTCACTTAAAAGAGCTTCTGGTACAGTTAAAATATCTTTTCCTTTACCATATAATTCATTAAATCGTCTTACTATCTTCCTAGTTTGTTCGATATGAGGCAGTTGATCATCACCTACAGGAATCAAATCAGCATTGCAAAAAGTTATATCTGCAGCTTGACTAACGGGGTAACCAAGAAACCCATATGATAAATCCTTATACCCATATTGTTTCGCTTCTGTTTTTATCGTTGGATTATGTCTTAGTGAATTTACGCTTACAAACATTGAATAAAAAATGGTTAATTCAGCAATTGACTTAACTTGTGATTGTTGAAATAATGTTATCTTTTCTGGATTAAGTCCAACGGATAAATTATCAATCGCCACATCCATAATGCCTTGATTAATTTTTTTGGGATCTTCAAAATGAGTTGTAAGAGCCTGAATATCAGCTAGTATAATAAATGAATCATATGTATCTTGAAAATATACCCGATTTTTCAAACTACCTACATAATGGCCTAAATGCAATTTCCCTGTTGTTCTGTCCCCAGTTAATATTCTTTTTTTCATTGTTGTATTTCTCCTCTTGGTCAGCTAGATTAATGGGTAGTGACCTTATAAAGGAGTAAATAAAAAGACTCCCATCCCTAAAAGGAATAGAAGTCGTCTATTACCACCAAATAGAACCTGATTCACAGGCTGTCACATACCAACATATGCTCTCATCATAACGGTTAGAGTTTCCGTCAGCGCCTACTAAGTAATACTATTCGGGCCGCCCTCACAAGACCATTCAGTCAATTATCCATTACCGCTCTCACACCATCGGCAGTTCTCTGAAAATTTCAAATAGACTTACTCTTCTTGTTCATAGGTTTATTTATTAATAACACATATCATAACTTACTGTCACAAAGAAGTCAAATATTTTTATATATTGAGGGTGTGGGATTCGGGAGTTTGACAGTTTAAATATTATCTTATATTAAGAGCTATTACCCCACAGCCCTTTTTAGGGTATAATAATAGGGTATATTAATACTGATAGAAATTCTCAAAAAAGAGAGGACCAGAGATGCTGATACTACCAAGCAAATTAAAAAAACCGATAACAGGGAAAGACCTAGTACCAAGGCAGTCATTGATTCAGCGTATGTCGGAGGAGGTTTATCAGCTAATCCACATAGCCTGCCAGACTGGTTATGGAAAGTCAACCTTGGTTGGACAATGGTTGGATCAAGAAATGACCGATCATTATTTTTGGTATAGCCTTGAAACCTATGATAATGATTTCAGTGTGTTCATGACCTATTTGACTGAGGGAATCCGTTCTGTCTTTCCTGAAATTGGTGGCAAGCTCACAAGCTTGTGGAGCCAGTCAAGCGGCTTGGATTTAGATAGTTTCTACCGGATGTACATGAGTATATTGTATGAATTGCCATCTAAAGTTACCATTGTTCTAGATGATGCTCACCACCTTAAAGACCCGCAGATTCTTCATGTCTTAAGCTTGTTCATAAGCTTTCTTCAAGAGAAGATACAATGGGTTCTGATTTCCAGAGAGAAGCCACTTCTAAACCTGTCTGTTCAAAGGCTTCAAGGCCTTCTACTTGAGTTAGGTGAAGAGGACCTATGTTTAAGCAAAGGTGAACTGGCCGATTTATCTTATAAGAAGCTGGGACAAGAAATGGATAGACTTACAATAGAAGAAATTCTAAACTATACAGAAGGCTGGGTAGCGGGTGCTGCCCTTGCACTAATGACGATGAAAGGGAAGGGCACTAAGCATTTTCTAAACAGGGTGAACCAAAAGAATCATGAACAAATGGTCCGAGGTCTTTTTGAGCATTTGCTGGAAGACTTGTCATCCGATGAGAAGGACTTCCTTATGGTCAGTTCTGTACCGGACAGCTTTTCGCCTACGATGTGTAAGGATGTATTTGATCTATTTATCCATAATAGTCAGTCAAGTCTATCATCCATTTTGAATAGAAATCTGTTTGTTATTGAGATTGACCCGGATCACCTTCGCTACCATCACTTGTTTCGACAAGTGCTTATAGCCTTTCATAAAGGCCAGCTTGGAGGCGACTATGACATCCGTGTCAAAGGTGTTTACAAAGGTATTGCTGATTGGTTTATGACCAGGAGTATGTACCAGGAAGCTTATAAATATTATCTTGAATGCAGTGACCAATTATCTGCAGCAGCAGCTCTTGAGTTCCTATGGGCGCCTATGGACCTTTTGCTCAATAGCGGACAATGGTTGTCAATGGCCGAATCCGTACCAAAAACCATCATAGAAAGGCGTCCGGTCTTATCTTTGGGATACTGCTGGGCGTTGATTGACAATAACCGTCTAGATCAGGCTTATTACTGGCTTGATCATACTGAAGCTTTATACAGAAACAGTAGCCTTAGTCAGTTTAGAAATAAGGGCTTGGTCTACGATGAAGAACAGTACGGTCTCATAGAGTTTAACTTGGTTAAGGCGAAAGCCTATATAGCTGGTGCCACTGGTGATATTAATAGCCTCTTCCATTATTCAGATAAGGCCGTTGCCCTTATGGATCATAAGACTTTAAAGAAGTATGGTGAGATAATGGTTTTGGTTACCTTCGCCCATTGGGGGATGAAATCATATGATAAGGCGGACAAATCCCTAGACAAGGCTGTTGGGTATGAAGCCAAATACGGAGAGGTTATTAACGTGGATAATTATAAAATGGTGCAATTGTCCCTTTGGCTCCATCGAGGCAAGTACCACCTTCTTGACCTAAAAGGCGAGTCACTAATTGATGAAATTGAAGGTGGAGAACGGGTTTCTTTGTTATTGCCCACCCTTTACCTGCTTCTTGCCCAAAGCGCTTATTGTCAGGGGAGAATTGAAAGATGCCATGAGTTATTGAAGAAGGCAGCTAAATTAGGGAATAAGTATGCCATAATGGACTTTAAGTACCGTTATTATGCCTTTAAAACCCAGTTGGCATTGGACCAAGGCGATTTGACAACAGCCGCCTTATTCTTAGAGGAGGCCAAAGCAGCACATTTCCCCAACCCAATTCCTGATTTTAACCCTTTGGAGTCATTAGATGCTCTTGTTCATGGAAACCTTGTATATAAAGACCAACAGGATTTGTCTAATCAGCCACTAATAGAACCTTTAACCCTTAGGGAAATCCAAGTGTTGACCCTAATCGAAGAAGGACTCTCCAACAAAGAAATTTGTCAGAACTTATTTCTAGCTTTAAGTACAGTCAAGGGCTACATACAGAATATATTTGCCAAACTCAGTGTACGACGCAGGACTGAGGCAGTGGCAAGGGCAAAAGAACTCAATATTTTGTAAAACCCTACTTTAGTACCTACCGACAGCCAAATAATAGTACTATAATAATGTCAACAACCAATAAATTTCCAAAGGAAGGTGACATTATGAAACAATTAAAACTAGGCGGCTTATCAGCCATTCTTTTAACAGTAATATATACAATCGGTATAGTAATGCAAGGAACAATTCTAAATACAGGGCATCTAGAGACTGTTGCAGAGAGGTTTGCCTTTGCTGGGCAACATGCCAATTTGATGATATTATGGGTATCTTTATTGTACATAATTTTCGGCGTTATCTTGATTGTCCTGACGGTTGCTATTCATGACATGATAACCATACATAATGGCTTTATGAGCAGACTAATCACGGGCTTTGGCCTTGTCTGGTCGACTCTGGTCATTGCAAGTGGTATGATATACAATAATGGTCTTTTGACAGCCCTTAAATTTGATTCAGTGGCCATATATGAAATGACTCAGACTATTCATTCTTCTATAGGTGGGAATAATGAGATTATCGGGGGCATATGGACTCTACTCATAGTGATGGCTGGCTTCAAATATCAGCTGTTTCCAAAGTGGGTTGGGGTTATAGGTCTTGGTGCAGGTGTCGGTGGTGTTTTGACAATGGTACCTTCTTTATATGAATCAACGATTATGGTTTTTGCCTTAGGTCAAATGGTTTGGTGGATTGGTATTGGGATACATCTTTTGAGGAAGAAGGTTATATACGGATAGGCAAAAAAGAGACTTTCGGAGATGAAAATAACATTAAATCAACATATTTCTAGAAGGCTAGGGGGTATTGAAGGGGAAATTCCAC
>DDQW01000060.1 GCA_002342805.1 Clostridiales bacterium UBA2432 | reverse complement strand
GATATATCTATAATAGTTATATGATGGTCAATACGGAAGCCATTAGAATTTTGCTCGTTCTACAATTACTTCTGCATCTACTACAATAGATAGAACTAACCCTTGATCTTCTTGAACCCAAAATGACTTATCCCCATCATGATCAAAAAGTATTACCCCATCAAAACTCTTTCCTGTATCAGGCTCAAGAACTATCGAACCGATATCAATCTTGTCATCTCCAAAGATTAAATCTGATAATCTATCTTTCATAATAGGTTTAACGGAATCAACAACTACCGTATTCGTTGTATTATTGTGGACATAGATTGAAAAGTCGACCTTGGTCATTCCAGTTTCACCATCTCGTCCAATTCCATAAGAATAATCGTTTATCATAATTCCTGTCTTTGTATCTTGATTTGAGATGTTTATTAAATAAGCAGCAATCAAAATAAATATTCCAATAATGACATATTTCAGTTTGCTCATATATCCCCCTTTCCTATAGACAGTATTGACTTTCATATAACTTACATATTTACGAATGTCGTAAACATTACATCTTTGATTTGTATTTACGTATGTCGTTAATATTCGCATTATCTCTTAATAGATGATTTTTTTCCATACAAATAAGACCAAGAACCTTTTTCTGGCTTTGATCTATTGTTGTTGTGGTTATTCTATTGTTCAATAGTTGAACTTGATTTGTTTTTGAAGTGTCTCCCCTATATTGAGCCACTTTCTCTATATTGAGTAGCATCATTATTTTCTCCCATCAATTTTTATAACCTCATCCTTTAATATTATAGGAGAATTTTTATCAAGTCAAGCTACAAAATCAAAAGTTATTAAAATCATGATATTCCCTTTTTTGCTTGGTCAACTTACTTTCTTATAATACGTTGATTACTTGACCCTCTAAACTGCAGTCCTACCTGACTCAATTCGCTAATAAAGGGTCCGTCAACCACTACATCCACTAGCGATAAGAGTTCATCGGTATAAATCGTATGTTTTTTCCCCCCTGCAAGCAAGTCTTGGTCTAGAAGATATCCTGTATACAACCATATGGTTTTCGTAGCAAAATGCTCATTTATCCGTCTGAAAATAGGTAATAGGGCCTCTTGATTTTCCGGCTCCATCGGTTCACCACCTAAGACTGTCAATCCACTGATATAGGGTGACTTCAAGCTATCTATAAGCTTAGACACAATGGTCTCTGTTAGCTCTTGGCCATAGTTAAAATCCCAAGTCTCTCTATTAAAGCATCCCTTGCAGTTAACTCGGCAACCGGATACGAACAAAGAAGTCCGTATCCCTTCACCATTGGCTATGTCATTATATTTAATCGTTCCGTAATGCATTATAGGTGAAGCACTCTTTCTTTAATCTCTTGTGTACGGCCTTGGTTCCAAAATTGTGTCCCTATATAGCCACATGTTCTTCTAGTTACCGACATATGATCTTGATCTGTGTTTCCACAACTAGGACATTTCCATAGCAATTTGTCTTCAGATTCCACGATTTCTATTTCACCGCCATAACCACATTTATGACAATAATCTGACTTGGTATTGAGTTCAGCATACATAATATTGTCGTAAATATATTGCATAACAGAGATAACCGCTGGAATATTGTCGAGCATGTTGGGTACTTCGACATATGAAATCGCTCCCCCTGGGCTAAGCTCCTGGAACTTAGATTCAAAGCCTAGTTTGGTAAAGGCATCGATTTTTTCTGTTACATGCACATGGTATGAGTTCGTTATGTAATTTTTATCAGTAATCCCGTCAATCTCACCAAATCTATTTTTTAAAGCTTTTGCAAATTTATAAGTTGTTGACTCTAAAGGCGTCCCATAGACACTAAAATCAATGTTATGCTTTGCTTTCCACTTGGCACAAGCATCATTCATATACTGCATTACAGCCAAGGCAAAGGGTTCAGCGGATGTGTCCGTATGGGATTTACCCGTCATGAATTTTACACATTCATATAATCCTGCAAATCCAAGTGAAATGGTTGAATATCCTCCATATAAAAGGTGGTCAATGGTTTGGCCTTTTTCCAATCGAGCCAATGCACCATATTGCCATAATATTGGGGCTACATCCGACTTGGTTCCTTTAAGTCGATTATGTCGAGCCATGAGTCCCCTATAACACAAATCTAAACGCTCATCAAAAAGCTTCCAGAATTTTGTCAAATCACCATCAGAACTAAAAGCCAAGTCGACAAGATTTAGGGTAACTACGCCTTGGTTAAAGCGACCATAGTACTTTGCTTGCCCTTGTTCATCTCGATAAGGTGTTAAGAATGAACGACAGCCCATGCACGTATAGACATCCCCATTTTTAAGTTCACGCATTTTCTTTTCAGAGATATAGTCCGGGACCATCCGCTTGGCTGTACATTTGGCCGCCAATTGCGTGATATCAAAATATTTTGACCCTTCACTAATGTTGTTTTCTGAAAGTACATAGATTAACTTAGGGAATGCCGGCGTTGTCCATACGCCTTTTTCATTTTTTACACCTTTAATGCGCTGCCTTAACATTTCTTCAATAATCAGCGATAAGTCATCACGCAACTGACCTTCTTCGACTTCATTCAGGTACATAAACAAGGTCACAAAAGGCGCTTGTCCATTGGTTGTCATTAATGTAATAATCTGGTATTGAATCATTTGTACGCCACGGTTAATTTCTTCTTGTAATCGCTTATGCACTAAGGCATTGAACTTTTCTTTTTCGAGTTGAACGCCTGCGATGTGCATTTCATTTTCTATATCTAATATGATTTTTTTTCGTGAAATATCCACAAAAGGTGCTAGATGGCTTAAAGATATGGATTGACCGCCATATTGTGTACTCGCTACTTGAGCAATGATTTGGGTTGTTATGTTGCAGGCCGTGGCAAAACTGTGAGGTTTTTCAATCATGGTACCACTAATCACCGTTCCGTTTTGTAACATATCCTCAAGATTCACTAAATCACAATTATGCATGTGTTGGGCAAAATAATCCGTATCATGAAAGTGGATGATTCCCTCCTCATGGGCCTTTGATATATCTTCTTCCAATAAAAATCTTCGGGTCACATCTTTACTGACTTCTCCGGCCATATAATCTCTTTGTACCGAAACAACTGTTGGATTTTTATTTGAATTTTCTTCTTTGATTTCTTCATTTTTTGTTTCAATCAGGGTAAGGATTTGCTCATCTGTAGAATTTGACTTACGAACCAAGTCTCTCCTATAACGATATTTTATATAGGTTTTGGCCACCTTAAAGACGCCTTTTTCCAACAAAGCATCTTCGACACGATCTTGAATGGTTTCTACATGGGTGCCTTCTGATACTTTGGCTGCTATTTTGCCTGCAATCTCTTTGATTTCTTGTGTCTGAAGCTGATGCATTTGTTCCACTTCTTTGTTGGCGCCGGCTATGGCTGCTATAATCTTGGTTATGTCAAATATGGCTTTGCTTCCGTTTCTTTTTTGAATATACATGCTGTTCTCCAATTAATTATTGTCTTTTTAGTCTATAGTTACATTTACGCGGTTGGATGCGAAAACACTACATGTAGTGCTTATCGCTCCATTTGCCCCCGATAATTTGTGTTTTAAAGTCACGTTACATACTATATACTAAATACAGTTTTGATTCAAGCCCTTATAAAAAAATTATCCGAAAGTCTGTATTATTCCTTGACGCCAATAGCATATTATGTTAATCTAACATTCGACTTTAATAATCATACCTCATCGTAAGTGAGGTAGAGGCGCGATGTTTATAAGTAATTTCAGTGAAGCCGGAAGCTAATGATCTGTTATGAAAGGAACCATTGCCGAAGCATTAAGCTCCACACTTAATGCTGGGTCTGTATTAAATAAATACAGAACTGTCAATATAGGTGACTATATTGTTGAGCTATCTTAACCAAAACGATGCGATGTATACGTAAGCTTATTGCACTTAACTTTGGTTAGGTGCTTTTTATTTTATCCGGAACCCATGTTCCAAAACCAACATATATAAAGGAGAAATTATCATGAATTGGTTAGCAATACTACCACCTTTAATTGCCATTGCTATGGCGCTATTAACACGCGAAGTTTTACTATCTCTCGTTGTTGCCGTCTTTGTAGGGGCAACCCTCATCACCGGTAATCCCGTAAGTGGTTTTACTGAATTATTGAACACTTACTTGGTCGGGGCATTAACGGATAGTTGGAATGTTTCCATTCTTGTATTTTGTTTGCTCATCGGTGGCTTAATCGGAATCATCGATAAAAACGGCGGCACAAAAGGGCTTGCCGATGTACTCGTACGTCGAGCTGTTACAACAAAGTCCGCATTATTTTCAACATGGTTACTTGGGGTCGCCATTTTCTTTGACGATTATGCCAACTCTCTTATTGTGGGAAACTCTATGCGTGGAATTACAGATAAGTTGAAAATATCCCGTGAGAAACTAGCCTATGTTGTGGATTCCACTGCTGCACCTGTCTCTTCTATGGCTTTGATTTCAACATGGGTCGGTATGGAATTAGGCCTTATCCAAGAAGGACTTGAAAAACTAGGCCTAGATATGGGGGCATATGATGTTTTTTTACAAAGTATTCCCTATCGTTTTTATAGTATCTTAGCCTTAGCCTTCGTGCTTATGATTATATTTACCGGTAAAGATTATGGACCAATGAAAAAAGCCGAAGATTTGGCCAAGAACAGCACTGCCGATATAATCGACGAAACGAACCCAGACCTAGCAGGGCATTGGTACAATGCTGTTATTCCTATTGTATCCGTTATTTTAATTACTATTGTCGGATTATATCAAAACGGTGGCGGATTCGAAGGCGCTTCCATTCGCGAAGCATTTTCCGCGGCCGATGCCAGTGTTGTTCTCTTATGGGCCTCTTTTTCAGGGATTATCATTGCTTGGGCAATGTCACTTGCTACAAAAAGCTTAAAAATCACTGAAATCTCGGATGCCTTTGTCGAAGGTGTGAAATCTATGGCTGTTCCATCCATGATTCTTGCTTTGGCTTGGACCTTAGGTTCAATTAATAGCGAACTTAAAACAGCCGAATTGATGGTACAGCTTATCGGCAATAATCTTCCTTCTTTCTTAATCCCGGCCATCCTCTTTATCGTTCCTGCTATCGTCGCTTTTTCAACAGGTACGTCATGGGGAACCAACGCTATCGTTATGCCCATCGCGATTGAATTAAGTTACCTCACAGGAGGAGCTGAACTCATCGTCCCTACAATCGGGGCTGTTCTAACCGGCGCTGTTATGGGCGACCATTTATCGCCAATATCCGATACAACCATTATGTCTTCGATGGCCTCCGGATGTAATCATATCGCACATGTTCGAACCCAGATTCCCTATGCGGCTACTGTAGCAGCTATTGCCCTTGTCTTTGGATTTATACCGGCAGGTCTTGGATTTAATCCATTGATTTCATTGGTTCTTGGAATGGTTGCTCTCTACCTTATTATTAACTTTTTGGGTGACAGCTCTAAGCAAGCTACACCTGTCTATGATTTAGATTAACAATCCACATTGTCTATTCGCCTCATCAATAATATTCATTGTTTCAATGGATATTTTATGATGATGGGCGATAGACGCTTGGGTATCACACAATCGTATAAAAGCCTCTATTTCGTAACGCATATCTGAAGTATCCGCTTGCAATTCAAGTGTCGCTTCCCCATCTTTATGTATTTTTACTCCTTCAAATGTGGATAGTGTCCCAATAGTTATGGCTCCTTTTTCAAAGAGTATTTCACTCTTTAACCGGGTCGTAGCTACTTTAGAATACGTCAAGGTTACATCTAAATCAGAATAATGCGCCAAGATTGATCCAGACCTGTCAAATCCATTTTCTAATTTTGAGCAGGATGCTAAGATTTGCTTAGGCACACCGAACAGTTCTACCATAAGGGATACACAATAGACTCCTAAATCCATTAATGATCCATTGGAAAATTTAGGATCAAAGGTATTGGGAGATTTACCTTCCTTATATGCATCATATCTGGAAGAATATTTGCAAAAGGTTAAATAGGCCTGGGTCGCAGAGCCCATTATGTTCATCTGTTTTTTCACCTCTCCTAGTAATGGATTAAACGATAAACGCATGGCCTCCAATAAGACTTTATTATTCTCATCGGCGCACTTGAGCATTTCAGCAAGTTCTTCGGAATTTGACCCAATCGGTTTTTCACACAAGACATGTTTACCTGCATTTAGCATGGCAATTGCCTGTTGTTTATGCATTGAGTTTGGGCTTGCTATATAGACCGCATCAATTGACTTATCTTTTGCAAGCACTTCAATATCAGAATAAATCTTTGGAATATTCAAGCGATTAGCAAAGTCTTGGCCACGCGAAAACGTCCGCGACAAAACAGCCTCAACATGAAAGTCATCACATAATCTCCCTTGTTCTATAAACATCTCAGTAATAAATCCTGTCCCAATCACTGCAAATCTCATTGTATTACCTCTCTTATCTCAATAATCGTTCCTTCTGGTGCCACAATTTTGAATAGTTTTCCATTCTCTACCTTATAGATATCTTTGTGGCTCATTAAATCCCCTACGCCTATTATCTGAGCAATTATTTTTGGTGACATTGACTATTGTTGTATCAACTTATCTTTTATACCATTGATTACTCTGTCAGGAACATCCATAGCATTCAAATATTCTTTAAATGAGCCATACTTTCGTTCAAGACTATCCAGACAGTTTCGCATATATTCAGGCTTTGATCGCCCTATCCATTCCGGCACACTAGGATTACTTCTCTTATACTCAGCGATCATATCGTATATATATGTCTCAGATGCTTGATAATCTGCGACAATATCTACAATGTTCACACCACAAATACTTAATATTATTGCTGTTACTATACCTGTTCTATCCTTGCCAACAGCACAATGGTATAAAACAGTTCCTCTTGCCTCAGAAACTATTCTCAAAATTTCATTAATTGTACTGAATTCTTCCATCATCTTTAAATAAGTACTAGATATGCTCTCTTCACGCTTAGGTGAACCATTACCATTAATAAATGATACATTATGATAGGTAATCGATTCCGAATCAGAGAAATAGCTTGGTTCTCTCATTGCCTGCTCCGGAGTTCTTAAATCTATTACATCGCTAATATTCAACTTGTCAAATAATAAAGCGTCTTCATCTGTAACAGTCAAAGGACAATCGCTACGAATGACTTGCTTCCAAGCTAAATAACCATTCCCCCGTGTAGGGTATCCACCAAGATCTCTCATATTATATTGTGAATTTATTGCATACCTTCTCATAATACCACTTCTTTCTCTCTATAATTTAGCCATAATTTTCTTCAAGGAATGATTTCACATCTAATAAGCTATCCATCTTACAAAATAGAAAGCTTTGAGTTTATTTTCTCATCTCCACATAATATATAATCAAAGCAACCATCAATTTGTACTAGCTTTAGCAAATTTAAATTAATCACTTGGTAGGTCATCATTATCTAAGAACCATTTGTTTTCACTGAATTCAAAGTTGGTAAATTCTGCTTCAAATCCATTCCCCAAGGGTGATGCTCCAAATATACCTATAGCAGCTTTTTCACTGCCTGGTATATCAAACAAACGCATTTGTTCGAAATTATTCCCATCAAGACTTGACTCAAATAAATAATTAATGCCTCTTTTACTAACCCTAAAATAAATAGAATCCATATCTCCAAAAGGCTGCGTCGCCCAATCGGATCGTTTAGATTTACAGACAACACTTCCTAATTTATTTTTGCTTTTGAGTTGATTTTCCACACATAGTTTTGCAAAATTATCGTCATTAAGATAAACGATAATACCACACTGGTCAAACTCACTCATATAATTCATCTTAACTTTAACACTAAAGCAAATGTCTTCATCAATATCCGCAACTAAACAATTGCCGTCAGTTCTGGAAAATCCATAGTGTGTAATCTGCCAAAAATCTGTCTTTGGTAAAACCTGAAATGTTATCCTATCTTTTTCTACTATATACAACTGTGGTTCATTAATCCATCTATCCAATGTTTTCACTATAAACTCCTTATGATCTCTATTTTGCTCAATATATATTAGATACTATGCGCCCATAACCCCAGATGTTGTTCCTGTTGCCGGATCTTCAATAGTTCCTGAATGTTTGTTTTCGGCTTCATATGTTCAAATATACTTAATTCTTTTATTGGAACAAGTGGTGTCCATGTACCGGAACAACAATATAGAATTGGCATTGAACGATCAATTTAAGTAATTCTTCATTTCAACCTAGTTTTCATTCAATATTTAGAAGAAATCGTTTGTCTTCCAGCTAATCGACTTACATACTTTTCACTAGTACCGCGACTTCGTTCAACACGATATAACCGATAACTTGCCCTGTCTTTGGATGGGGTATTTTTTTGAGTCATCGGATATATCTATAATAGTTATGTG
>DDQW01000077.1:15561-74784 GCA_002342805.1 Clostridiales bacterium UBA2432 | reverse complement strand
AAGGTTGGCCTTTAATCCAGCATTTTTGACATACTTTTGTATATATGATAAAATTATTGACGCGAAGTAGTGGTAAAGTAGCTGCATGAGTATTTATTGTATGAAGAAAATGTGGTGAAAAATCAGAGCAGTAATAGAACTGGGGCTTATACGAAGTTTAAGCGCTCTAACTCTTAATTGAGTTAGAGCGCTTTTTTTTAAGAAAGAGAGGAAAATATGAAAGAATGGGAAAAGCAATTAAACAATTTTGTTAATACCCTTGAAGAACTGGAAAAGTTCATCAACATTACGGATGATGAACGCGAAGCGATATTGACGCTAAATACAAAATGGGGGACAACACCTTATTTTGCATCGCTGATGGATGCAGACGATCCAAACTGTCCGATACGGAGACAGGTGATTCCTTCATTAGGAGAGAACAAGAATGTCTATGGACTGGATAATTACTTAGTATGGAAAGAAAACAGGGACACTGAAGAATCGCGACCGGATTGTATAGCAAGGCAATATAAAGACCGTGTTGCATTTACGGTTATTGACGTATGCGGTATTTATTGTCGGCATTGTTTTAGAAAAGAATTAGTTGTTGATCAAGACCTATCCCTTCGCTTTGATGTCGACGAAGGCATCAAATGGATCAAGGAACATGATGAAGTCAGAGATGTTCTGGTTACTGGTGGTGACCCATTTTTACTAAGTGATGAGAAAATTGCATACATTATTTCAGAATTAAGGAAAATTGAGCACGTAGAAATGATTCGATTTGGTACGCGGACTCCGATTGTCATGCCGCAAAGAATTACCGAAGACTTAATGAATGTATTAAAAGGATACCATAGAGTACCTATTTGGATTAATACACAATGCAATCATCCCAAAGAAATTACTGAAGAAACAGCAAAAGCAGTGTATAAGCTGATGGAATGCGGAATTAATGTCGGTAATCAAGCAGTACTTTTAAAAGGAATCAACGATGATATAGATACGTTTAAACGATTGCATCAAAAATTACTTTCCATTCGAATTAAACCTTACTACGTCTTTTATTGTGAGCCGGCACCGGGAATAGACCATTTCAGAACACCAGTTGAAAAAGGTGCAGAACTGATTCGCGATGCACTAAGAGGTCATACGACAGGACTAGCTCAACCAATGTATGTTGTGGCAACCAACATTGGAAAGATTCCACTAATGCCAAATTATTACTTCGTTGACAAAGACGATGAAAACTATACACTGATGAATCATCGAGGTGAAAGAACACAATTACCCAATATAAAAGAATAGAATGATTTATGACAAATAATGCAAACAGCTGTAAAATATTCGTTGAATTTTACAGCTGTTTGCATTACACTAAAATAAAAGGGAGTGAGCTTATGATTACCATTGATGATGTTATTGAAGGTATGGAGTTTCAAAGTGAAGACAGTCATTATTATTATCATGTCAAAAGTAAATCGGTTGTCATGTTAACAGAAGAAGAAATCCGATATGCGGAAAACGAAGTGGATCTTGATAGGTTGCCGGAGTGGCAGCGAGAGAGCGTTTTACTGGCGAACGAATTGATTGATAATCCTGATGGAGCATTTATAGATCTTCCGAACAAAGAAGATATTGATGAATATCGAATGATGGAAGGTTTTATAATGACGATAGATGATGAAAAAGCAAGTAGCGTCCTGTGGGAAGCAATTGAAGGTCGTGGAGCGTTCCGACGATTTAAGGACAAAGTCCATCAATATGATCTTCAAGATGCGTGGTATGGATATAGGGATGCAAGGTATGAAGAAATAGCCATGGAATGGTGCAAAACGCATCATATTGAGTATAGAAAAAAGTAAACATAAAAGAGAATTTATTTAAATAATGTTGAAAAATCAAAAAGAAGAAGATTTGAGTCGAGTTTGGCCAGGTCTTCTAATTCTTTTGTAAACCCTGACTTGGAAAAAAGCGCATAATATTTTTGCGATGTATGGCGCGTTACGCTGAGGCTTTTTTCTTGTAGTTGCTTCAAAACGTTCATTCCCATCTTTTCATTTCTCCATTTGCATTCACCAAATACATAGTTGTTTTTTAAATCATAACCGACAATATCAATCTCAGTGCCTCTGTTCCACCATCTTCCAATCTTAACGAAGCGAAGAGGTAACGTATTGCTTCCATTAATCGAACGAAGATACGAAATCGCAATATCTTCAAAGGTGTGTCCTATAAATTCTGACAATTGTGGCTCAATAAGATCTTCATATAAAATATCTATATTTCTATCCATTAGTTCTGAAATGTAGGAATAGATAAAGCGATAATAAAATTTAAAAAAGCTACTATTTAAAATATAAATTCCGGCACGAGACTTAGTTAATTCTTTTGTTTTAATTGTGCTTGGAAATTCTTTTTTTATGATGCCGAGATTTATGAGACTATTAAGATAATAGGGTAATTTGTTTTTGTCCACACCGGTTAATTGTGAAATCTCATTGGACTTTGTTTTTCCCAAAGCAATTGTAGAGATAATGGCATTATATACATTGACTTCTCGAAGTTCTTGTTTAAGAAGAAATTCGGGCTCATTAAACAGAACGGAGCCGTTACCCATTATATTTGCGACTACATTTTCTTGTAGTGTTAAATGGCTATTAATTAAACTTAAATAATATGGAACACCACTAAAAATACTGTAATAGGCAATTTGTTCATTGATTGTCAAACCGGGCATAAATCCTCTAGCAGATAGAAAATCCATTTCATTTAGTTTTAAGACACCGGTAGTTCTTCCATATAAAGGATTTTTTTCGCTTAAGATATCTTTTTCCATGAAGCTCATGGAGGAACCGCAGATAACGAGCATAATATTTTTGTCTTTGAGCATATGATCCCAGCTAGATTGAAGGATAGAAGGGATGCTTGTATTGGCTTCAACCATATATGGAAACTCATCAAATACAAGAACCGTTTTTTCATGAGGGGATAACTGTTCACTGATATATATAAATAGATTTTCCCATCCGTCAAAGCTATCGCTGTATATTTTTTGATTAAAATGTTTTGTGATTAACGGTGTAATTCGTTTGAGCTGCATAAAATCGGTAATCTGATTTCCTGCATAAAAAATATGTTTTTTATCATGAACAAATTCTTTGAGTAATTCAGTTTTACCAATACGCCGTTTTCCGTATAATACAATGAACTCGCTCTGTGAACTTGAATATTTTTCATTTAAATATGTAAGTTCATTCGTTCTGCCAATAAACATTTCGTCAACCTCCATTCGTATATTCATAATATAACATAGTCGGATAACATAGTCAAGATTAGCATAGTCGTAACTATAATAGTCTTGACTATACAAATTTCATAATATATATATTCAAATATAAGGCTTGTAATAGTAAGTGGGTTCACTTAAAATAGATGTAACGAATTTTATGAAGAGAGGATATGCTATGAAACAGATTGTGAATCCATATTTACCTTTAAATGAATATATTCCGGATGGAGAACCCCATGTGTTTGGTAATCGTGTATATGTATTTGGGTCCCATGATAAGGAGAACGGAGAGGCCTTTTGTCTGCTTGATTACGTGGCTTACTCGGCGCCCGTTGATGATTTAACCCAGTGGACCTACGAAGGGGTTATTTATAAAAAAGAACAAGACCCCGCAAATGTAGAGGGTAAAATGATGCTCTATGCACCGGATGTTTGCCAAGGACCGGATGGACGGTTTTATCTCTACTACTGCTTGAACGGATTAAGTAAAATCTCAGTTGCGGTATCAGATAGGCCGAGTGGAACATATGAGTTTTTAGGGTATGTGGCCTATCCTTCGGGCCAATTTTTGGAAGAAAATTTTCCTTTTGATCCGGCTGTACTCCATGACGATGGAAAAGTTTATGTATATTATGGATTTTCGCCGACGAACATTAATATTCCTGGGTTTCCTAGTCGAGACAAAATCCTTGGCTGTAGCTTTATAGAATTGGAACAAGATATGTTAACAGTAAAGCAGGGGCCTAAAATTGTCTTACCGAGTGAAGCATATAGCCAAGGAACAGGATTTGAAGGACACGAATATTTTGAAGCACCCTCAATTCGTAAAATTGACAGTATGTTTTATTTAATATACTCATCCGTGCTCTCTCATGAATTATGCTATGCAATAAGTGCATATCCGGACAAAGGCTTTGTATATCAAGGGACGATTGTTTCTAATGGTGATATTGGATATAAAGGCCGTATGGAAGAGGACAAGGTGGCGATTGTTGGTAATAATCATGGTGGTATTGAATGCATTAACAATCAATGGTATGTTTTTTATCATCGACATACTCATGGACATCAATTTAGTCGCCAGGGATGCGCAGAACCCATTGTCATTGATGAGGAAGGCAAGATTGAACAGGTTGAGATTACCTCCTGTGGACTTAACGGAAAACCCCTAAATCCGAAGGGGCGATATAGTGCGGCCATATGCTCAACACTATCTCATGGAAAGATGCCTAATCTATTGCGACAAAGACCAACATGGGACTATCCCTATATTACGCATGAAGATGAAAGGCATTACATTACCAATATTACAAAGGATACGACGGTTGGATTCAAATATTTTGATTTTTCAGGAAAAACGAGATGTTCAGTAAGCTATCGCGGAACCGGAGAAGGACGTATTCAATTGTTTTCTGATGCCTTTATTCCGATTCAAGCAAAAGACGAATGGACAGTAAGCTTATCAGTGGAGTTTGTTTTACATGGTGAGAATCCCCTGTATTTACGATATGAAGGAAGCGGTTCTATTGAGATCGAAGCTATTCTTTTTGATGATATAAGCTCTGCATTTTGAATGAGAAGGAGACAGATAAGGACATGATAAAAACAACAAAAACGATTTGTTTTGCCAACAATAAAGGTGGTAGCGGAAAATCAACGACATGTTCCAATATCGGGTATGCCCTTTCGCAGCAGGGAAAAAAAGTCCTTATGATTGATGGAGACATGCAGTTGAATCTTTCACTTGCCTTTTTATCTGAAGAAGTGGTATTAGATATTGCCAAAAGTGATAAAAATCTATATGTGGCTGTGAGTAAACAACAGGATTTAACGGATTATATTTATGAAACAGAATATGAAAACCTGGATATCATACCGTCGTCAACATTAATAAGCGGCATTGAATATGAGTTGTTTACCAAATGGCAGCGGGAATTTATCGTAAAGAAATGTCTTCAAACAATTCAAGCCTCAGGAATCTATGATTATATTTTGATTGATGCGCCACCGACACTTGGAACATGGGTGATTAATCTTTTATGTGCATCGGATGAGGTTATTATACCCGTGGAGGCCAGCCCATGGGGATTATTTGGACTGGCCAATATGTTTGAGTTTTTACAGGCAATTCGTGAGATGGCCCCCAACCTTATGTTATTGGGTATTGCTATGACCAAGGTAAATACCAACAAAAAATATTTTAAGCAGACACAAGAGAGTTTATATCTTCTTGAAGATACCCATGTTTTTGAAAACTATATTCGCATTGACAGCATGATTGAATGGGCTCAGGAAAATTCCAAACCTGTCGGTGCTTATAAAAAAAGTGCGCGATCTGCACATGAATACGCAGCACTTGCTAAGGAGGTAGATCAGTATGTCCATAAGTAAAGGTAGTATGAAGCGAGTGAATCAAGGTGGTTTATCCCATATCCAGACTAAAGACGTGGAAAAGAGTGGAATTCAAGTGGTCTTTCAACAGATTCCAAGCAAGGAATTAGAAGTAGATGAGGAAATTGTTTTAGATCCAATGTTGATGGAATCGATTAAAAAGTGGACAATTTTAGTTCCGCTGATGGTTTATGTGGATAAGTCAGATACATTAAGGCTTATATCCGGAAGAAAACGTTTGGCAATTGCAAAAGAATTGGGCATGGATCTTATACCCTGTCAGTTAATAAAAGGAATCACCCAAAAGCAAATCGAAGAACTTCGCCATGAATTTCAAGCTGAACCTAAAAAAGATTCGAAGCCATCAATCCATGAAGAGAAATTCAAAATTGCATCATCTGTTCAATCCACGTTACCAGATTATTTATTATAAAGACTAAATGAAGTGTAGCATTTTATATGATGCTATGCTTTTTTTTGTATTATAAAAATAACTGTCTAGCATAAATTATGTACGTTTAAAAAAATGTACGCTTTATAAATTACGTTAAGGAATGTACCTTCTAAAATATTGGCGCTTGTTAAAAATAAAATATATATGATAAAGTGGTTAAAATGCAAAAAAATATTGTGTTATTTAACCAAAAAAATATTGTTTTGCAATTTATGGAGGTGAGCAACTATAAAAAGTGCATAAAAAAAAGGAAGAGTTTAGGAAAAGACACAAAATTTCGGCTAAAAAAGGAGAATAAAAAAATGTGTGCAAAACAGTTAAAGGTAATGAACCTTATCATGGTGGTTGTATTGATTTTTGGTATTACAACTCCGGTAACTATGATACAAGCACAAATACAATCTGTGCTATTAGCGAGTGATTTAGAAGATGAAAAACTAGTCACGGGAAAACAAGTGGGTAATTTTCTAATCGCTGCAACAGAAGAAAAAAAGGTTACAATTGATAGTAATGAAAAGGTAGCCGACGACGGTACTATTTTTACGAAGCGAATAAAACTAGGCGGGACAGGGAATGTTGAATATCGATCAATTCATTTCACTGTAAGTCAAGACGCGGAAGTGGTTGTCTATGCGATGAGTTCGAGTTCTAGTTCGGATCGAATTTTAGGATTATATGACTTAAGTGGTAACCTTATTGAAGAAATGGATGCTCCTGGGGGAAATCTAAACAAAAAAACGTTTGATATTGTAGCGGGAGATTATTATCTTGCGTCAACAAGTAGTGGAGTTAATGTTTACGGAGTGTCTGTCTTAACGGGTGACGCAGAAGAGATTGTTCGAAGTGATTGGGAAACAGTTGAACATCCGGTAATTACGGAAGTTACACAAGAAGAAAATAACATTAAAGTAGCTTTTGAACTTGAAACAAGTAATGATGGAGCTGATAAAGCCTATGTAAAAATGTTTGATGAAAATAATCAAGAGCTTAAAGCTATTCTTGTGGGAAAAACGGCAAATAATGAAAAAAGTGTTACATTTTCAGTGGATACAAGTGGTTTGTATCAATTCCAAGTTATGGGGCATCGGAACGAAGAAACAGAGGGAAAGGAATCGAATATAGAAGAAATCTATTATGTATTGCCACTAGAAAAAACTGTGATTGAAGTCTTTAACACAGCGAAAAAAGGTGTTTTAGTCAAATGGATTGAAGTCACTGAAGCAGAAGAATATGAAATATTGTATCGTGAAGTAGGTGGTGCGAACTATGTATCAGGAGGTGTTTTTGACGGACAAGAAGGTTATTTAACGGTACTTATTGAAGGAAAAAACTATGAAATTAGTGTTCGAGCTATCCGCGGTAATGATGTTACTCTATCTGACGCAGTTATTAAACGGGTAAAAGTTGAAGATGAACGTGAGTGGCAATTTACCTACTTTGGTCAATCGGTTAGCGAATCTAGAAATACAATGGAAATGATTGATCCGGATGAACTCGTATTTAAGTTGAATTCGAGCACAATTAAAGATGATGGTGTAACAATTGATGGAAAAGGTGGTAAGTTTACAACGTTCCACGATGGTGTTTCCTACTATTATACAGTTGTTGATCCAACAACAGAGAACTTTGAATTATCAGCAACCTTTACCATTGATTACATTAATCCAACACCAGATGGACAAGAGGGTTTTGGACTATTGGCAATGGATAGTTTAGGTGAGTATGGTGTTTCAAGCGTGAATCACTACACAAATTCTGCGGGGGTTCTTGCCACAAAGTTTGAAGAAATTATTGAGGATGTGAAATATACCGGAAAAGATGTATTAGGAGCGCGCTTTGTTACGGGAATTACTCCGGAAGTGCTTAGTTCAGGGGATTCGGCTATCGCGCAAAACGGAAAAAATGAAAGTCGGGCATTTGGATATGAGGCGGAGGACTTTGTTCAAACAGGTGAAAGCTATCGCTTGACGTTAAAAAAGACAAATACAGGCTATCATGGATATGTTGAAGATGAAGAAGAATTTATACTCTATGGTGTTGACGAATTATTACAATTAGATAAAGACAACATTTATGTAGGATTTGCTGTGGCCAGAGGATGTAATGTGACCATAAATGATGTTGTATTTACAACATCGAATCCAAAGACAGATCCTGTAGCGATAGAAAAACCGGCAGAAAAGGTAAAGTATACAAAGAAAATTGACTCTCCAACGACTTCAGGAGATGAAGCATACGAATTTGTGTATGTATCTGATGTTCCGGGGACATTAACTGTAAAAAATCAACACAACCAAGTGGTGGTTGACCGCGTTGATATATTGGCGTCGGCTGATTTTGTAACAGAATTTACACTTGAAGAAGGCCTTAATCCTTATTTAGTGACGTTTATTCCGGATAAAGATTATATACCGGGAGAAAATCAAGTGCTAGATAGCTATGAACCGATTACGATGATTCATGAAGTGACATACAAATCATTTAATCAAGAGGTAATACATGTTGCTTCTAATGGAGTTGCCGATGGTGAAGGAACCATAGAATCTCCAGTGGATATTTATACAGCAACGTCCTTTGCGCAACAGGGGCAAACAATTGAACTTCTTGAAGGAGTATATTCAATGCCTCAAAGTCTTGTGATTTCGAGAGGAATTAATGGAACTGCAGAAGAGAATATTGTACTCCAAGCAAAAGCTGAAAAACGTGCAATTCTTGATTTTACTAATGCGGATGGTGGAATGGTCCTTTGGGGAAATTATTGGCATATTGAAAATATAGATATAACAAACACGCCGGGAAATACAAAAGGGTTACAAGTAGCCGGCCATAATAATGTGATTTCTGGAGTGAAGGCATATAATAATGGTGATACAGGGATTCAAATCAGTGGAACAAGTGCAGAGCCATTTGAGAAGTGGCCGACAAACAACTTAATCTTAAATTGTACATCGTATGATAATATTGACCCGGGGCAGAATAATGCAGATGGTTTTGCAGCAAAGATTACTGTCGGTGAAGGTAATGTATTTAGAGGGTGTATAGCCTACAATAATTTAGATGACGGTTGGGATTTGTTTGCGAAAATTGAGACCGGTCCAATTGGATCAGTAAGAATTGAAAATAGTTTAGCGTATAACAATGGAACGTTAACTGACGGGACGGGTAATGGAGACGGTAATGGATTCAAGCTCGGTGGCGATGGTATTGCTGTAGAGCATATACTGGTTGATTCAATAGCGTATAATAATAACAATGATGGTGTTACGAGTAACTCCAATCCGGCAGTTGTTGTAAAAAATATCATTTCGTATGGAAATCATGGTAAAAATATTACGCTTTATGGTAAAGGTGATGGAGAGCGAAAATTTGTAATGGACAATGTAATATCCATGAAAGGAGGCAAAGATGATGATATAAGTGAAATGCCGGAGTTGATGTCTCAAGGCAATTATTTATATTTTGGTGGAGAGACAATAAATAAATCTGGACAGAAGCTAAGGGACAATATTTTTGAGAGTACAGATATTACGAAAACCCCTGTAAGAGCCCTAAGCGGTGACATTGAGATGAATGGACTGTTTAAAATTTTGGATGAAGCATCTGATGATTCGACCAGTGTTTCAATGGATGAACCCAATGTTTATAGGGTTTTATCGGGGGATACATTAAGTGGGATTGCCCTCGAAAAATATGGAAGGTCTCAAAAATGGCGCGTAATATATGAAGCAAATAAAGAAACAATTAAGGATCCAAATTACATTTATATAGGCCAGAAGCTTATTATTCCCGAATAGTTTATGTACTATTATAGATAGGTGCTATAAAAATGTACCTATACTAAAATATTGAATCTTGTTTATTGGACAAATCATATGATAATATCAATCTTGTCACAGGGCAATTGTCAAAAATGACGAAGGCTCCATGAAAAATCAAATCTTAGGAGGATTAGTTTAGTGAAAACAAACAAAAGCAGTGCAATGAAAAAAGTATTAGTTTTACTAATTGTTTTATCTTTAGTATTCACAGCATGTGGATCTGAAGATGGGGGAACAACGGACACAGGAACATCAACAGACGCAGGAAGTTCTACAGACACAGGTTCAGATTCAACTGCAGATAGCGATTCAACAGATGACGGTGCAGCAACAGAATTTGAAAAACCAGAGAAAATTACAATTATGGTCGATGGTACATTAGTAACAAAAGCAAACGGCCGTGCAGAATTTGAAGCAGAGTGGGAAGCTTTAACAGGAATTGATTTAGAAATCATTCAACCGGACCATGATGCTTATACAGACAACCTAGGTCAAGTATTAGCAAGTGGAGACTGGCCGGATGTAATGTTACTTAACTCAGCTTACTATGCGGGTTATGCTGACGAAGGTGTTCTTTGGGACATGACCGCAGCATATGACAATTCAGATTTAAAAACACGTGTTAAAGATCAAGCCTTAGTTGAAGGATTAAAAATCGACGGTAGTTTATATGGTCTTTCACCAAGTCGTGGTAACGGATGTATTACTTATATCAAAAAAGCATGGTTAGACAACGTTGGTTTAGACGTACCTACAAATTATGATGAATATGTTGAAGTAATGGACGCATTTACAAATGGTGATCCAGACGGTAACGGAATTGATGGTGACACTGGTGCTTTATCAAGTGCAGGACTCATTGGTGAAGAGATTCCTTTCATTAACTATTTACCTGAATTTTATCAAGATGCATTCCCAAGTTTCTATATTAATGAAGATGGTCAATGGGCAGATGGATTTGTTCAAGATAACTTCATTGGTGCCTTAGAGCGTTTACGTGATGCTTACCAAGCAGGTTACATTGATAAAGAAGCGTTAACAAATGGTACAAGTGATGTTCGTAATAAATTCTATGAAGATAAATTTGGTATCTTTACTTATTGGGCAGGAACATGGGCAACAAACCTTAAGACGAACTTAGAAGCGAATGGTTTAGACGGCGAATTAATTGCTATGGAGCCAATTGAAGAAGTTGGAGCATATCTTGAGCGTCAAGCACCAACATGGGCAATTACATCACAAGCAGAAAATCCAGAAGCGATTTTTGAATATTTCTTTGAAACAATGTTAGATGGTGGATTAGGACAAAAATTATTTACATATGGAGCTGAAGGAACTCACTGGTCAACAGAAGGTGGAGAATTGCTTGGTGTAACATATGAAGATGGTCAATTCCATATGCTTGAGAACATGGAAAAAGCAGGAACATTATACACGAAAAACCACATTGATCCAATGATGGCGCTTACAAACTTCACAGAGTTTGATGATCCTGGTATTTTAAGTGTTGCAGAAGAAGCATTAGTATCAGCTAAAACATTCGGTGAGAATTCAAGACTAGTTGAGCTTGTACCTTCAAGTGAAGTTATGAGTCAATACAATGGTGATCTTGTTAAATTGAAGCGTGAAATCGTAGCGAACGTTGTACTTGGAACACGTACGATTGAAGAAGAAATGCAACGTTTTGAAGATGAAGGCGGTTTAGAGTGGTCACAAATGATCGTTGATTCATTAAACGAGTAAAATAGGATAAAATTCTAGAAGTTAAATTTAAAAGCGGAGTTTAACTCCGCTTTTTTTAAAAAAAGGAAGGAACGGTACTAAATGAGTTCACAAGTTGAAAAAATAGATTCTGATAAGATAGGCAAAAAGCCCTTATCAAAGCGAATATATGAACATCGCTGGTATTATTTATTATTCTCGCCTGTATTATTATTTGCCCTAACGTTTTATTATGCACCGATTTATGGCTTGCGTTATGCGTTTTATGATTATAAAGGAATCAAGGAACCGGTTTTTGTCGGTTTAGCAAACTTTGAAAAAATGTTTTCAATGCAAGGATTCTGGAATGCCTTTACAAATACTTTAGAAATTAGTCTTTTTAAATTATTTTTAACGACATTCATGTCGATTATTATGTCCTTGTTACTTAATGAAATATTTAACTTGAAATTCAAGAAAATTTCTCAGACAATTGTTTACTTGCCTCACTTTATGTCTTGGGTTGTAACGGCGTCGGTATTCGCATTGATTATGTCACCCTCACAACAAGGTTTGGTTAATGCTCTATTAACAAATCTAGGAATACTTGAGCAAGGACAAGAGATTTACTTTTTAGGAAGCGGTAAATGGTGGAGACCTGTATATTATTTCATCAATATATGGAAAGAAACCGGTTGGGGAACGATTATTTTTATGGCAACATTAGCAGGAATCAGCCCGGAATTATATGAGGCGGCTTCTATTGATGGTGCGAGTCGATTCCAAAAGATAAGATTTATTACGGTTCCGGCATTAATGAATACAATTGTCATCGTATTAATTCTAAATCTTGCAAAGATTATGAATTTATTTGAATCTGTTTTTGTAATGCAAAATGATGCGGTAATGCAACAAGCCGATGTATTACAAACCTATATTTACACACAAACCTTTAATAGTGGAGCACTACCAAACTACGGTTATACAACAGCGGTTGGTATGGTAAAATCTATTGTTGGTGGGCTACTCGTTGTCGTTTGTAACTATGCAAGTAAAAAAATCCGTGGACGCGGCATTGTATAAAGGAGAATAGAGATGAAGAAAAGAAAAATTACTACATTTGATTATGTCCTCAACATATTCTTTGCCTTAATATGTATTGCAATGTTGATTCCGCTATGGAAAGTCATGGTCGACTCACTTGATTTACGAACAGCTTATGGTATGAAACTATGGCCGGAGAAGTTTGGTTTTGATGGATATGCTTCCGTATTTACAAATCCAACATTATATCGTCCATTACTCGTATCTACAATATCGACGATTGCCGGTACATTCGTAGGATTAGGATTGTCAACATTAGGTGCCTATGTCTTAATTCAAAAAGAGATGCCGGGTCGAAACTTTTTCTCGGCCATGTTGTTGTTTACAATGATCTTTAATGGTGGATTGATACCGACATATTTGGTTATGAATAGTTTGGGTATTACCAATACGCTTTGGGTTGTTATTCTACTACCCGGTCTTAATGTATTTAACCTTGTACTTATGCGTAACTTCTTTGAAGGGATTCCCAAGTCATTATTTGAAGCAGCCTCAATTGATGGATGTTCGCCAATGGCCACTTTTTTTAGGATTGTACTTCCATTATCAAAAGCAGCACTTGCAGCAATTGGTTTGATGTTTGCTGTTGCCTACTGGAATGACTATACAACCTACAAAATCTATATTATCAATTCGGATTTATTTAACTTCCAAATGAAGTTAAGAAGTATTATCTTAGGTAGTGACTTACCGACAGCAACAGGATCAGCAACTGAGAATACAGTTCGTAATGCGGCAACAATGGTAGCAATCATTCCGTTTATGATTATTTATCCATTCGCTCAAAAATATTTCGTTACGGGAATCAACTTAGGAGCAGTTAAAGAATAATGAACAAAAAGCACATTTTTTGGGCTGGCGATTCAACGGTAAAAACAAATGATTTTAGTACATATCCTCAAACAGGCATTGGTCAAGCAATGCCTTTGTTTTTAGGAAAAGATGTGGTGGTACATAATCATGCGGAAAACGGCCGTAGCACAAAAAGCTTTATCGATGAATCACGATTAGCTGTCATTTACAATGAACTTCGAGAAGGCGATTTCCTATTTATTCAGTTTGGACATAATGATGCCAAAGAAGAAGATGAATCGCGATTTACCAACCCCTATGGTGATTATCAAGTCAATTTGGAGAAATTTATTAACGTAGCCAGAAACCGAAAAGCCTATCCGGTTCTTATTACCCCCTTATGTCGTCGATGGTTTGTGAATGAGACCACATTAGAAGAAAATATACATGGTCAATATCCGGACGCGATGCAAGAAGTCGCAAGAAAAATGAATGTTCCAATAATTGACTTATTTACAATGAGCAGGGCTTTTATCGAAAAAGCAGGAGAGACAAAATCAAAAGAGTACTTTGTGGAAGTGGACAATACCCACTTACGCTATCCGGGAGCAGTTGCTTTTGCAGACTTGATAGCACAAGGATTATATCAATTAGGCGGACCATACAAGGAATTATTGAACGAGGCTTATGATGATGAAAAAAGACTATAAAAACCCGATTATAAATGCAGATTATTCGGATCCGGATGTTATACATGTTGGAGATACGTATTATATGACTGCATCAAGTTTCAACTATACCCCCGGTTTACCTATTTTGATTTCAAAGGATTTGGTTAACTGGGAGCTTAAAAACTATGCCATAAAAAATATTGATTATCCAATGTATACCAAACCCGCGCATGCAAAGGGTGTATGGGCGCCAGCTATACGTTATTATAATGACTACTTTTGGATTTTTTATGGAATGCCCGATGAGGGGATTTTTATGATAAAAACCAAAAATCCGCTAGGTGAATGGAGCCAACCTTATCTACTATTGGAGGGTAAGGGATATATTGATCCATGTCCTTTTTGGGATGGAGACCGAGCATATCTTATCCATGGCTATGCAAAAAGTCGGATTGGATTTAAAAGCTATTTAGGTATTTTTGAAATGTCGTTGGATGCGACTCGCGTTTTGAGTGATGATGTCTTTTTGTATGACGGGACAAAAACACAAGAAACAATTGAAGGGCCGAAAGTATACAAACGAGGAGAGTATTATTATATATTTGCACCTGCCGGTGGCGTAACATATGGTTGGCAAACGGTGTTAAGATCAAAAGAGATAATGGGACCCTACGAAGAGAAGATTGTTTTACAACAAGGATCCACTCCGGTTAACGGACCTCATCAAGGTGGATGGGTTGAAGCGGAAGAGGGGAGCCACTGGTTTGTCCACTTTCAAGACCGTGGCATTTATGGTCGTGTTGTCCATTTACAGCCAATGCAATGGGAAGACGATTGGCCCATAATCGGAAATGCCGGGCAACCGGTCTTGTCGTATCAGATACCGGTGGAAAAAACGGATGGGATAAATGACTTAGCTACATCGGATGACTTTAGCAAGGAAGAGTTAGGTCTCCAATGGCAATGGTTTGGCAATCATACCAGCGAATTCTTCCAATTAGAGGCATCTAGGAAAACATTACGACTAAATTGCTTGAATGGACCGAATTTGTGGGAGACACCCAATATACTAACACAAAAATTTATGTATGATCGCTTTGATGTGGAGATTGAGATGGATTACAATCGTTTAGAGATTGGATCCCAAGCTGGATGTGTCGTTTTAGGAGGTCAATATACCTATCTTGCCATAAAAAAAGAAGAGAGCGGTTTTAAATTACTGCACGGTATATCAACAGGAACGGGAGCGTCTCGTGAGGAACATATTGTTGAAAGTATTGAGATTCATCAAACATCTGAAAAAATTCATTTATATCTTTCCCTAGATCAAGAAGAAGGTATAAATCAAATAAAAATGGCCTATGCATATCAAGGTATTCAAAAAACAGCATGTAAAACACTTTTCACACCGTCGGATGACACATGGGTAGGTTCTAAAATCGGTTTATATGCGATAGGAAATGCCGGAAGTGCCGATTTTAACTATATAAAGGTGGTGTCAAAAGACCATGATTGAACAAGTCATTATTAATGAAGAACTAGATACACTAAAAGAGATTTTAGAAGAGGCGCCGAGCCTTATTGAAAAATATACGACCAATGATATACCCTTACCTTTTATCGCAGCAAAAACAGGCAATCTAGATATGGTTAAATATATCGTTGAATATTCGAGAGCGAGTATGAATAGCAAGGATTCAAAATATCGCTCAATTTTACACTATGGCGTTATGTCAGGAAATATAGATGTCGTCAAATACTTGGTGGATAAAGTCGGAATGTCACCAACACAAGGGGATCAAGACTTAATCACTCCATTTGATATTGCAAGAGAAAAAGGCTTTAAAGATATCGAAGATTATTTTGCAAACGTTTGCGGTGCGCCACTTGATAGAATGTATCGTAATCCGATTCGTCGAGGTATGTTTCCCGACCCCTCAATTGTTCGGGTAGACGACGATTATTATATGGTGAATTCAAGTTTTATCTATTTTCCATGTATCCCCATATCCCACTCAAAAGATTTAATTCATTGGGAAATCATCGGTTATGCCATAACCAATTCTCAATGGGCCAATCTTGATGAATTAGAAGGTGGGCGCGGATATTGGGCTCCGGATATTTCCTACTATAATGGACGCTTTTATATAGCAGCAACCTATCGATTAAATGATACAGGAACAGTATATCGAAAACAAATGATTACATCCTCGAGTCACCCGGAAGGTCCATATGATAAGCCGGTCTTTATCGATGAAGACGGGATTGATCCGTCGATTTTCAATGATGATGACGGACGACGGTATATGTTGTTAAACCGGGGTGCCCGAATATTTGAACTGAATGCAGATGCGACAGCAAAAATATCTGAAGCACGATTACTCTATTATGGAGATCAAAAACGCGCACCTGAAGGACCCCACTTAATCAAAAAAGATGGTTATTATTATCTTTTTTTAGCTGAAGGCGGAACAGGTCCCGGCCATCGAATCACTGTTTCTCGAGCCAAGCACTTAGAGGATAATTTTAAACCGTGTCCATATAATCCCATTATGCGCCAATGGTTAGAAGAAGCCCCGATTCAACGATGCGGACACGGTAAACCGGTCCAAACCCAATATGGCGAATGGTACATGGTCTATTTATGCGGACGTTCTCTAGACGGATATACAATGTTAGGACGGGAAACTGCGATTGATCCGATTCAATGGACACCGGATGGATGGCCAATTGTAAATCAATTACAAGGCCCTAGTACTTTGCAGATTTTGCCTTCTATTGCTTCTGTGTCAACGGTGCAAAAGGGTAAAAAAAAGAATACGGATTTTATTGATAAAGATCAGAAGTTAAGCAAGGATTGGGTGTTTCCCAGACCACCTGAGTTTGATGGAATTTTCATTAATGGAAAGCAGATTGTGCTTAAGGGAAGCCAAGAAGAATTGCATAAAAAAGAAGCGAAAAATATTTTGCTTCGCCGACAAACAGAATTTGACTTTTCTGCTTCTGTCCTTATGAAAAATGTTCGCTTACGTAAAAAACAAAATGCCGGACTGACGTGTTATTACGATGAGAATACATGGCTTAAGTTTGGTCTGTTTTATGATCAAATTACCGGAAATAAACTTTCTGTTGTGGAACATATCGATCATCAACAAACTATAGCAGAGGAAGCGGTTGTCGTGCCTGATTCGGTTGAAAGTATTACCCTTAAAGTCGTTACAAAAGGTCTTAAACGTTTCTTTTATTACCAGTTTGATGACCAGGAACGACAATTATTGACAGGTCTTGATCATGTGAACTATTTAAGTGATGAAGGTATTCAGAAAGGAAAGCGATTTACTGGCGCTATGGTAGGTGTCTATGCGTATGGAGGTAAATCGGAATTATTTGTTTCGTTTGAAAAATTTAATTACCAATAATGATGGGAAGAAGAGCTATGAGTAAAAAGCGTATAGAAGATACTATACTAGAAAGTTTTAGAAAATATAATAATAAACCCAGTCGAATTTTGATTGGAATGTTTCACGGGAATTATTACCGATTTGCTTTGTCCGGCTTTTTTTATATTATAAAACATAGTCCGGCTTGGGTGATGCCCATTGTTATTTCCAATATTGTCAACGCAGTTATTTATGAGTCCGTCAATCCACAAGAGACAATTATATATAATGCACTGCTTATTGCATTTTTAGTGTTATTGAATATTCCGATGAACTATCTGCATATTCATTTTAGCTCAACAGCCGTGCGTGCAGTAGAAGGAGGTCTTCGTAGTGCCTTAATAAATAAACTGCAGCAGTTATCGATTCGCTTTCACAATAATATACAATCCGGACGGATTCAATCAAAAGTAATTCGTGATGTGGAAGCAGTACAAATGCTTTCATCCCAGATTTTTGTGAATCTGCTCAATATTACACTGAATATTTCTATTGCTCTTGTGATTACAGCTGTTAAGAATAAAATGGTGTTCTTGTTTTTCTTATTAACAATACCGGTAGCTTCCTTGACGATTGTCTTTTTCAGAAAGAGAATACGTCAACAGAATCATCTTTTCCGTAAGGAAGTGGAATCAACCTCTGCCCATGTTATGGATATGGAAGAAATGATTCCGGTGACTAAGGCGCACGGATTAGAAAAACTTGAAATGAGACGAATGAAAGAAATCGTGGAAAAAGTGTCGGAAGAAGGTTATCGACTAGATATTATTCAAGCAAATTTCGGTTCTGTCAGCTGGGCGATTTTCCAGCTTTTTCAGATTGGTGCATTGGTCTTCACAGGTTTTATGGTTTTAAGAGGTCGAATTCCAGGCGGAGATATTGTGCTTTATCAAAGTTATTTTACCACGATTGTGGCTCAAGTTTCTTCTTTGATTATGCTCTTGCCAACCATCGCAAAAGGATTAGAATCTATTAGCAGTATTGCAGAAGTTTTAAATGATGATGATACAGAAGATAATGCTGGTAAGCTTATAGTGGAAGGGGTTAAGGGAGAGTTTGTTTTTGAAGATGTCCATTTTAAATATACATCCTCCGATGAGCATGTGCTTCGTGGCATTAATCTGAATGTTAAACAAGGGGAAACCATTGCATTTGTCGGAGAATCCGGGGCCGGAAAATCAACCATTATGAATCTGCTTATTGGATTTGAGCTTCCGACACAGGGGTCCATAACCGTGGATGGGGTACCCATTGAATCGATTAATCTTAGAACGTATCGAAAGCATATAGCCGTTGTTCCCCAGCAAACGATTTTATTTTCCGGAAGTATTGAGGAAAACATTACCTATGGGATGAAATCCGTAACGAAGGACAAAGTGAACTGGGCGGTCAAAGCGGCAAATCTAGAAACCTTAATTCAAGAGTTACCCTTTGGTCTAGATACAAAGATTGGAGAGCATGGCAATAAGCTATCCGGTGGTCAGCGCCAACGTATTGCAATTGCACGTGCACTTATTCGTGATCCTAAAGTGATTTTATTTGATGAGGCAACCTCGGCGTTAGATAGTGTGTCAGAATCCTTGATTGTTGAGGCAATGGGACAATTAGTAAAAGGGCGTACCACCTTTATGGTCGCTCATCGGTTATCAACAATTCGAGGTGCCGATAAAATTTGTGTTCTAGATCATGGAGAAATCATTGAGTATGGCTCATACGAAGAACTTATGGCTAAAAAAGGCGCCTTTTATCACATGAAAAGCTTGCAAAGTTAAGTTTTAGACCCTTCAAAATAGCCATCAAATTCTTGGAAGAGTGTTTCTTCGATTTTCTTAATGAAAATCGAGAGATGTGTCTCATTATGAAAGGTGAGGTGAAAGTCAATAGACCCGATGCATTCGTCAATGAGATGTGTTTTTACATGAAGCCGATTGGGACGAATCCATGAACCATAAGAAAAACAATCTTGTTCATAGGCAGAAAATGTGGAGATGATTCCTCCACCAAAGCCAAAAGGAAGTCTAAATTCTTGCTTGTCTTGATAAAAAGTAAGTATACCTTGATTTTTTTCTGCATCAAAGGCTACAGCTATTTGATTAAAAGAAGAAGCATTGGGTTCAAGGATATAATGGTCTTGATAGGACCGTGTAATGACTTCGGAAGGGGTTGCTATGGATAAGTTCTTTAATTTGTCTTGGAGCTGTTGATAAGATTGAGAATCTTCACATAAAGGCTGATTACTTATAGAATCCAAAATATGCTCGTAGACAGCATTAAATATAATCGAATTCCCTTCTTTGAGGCTTTGTGTATCTGCAGTTGTTACAATAATCAGGTCATGTTTAGGATAACAAAGGGCATACTGACCACCCATACCATAACAGGCGTAACCGCCATGACGAATTTGCCAAAACTGATAACCGTAACCTTGTTGTTCTTCAAGGGTGGCACCTTTAATAAGCGTATCGGTTAGGTTTGAAGTTGCAGACAATAGATATGGATTGTGACTGCGTTGAGCCATAACTTTTTGTGCAAAGATTAAAAGGTCCATAGGACGTGCCATTAATCCGGAGCCACCCATGGATTCGCCAAAGGGATCATTAAGGACATAAGCCTCCGGACAAAAATCGGTATCTTTTAAAAAAGTGTCGCGTAGATAATCCAATACATTTTTTCCGGTCAGTCGTTTGACTAATGCGGCCAAGGTGTGACTTGCAGAGGTATCATAGTTAAAATGACTTCCGGGGCGGTGGCTAGGGGGAGTTACAAAAAAGCTTTTCACCCAATGGTCTCTCATATCATGTTTATAAGTTGTGCTTTGATGACAGGTTTCCATTTTTAGGAGATGTTCAATAGTCATTGTTTGCACATAAGGATGAATATCCGGCCGAGTATAGTCTTCAAAGTATTGACATATGGGATCTGATAACCGGACTTGTCCGGAGTGGACAAGCTCACCAATAGCAACAGAAACAAAGGATTTTGTCACTGAAAAGAGACGATGTAGGCTTTCAGATGTGTAAGGCGCATAATATCCTTCAGTAACAAGAGCACCTTGGCGATAGATTAAGACGCTGTGCATAGGAATGTTGGCTTCTTCGAGTGACTGGATGAATGAAAGTATTTTTGATGAAGATAAACCAACCGACTCAGGAGTTTTTTTTGTAAATGTCATAATTAGAGTTCCTTTCGAGCTTGATTTGGTGACATACCATATATTTTCTTGAATACTCTGCGGAATGTATGGGAACTATTGTAGCCAATTTGTTGATATATCTCTTGGATGGTTAAGGTAGTGCTCTTTAATAATTCAATAGCTCGTTCCATACGTTTGCGTTCTAAATAGCTTGAGAAATTAACACCCATTTCCTCTTTAAATAGATAGGAAAAATAACTTTCAGAAATAGGGAATTCATCGGCGATTTTATTTAAACAAAGGGATGGATCTTCAAAGTTCTCGTCGATATAGTCTTTAATTGTTTTGATAAGTTCATTACTGCTGGTTTTTTTCTCAAACAGCTTTCCGAGATGTAAAGCGAGGTCTTCACAGAGCTTTAAAGACATATGTTGGTCAAAAAGTGAATCAATAATCTGAAGTGCTTCGGCCTGCTCATCACTGTCTTTAATATCAAAACGAATTTTAAATAAGGTATTACGAATATCCGTTAATAAGTATTGAATCATATGAATCGGTAATGAACGCACTTCCATATTTTCATGACGTATAATTTCAAAAATTTCTAATATCTGACTGGTATTACCTGCGGTTACAAAATTCGTTAACTGACGTGTTAATTCAATGGGATAATAAAAACCGGGTGACTTCTCCTCGAGAGATATATAGCTTTTAATTGGAGTTTTTTTGGTTGTATAGCTTATAGCTTGCTTGGCCTGTTGGTAGGACTTCCATGTTGGCATAAGACCTTCATTCCAGTCGCCAAGACCTGCAAACGCCCAAATGGAATGGGATTTTACTAAGTCATCATGGAATGCAATAAATTGTTTTTTAATATATTGTGTTGATTCATGGTCTAAAGCCTCAGGATCACAGCTTAATAAGAGGGTGTATTCACGCTCATTAAGACTTAGAATATATGGAGGATCATTGAAGTAATCCGAGAGAGCCTCTTCGATAATTTCTTTATGGTGAAGAGTGTCCGGTCCGGTTACCATGGAATTATCCACCTGTAATTCGTATTGACTTAGATAAATAACTAAGTGTAAAATGGCGAATTTTTGATCTTTGCTGGGAATGTCTAAGTATTCTTGAGCGTAAGCAAGTTCTTCATCCCTTGAGATATTACCCTCAATAATTTTGTGAAGATACGTATCCATAATCAAAGGTTTTTGGTTTTCAACAAGCTCTTGTAAGCGTTCTTGATGACTTAGGGTGTTTTCTAACTCCGTGCCGAGTTGTGTAAAACGCTTCATATTTGTTCTGGATAAGAAGAGGAGTATAAAGGCACTCACCAAAAGTGAAATACCTAAAATTGTGAAAAATATATTACGGTATTGATAGAGCGAATAGAGGGAAGCATCTTTTGGCTGGACCAAAAAATAGTTCCAATTGTTAAAGGATGATTGGCTGTTTGTAATTAGCATTTCTACATTATTCATGGACGCTTCAGATAGCCCTTGAGCATCGTGTAAATTCAGTAATTCACTTTTTATAGTTTCATCAATAGGGGCGTTACTGATTGTAAAAACCGGTTGATTATCCTGATCGGTTACAAAAATAAAACCCTCTTGATATAAATTTAGTTCCGAAAATATTTCGGATAGTTGTTGGTGGTCGACTTCAAAGCATAATGAAGCAGGTATGTTTTGAACGGTATAGTTATCTAAAGGTAACATATATAGAAAGGCAGAAGCGTCGGAACGTTTATAGTTATCAATCGGTAAAAATTGATAATATACGTCTGAATTATTCACGAGTTCCATAAAGTTATCATAGTAAGGCAAATCATATTTTTGAACATAAAAGAAATAGCTATTTTGAAAAATACTTGAGGACAAGAAAAAATCCGGTTTGTTTAAGTAGATATATGCGTCGTTAATGGGAAGTGTGGCTTGTGTTAAGCCATATACTGACAAATCATCCATAGCATGATAAGCCTTAAGATAAAAATCACGTACACGATTTGTCGGTTGATTCGCTAAATAAACGATGTTGGAATTTTCGACCATTTGTCCGGCTAAAATCTCCATACGTCGTAAGGATGAATCCATATCTTGAATTGTTTTTTCCAACATGAAACGATTTTGAGCTTTGATTTCTTTGCTTACATTATCAATGCTTAGATTATATAAATATACACCGGTAATCAAAATCGTCACAATAATGGTGCTATATAAAAAAACGAGCTTACGTAAAAACTTTGTATTTTTTGACTTCATAGAAGTAACCATTCCTCCATAAGATTTTATCGGTAAAAGAGCCAATATAGCATGATTATACAGGAAGGAAGATGGTTTTGCAAGCGTCTTGTTAAAGCAAAAAAAATGAAAAAATGGAGCAAGATTTGACAAGAATATGGTAACGAATAGCAAGATTGGAAAAGAAATAACAATATGAATCTTGTTACAATGAATAAAAAACTATTTTTAAGTAATAAAGCAAAGAAAGGGTTAATATGAAACTCAAAGAAATTGTAAAAACAAGCCGAAGCATAAGTATCGAACTCGAAAATGATTCATGCGTCCATGCCCCGTTTTTCTATGATGTTTATGTGAATGGATGCTTGGCCATTGAACAAGATAATCAAAATGTGATTAGTTTATATAATTTATTTCCGGAAACGAAGTATCGCATCGAAGTGAAAATACAAAACGATGATGCGCCACTTGAACTGACGGTGAAGACAAAATCTGAAAGTGTACGCCTGAATGTACGACGCTTTGGTGCGAAAGGTGATGGACAACATTTAGATTCTATAAATATACAGGCAGCCATTGAAGCGTGTCCAAAGGATGGAAGTGTATATATTCCAAAAGGTATATATCTCTGTACACCGCTGTTTTTAAAGAGTAACATGACCATTGAACTCGACCAAGAGGCTGTCCTGATTGGTCACACAGATCGTTCCTTGTATCCTATTCTACCGGGATATACCATGACAACAGATGAAAGTGATGAGTATTACTTGGGAACATGGGAAGGGAATCCTCTGGATAGTTATGCCAGCCTAATAACAGGAATCAATGTTGAGAATGTTTCCATTATTGGAAAGGGTGAGTTTAATGGGAATGGAAGTGAAGGCGATTGGTGGAATGAGCCAAAAATCAAAAAAGGTGCATGGAGACCACGAACCCTATTTTTAAACAATTGTAATAATGTCATTGTTCACGGAATTACAGTAAAGAACTCACCCGCCTGGACAGTACATCCATATTTTAGTAAAAATCTTAAATTCATTGATATGAAAATAGAAAACCCAAAAGACTCTCCGAATACAGATGGATTAGATCCGGAATCTTGTGAAAACATTGAGATTATCGGTGTTCACTTTTCAGTCGGAGACGACTGTATCGCAATTAAAGCCGGAAAACTTTATATGGGACGTAAGATGAAAACACCTTCTAAGAATATCATTATCCGTAACTGCCATATGCAACATGGTCATGGAGCTGTTGTTATCGGTTCTGAAATGTCCGGTGGGGTTCAAAACCTTGACGTTGAACGTTGTATTTTTGAAAAGACAGACCGTGGCTTGCGTATCAAGACTCTGCGAGGACGTGGAAAGCAAGGACAGATCGATAATATCTCATTTAGAAACATTCAGATGTTAGATGTTTTAACACCCTTTGTTATGAATATGTTTTATTTTTGTGATCCGGATGGGAAGACAGAATATGTATGGTCAAAAGAAAAGTTAGCTGTTACAGAAGATACACCATACTTAGGACGCTTTTTGTTTGAGAATATAGAGTGTAATAAGAGTCACGTTGCGGCAGGATTTTTTGCCGGGTTACCGGAGCAGCCAATTGAAAGAATTGAAATGCGAAATATTTCTGTAAATTTTTGTGATGAAGCAATTGAGGATGTACCGGCCATGATGAGTTTTTGTAATCCGGTTTCAAAGCAAGGGGTTATTGCTCAATATGTCTCTGACCTCATTATGGATAATGTCACGATTGAAGGCAATGTAGGTGAAAAATATATATTAAATCATGTTGATAAGGTTACAAAATAAAGGAGAATAACAATGGAACAAAAACTGTTAAGTCAAATTCAAGCGTATTTAGACCAATTAATCGAGAAATCCGGCCCAAGCTCACCGGCTTGGAATATGGAAAAAATATTATCCGGAGCTGAAAACAAATGGAATTATATTGATGGCTGCATGATGAAAGCCATTCTTGAAATGCATGCAATAACCGAGGATAAAAAATATTTAGATTTCGTTGATCAATTTATTGATTATTTTGTGATGGAAGACGGTCAGATTAAAACGTACGAAAAAGAGACATATAATTTAGACAATGTCAATGAAGCAAAAGTACTCTATCCCTTATATGAGCTTACAGGAAAAGAAAAGTATCGAAAAGCGATTGATACAATATACGAACAAATCCAAGAGCAACCAAGAACACAAGAAGGTAACTTCTGGCACAAGCAAATCTATCCGAATCAGATCTGGTTAGACGGACTTTATATGGCTCAACCCTTTTATATGAGTTATGAGACAAAATATAATCACTTCAAAAACTATAAAGATATTATTCAGCAATTTAAAGTGGTTGAAGCAACAATGAAAGATTCAAAGACAGGGCTTTATTACCATGCATATGATTCATCCCGTGAAATGTTCTGGTGTGATCCTGAAAGCGGATTATCAAAGAATTTTTGGGGACGTGCTATGGGATGGTATGTTATGGCAATCTTAGATACAGTTGAAGAAATGGATGAGCAGATTTTTGAAGATTATCGCTATTTAATGGATTTGTTCAAAGATGTGATTGATGCATTACTTAAAGTACAAAGCGAAAGCGGCATGTTTTATCAAGTCCTTGACCGCGCAGATGTTGAGGGGAATTACCTAGAGACAAGTGCGAGTTCAATCATTGCATATGCCCTTTTTAAAGGCGTTAATATGGGAGTTTTACCGGAGCGTTATGTTGAATATGGATATAAAACATATGAAGATATTTGTCATCGCTATTTAAAAGAAGAGGACGGAAGATTGACATTAGGTGGAACGTGTCTTGTTGCAGGACTCGGCGGGAAAGAACGTCGTGACGGTACGCTTGACTATTATTTTTCTGAACCGGTTGTTGAAAATGAAGCGAAAGGTGTAGCCCCCTTCTTAATGTGTTATACGGAAATCTTACGATATGAAACATCAAAGAATTGATTTTTTAGGTGAAGATTGACGATATTCCTTTGGGCTTTGTCCCGCATAGGTTTTAAATTGTTTGTCAAAAGCGGAAACATTGGCATAGCCGAGCCGTTCAGAAATAATGCTGATTTGCTCACTTGTTTCCTTTAACAGGCGTTGCCCTTCAATAATACGTAAATGTTGAATGTATTTATTGATGGTCACGCCTGTTATTTTTTTAAAAGAACGGCTCAAATAATAAGGGCTAATATAAAACTCCTTGCTCAATTGTTCTAAAGATATCTTTTTCATATAATGGGTTTTTAGGTAATCAATGACTTGATAAATGCGTTGTTTTGCCATGTTTTTACTTGCAATTGTAGACTCGTTTTCTTCGATATAACGTGCAATATCAATGAGTAATGTCGTAAGTAATAACTCCAAGCGAGCCGTAAAAAAGGCCGATTGATCGGTGGCCTCATCAATCATCTCATTAAAAATCGATTCAACATGACTACGCATATCTGCATTTAATGAAACAATTTGACGTTTTGAAAAGGTTTTTTCAATGAGCTTTTCGTGTTGATCAACGGCTAAAAATTCCGGGCGGAAGCTGAGTAAGAGACGTCCGTGAGGAATGCCGGTATCAATGGTTTTATGTAAGATATAGGGAGGAATCATGACAAGTGAACCGGCTTCAATGTCATAGGTCTGATTGTTAATATAGTATTTTCTAGAACCTGTATTTAAATAATAAAGTTCGTAGGCATCATGAAAATGACAACTGCTCATGGTATACTTGCTGTATGTCTTTGATTTAATACGAAAATGGTCGATGACGTAATCGATGTCTTTAGTAATCATAATGCCTCCTAAATGCTTAGTTTCTTATATTTATTTTAGCATAGAAGAAATATAAGGACAAATAGAACTTTTACACAGAACGGTCACAAATCTGTCACATTCACAGCCTATAATTACATTATCAAATAAAACAAGACGCCTAACGATAATAATTAGGCTCATAGGAGGAATGATTATGAAAAAGTTATTAGTAACATTAACAGCAGTAGCAATGCTTGTTATGAGTATTGCAGCAGTCTCGGCAGCAGAAGTAATTACAGAAGATGAGACAAGCACAAGAAATATGGACGCGGAGACTTTTCTAGAAACACGATTAGAGCAATTAGACGAGGCCCTTGAAAGTGGATTGATTACACAAGAGCAATATGATCTTATGGTTGAACACATGACAGAACGGGCAGAGTCTGGTGTCTTTGGAAGAGGCCCGAATGGATATCTGAACAATGAAGACTGTGTTTTAGGCGAAGACGGCAATCTTCAGTTATTTAGAAATGAAAATTCAGGAACTAGAAACGGTCTAGGAAACGGCGTAATGCAACGTCGTGCAGATGGGACTGGTTTTGGTGGCGGAAGAGGTCAAGGCCTAGGTCTTTGCCATTAGATAACTCACCTATAGCTTTCCAATAGTAAGAAGAAAAAGGCGTATCGCAAATTGCGATACGCCTTTTTCTTCCTAACAAAACTTTAATAAATTTTTTTACCAAAGCATGATATAATATAGTCGCAAAAAGTAATATGGCTTTGAGAGGAATAATTTATGCGAATAATTAAAAAAATGCTTAGAGCATTGAAGCGGATATTAGGAAGCTTAATACGACTATCTTTAGTAGCAATGGCTGTTGTACTACTCATCAATGGGTATGTTGTATTAAAATATAAAAATCGAGTATTAACGGAAGAAGAAGCAAAAGAGAAAAATGTCGATTGTATTCTGGTCCTTGGAGCAGCCGTATGGGGAGGAACGCGTCCAAGCCCTATGTTGCAAGATCGACTCGATCAAGGCATAAATTTATACTATCTAGGAGCATCCAATCGAATGCTCATGAGTGGAGACCATGGTGGTCAATACTATGATGAAGTGAATGTTATGAAAAACTATGCCATGGATCAAGGCATTGATGATTCAGCTATATTTATGGACCACGCCGGATTTTCAACATATGAATCGATGGCACGGGCAAAAGATGTCTTTGAAGTTGAATCGGTGATTATTGTTACTCAGGGTTATCATCTATCAAGGGCTCTTTATGTAGCCAATGAACTAGGTTTGGATGCATATGGTGTGGCGTCGGATCCTAGACAATACAGTAATCAGATGTATAGAGATTTGCGTGAACTAGCGGCAAGGGTTAAAGACTTTGGAACATCGATGTTCAAGCCAGACCCTACGTATCTTGGCGAAGTGATTCCTATAAGCGGAAGCGGAGAAGCGACGAATGACTAGTTTAGGAGGAGACGTAGATGAATGAAAAAATGTGTCAATATTGTTTGTTTTATGATTATGATATAGAATTAGATGAGTATTATTGTACGATAAATCTTGACCAAGATGATCTTGAGAAAATGATGATGAGTCGACATTTGGAATGCTCTGCATTTCGCATGGGTGATGATTATACAATCGTGAAAAAACAAGGGAGATAAAGGGGAAGGAAGAAGGAGTCATTTACATGTACGAAAACAATCTATCCCAAGAACTTGCACAACAAGAAGTCAATTATAGTCTTCAACAACAAGACGAAAGCATCGAAAATCACACATATGTGGGTGAGGAGGTGCTTTTTTTTAAGCTCTGGATCTTTTCATTCCTTTCGCCAAAAGTATCCTTTTGTTTTAGAAAGCCTTAATCATATGCAAGTGTATTAAATCGCTGTAACAATTCTTGATATTCATTATAAGCATATCAAGATATTCAATATAGGTATTTGATATGGAGAGTTGGATGATCTACAATGAATATATCAAAAGGAAAATGATGCTAGAGTATTATGAAGTTGCGACAGGAGTAGGAAATGAAAATCAATGTAATAATTGGAGGACAAACATTTGCTGCGACGTTAGAGGATAACAAAACAGCAAATGTATTTTTGCAAATGCTACCATTAACTATAAAAATGGATGATGTAAACAGTAACGAAAAATACGCCGTTTTACCGAGTGTAATAAAAAATGAAACGGCAAGCAAAATCGGTAGTATCCAGGCAGGGGATATTATGTGTTATGATGAGGCCGGTCTTGTGTTGTTTTACGAAACATTTCCAACTTCTTATAGCTATGTGCCCATTGGACATATAGATGATACAGAAGGTTTGCTAGAAGTGATTGGTAGTGGTGATATAGATGTTCAGTTTTCAGGGCAGATCAACGATAATTAATGCAAGAGAAAATGGAGGTTGTAAATCATGTTAGGAAGTATTATTTATTCAAATCCAACAAAACTGTATTTTGGAGAAAATTCGATAGATTTTTTGAAGGAAGAGCTAGCAAATTATGGTGATAATGTCTTGCTCATATATGGTGGTGGTTCTATAAAAAAAAGCGGTCTGTATGACCAAGTTGTAAGTATTCTAAAAGCAAGTGGGAAAGAAATTTTCGAAGATGCAGGTGTTATGCCAAATCCAACCGTTGATAAATTAAAGGAAGGTTGCTTAAGAGCAAAAGAAGGTAATGTTGATTTTATTTTGGCAGTTGGGGGTGGTTCGGTTTGCGATTATGCTAAGGCGGTTTCTGTTTCAGCACATTGCGATGAAGATCCTTGGGAAAAATACTTTCTACGTATGGAAGATGTAGATAATAAAATTATTCCTGTTGGATGTATTTTGACAATGGTTGGAACTGGTTCAGAAATGAATGGCGGTGCAGTTATTACAAACCATGAAACAAAATTAAAAATCGGACATGTATTTGGGGAAAATGTATTTCCGAAGTTTTCAATTTTGGATCCGGTCTATACATACACCTTACCACAGTATCAAATGGTAGCCGGTTTTTTTGATATTATGTCCCACATTCTTGAGCAATACTTTTCTGGAGAAGATGATAATACGTCAGATTATATTATGGAAGGCTTGCTCAAATCCTTGATTCATAGTGCAAAGATTGCTGTCAAGAATCCAACGGATTATGAAGCAAGAAGTAATATTATGTGGACAGCAACATGGGCACTTAATACTCTTGTTGCAAAAGGAAAAACATGTGATTGGATGGTTCATATGATTGGACAATCTGTTGGTGCTTATACTGATGCAACACATGGCATGACACTTTCAGCAATTTCCATTCTATATTATAAATGGATTATGCCATATGGGCTTAAGAAGTTTGAACGTTATGCGATTAACGTTTGGAATGTTAATCCGGAAGGCAAGACTTCACTAAATATTGCTCAAGAAGGTCTTGAACGTATGGAAGCTTTTATGCAAGAAATCGGTGTGGTTTTGAGTATAAAAGAACTAGGTGTTACCGAAGAAATGATTGATGGTATAGTAGCCGGATGTCCTATTTTTAATGGTGGCTACAAAGTATTAGATGGTGAAGATATTAAAGAGATATTGTTGGAGAGCATGAAATAGAAGAAAACAAGTTCGTCAGAGAAGCTTTTTGTTTTGAGAACAGTCACTAGTAAGAATCTGATTTATGGAGAAGTTTATCAACATGGTAAAGTGGATATAAAAACAAGAGAATTGATTAATCTTGTAGTAGCCACAACCAATCAAACTATGGATGAAGTAAGATTACATACTAAAGCAGCGCTTAGCGTAGGTCTGAAACCTGCAGAAATCAAAGAAGCAATCTACCAATGTGGAGCTTATATTGGACTTGGAAAAGCACAGTCTGCAGTTGTTCAAGTGAATAAAGTTTTTAGGGAGAAAAATATAAAACTCCCGGTTGACAGTCAAAAAACAGTTACAGAAGAAAGTAGAGAGAAGTACTCACTTTTTGTATACTTTGTGCCCAAGGGGGATGTGAAAATCAGATTCGTACCCATATTTCAGGCAACATAACAGTCGGAAATAATAAGGGATTGAGTTCTGAATTAGTTTTGAATTTCCTTTTGTAGTTTTTCCAAAAATTTTTCTGCCACCTTAGAAAATACTTGATACTTCTTCCAAACAATATTTAAAGATGCCTCTAATCGAGGCTCCAGAGGTACAAAACAGAGATTGGAGACACTAGTTGTATTAACCAGTTTATCTAAACACAAGGCATAACCAATTCCTTCTTCCACCATGAGAGCAGCGTTGTAAATCAGATTATAAGTGGCCACTATATTTTGATTTTCAGAACCTCCGCGGATCCATCCCGATAATTCGTTTCCAGCAAGGGCCTGCCTAGAGCAAAGTAATGGTATGCCTATCAGGTTTTTCGGTCGAATACTATCTAAGGAGGCGAGTGGACTGTCCTTCTTCATAAGCAAGCCCCATGTATCTGTTGCTGGAAGACGCAGATAATCATACTTTTGAATATGAGCTGCCCCAATAATAATTCCGAAGTCCAGAAGTCCTTTATCCAAGCGTTCCAGTACATCATCGGCATTCCCGCTGTATAAATGGTATTGAATATGTGGATGCTCCTCCTGTAGTTTTTTTACTGTCTTGGCAATAAGACGCATGGCATCTGTTTCCCCACTTCCGATGTAAATGTCTCCGCTTATTACTTCATCCACACTGCCAATTTCTGTTTCTGTTTTATCCACTAATTCCATAATTTCTTGTGCCCGCTTGCGAAGAAGAATCCCCTCTTCTGTAAGCGTGACTCTTCGATTTCCGCGAATAAGCAGTTTTTTTCCCAGTTCATCTTCCAATTCCATGAGTTGTTTTGAAAGAGTTGGTTGTGTCACATTTAGGGTTTTTGCTGCCCCTGTAATGCTTTCTTCTCTTGCAATTGCTAAAAAATAACGTAATACTCGAAATTCCATCTTTTATTCTTCCTTTCTTGTTAATCATTCTTAAATTATAGTATAGCACTTTTTGATATTTATAAAAACTATGGGAAACTATTGTTTATAGGTATTTGCTATTGATGGTCTTTTCCAATATAATAACAAATAAGTAATTTGAACGAGCATAACTTTTATGCAGAAGAGATTAACATTTATTGACCGTTAGGAGAAAAGCAATGGATTTAAACGAATTTTTATACCATCTAAATCAAGGATTGACAGTTACTGGAGGCTCGGAGGTACACCGCCATATGATTGAGCTCAGCAATGAGGTCATGCGCCTCACTACTGAACTGAACAGTATTTATCATTCACCGGAAGAAATCCGCATTTTGATGGAAAAGATTACTGGCAAACCAGTGGATCAGTCTTTTGTTATGTTTCCTCCCTTCTACACAGACTGCGGTAAAAATATCACTATAGGAAAAAATGTGTTTATTAATGCGGGGTGTAAATTTCAGGATCAAGGTGGCATTACTATTGGAGATGGTTCCTTAATCGGTCACAATGCAGTTTTGGCTACGCTTAATCATGATATGGCTCCAGAAAAGCGGAGCAACCTACACCCTGCCCCCATTATAATCGGTAAGAATGTGTGGCTTGGTGCAAATGTAACGGTGCTTCCTGGCGTAACCATTGGGGATGGTGCAATCATCGCTGCAGGCGCGGTGGTGACAAAGAGCGTTCTAGCGAACACGATTGTAGGTGGAGTTCCTGCCAAATTCATTAAAAAAATTGATGATTCTGAAGGAAAACATGCTTGAAAAATTGCTGTCGTAAAGGACCAAATTAGTTAATGTACATATCCATATTACATGCTACAATACATTTAGATGTATTGAGCTCTAGGAGGTAAGGACATGTATGAAAACAATCTATCCCAAGAACTTGCACAACAAGAAGTCAATTATATTCTTCAACAACAGGACGAAAGCATCGAAAATCACACATATGTTGATGAAGAGGTGCTTTTTGACTTGGTAAAAAGTGGTGATATTCAGAAAGTTGAATCTTATGTTGAGAAGAGTCGGCCTAAATATCCCATGGTTATTGAAAATTCTATGAAGAAAAGTGAAGAATACATGGCTGTAGTTATGGTTGCACTTTTAGCAAGGGCTGTTTTAGAAGCGGGAGTAACAAGCAAGGAAAGCTTTCAACTAAGTGATGTATTTTTGAAACGTATTGCTAGATGTGAAGATGCTAAGAGTATAATCCAAGAAAGTAAGAATGCAATGATCGCCTTTACTCAACTTGCGGCAAGTTGCAAACAGCGCATTCAATCCAATAAATATGTTGAAGATTGTAAAAAGGATATTGCCATGAATATTTTCAAAAAAATCAGTCTATCAGATATTGCAAAGGATATTGGTATTGAAGAAAGCTATCTGGCAAGACTCTTTAAACGTTCGGAAGGTCTTACGGTAGGTCAATATATACAAAAAGAAAAAATTCATGTCTCTAAAAATCTACTCAAATATTCAGACCGATCCATTTCGGAAATCTCGGACTATTTGTGTTTTAATTCCCAAAGTTATTTCGGAAAACGATTTAAGGAAGTGACGGGAATAACACCCAATGAATATCGAAATCAATATCACGGCATTGAATTTTAAGGAGTAATAGTCAAGATAATGACAAAAAATTAAAAATCCTGATATACCTAATTTTGAAAAAGTAGTAGTGTATACTTGAGAATATAGAATAAGAAAGGGTGTTTAGGATATGAATGTAAAAGAAATCATTAAGCAACTCACGTTAGAAGAAAAGGCAGGACTATGCTCAGGTGCAGATTTTTGGCGAACAAAAGCAGTTGAACGCCTAGGCGTGCCTCAAATGATGGTGAGTGATGGCCCTCATGGACTCCGAAAGCAATCGGATGAAGCGGATCATCTAGGAGTGAATGAGAGTATCAAAGCGGTGTGTTTTCCAACAGGTGTAACGGTAGCCTCCTCCTTTGACAAGGACTTAATTCGAGTTATGGGAGAAACCATTGGTAAGGAATGCCAAGCAGAAAACCTAGGTGTTGTTCTAGGTCCGGCCATGAATATTAAACGTTCCCCATTATGTGGACGTAATTTTGAGTATTTTTCTGAAGACCCTTATTTATCAGGGACAATGGCGGCGAGTCAGATTAATGGGATTCAAAGCCAAGGTGTCGGAACAAGTATCAAACATTTTGTTGCAAATAATCAAGAGCATCGACGCATGAGTTCGAATTCAGTGATCGATGAACGAACCTTACGAGAGATTTATTTAGAAGGTTTTGAGATTGCTGTCAAAGAGGCCAAGCCATGGACTGTCATGTGTTCATATAATGTGCTTAATGGAGTCTATGCATCAGAAAACAAGCGACTACTTACAGAAATCTTACGTGACGAGTGGGGATTTGACGGTTTTGTTGTTAGTGATTGGGGCGCAGTCAACGATCGTGTTGAAGGAGTAAAAGCAGGGATGGATTTAGAAATGCCATCATCCTTTGGCGTCAATGATCAAAAAATTATTGAGGCAGTAAAATCGGGTGCCTTAAGTGAAGATGACCTGGATCGAACAGTGGAAGATATTCTGACAATAGTTGATCGTTATCAGTCGAATCGTAAGCCTGAGAGTGTGTTTGACCGAGATGCAGACCATGAAATTGCACGCAAAGTAGCAAGAGAATCCATGGTTCTCTTAAAAAATAAAGAGGTGCTACCATTAAGCAAAAACGATAAAGTTGCATTCATAGGAGAATTTGCCAAGAAGCCACGATTCCAGGGTGGAGGAAGTTCACATATAAATACCCATAAAACCAGTAATGCGGTTGAGAGTGCATGTGAATATTTAGGCCTTTCTCAAGACGAGTTTTTATATGCTAGTGGATATAGTATTGCAGAAGATACCATAAATCAAAAGTTAATCGACGAAGCAGTTCATATGGCCAAGCAAGTGGATAAAGTCGTTATCTTTGCCGGATTGCCGGATGCATATGAAAGCGAAGGCTATGACCGCACGCATATGCGATTGCCGGAAAGTCATGATGCACTGATTGAAGCTATAGCTCAAGTCAATGAACATGTGATTGTTGTGTTGCATAATGGATCACCAGTTGAAATGCCCTGGATTGATAAGGTTTCATCTGTCTTAGAAGCTTATCTTGCAGGCCAAAGTGTTGGTCAAGCAACAGTCGATATTTTATATGGTGAGGTGAATCCAAGTGGACGATTGGCAGAGACTTTCCCTAAACGCTTAGAAGACAATCCGTCCTATTTATTCTATGTGGGAGAAAAAGACACAGTAGAATATCGAGAAGGTGTCTTTGTGGGATATCGTTATTATGATGCAAAGAACATGGATGTACTTTTCCCCTTTGGTCATGGATTGAGTTATACAAGCTTTGAATATAAGGATATAAATATTAGCACAGCAAAAATGTCGGATACGGATACAGTGACGGTATCTTTACGTGTAACCAATACCGGGGAATGTAAAGGGAAAGAAGTTGTACAATGTTATGTCGTGCCACTCAAAAGCTTAGATGTCATCCGACCGATAAAAGAATTAAAAGGTTTTGAAAAGGTTGAACTTGAAGTTGGCGAAAGTAAGACAGTTGAGTTCACACTAGATAAACGTTCCTTCGCCTACTTTAATACAACAATTAATGATTGGTATGTGCCATCAGGTGATTATGAAATTGTTGTTGGAAAGTCATCCCGTGATATTCAACTAAGCGCTCATGTGGCGATTGAATCAACGGTAGAGATTCCAATGGTTTGTACAGCCAATACATTGATTGGAGACTTGCTTCAAGTGCCTGAAAAAGCAAAAGTGCTTGAACCCTTTATGCAAGAGATGGAGAAAGTCTTCCAAGGTGAAGAAAATGATGACATTGCAGCAGAAGCAATTACAAAAGAAATGAAGGAAGCCATGTTTAGATATATGCCTTTGAGAAACTTCATTAGTTTTGGTAATGGGCAATTTGGTCATGATGATTTAGAAGTACTTTTAAAAGCTCTAAATAACTAAAAAAATATAAAAGAAAAATATAAAAGACGATCTTACGGAAGATGATAAGGTCGTCTTTTTTTGTGTTGTGAAAAACAATATCAAATTATCCAAAAAAATAGCTTATATTTGACATGTAATCAACAATAATTAGTTAAAAATAGTGATAATTTAAAAGATGTTGTTAATATTTGCCTAAAAAATAAGAAAAATAAAGTTTATATTAGTAAAAATGCTTGACATCAACCCTTGCTAATTCTATACTGAAGATACTAGATCTTTTATCTAGACAATCAAATAAAAGGGATTAAAAGGAGGACGTTTTATGAAAAAAATGCGTATGTTAAAAGTAGTAACTGCATTGGTATTAGCCTTTACATTAATTTTGGCAGGATGCTCATCAGATGATTCCATGGATACAACAACAGATACAGATGCTGGAACAGATACTGCCCAAACTGACACAACAACAGATACAGATACAGATATGGATGAAGATTCAGATGAAGGAGATGTAGAAGGGACATTACCGCGTGATGAAACATTATATTTTGCCGGATTGCAATGGGGAGCGATTAATGGATGGAATCCATTATCGGATGATATGAACAATGCATTGCTTATTACTCAAACAGCAGCCGGAACGCGCGTTCCAATGTTTGAGACCTTATATATGTTTAACTTCCTAGATGGATCCATGCAACCCTTATTAGCAGATGGAGATTTTGAATGGAATGCAGATCGTACATCGGTTACAGTAAACTTAAAAGATGCTGCAAAATGGAGTGACGGAACTCCCATAACTGCTGAAGATGTTGTATATACATTTGATACAATTGTAAAAATAGGAAATGGACAAGGGAATAGTTTAAAGCCCTATATTGAGAGTGTTGAAGCTCAAGGCGATAAAACAATTGTCGTTAATGCGAAATTAACAGACGACGGTATAGCAGAAAACACGTTGATGGTTGAGCAATATCTAAGTACAACCTATGTTCTTCAAAAAGCGTGGATTCAAACCGTTGAAGAACGAACAGGTGGAGACCCTGTTGCTATGAAGCAAGATCCAGGAGAAGATGTTGTATATTCTGGAGCCTATGGTCCATATTTTGCAAATGATCAACGTGTTGTCGTTGTTCGCAATGAAGATTATTGGGGACAAGATGCTTCTATGTGGGGATCCTTACCACAACCAACATATTTAGCCCATACGATTTATGTTGACAATGCTGCAGGTGAAGTTGCTTTTAAAGCAGGCGAAGTGGATGTGTGCCAACAATTTATTCCAAATATTCAAGATTTATGGTTAAAAGATAATCTTCCGATTTCGACATATTTAGAAGAAGAGCCTTATGGTATTTCAGGTTCTCTTCCGACAGCATGGTATAACTTGGATGTTCCGGCATTACAAAACGTCGCTATTCGTAAAGCCATTGCATTAGCTGTCGACTATGATGCAATCATTTCAAACGCGATGACAAATCAATCACCAACATTTGATGCGGTTCCTCGTTCACTTATGAATCCAACTGAAGGAGAACAATCCATGTACAGACAAGAAGCTGTAGCAGATCTTCAATGGGCAGGTAATGACATTGATGGAGCAAATGCCCTTCTTGATGAAGCAGGAATTGTTGATACAGATGGTGACGGCATTCGTGAATTAGACGGAGAAAACTTATCCTTTAATGCAACATGTCCGAATGGCTGGACAGACTGGATGGCAGCAATTGAGATGGTTGCAGCAGCAGGCGAAAAAATTGGTATCGAGATTACCAGTGAATTCCCTGAGTGGTCAGTTTTTCAAACTGTTGTTACAGCAGCAAGTCAAGATCAATACGACATATTCATGATGTGGACAGATGGCTCTGCTCCGACACAACCATGGGCACGTGTACGACAATTAATGAGTTCAGAATATAATGGTATTGAAGGTAACTGGTCCGGAAACTGGGGACATTATGCCAATGATCGTGTTGATGAAATCATTAGAGCGATTCCAAAAGAAACTGACATGGACGCCTTACAAGATTTATATACAGAAGCTGTTGAAATATACCTAACAGAAGTTCCTTCATTTACACTTATGTATCGACCAAATAATTTCCATGCAGTCAACGAGTCTGTCTGGACAGGTTATCCTGAAGCCGGTGATGGCAAAAACGTTCCACCAAATATTATGGTTGACGGATACAGTATAGCCGGATTATATGATTTGAGTTTGGTTCAGTAAGTTTAAAACTATCAGCCGTGCTGAGTCAGCATGGCTGATTTTCTAAACAAAGGAGGGACATAAATGAGTGGCTATGTTAAGTATTTTCGCAAAAAAATCATTTGGTTTTTAATAACTTTTTTTGTCGCTGTATTATTGAATTTCATATTACCAAGATTAATGCCGGGAGATCCTGTTGCGGTTATCACAGCTAGATCTGCACAGGGAATGTCAGAAGCATCAGCGGTAAAAGAAATGTATGATAACTATGCTGAACAATTTGGTGTGAATAAACCCATGTATGTTCAGTTTTTCACCTATTTTGGAAATGCCTTAACCGGAGATTTAGGATTGTCGTTTAGCCAATATCCTAGAGAAGTTTCAGATATTATTGGTTCAGCAATCTGGTGGACCGTTGGCTTGCAGTTGCCTGCAATTATTGTTGGATGGTTCATAGGAAATATACTCGGTGCATTGGCGGCATATATTCGAAAAGGATTTGATAAAGTTCTATTGCCGGTAGCACTATTTTTAAGTAGTATTCCTGCGTTTGGTATGGCTGTTATTTTATTAGTCATATTTGCATTAAAATTAGAGATTGCTCCGACTTCAGGTGGTTACGCATTTGATATGCTTCCCCACTTTAGTTGGGATTTTGTAAAATCGATTATTCGCCATTATCAGTTGCCATTTTGGTCAATAGTTGTCTTTGCAATTGGAGGACAAGCTATAGGTATGCGTTCAATGTCGATTTATGAACTCAATGCAGATTATGTAAAGTATAGTCGATTTTTAGGAATTAAAGATCGTAAAATCGTTGGCTACGTATTTCGAAATGCCATGTTGCCACAGATAACAGGATTAGCATTATCCCTTGGAAGTATGATTGGTGGGGCCTTAGTTGCCGAGATTATATTCAGTTATCCGGGTTTAGGAACAACCTTACTAAGCGCTGTAACGACATCGGATTATCCACTATTATCAGCTACAACATTAATTATTACAATTATGGTATTAGTAACGACATTCACTTTGGATATTGTTTATGGCTTTGTTGACCCTCGCGTCAAAGCAGCCCAATTTGACGAATAGGAGGCGAAAAATATGATACGAATAATAAAACAAGTATTTCATTCAAGTAAATTTCTTTTTGGTTTTGTCGTGTTAATGTCCATTCTTCTATTAGTCATTATTTATCCCTTTATTAATCCGGGAAATCCACTAAAAACAGTGAGCATTGGAACCTTCGCTCAACCGGGAACCTATGTTTCAGTATACGATTCGGTTGAATCAACAACCCATACTTTAGTTATTGAAGGGTCAGCCGAAAAACGATTGGATGCTGCACTTAGTATGGAAGATCGTGTTGAAATGATTCTTTGGTTTGAAGCCATGGAAATTGATATTTCTGAATTGGATATAAATGATACAGACGCACTTCTCGCTTTGTGGAAAGAACATTACGACCCGGCAATTCGACCACCGGGAATGACCAAAGCAAAGAGAAACTATTATGCACGTGTCGATGCCAGTATTGACGGTATTTTGAATACAGAGTTGAAATATTTAGCGAGAGAAGGCCAAGAAGGTTTAGAAAGTGTCAAGGAAATTAAAGGAACAGACTATGTAAATTTAAACAACGTAGCTAATGTTGTTCGCTTGCCACTAGGAACAGATAATTTTGGACGGGATGTACTTAAGCAACTCGTTGCAGCAATTAAAACATCAATTATGATTGGGCTTATTGCCGGAAGTATTGCGACCTTTATAGGTTTGTTTTTAGGCTTGCTGGCAGGATTTCTTGGTGGAATTATTGATGATATTATTATGTTTGTAACCAATATATTTACAGTTATTCCCGCCTTTATTCTATTGATTTTAATATCTTATTCTATAGGCCAAGATCAACGGGGAGCTAAGACTGTGGCTATAGTTATTGGATTTACGAGTTGGATATGGACAGCCCGTGCTGTGCGATCGCAAGTTATTTCCTTAAGAAATCGTGACCACGTTAATTTAAGTAAATTATCCGGACACAATTTATGGCGTATAATTCTAACAGATATTTTACCATACATAGCGTCTTATGTTGTTATGGCTCTTATCCTTCAAATATCCTCAGCGATATTGGCTGAAGCCCAATTATCAATGTTAGGACTAGGACCAAAGACAACGGAGGTGCCGACACTTGGGCTAATGATGAACTGGGCAATGCTGTACTCTGCACACTTAAGTGGATCTTGGTGGGCATATTTCCCCGTTATTTTGACCATCGCTTTAATTTCATTTTCCCTTAACTTAATGAATACAGGATTAGATCAAGTCTTTAATCCGACGCTAAGAGATTAGGAGGTCGATTATGGGAAAAATTATGCTAGAAGTCAAGGATTTAAAAACAAAATATATTACACGATTCAATGAAGATATATATGCCGTGGATGGGGTAACGCTTCAGTTAGAAGAAGGGAAATCACTCGGTATAGCAGGAGAATCCGGGTGTGGAAAGTCAACATTAGCTTTGAGTTTAATGGGCTATTATTTTCCACCCCTTCATTACTCATCAGGTGAGATTATTATTGATGGTCAGACGATTTCACATCTAGACCCGGATGTGGTTCGTAAAAGAATATTGGGTCGCGAAGTTGCCTATATTCCCCAAGCTGCAATGAATGCATTAAATCCGACGCAAAAGATTATTCGTTTTATAGAAGATGTTGTACATGCCCACTTTCCTAAAAAAACAAGGCAAGAAATTTATACAATGGCAAAAGATCGATTTGAAGAATTAGGACTACCTGCAAAAGTTCTTAATCAGCATGCTGTGGAGCTTTCAGGAGGTATGAAACAGAGAACGGTTATAGCTATATCAACGATTTTATCACCCAAAGTACTTATTGCGGATGAACCCAGTAGTGCCCTTGATGTAACCAGCCAGAAAAAAGTAATTAAAATGTTAAAAAGTTTAATGGATAAAGGGTATATTCGGTCCATGATTTTTATCACCCATGAATTGCCATTATTATATAATGTGACCGATGATATTATGGTTATGTATGCAGGAAAAATTGTTGAGCGAGGTTCAGCTAAGGAGATGGTTTTTGATCCGATGCATCCATATTCTCATGGATTGATGGGGTCGATTATAGTTCCTGAAACAGGGGTTAGAGAACAAGAATTAACAGCGATTCCGGGAACGCCACCAAACCTTAAGAACCCACCCAAGGGATGCCGTTTTGCACCACGATGCCCCTTTGTTAAACCGGAATGTGTTGTTGGAGATGTGGAAATGAGAACATTTGATGAACACCGAAGTTATCGATGTGTTTTGGGCGTTGACGAATTAAGGGAGGCGTACAAAAATGAGTGATAAAAAATTATGTTTAAGTGGAAAAAATTTAACCAAAGTCTTTGGTATGGGTGACAAAAAAACAGTTGCTGTGAATCATATTGACTTTGCATTTGAAGAAGGCGAATTAGTCTCTATTGTTGGAGAAAGTGGTAGTGGAAAAACGACGCTGGCTAAAATGCTTCTTGGTTTATTAAAAACAACAGAAGGAGAAATTTACTATAAAGGTGAATTACGCGATATTAGTACGCGAAAAAAGAAAAAAGAATACTGGAAAAATATTCAAGCAATATTCCAAGATCCGTTTTCATCATATAATGTTTTTCACAAAATCGACACAGTGTTACTAGATTGTATTAATATGCGAGGAGATAGAGGATTACCTAAGGCAAAAAAAATCGAGTTGATGACAGAAGCATGTTCCTTTGTGAATCTTAAGTTCGAAGAATTAACCAATAAATATCCATTTGAACTGTCAGGTGGACAAATGCAACGTTTAATGATTGCACGAATTTTTTTGTTAAGGCCCAGTATCTTATTGGCGGATGAGCCGACATCCATGATTGATGCCTGTTCAAGAGCAACGATTTTAGATATGTTGATGAAACTACAAAAAGAAATAGGAATGACCATTATATTTATTACCCATGATATTGGCTTAGCCTATTATATATCGGACCATGTTTTTATTATGGAAAATGGAAATATTGTGGAAAGAGGGACTGCGGATGAAGTAATCTTATCTCCAAAGGCTGAATACACAAAACGTCTTATTAGTGACGTTCCTAAAATTCATGAAGAGTGGGACTTGAGCACAGTATAAGCTGTTTTTAGAATGTAAAGAGAGGAGTGCTCAACGTGAAAATGATTCGCAGACTTAAGATTAGCCAGAGAATTATGGCTGGCTTTATTATTATGAGTATTTTGTTGCTAATCGTCAGTGTAAATAGCCTATTAAACTTTGAATTGATTAATAATGATGTCAATATTGTCAATAAAGTATCCCAAGCAAAGTATCATACATTATTAGCCAGAGAAACGGTGAGGAAATATGAACTTACACCGGATGAAATATTGGTAGATAGTGTTAATGAAGAAATTCAGCAAGCAATACATTATGCGACAAGTAGTATGGCAGATATGCAGAAAGATCAGGACAAAGAAGCAATGACGAATTTGGTAACATTGCTGAACCAATTTGGTCAGGCCTTTAACAGTGCGGTTGATATACAAAATCAAATGAATGAAGCCATGCTTGTACGACAAAGTAGTGCGTTCGAAGCCTATTCTCAAATGGATCAAGTACTACGTATTCAAGACAATTCAGTGACATATCAAAGCGATATTGACCCTATGGAAGAAGCTTTTGATGTCTATAAAACGGCTTATAATGGCTTTGATTATTTTCTTAAAGGTGAAGTTGAAGTTGGAAATTACATCCATACCTCAAATGATGAAGCCTATGATAAAGCAGTAGGGTTATTGAATACAAGCTTAGATACACTACGATTAGCCATTGATAAAGGTACAGATGCTTCTTTTAAAATCTACGCAAATTATACGATTGAAAGTACAGAGCAGTATTTATTAGCATTAAGCAATTATAAAGAGTTGCGAGCTAAGCAACAGCTATCCTTTCAAGAATTAAGTAAACTCGCATCTGAGGTATCTAAAATAGCCGAAGAGGCAGAAGGAATAGCAATAGACGGCATTGAACAAACAAGGACAAGATCGTATTTTGTTATTATATTCATTGCGGTGCTTGCCCTTGGTGTGGGATTTTTGAGTACATATTTTATTACTCGAAGTATACGATTACCCCTATCTGAATATATACGGAAACTTAACGATTTCGGAAAAGGTGATTTAACAGTGCAATTTGACCATTCAGGCAAAGACGAATTATCTGAAATGGGAGCAGCACTTAGTGCAATGGAACAAAACCTAGGTAAAATCATTAATGAAGTGTTAAATGATGCGAATGCATTTAAAGCCATTGCACTTGAAGTCATTGAGCGCACAAAAGCCAACAATACAAGTATTGAAGAAGAGCTCGCTAAAAGCTTGATGTTATCTTCAGAAAACGAAGAATCCCTAGGTAATGTAACGATTGCTATTGAAGAAATATCTAAAGGTACAAATAGTTCAGTAGAAGCAACAACAGAAAGTTCTATGTCAGCAACAGCAAGCAAGAAAATTGCTGAGAAGGTTGCAAAAAACATGGAAAGTGTCGATGATGAAATCAATCAAGTGCGGATTCAATCCGTTAATATCAGCAAAAAAATGAATGATGTCGCAACATCAATTAATGATATTAGCGCATTTGTTGATCGAATTACAGAAATTGCAGATCAAACAAATCTATTAGCGCTTAATGCAGCAATCGAAGCCGCCAGAGCAGGAGAGCAAGGAAAAGGATTTTCAGTTGTTGCTGAAGAAGTACGTAAACTCGCAGAAGAATCAAACAAAGCATCAAGTGAAATTACGCGTATTATTGAACTGTTAAACGAACATTCAAATAGTGCAATTAATGAAGTTAAAGCAAGCGAAGTGAGCATTGGTAAAGTCGTTGATGTAACAATGGAAACAAAAACAGGGATGAAAACGTCTTTAGATGAGATTGAAAAATTATCCATGTCGATGGAAAGCATTGCATCTGTGACAGAAGAACAAGCTGCCTCAAGTGAAGAAATTTTAGCAACAACAGAAAATCTGCTTAAAGTAACTAGTGAAGTAGTAGAAAACATGAGTGCAGTCAACAGTTCTGCGAAATCTCTTTCTCAAGACACAGAAAATGATTTGAATAAAATCATTGACAACGCCTCACAACTTTTGGAATCACTTTCGTTCTTTACCACAAATACGAATTAGTAAAAAAATTGAATAATAATTTTCATGCAAGCGTGATATAATGGAAGGAGTGACCAAACAATTGAGGAGGAGAAGTATGAATGTACCTAACCTAATTAATGAGCTTGCAATTCAGAAGATTAAACTTATACTAAACCAGCAAAATGAAACAGTACAAAATAAAACGGCAATTAATGAGGATATGCTGATTGATCTTGTTATGAGTGGAGATACCGAAAAAGCACAAAAAAGCCTGGATAAGCTTCAATTACGTTATCCCATAAAAACGCATTGTTCCTTGAAGAAAAATGAAGAATACATGGCAATTGCCATTGTCACATTATTATCTCGATCGGTATTAGAAGCCGGGGTATCAGCCAAAGACAGTTGTCGACTTAGTGATAATTTTCTTACACAAATTGCGCAATCAGAAGATATTAACACGATTAGAGAAGTACAAAAACGCTCGATTATCGCATTCACTCAGTTAGTGCAAATGGCGAAAGAGCGTTTTGCCTCTAATACATATGTAGATAATTGCAAAAAAGACATTGCAATCAATATACTAAAAAAAATCAGTCTTGCAGATGTTGCCAAAGATGTTGGCGTTGAAGAAACCTATCTAGCTCGGTTATTTAAGGAATCAGAAGGAATTACCGTTGTTCATTATATTCATAAAGAAAAAATAAAAATTGCAAAAAATCTTCTCAAGTATTCGGATCGGCCCATATCCGAGATTTCTTATTATTTAAGCTTTACCTCACAAAGTTATTTTGGTAAAGTGTTTAAAGAATTAACAGGAATGACACCAAAGGACTATCGAAAGCAAAATCAAATATCAGATAAAAAAGGGTAAGCGTATGAAAAAACAAGAGGATGAATTTATTTTTTCAGTCGCTTTTTTAAAGCATGGGCATATTTATGGAATGACAAAGGGACTTATTGAAGCCGGGGCTAGGTTGAAATATGTATATGATGACAACGCAGAACGTGTCGCTAAATTTGTAGAACAATATCCGATGGCTACACCGGTGGATTCCTTTGAGAAAATATTGGAAGATACGGACACCCAGCTCATTGCTTCAGCAGCGATTACATGTGAACGAAGTGACATCGGATGTCGGGTTATGGAATCCGGAAAAGATTATTTTACAGATAAGGCACCCTTTACGACATTAGAACAAATTGCTCGCGCCAAACGCGTTGTCAGAGGGACCCAACAAAAATATATAGTGTATTATAGCGAGTATTTACATGTGGAAAGTACAGTTTATGCCAAACAACTTATTGATGAAGGTGCTATTGGTCAAGTGATTCAAGTGCTTGGCCTTGGACCGCACCGATTAAATGCTCCAAGTCGCCCGGACTGGTTTTTTCTTAAAGAAAAATACGGTGGAATTCTCTGTGATATAGGAAGTCACCAAATATACCAATTCTTAATCTTTGCAGATGTTCATAAAGCCAAGGTCGTGAATAGTCAAGTTGGAAACTATAATCATCCCATGTATCCGGAACTCGAGGATTTTGGAGATGCAAACCTGGTCTCAGATCAAGGGAGTACCATGTATTTTCGAGTGGACTGGTATACTCCGGATGGATTATCAACATGGGGTGATGGTCGAACAGTTATCCTCGGTACGGAAGGCTATATTGAGCTACGGAAATACGTAGATATTGCGAAAGACTCACGAGGTAATCATGTTTACTTAGTGAACAAAAACGGAGAGCAATATTTGAATGTCGAAGGAAAAGTCGGCTTTCCATTTTTTGGCCAACTGATTTTTGATTGTATCAATCGAACGGAAGAGGCCATGTCTCAAGACCAAGCCTTTTTAGCAGCAGAGCTTGCGATACAGGCCCAGATACAGGCTCAAGTTATTCGGTAATATATAAGACAATAACCTAATAAGTGAGAAGGTATTGGAATGAAAAATGAATAAATGGTATAATAGTATTAGCAAATGAAAATCAATCTCAGTAATGTTTTAAGTTTGGAGTGATTTGATGAAACGGATACTATTAATTTTGAGCACGGTGATACTCAGTATGTTACTCACTGCGTGTAGTGAAGAAACAGATTTTATTAACGAGGATGCAATCAAAGAATACATACCGACAGAAGACGAACTCGATGAGTTAGAAGATGAATTTGACCAAGAAGTGGCAGAAGATGAAACGACAGAAGATGAAACGACAGACGAGACCACAGCTGAGGAAACAACCTTAAACCCTTATGCTATCGGATTTAATTTAACAACTTATAATTTAGTACCTGTTTTTGCGGAAATAAATTTTAATCAACCCTTACAATTAACATATGACTATGAAGGAAGTCCCTTTGTATATGTTGTTGAGAAACAGGGATTGATTAAACGGATAGACACAAGAGACAATACATCTGAAATATTTATGGATTTAACTCAGACAGTTGATGCAACAGAAAATGAGATGGGGCTATTAGGACTTGCCTTTCATCCGAATTTTCCGGATGACCCAAGATTTTTTGTGTATTATACAGAAGACTATTTTTCAAAGTTGGTGACCTATGAAGCAATAGAAGGAGAAAACGGTACGTATTTGGCAGATCAAGACAGTCAAGAATTGCTTTTTGAATTCAGTCAACCTTATGCCAATCATAACGGTGGACACATTGCATTTGGACCGGATGGCTATCTGTACATTGCCAGTGGAGATGGTGGATCAGCAGGAGATCCGGATAACAATGCCCAAGATTTAACCAATCTTTTAGGGAAAATCTTAAGAATTGATGTTAACGTATCATCAGAGAATATGCGCTATCAAGTACCGGCAGATAATCCGTTTGCAGGACAAGACAATGCAATGGGTGAGATTTATGCCTATGGACTTCGAAATCCATGGAAATTTAGTTTTGATATACATAGGGATATCATGCTGGCAGGTGATGTCGGACAAAATGCTATCGAAGAAATCGATGTTATTGAAAACGGTGGAAACTACGGATGGTCCCGCTATGAAGGAACAAGCATATATGATGATAGTGTGGTGATTGAAGGTGAAGCGATTGGTCCAATCTATGAATACGGACATTCACAAGGACAATCAATAACCGGTGGATATTCCTATTATGGAGAATCCATACCGAGTCTTTTGGGTGTATACGTCTATGGAGATTTCATATCTGGAACCCTATGGGGACTGTGGATAGATGAAGAAGGTCAAGTTCAAAATGAACAAATATTATCGACAGATTTAATGATACCTTCATTTGGACTTGATTCCAATCAAGAGTTGTACATTCTTGATTTTAATGGAGGGATATACCAATTAGAGGAAGCAGAGTAATTACTCTGCTTCTTTTAGTTGAGGAATATATAATTACCGAACGTCTGAATCGCTACGATTAATAATTATTTCAATTAATTTGACAATACCATACACGATAAGAGCATAGACGATCATGGCGATAATAACAGCCGGTTCTAATACTGCATTTGTTTCTATTCCCTCAGTTGCGACACTACTAAATATTCCGCTAAAGGGCGTTAAAAATATATTGGAAGAAGTATATATAGCATTTACAAACATATTCTCGGGATTTGATCCAAGAATCTTTAATACAAGTCTAAAAGCAAGCAATACCTCTAATACACCTAAAATATAATAGATAAGTTTTCTGAATCTTGAATTTTCCCCAAATTTTTTCATATTAATCTCTCCTTTTTCAACTGTTTATCTTTGTTTTCAGATACAATATCATGTATTTAGTTTATCATGTTTAAAAATATAAGACAATGAATTTAAAAAGCCAAGTGGACAAGCTGAACAGGTTATTATATGTTATTATAGTAATAAATAAAATCATATTAAAAGAAAGGACTTCTTATGCTAGCAGAAAAAATTCCAGAAGTAAGAATTGACGATGAAAATACCATAAAAAATATAACGTTTGAAAGCGAAACCTTGGAAGACGTGGATGTATCCTCCATTGATTTTGAAACGGTAAACTTTGAGAAATGTCGCTTCATTCATTGTGACTTTACTAAATGTGGATTCTATGATGTGACATTTAAAAGCTGCGATTTTTCAAATTGTACCTTCATCGATACTTTTTGGAAAAAAGCTACAATTACAAATTGTAAAGGCGATGGAGCCAATTTTAGCAACAGCCATTTTAAATATTTGTCCATTCAGAATTGTTCGATGAACTACGTAAATACAGCCCAGTCTGTATGGGAAAATGGGGATATTAAAGAGGCAAAGTTTGAGAAAGCTTTTTTCTCAGGAGTCACATTGAAAAAAACAAGAGTATCGGATACAAATCTTAAAGGTGTTGATTTTTATAAGACATCACTAAAAGATGTTGACCTTTCCACATGCGATATCGAGGGAATTATGTTATCGGAAGGATTACCGGAGCTACAAGGCGCTAAAATTAACATGTTTCAAGCAGCTGAGATTGTAGGGATGTTAGGGGTTAAAATTGTATGAAAGAGTATATGGCTCACATAATAGAATTGAGATTCTATATTTCTTGACAATCAAAAAAAATAGAAGTAAAATTCTAATTGAGGTGATATTTTGATTAAAAGAGAAATGTACTTAAATAAATTAAAAGGATATAAAGGCAAGAACCTAATTAAAGTTATAACGGGAATACGAAGATGTGGAAAATCCACATTACTCGAGATGTTTAGAGAAGAATTAATGATATCTGGAGTGCGGCGCGACCAGATTATTGCCATTAGTTTTGAAGATATGAATAATAGTCATTTACTTGATTCTTATAAGCTTCATGAATACATAACAGGACAGATGAAAAATGAGATGAATTATATATTCCTTGACGAAATACAGATGGTGCCAGAGTTTGAACGTGTATTAGACAGTTTATACATTAGAAAGAATGTTGATCTTTATGTAACAGGATCTAATGCAAATATGCTGTCAGGAGAATTAGCCACGTTACTGTCGGGAAGATATGTAGAAATATTTATGTTGCCACTAAGTCTAAAAGAATTTTCAGGAGGAATAAATGAGAATCTCAGCTTAGATAATCTCTATAATCGCTACTTAGAGGTTAGCTCCTTTCCTTATGCACTAGAACTAAAAGATGATCTTATGTTGATAAGAGGGTATTTAGAAGGGGTTTTTAATACGGTGATTCTTAAAGACGTTGTTGCCAGGAAAAAAATTGCGGATGCTATGATGCTTGATAGTGTAATAAGGTTTCTGTTTGATTCTATTGGCTCGATTGTTTCCATTAAGAAAATAAGCGACACAATGACCTCCATGGGACGAAAGATATCTACGCATACTGTTGAATCATACATTCAAGGATTGATGGAAAGCTATATCGTTTATCAGGTTAAACGATATGATTTGAAAGGAAAACAACATTTAAAAACGCATGAAAAATATTATGTTGCCGACTTGGGTTTGCGATTTTTATTGCTTGGCAGAAAAAGAGTCGATGTTGGACATATCTTAGAAAATGTCATTTATTTAGAACTGCTACGACGTGACTATGAGGTTTATATTGGAAAAATCGGGCAAATGGAAGTTGACTTTGTAGCCAAATCGAGCGAGGAAACTATTTATATACAAGTTGCGGCCACGGTAAGAACGCAAGAAACATATGATCGAGAAGTTCGCTCTCTGAAGGCAATAAATGATTCCTATCCTAAATATATTTTAACAATGGATAACGACCCAAAAATGAATGATGAAGGGATTTGGGTTATGAATGCAATGGAATTTCTCATGAAAAATTAGCAAATTTACAGTGCCTGTTAACGTGAATATGTGAAAGAGTATTTGTCTGGGAGGAAATATAATGAATGCAATTATAAAAAACATAAAAAACAGAAGAAGCATAAGACGGTATAAGACGAAACAGATTCTAGATAGTGAATTAATGAGTATTTTAGAAGCAGGTCGTTATGCACCAAGTGGTGGAAATAATCAAACAACACATCTTATTGTTATACAAAAACAAGAAGTACTTGAAGAGCTGAAAAAGTTAGTAGAGCAAGCATTTAGTCAAATGATCTTGGAGGATGGGATGTATAAAAGTCTTCAAGCTTCTATTAAGGCTTCTATAAAAGGGGGATATGATTTTTCTTATAATGCCCCTACTTTAGTCGTTGTAGCTAATCAAAAAGACTATGGTAATGCGATGGCAGATAGTGCATGTGTTTTAGAGAATATGATGCTCGCTGCATCCTCACTAAATGTTGCTTCCTGCTGGATTAATCAACTTCACTGGCTTGATGAAAATGCAGCGATCAAAGGTTATATGCAGGAGTTAGGTCTTTTGGAAAACGAAACAATATGCGGCGGTTTATCATTAGGTTATGCAGATGGAGAACCATCATTACCCATAAAGCGTGTAGGTAATCCGGTTACATTTATAAAATAGGTTTAAGAAGCGTGAAATGAATCAAAACTCGTGACTCGACTATGTTGTGCACAGATTGTCGGATGACTAAATACATTCTTTGATAACATGGATGATGAAAGGAGGTTATTGGATGGATTCTTTAAATAAGATGAATAGTGCAATGGAATACATTGAAAAACATTTAAGTGGGGATATTGATTATAAGCAAGTTTCTAAACTTGCCTACTGCTCAGAGTATCACTTTAAGCGGATGTTTTCCTTTCTATCCGGTGTAAGTTTATCAGAATATGTTCGGAGAAGAAAAATGACTTTAGCAGCACTTGATTTAAAAGATAAAAGTATGCGAATAATTGATGTAGCTGTTAAATACGGCTATAATTCAGCAGATGCATTTTCTCGTGCTTTTTATGCCATGCACGGTATTCTACCTTCTAAAGCAAGAAGCCAGGATACACAATTAAAAGCTTTTCCTCGAATGACCTTTCAATTATCAATCAAAGGAGGATGCGAGATGAACTATCGTATTGTAGAAAAAGAATCATTTAGACTAGTGGGATTCAAGAAAAAAGTTCCGATTGTTTTTGAGGGGGTTAATCCGGAGATTGCAAAAATGTCGGACTTATTAACACCAGAGATTGTTCAACAATTAAAAGCAATGTCAGATGTGGAGCCAAAAGGTATTATCAGTGCTTCTACTAATTTTTCGGAGGGAAGAATGCAAGAAAAAGGTGAGTTGGACCACTATATTGGAGTAGCTAGTTCGACTAGTGAGTCGGAAGAATTCGATGTGTTAAATATTGATGCTGGGACATGGGCGGTATTCGAATCGGTTGGACCGTTTCCGGAAACACTTCAGAATCTATGGGGTAGGATATACTCAGAATGGTTCCCGTCTTCTGGATACGAAGCGATTCAGGGACCGGAAATCTTATGGAATGCCAGTCCGAACACAAATAATCCTAAATATAGAAGTGAAATTTGGATTCCGGTGAAAAAATGTGAGTCTTAAGCCATTAAAGAATTAAAGTAATGTCTAGAAAGGGAAGTTGAGAAAGCACTTCAAGTGATTACATCAACTATTGAAAAATGTGAAAAAATTCAAGTTAAATTTAAAGAAGGTACGTCGCAACATACATTACTTGTCAACAGGATAAAAGCTTTATATATTTCAAAAGCATTAATTATGTGTGATAATAAAGTTGATGAGTATAGCTTGACCGAGTTTAGAGATTCACTTGCCCCCATATCTTCAATCATTAGTAAGTCTGAAAAGGCTCAAGAAAAATCTAAAGAAGGTGCAACTTCCCATACGCGTCTTAAAAATTTAATAAGTGCAATGAATGTTTCAAAGACATTAATAGAGAATGAAATCAGTAAAAGAGAAGCGTAAGCCATTTGGCTTACGCTTCAGTAATAATTTTTTCTTGACATTGACGTTACGTAAGCCTTTATCATAAGTATATCAGGAGGTGAAACGATGGAATATACAGTGCGAAAATTAGCAAAATTAGCAGGTGTTAGCACACGAACATTACGGTATTATGATGAGATAGGTCTTCTTAAGCCAGCAAGGATAAATACATCAGGATATCGAATATACGGTGCAGATGAAATCGATCGCTTGCAGCAGATTTTATTTTATAAAGAGATGGGTGTTGAGCTTGTCCAGATCCAGAAAATACTTGAAGCTCCCGATTTTGATGAGCTAGGAGCACTGCAAGACCATCTGCTAAAGCTTCTTGAAAAAAAGAAACAAATTAATCAACTGATTGATAATGTCAACAAAACGATAAGGTCAAAGGAGAGAAAAACAACAATGAAAGATCAAGAAAAATTTCAAGGATTTAAACAAAAGCTCATTAAAGATAATGAAGAGAAATATGGTGAAGAAATACGTGAAAAGTATGGTGAAAAGGCTATTGAAAAGTCCAATGCCAAGATGATGAAATTATCTGAAGAAGACTATAGTCAAGTTAAACAACTTGAAGAGGCTGTATTGGAATCTCTAAAAAAAGCCTATGAATCAGGAAATCCAGCAGGAGAAGAAGCGCAAAGAACTGCAGATTTGCATAGACAATGGCTTAGCTTTTACTGGGATACGTATTCAAAAGAAGCACATATGGGCGTGGCTGAGATGTATGTAGCAGATGAACGTTTTAGCGCCTATTATGACCCGGAGCATAAAGGTATGACCAAGTTTCTAAGAGATGCTATAAAAAATTATGTACAATAAAAAGAGCGTAAGCCATTTGGCTTACGCTTCAGTTTGCTAACTCCTTTAGTGCATCTAAATTATCAGCAATGATTTCATTCATAGCATTTTCTATGCTCTTATTTTCCTTTTGTTTAATGAATTCAATAAAATCAATAACCTCTCGTTTTCGGTTATCAGATAATTGTTCAAATTCTTGAATAAATTCTTGTGCTAATGTCATAATAACACCAACTTTCGTTTAAATATAATTAGTTTTGAGGTTTGAATCATAATTAAACCTGAATTATTCATCAAGCTATGAGCAACCTTAAAATCGACACTCGGCATCTTTTTTAGCAGGGTGTAGTCCGTAATGGCTTATGGTTTCCCTAAAAAAGGGTAAACTAATCCTGCAGATGTCACTTTTTCGATTTTAAGTTGCCAATGTTCATCAGTTACTGTTATTCCAGCTGCGGAAGTTGTCTTATGGTTTCGAGAGTTTCATAAAACTCATCTTTATAAGAACAACTGCTGCATAGCTTAAAATAAATATATCTTGCTGCTTTCACGATTTTCGAAGCAATCTTGAGCAGCTTTAAACGAATGGTGTCGATCTGCATCTTTCGCATGCTCTTCGGCAGAACCAATCGTCTGAAACAATTAAACAGATTGTACGCCAACACATGCAGTTGTAGTCGGTTGGCATTGACTACTTTGGATTTGCTTCCGGTGGAAGCGAATCCAAACCCTGACTTGCTTTCCTTAATGAAATTCTCCATGGTACCTCGGTTGCGGTAGTATCTTAGGATTTCTTCAGGTTTTAAGTCCATGTTGGTTACAATGAAAGAATACTGGGTGGTCAGCTGATTGAAAGGTTTTTCCACTTTGACAACTACCCTGCGTGGATATTCCCACTTGCCTGCTTTGTAATAAAACTCATCATAGCGGACAATATACCTAGTCATATCATCTTTCATTGCTTCAAGTATTTCATCATCAAGGTGCTTCGCATTGTCATATAAAACGCTGTTCGCTTTTAAACGGATAGCATAGGATACACCATTAGTTTCGCATTGCTTGTACAAATCAGGGGTTGCAAACCCGCTGTCACCACGCAAGTACAGCGTGGTATCAGGATACTCTTTGAAGTATTCATCAAGTAGTGGTTGCATAAAATCGACAACCCCTGTAGAACTGTAATCGGTTCCGTCACGGAGTTCTGCTTTCAGCAGATCTCCGGTTAATCCATCGTAGCACAATAATGGATGATAACCATGAGCACTGTAATGATAGTTGAAACCTTCGCCTTCTTGTTTACCATAGGTATTCAATAAGGTAGAGTCTAAGTCAAGCAACACCTGTTTCGGACGCTTTATCTTATAGGCAGACGAACGCATTGCTTTTGTGATGGCATCAAACTTTGGAAGAGTATCCTCATTCATACGGTTCCAGAATCTTGACAGGGTTGGCTGTAAAGCAAGTGCAGTTTTACCGAGAATATTTGTAAACACAGGTTCATTAGTAAGCTCATCAGCATCGTCATCTTGGAAGTAACCGGCGATGATTTGATACACCATTTGACAAAGATTCTGATCATCCTTATGGCGACGACTGATCTTATCATCCGTCTTGAAGTTGCTGACATGCTTGTGGAAACCGAACTTATGGGAAAATTCTTTGATGAGAAGTAGCCCGGAATCGGAGGATAAATCGCCTCCATCGAAATTTATTTTGATTTTACTATTGCTTTCTAACTGAAGTGCATCTAAACTAGACATATGAAGAGTTTCTCCTTTGTTTGATTTTGGTTTGGTCACTTAAATTTTAACAAAGTTGGAACTCTTTTTCTATTGTTTTTCTTCACTTTTTAAGTGAAAAGCAAAAGTAATCAAAAACGTAGTAACAATGCGGCGTCAAACGCCGTTAAATGAAACTAGATGAATAATTCAGGTTAAATTATACTATAAAATATCAAATTAGCAAATATTCTTATTTTTCCGAATAAAAAGGTCCAGTTTAACACCAATCTAAAAAAGGACAAACATCTTCATAAGAATATTTTTGATAGAGTTGAAAGCTGATCTTTTTATAAGGTATGACATAATTAAATCTTCATTTGTTTGAAGAAACACACAATTTTGATAAGTGTTTTTGGCAACAAAGCTATGAATAGTATGTTTATTAAAATTTTGAAGCTCTGTTAATGTAAACAAATGGATATAGTGATAATGAAAATAATATATTTATACGTGTTGAACAAACATACGTTCCTGTGGTATAATTTATATATTCCACTTGAAGGTTAGGGAATTTTATTAATTAATCAGGACTGTATAAGATTACAGAATATGATATAATAACAGAATTGAATGTATTTAAAATACGGACAATTAATTTAATTAAAATTTGAAAGAATGTTATTGTAATAATGCATATTATTAAGGAGCTGAAAAAATGAAAGCGGTAAGTTTTTTTGCTGGTGTTGGAGGAATTGATTTAGGATTTGAAAGTGCTGGGTTTGATTGTATATGGGCAAATGAAATTGATTCATATGCAGCGCAGACATATAAGGCTAATTTTTCTAATGAACTAGTTGTTAATGATATACGAAATATAAATCCTAAAGATATTCCTGAAGCAGATATATTGCTAGCTGGGTTTCCGTGTCAAGCATTTAGTGTGGCGGGATATAGAAAAGGGTTTAACGATGAACGAGGCAATCTTTTCTTTGATTTGATGAGAATTATTGAGGATAAGTTACCTCCCGTATTATTTCTTGAAAATGTTAAAAATTTGTTAAGTCATGATAGTGGCAAGACATTTCGGATTATCTTGGAAGCATTGGAAATTAATGGTTATTATGTAAAGTATAAGGTCTTAAATGCAAGCGATTATGGAAACATTCCGCAGAATAGGGAAAGAATATATATTGTAGCGTTTAAAGATGAAAGAAGTTTTCGAAATTTTGAATTCCCACATCCACAGGAGCTAACAAGTACTTTAAATAATTTTATTCATTATAATAGCAAAGTCGACGAAAAATATTATTATACACAAGATAAATGCAAATTTTATAATGAATTAAAAGAAAACGTAAAGAGAAAAGATACTATATATCAATGGAGGCGAGTATACGTTCGAGAAAATAAGTCGGATTTATGTCCAACCTTGACTGCGAATATGGGTACTGGAGGGCATAACGTTCCTTTGATAATATCGAAGTATGGTATTAGAAAGCTTACGCCAAGAGAGTGTTTTAATTTACAAGGCTATCCAGAAGGGTATGTTTTGCCGGAATATTTGTCCAATACTAGATTGTATAAACAAGCTGGGAATTCAGTTGTTGTGCCAGTAGTAGAATTAATAGCGGAGCAAATAATGAAAGCAATTACTCAAGACATTCAAATAGAAAGAGCGGTATAGCTCTTTTTTAATGATGGATAACTTAAGTGAGGTGTAAGACATGTTTTATTTAAATCAAACAGATGAACAAAGAAATGAATATAAAGCAATGCTTAAGATCATTGGAAATTTGACAAGATTGTTTTCTGAAAGTGAAGCTCCTTATTTACCATATAGAGCACATGAAAATATTTTTTGTAAGTATTTTAGTGCAGAAAATCTGGCAAGAGTGGATTGTTCTGCAGATGCAAAAAAAAATGCAATCGGAATTGGTTTAAAAACATGGGTTGGACGTGATGATCAAAAAGTTGCAGAATTTGGCAGATTAAGACACACCTATAGTGCATTGAATGATTTGACTTTAGTAAAAAAAATTGCAGAATACAGAAATGAAAGAATAAGAGTTACTAAAAATATGTATGATATTAATCAGATGATTTATCATATAATAAAAAGAGTACCTGGCTTTATGCAGGTTATAGAATATGCATTTGATGAGATTGATATTGAAAATATTGCTATCATTAAAGATAGAGGAAACAACAATAATACGTATTTTACTGATGGTAAACACGAATATCATTTCAGCACATCGAAAAATACATTATATATGATATTTGAAAATTGCACTATTCTGGACTCCTTTGAGGTAGATATTATGGAGGATCCATTTGATTACTTAATGAAGCTAAGTGATCAAGTTGCGATAAAATCATTTAAAGAACCATATATTCCAGACTATAAAAATAAAATTTGTTTAAGGCTATATTCATCAGCAAGTGATGGAACTAAAAAAGTATATGAGAAAAGTGGATTAAATCAATGGAATGCTAGAGGACGGAAGCGTAACCCAAATGAAATATATATTCCATACCCGGTAGAAGACAGAGAAAGAACGGCAGATTTTTTTCCGCCTCGAGAAACGATTTTTAATTTAAAATTGCCTGATGACAAAGAAATACCAGCCAAAGTATGTCAGGCGGATGGGAAAGCTATAATGAGTAATCCTAATAGTGTCTTAGGCGAATGGCTTTTAAGGAAAGTTTTTGAAATTGAAGAAGGTGTTCTTGTGACGTATGAGATGCTGGAAAAATATGGAATTGACAGTGTTATTTTTACTAAAAATGATGAACTAAATTATTCGATTGACTTTTCTGAAATTGGGACATATGAAGAGTTTTATTCAAAATAAATAGAGAGTTTGATTACCAATAATTTGTGAGATGTTTTCACAAATTATTTTTTTGTCATATTATGCAGGAGCAAGAAAACGAGCAATTCAAAACAAAATTGAAATGCTATAGATTTAAGCTCTTACATATATAATAACCACCCTGACAAATGTCATATAATTTACATTACATATCTCAGATGCGTAGGTGTTACATTTCCTATATCATTTCAAATGTAAACTAAATAATATTCATTTAAATAGGGAGGAACAAAATATGCTAAAAAAAATTATTGGAATTATGTTGACACTAGTACTGGTTATTGGTGTGGTTGGAGGATGCTCAAATAGTGAAAATGAAGTGACGGACAATGCAGGTTCAGCGGATGATGTAGGAAGTGAAATGGTAGAAGAAGCTCAAGATGCCGTGAAAGAATCAAGTGGAGATAAAGAAAGTTATAAATTTGGTTACACTTGTATGGATGGGACAAATCCTTTCTTTGTTATATTGGAAGAAACAATTCGTAATGAAGTTGAGGCAAACGGTGATGAATTAATTGCAACGGATCCTGCAAATGATGTAATGCTTCAAATTACTCAAATCGAAGATATGATAACACAAGGCATTGATGCAATTTTCCTAAACCCTGCAGAAGCAGAAGGGATATTACCTGCATTAGATATGTTAAAAGAAGCAGGAATTCCAATTATAAATTTCGATACTGAGGTTGCGGATTTAAGTTATGTAGATTCTTATGTAGGTTCAGATAACTATAATGCTGGTTTTGTATGTGGAGAAGATTTAGTATCAAAATATCCAGAAGGTGGAGATATTATTATATTAGATTCACCAACTATGAATTCAATTACTGACAGAACAAATGGTTTTGTTGATGCCATTGAAGGCAAAAACTTTAATGTTGTAGCACAACAAGATGCAAAAGGTAATTTAGAAGTGTCTATGGGAATAACAGAAGACTTATTACAGGCGCATGGTGATGTAGTTGCAATATTTGGTGGAAATGATCCTACCGCGTTAGGAGCTTTAGCAGCAACCAATGCAGCAGGTATGTCAGAGTGTTTGATTTATGGAGTGGATGGTTCACCGGATATTAAAGCAGAACTTACAAATCCTGATTCTTTGATTGCGGGAACTGGGGCACAGTCTCCAATTGGTATTGCTGAAAAATCCGTAGAAGTAATGTATCAATATTTGTCAGGTGATTCAGTGGAAGATAGATATCCAGTTGAGACATTTTTAATTACATCTGAAAATGTTGAAGAATTTGGAACAGATGGCTGGCAATAAGTTAATTATAATAAGGTGTATATCGTACGATATACACCTTATCTACTCATATTTTTAGAAGAGGTGATACTTTGGAAAACAAATTAGTTGAAATGAAACATATTCACAAAAGGTTTCCTGGTGTTATAGCCCTAAATGATGTTCAATTTGAACTTAACCGAGGCGAAGTCCATGCATTGCTCGGAGAAAATGGTGCTGGGAAATCAACCTTAATAAAAGTCTTAGGGGGAATATATAGTCTTGATGAAGGGCAAATATTAATTGATGGAAAAGAAGTAGATATTAAAGAGGTAAAAGATGCACAAGTTAATGGAATATCGATTATTCATCAAGAACTTGTTTTAGTGCCCCATATGACAGTGGCAGAAAACATTTTTTTAGGAAGAGAACCGCTTATTGGGAAATTTATAAACATTAAGAAAATGAATCAGGAAACAGATGAATTGATGAAAGTTTACGGACTCAATATATCGAGCGATGAATTGATAAAAAATCTTACGATAGCCCAACAGCAAATGGTTGAAATAATTAAAGCTATATCATACGATTCAAAAATTTTAGTCATGGACGAACCAACGTCTTCAATTTCAGACAAAGAAGTCAGCTTTTT
>DDQW01000077.1:0-15471 GCA_002342805.1 Clostridiales bacterium UBA2432 | reverse complement strand
CTAGAAGAAATTTGTGATCGTGTTACAATCCTTCGTGATGGGGCATATGTTAGCACAGAAATTGTAAAAAATACGACCAAAGATGCTTTGATAGCAAAAATGGTCGGTCGAGAATTAAATAATTATTATGAACGGACATATAATGATCCAGGAGATATTATTTTGCAATGTAAAAATATTTCTGACGGGAAATTGATTGAAAAAGCTTCTTTTGAACTTAGGAAAGGAGAAATAATAGGTTTTGCTGGTTTAGTAGGTTCTGGAAGGACTGAATTAATGAAATGTATTTTTGGATTGTCAAATATAATCGAAGGAAATGTGAAGATTAATCAAGAAATGGTTACAATAAACTCGCCACGAGATGCAATGAAGCTAGGAATTGGACTTGTACCAGAAGATCGCAAAAAAGAAGGGTTATATCGCGTTCGTGATATACGCTTTAACTCTACAATTCAAGTATTGGATAAATTTATTAAAGGTATTTTTAATGATGATGAAAAAGAACGAGAAATTACCCAAAAATATATTGATATGATGGCAACAAAAACACCTAATCAAGAACAAATAATTAATAATTTATCAGGTGGAAATCAACAGAAAGTTATGATTGGACGTTGGTTGGCAACAAATCCACAAATACTTATATTAGATGAACCAACAAGAGGTGTTGATATTGGGGCGAAATCAGAAATATATTCAATTATGAATCAGTTAGTACAGGGAGGAGTTTCGATAATAATGATTTCCTCTGAATTACCTGAAGTCATTAATATGAGTGATCGCGTGTATGTTATGAGTCATGGAAAAGTGACTGGATGCCTAAATCATACAGAAGTGACTCAAGAACGTATTATGGCATTAGCGACAAAAGAATAGAAATGGAGGAAATACTATGTCAACACATGTAACACAGGGAAATAGTTTTCTCATAAATACCAAAAAAAAAATAGTGTTTTTTATAAAAAGTAATATTGGAATAATAATCGCTTTTATCTTATTGTGTGCATTTTTAGCGATAAACCCATCTACACGAGAATCGTTTGCGACACAAAAAAATATTTTTAATGTTTTACGACAAATATCCTCAAATTTATTATTAGCTTGTGGTATGACCATGGTTATTATTTTAGGTGGTATAGACTTATCAGTAGGTTCAATCATTGCACTATCAGGGGTTATTGCAGCAGGTGGTGTGGCAAGATATAACTTGCCGATTATAATAGCAATCCTTTTAGGAATAACTATCGGAGTTTTAGTGGGTATGTTTAATGGCTTGGTTATTTCAAAAACAACCATACCTGCATTTATTACCACATTAGCCACATTAAATATAATAAAAGGATTTGCGTATGTTTATACAGGAGGTTCTCCTGTCCGTGTGGTTACAAAAGAATGGCAATTTTTAGGTGCCGGCTATATAGGTCCTGTCCCTACACCAGTCATTATTTTGGTTATTGTATTGATTATGACGGGTATTATAATGAATAAAACTAAACTAGGACGCCATATATATGCAGTAGGTGGAAACCCGGAAGCGGCAAGATTTTCGGGAATTAAAGTTGCGCGTGTAAAATTTTTAGTTCATGCATATTCCGGATTAATGGCTGGAATTGCAGGCGTAATTCTTGCTTCAAGAATGTACTCAGGACAACCCACAGCCGGGGATGGTGCTGAGATGGATGCAATAGCGGCAGTTGTTGTTGGTGGTACAAGTATGGCCGGTGGTTCAGGAAGAATCGGTGGAACGATTATTGGAGGGCTTATAATCGGGGTACTTAATAATGGATTAAACTTATTAAATGTAAACTCTTTTTGGCAATATGTTGTAAAAGGGGCAGTGATTTTGCTAGCAGTGTTTATTGACTTCCTAAAAAATAAAAAGAATGCATAATAGACGTACACCGGTAAATACGCTATAATTATAAAAGCATAACTCCCTTATATCAATTTAATGGGAGTTATCTTTATCTAGTAACCAAGAAATAGAAAGGAATTAAGGTGGAACATAATGAGGCATTCTAAAATTTTAATCGCAAGTATGTTGTTATTTATTTTTGTGTTTGCAGGAATTTTGATAAATATAAGTCCTCGAGAGTTAAAAAGCGAAAGTAAACCAAAAGTATTTGGGGCAACATATATGACAATGAATAATCCCTATTTTGTTGTTCTTAATAATAGTATAAAAGAAGTGGTTGAAGGAAATGGAGATATATTAATATCAAGAGATCCTTCTCAAGATCAGTTAAAACAAAACCAACAGATTTTAGATATGATTGAAGAAGGTGTTGATGCTATTTTTCTTAATCCGGTCGATTGGAAGACGGTTAAGCCGGCTTTAGTGGCATGTTATGAAGCGAATATACCTGTATTTAATATTGATACATATGTGTATGATGATGAATATGTTGTTTCAACAATAATATCTGATAACTATAATGCTGGAGTCCAGTGTGCTGAAGATGTATTAAAGAAAAAAGCGAAGTCAAATATTATTGTATTAAATCACCCTGAAATGAATTCAATTATTGATCGTGTCAGAGGATTTACAGATGTTATTAAGGGGCATGAGGACCATAATATAATATATATCGAATCAGCAGGAGCCGAATTGGAAGTTGCTATGAACGTTATGAATGATATCATCGAATTTAATTGGGAATTTGACGTTATTTTTGGGGGGAATGATCCTTCAGCATTAGGAGCATTAGCGGCCCTACAATTAAATAACTACTCCAAAGATGTTTTGATATATGGTGTGGACGGGTCACCTGATGGAAAAACAATGATTAAGGAAAATCATATTGAAGGCTCTAGTGCCCAAAGGCCAATTGTTATTGGAAGAACTGCAGCGGAAACGGCATATCAATATTTTGCCGGAGCTAGTGTTGACCGGTCTATTATTATCCCAGTTAGTTTGATTACCAAGGAGAATATAAATGAGTTCGATATCGCTGGATGGCAATAAATATATTTCACGACTTCATAATAAAATAACCTTTATAAAAATGAGCATGCTTGCTATTAATAGTGTTGCTATATTTTTTATTTTGACCTTAATATACAATACAACGGTATATATATATGATTATCATATTGCAAGCAGTTTTTTGCATTCGATAGAGACGTTGCCTGAAAAGCCTGCGTTTATTTTAGGTAGTGGAATCATATTGATTTGTATATTGATTGCTTCATTTATAATTCGCGAGACGTATGGTACGAATAGTGAAAAGATTATATTATTTACATTATTTATTGACTTTGTTGTTAGTATTCTTATTATAAGTATGCTAGATTTTAATTACAATGGCATATTATTTTGGTTTTTTGCAAATGTAATTGCATATACAAAAGATATACGAGGACGATTTAGTTTTTTTATCTTATCAATAATTACCCTATTAGTTACTGACTATGAACTTTTAGCCATTAGGTATCCGTTATTTTCGATTGATAGTTATATAAGCTATTATAGTTCTGCGCAGCAGCAGTATTTAATTGGATTATTCAACAGTTTGATTTCCATAAATATAATAGTATTTATCATGTTTTGTATTTTTGTCATACAGGAACAAAGAGGGGTTATAAATGAGGTCAATAAATTATATCAGGATTTAAGTATAGCAAATCAAAAACTTATAGATGCAAATACAGAGTTAAAAGAATATGCAGATATCAAAGAGAAAATGGGAGAAACCCGTGAGCGAAATAGACTTGCTAGAGAAATACATGATACCCTAGGACATACGTTGACAGGTATTTCAGCAGGTATTGATGCATGTATTGAACTTGTAGAAAAATCACCTGACTTAACAAAAAAACAATTAGTTATTATCTCTCAAGTGGTTCGTCAAGGCTTATCTGATATAAGAAATTCAGTAAATAAGCTACGACCAGATGTGTTGAAGCATCAAGAACTTGGAGATGCGATAAAAAATATGATTAGCGGGGTTCAGAAATTAACAAATACAGATATACATCTTAATTGCGATGTGGAATATTTGTGTTTTGGTGAAGATGAAGAAAATGCTATTTACCGTATTATTCAAGAGAGTCTTACGAATGCAATCCGTCATGGGCAGGCAACAAAAATTGATGTGAATATAAGCAGAAAATATAATGATTTAATTCTAAGTATAATAGATAATGGTGTTGGATGTAAAACTATGAAAAAAGGATTCGGTACAAACCATATTGTAGAGCGCATTAAGCTATTGAATGGAAAAGTGGATTTTAATGGAAATAATGGTTTTAGAGTAAACGCAGTTATTCCGATAAGGTGGGGTGAAAAATCATGATTAAAGTAATCATTGCAGATGATCAAGAGTTGATTCGACACAGTCTACGTATTGTTCTTGAAAACAGAGATAATATTGAAGTAATAGATGTTGTATCCAATGGACAGGAAGTCATTAAAAGTATACGGAAAAATCCACCGGATATTATACTTATGGATGTACGCATGCCCAAAATGGACGGCGTTAAATGTACTCAGATTATTAAAGAAATTTATCCGGATATTAAAATAATTATTTTAACAACTTTTGATAATGATGAATATGTATATAATGCTTTGAAATATGGTGCAAGTGGTTATTTATTAAAAGGAGTGTCAATGGATCAATTAGTTGACTCAATACATATTGTGTATAGTGGAAAAGCAATGATAAATCCAGATATTGCCACAAAAGTTGTTCAGTTGTTTTCACAAATGGCTAAATCGGACTATACAATAGAATGTGACATTGACGGTGTAAAAACATTAACGCAAACGGAATGGAAAATTATTGAGCAAATTGAATTTGGATTATCAAATAAAGAAGTTGCTGACAATTTAAACTTATCTGAAGGAACAGTAAGAAATTATCTTACATCTATTTTGAGTAAATTAGGATTTAGAGATCGAACACAGTTAGCGATTTGGGCAGTCCAGTATGGGGTGAGCCGACGCAAAATGGAGTGGCACAAATGAAATTAAATATTAGAAAAACAGCACTAATACTCTTGAGTTTTATGATTTTGATAAGTATATATTTCTTGGTGCAAGAAAATCAAGAAAATGATGATGTCTTAGAGTTTGGTATGTTCGTGGGAAGTAATTGGCAGGTTGAGAATGCGAATAGTTATATATTAATTGATTCGGCAGTCAAAAAATTTGAAAAGGAAAACCCCGGTGTTAAAGTGCATTACTATAGTGGAATCACAAGAAATGATTATTCAGAATGGTTGGCAAGAAAAATCATTATGGGAGAAACACCAGATGTATTTATGGTTCTTACTGAAGATTTTACAAAATTGTCTTCATTAGGAGTTTTGAAAGATATGGATGACCTGATTGAAAAGGATGAAGATTTTGACCCATCAAAGTATTTTTCAACATCGTGGGAAAGTGGACATTTAGAAGGAAGTCAATATGCTTTACCATTTGAATCAGTTCCAACACTCATGTTTGTCAACACAACGATGCTTGATAAAAATAATATTCAAGTTCCGAAAAATGACTGGACATGGAATGATTTGTATGAGATATCGCAAAAAGTAACCAAAGATACAAATGGAGATGGAAAAATCGATCAATTTGGAACACTAAATTATAATTGGATCGAAGCAGTGTATTCAAATAATGGAAACATCTTTGATGACTTAGGTCAAACAGCCTTTTTTACAAATGAACGTGTTATTGAATCGGTTAAATATGTAAGTAAGCTTCAAGAGCTTAATGAAAGAACGACTGTAAGTGAGGATGATTTTAATTCTGGAAATGTTGCTTTTATGCCATTATTATTTTCGGATTATCGTACATATAAAACATATCCATATAAAATAAAAAAATACACGAATTTTAAATGGGATTTTATGACATTACCTGCAGGAGAGCATGGAAATAATGTTTCAGAAGTAAAATCATTGATTATTGGAATGAATGAAAAGACAAAAAAAGAAAAGCTTGCCTGGGAATTTATAAAATTATTAACCTATGATGAAGAGATTCAAATGAATATATTTAAATATTCTCAAGGAAGCTCTGTTTTAAAAACCGTAACAAAATCAAAAGAAGCTGAAGAGTTATTAATGCAATATACAGGAGTTGATGAAAGGGTTATAGATAATCAGCTTTTGAGTGAGATTATTGAAAATGGAGTAATCGCACCTAAATTTCAAGAATATGATAAAGTGATAAATTTAGCAGATTCAGAAGTAAATGATATTATACTTAGAAGTAATGATATTGATAGCTCAATGAAAATTCTTCAGAGAACAGTATTAAAATATTTAGATTAAAAATTGGAGGTTATTATGAAAAGATCATTAATTAACAAGGAAATTAAAAATGCAATGGAAATAGCAAGTCGATATAATTTTCCGCTTCCACCATTTGCCTATTGGACACCACAAGAATGGGAAAAAGCAGATGATCGATTTGATGAGATACGTGTAAATATGTTGGGATGGGATGTTACTGATTTTGGCACAGGTGATTTTGAAAAGTGTGGTTTAGTCTCTTTTGTCTTTAGAAACGGTAATACATTGACAAATTCAGAGTATAAAAAAGACTATGCGGAAAAGTTACTCCTTGTAAAAGATAGTCAAATTCTTCCTTATCATTTTCATGTTAGTAAAACAGAAGATATCATTAATCGTGGTGGAGGAGAGTTAGAGATTACTTTATATAATTCGACACAAGAAGGAGAATTTTCTGATGCTGATGTGATTGTCAGTGTTGATGGTGAGCGTATACAAACAAAGGCCGGTTCGACACTTACATTAAATCCAGGACAAAGCATTACTTTACGCCCAGGGCAATATCATCAGTGGCGAGGAAAACCCGGAACAGGAACAGTTATATTATTTGAAGTGTCAACAACAAATGATGATCATACAGACAATCGCTTTCATGAAGATCGTAACCGTTTGCCTGAAATTGAAGAAGACGAAGAAAAAGATTTTTTGATATCACAAGATTATGAAAAAAATAATAGGTAAGTTCAACAAAAGACAACTAATCGATGACAGTGGAAAAGGTTATCAAAAAAACTTAAAGGTTTAACTTGTCATTTTGTTTAATAATATGCAAATATATAAAAAAATATTGACAAAAAGATGAACATAAACTAAAATATATACTAGGTTAAACGATTAAATTCATAATATTTGTAAAAAAATGGTGAAAAGAAAAAAATTTTTTTTAAACTTTAACTTAAACGTTTAACCAATACTATTTATTTAATTTAGGGAGGTCAAAATGAGAAAAAATTGGAAAGCGTTATTGGTAGTAGCAGTTTTGAGTCTTGTTTTTATTACTGGTTGTGGAGGTAATGATACTTCTTCAACTAATGATACTTCAGAGTCAGACGCTTCATCAACAAGCACGGGAAATGGTACGGGTTCTTCAAGTGAAGCAACTGAAAAGATTACGATTGCTGTTTGGAATGAGCCTAATCCAAATGAAGAATTAAATATGTATGCACAGTGCGAAAAAGCAACAGGTATTGATGTGGAAGTTACTGTGATTCCAGAAAGTGAATATTCATCAAAGTTGAATCAAATGGTTGCAACAGGTGATGACTCTATTGATATCTATGTCATTTGGGAAAATGATATTAGCAATTTTGCACAAGTTCAAGGAATTGATCCGATGGATGATTATTTAAAAGATTCATCGATTAATACCGATGACTTTATTGATGCAGTAGCTAAGCTCTCGGATGGATTAGGTGGAACTTATGGTCTACCATGGTGTGCAGCAACAGAAATAATGTTTTATAATCAAGATATGTTTGATGCTGTTGGGTTAGAATACCCGACGAATGATTGGACATATGAGGAATACTTGCAAGCGGTAGAAAAATTGACAGTTAAGGCGGCAGACGGAACAACTGAAGTTTATGGTTCTGCATTGCCAAATGTTCAAACATGGTGGGCAGGAATTGGTGGTGCAGGAGATCAGGTTTATGATCCGGAAACAGGCCAGTTAGTCATAGGAGATGGAGCTATTTCCTTTATTGATGATTGTAAAACAATGGTAGAAAACGGATTTATGCCAGAACCGTCATCAGATACAGCGGATTTGTTTGCAGCAGGAAAAGCGGCAATAAGTTGGCAAGGAAGTTGGAATATTGGTACATATGGTGATGAACTTGCTTTTAACTGGGATATCGCGACGATTCCAACAGATGAAATAAAATACAACACTTTACATACAGGTTTTTATAGTATTAATTCAAAAAGTCAGAAAAAGGACGCCGCATTTAAGGTTATTGAATATTTAATGGGCGAAGAAGGTCAGACAATTAATTCTAAAGCAAGTGGTAATCCATCAGCAATCAAGTCCATCGCTGATAAAGGTGCTTGGAAAGTTGAAACAGCAGTAACAATTGATAACTGGGATGCTATGACAGATTCATTAGCTTCGGGTGTATTTGGCTATACTTGCTTGCCGTCAGGTGTTACTAATAATGCAATAGGGGATTTTGAAGCAGCTGTTTTAGGACAACTTACGCCTGAACAAGCAGTTGAAAATTCATCCCAATACGCAAAAGAGACAATTGGCTATTAATATAAAACCAATATTAATAATAGGTAGTTTAATGACTACCTATTATTGATATTATTGTAAAGATGTAAAGAACCATTTTAAGGAGGATATAATGGATCATATTGAAAATGTGCATTGGCAGCATATTAGCAAACAAAAAAGAAAAAAATATTTTACGGCATATGCATTTTGTGCACCTTGGTTTATAGGTTTTGTAAGTTTCACATTATTTCCAATAATATTTATGGTATATACGAGTCTGACAAATAGAAAGCTAAATGGGATAACTGAATTTATCGGATTTCAAAATTATATTAATATGTTTAACAGTACAACTTTTTGGAACTCGTTTAAGGTAACCTTATTTTTCACCGGCGTTATGATGATTGTAACAACTATTTGGGCTCTTGTATTAGCAATGCTTTTAAATCGTAAACAAAGGTTGAATGGAATATTTCAATTTACATATTTTTTACCATCGGTTATACCTACAGTTGCACTAGCATATGCATTTAGAACCATTTTTGGAAAAGAAGCAGGACTTTTAAATAGTCTCATTTCTATATTTGCAAATAGTAATGTTCAGATAAATTGGTTGTATGATCAACAAACCGTATATTTAGCAGTGTTTTTTATCACTTTATTTACTTATAATACTGGACAGATGATGTTGATTTTTAGATCGGGTTTAAATGATGTTCCTTCAGAGTTATATGAAGCGTGTGATATCGATGGCGGTGGATTTTTTCAAAAGTTTTTTAATATTACGTTGCCTTCGATTTCTCCAATTGTTCTTTTTAATTCAGTGATGGGATGTATTAGTGCATTAAATGGTTCCTTCGCACTCTTATTTCCATTAACAGGAGAATCGGGAAATCCTAATGGTATGACACAGGTGCTAAGTTTACTTATATATAAGGAGGCTTTTAGTAACATGAAAGTTGGGTATGCTTGTGCCTTGTCGGTTGTTCTTTTTTTAATTGCTTCGTTAATAGGTATAGGTTTATTTGGATTATCGAAAAAATTTGTATTTTATGAAAATTAGTAGGAGGTTGCACAATGCGTAAATTATTGAAAAAAAAGACTTTAGGAAGCTTGGTCATTTATTTTGTGAAAATTATATTTGCCATCATCATGTTCTCTCCGATAATTTGGGTGCTTACAGGTGGCTTTAAAACATTAACTGAATTTACAACATCTTCAAATATAATTCCGCAAAAAGCAACATTAGAAAATTATAAATACATATTTACGAATTCAAATTATTTCATTTATGTTCGAAATACGGTATTATTAATGTTAGGTACAACAATCGGAACCTTATTATCTTCATCTTTAGTGGCATATCCATTAGCGCGAATGGAATTTCCAGGTAAAAATCTTATATTTACTTTGATTATTGGAACGATGATGATTCCCGGAATTGCTCTTATTATTCCTCAATATATTATGTTTGGTAAAATTGGATGGTTGGATTCATTATTGCCAATGATTATACCGGCATTTTTTGCTTTTCCATATAATGTGTTTCTATTTAGGCAGTTTTTCAGATCGATTCCTAGAGAATTAGATGAAGCGGCTACGATTGATGGGTGTTCAGTTGGTGGTGTGTTTTTTAAAATATTAGTTCCATTAACAAAACCTACTTTTGTAACAATTGGTATTTTATCATGTGTATTTTGGTGGAATGAATTAACGCAACCGGTATTTTTTATAAATAGTGATTCATGGAGAACGTTGACAATTGCTTTGATGACTTCGTTCATGTACACTTCAGGTAATGCATTTGTTATAAATTGGCCATCAATTATGGCTGCATCTACATTAATGATTTTACCACCTATGCTTTTATATTTGTTTGGATCAAAATATCTAGTTGAAGGTATTAAAACTTCAGGTTTAAAAGGATAAAATGTAAATAAAAAGGAGCGTATCGTATGACATTAAAAGAAATTGCTGCAATGGCAGGTGTTTCAGTAGCTACTGTATCTTATGTACTAAATGGATCGGCAAAAGTAGGCGAAGAAACAAAGAAAAAAGTAGAAAAAATAATAAAGGAAACGGGTTATCGATCAAATATTCTGGCTAAAAGCTTGAGGCAAAATAAATCATTTTTAGTCGGTGTAATTGTGGAGGATATCACGGTGTGGCATACGGCGCAAATTATTGATGGTATTAATGAGATAGCTGAAGAGCAAGGATATAACACAATATTAAGTAATCTAAGATTATTAAGTAAAATCGAATCTCGATTTGATCATATTTCGGATTTTCAAAAGGATATTGATAAATCTTTGGACGTACTTATTGGAATGCAAGTTGATGGAATCATTTATGTGGGTATGCATGACCGCAAAGTTGAACATGTATTACATCATATCAATAAACCGGTAGTGTATTGTTATTGTTATTCAGATGGAGAGGGATCATCAGTTCGATACAGTAATGAAAAAACAATGTATCAACTAACGCATATGTTAATTGATAATGGGCATAAGGAGTTTGGGATTATTGATGGACTCGCAAATTCGGAACCGGCATGTTTACGTGTTAATGGAGTAAAAAGTGCATTGAATGAAGTTGGAATTGAAGTAAATGAAACAAATATTGTGCGTGGAAATTGGACATATGAAGGTGGGAAAAGGGCGGCAATAGAGATTTTGTCTAAAGAAAATTACCCGACTACAATAATAGCAATGAATGATGATATGGCTCTGGGAGTTTATGATGCAGCAAAAGAATTAGGACTAAAAATTCCTAGGGATATTTCTGTAACTGGGTTTGATAATGCAAACATTGTCCACCATATTGCGCCTAGAATTACGACGATTGAAAGACCGCTTCAACTTATGGGATATCGTTCAATGGAATTGCTTCTAGATAATATTAATGGGAAAAATTATGAAGATGCAAATATAACACTTCCTTGCATGATTATTGAAGGTGAATCTATAAAGAAAGAGGATACAAATGGAAAAGAATAAATTAAAAAAATTGCGATTAGAAAATGTGAAAATAACGGATAAATTCTGGAAACAATATATTGACTTGGTTGATGATGTGATTTTACCTTTTCAATGGGAATTAATAAATGATCAGGTCGACGGAGCAGAAAAAAGTCATTGCATTCAGAATTTCCGCGTTGCTGCTGGAGAGCAGGCCGGTAATCATCGAGGAATGGTTTTTCAAGATACTGATGTAGCCAAATGGTTGGAGGCAGTTGCCTACTCTTTAGCAAAAACCCAGAATCCTGATTTAGAAGCTTTAGCGGATCAAGCAATTGATTTAATTGCAAAGGCTCAAGCTGAAGATGGTTATATAAATACATATTATCAGATTACTGGTAAACCACGATGGGAAAATCTATTTGAAGGACATGAATTATATACTGCAGGTCATATGATTGAGGCGGCTGTTGCATATTATGAAGCGACAGGAAAAGATAAATTTTTGAAAGTAGTTTCAAAATTTGCAGACTATATCTATACTGTTTTTGGACGTGAAGAAGGTAAAATAAAAGGTTATCCAGGGCATCCAGAGATTGAACTCGCCTTAATTAAATTATATTATGCGACAAATGATGAAAAATATATGGATTTAGCATATTATTTTGTTACAGAGCGTGGGCAGGAGCCTGTTTACTTTCTTCAAGAAAAAGGCAAAAAGGAGAATAAGTTTATCTTCTCTGAGTTTAAAGATTTTGATTTAGATTATGCCCAGGCGCATTTGCCTATAGAAAAACAGATGACTGCAGAAGGACATGCGGTTAGAGCGGTCTATTTATATAGTGCTATGGCAGAATTGGCTTATGAAAAGCATGATGAAAAAATGTTAAAGCAATGTGAAATACTTTGGGAAAATATCGTTCAAAAGAGAATGTATATTACCGGAAGTATTGGAGCGGCATCATATGGAGAACGATTTACAAGTGATTATGATTTGCCAAATAATACAAATTATTCTGAATCATGTGCGACTATAGGTTTGGCTATGTTTTCTAATAGGATGTTCCAAATAACAAAAGATGGAAAGTATATGGATGTTGTTGAAAAAGCGCTTTATAATACTTTATTGGCAGGGTTAGCGCTTGATGGAAAACATTTCTTTTACGTTAATCCACTTGAGGTGATTCCGGATATTGCCAACAATAATCCAACAATGCGTCATGTGAAAACAATCCGACAATTGTGGTTTGGTGTAGCATGTTGCCCGCCAAATATTGCAAGAACTTTGGCTGCAATAAGTAACTATTCTCATGCGGTTGATGAAAAAACACTTTATATTAATTTATTTATAGGTAGTATTATAAAGGCAAAGATATTAGGTGAAGAGGTTAATATTAGTTTACAGGCGAATTATCCTGAATCAGGAAGTATACGTTTAAGAATTCATAGTGAAATGATTAAAAAGGAACCTTATACAATTGCTCTACGTCAACCAAGTTTCTCGAAGAATATTAGTATAAAAGTTAATGGCGAGAATGCAGATTATCTATGTGATAAAGGGTATATATACATCACAAGAAAATGGAAGAAGGAAGATGAAATTGAGTTTGAGATTGATGTGGCTTTTAGATTTGTATATAGTAACTCGAAGGTGAGAGATAATATTGGTAAGGTAAGCCTGATGAAAGGACCGTGGGTCTATTGTTTAGAAGAAGAGGATAATGGGGAATATTTGTCATCAATAATAATCGATTCAAAATCTCAAGTTAAAGAAGTTTATGAAAAATCATTATTAGGTGGAATATTGTGTGCAAAATTAAAAGGAGAAAAAATTCAATATGAAAACATTTCAAACTCGCTTTATCTAGAAGAACGGCCTCAATATATAGAAGATATATTTACAGCTGTACCATACTGCCTCTGGAATAATCGAAACGAAGGTGAAATGATTGTATGGGTAAGGGAAAAATAATGTCTAAATAATAAGTTATGTAATGCTATTAAGTTAAACATATAAGCGAAACAGTAATCAAATTATTTTTGATTGCTGTTTTCGGATTCAAAAATTTATTGTCTGTACATATAATGGTTTAAGAAAACTTTGAGTGGCATTCAACATTGTAAAATAGAGTTGATTCAGTTATAATAGATATATAAAAATGTAACGAGGTGGAAAAATGAAAGGCAAAAAACAGCATATCGGAACGATATCAGGAATGGACTTGATAAAAAGCCGTAAAGGTAAGGTAAATAAAAGTCAAGCAATCGTTCACAGTGGAACAGGCTATCAAAAAAGCGACAAGCATTATAACAGAAAGAACAAGAAAAACCAGCAACTCAAAGCAAAGTTGAAAAACTATGGATTTGAGAAGGCTGGTTTTTTATTATAAGAATATGCCCTTATTAGAAGCTAGTATCAAGAATCATCAAGTGGTATAATAAGAAACAACATTACAAATATGCAGTTGCCCTTGTTTTAACTAGACCAGGAGATGAAAAAATGCATATCAGAAAATATAGTAGCGTTCACAAGATGATGAAAATTTAATGAAAATGATTGAAGATGAAGAAGGATGGACCTACGCGGAGAAGGAGACATCGGAGAAGTACAAGTCAGATTTAGATCAATCAATCACATATGTTGCATATGAAGAGAATGAGTTGTGTGGTTATTCACGTTCGGTCAGAGATGGTGATTTTTATATATATGTTTGTGATCTATTAGTTAAGCCGAGTCATCGAGGAAAAAATATTGGGCGAAAACTCATGGAGTGTATATATAATGATTTTCCAAATCATGTCGTTTATGTTATGTCTGATGTTGACGCCTATTATGAAAACCAAAGATATAAATGTGTCGGTTCAATCTTTGAAGTTCCAAAGGAGGAGAAGGGTATGGTAAAACTTGAAAACGAAATATATGAGGTAATTATTCAGCATCAAGGAGCAGAGCTTATAAGTTTTAAAAATAAGAGTGATGGCATTGAGTATATATGGACGGGCGATGCCAAATACTGGGCGAGACATGCACCCGTTTTATTTCCTATTGTTGGAAAAGTGGTGGATAATACCTATAGGGTTGGAGATAATACCTATCATTTGAATCAACATGGCTTGGCAAGGGATCAGGATTTTGAGTTGATTGAATCGAGTAAGACCTCTGCCTCGTTTCGACTTAAGTGGAGCGAGGAAACACTGGTTAATTATCCATATCGCTTTGAATTAGTCATTACGTATGGTCTGTCGGGAAGCGCCTTAAGTATATCGTACAAAGTAATTAACCACGATGAACAAGTCATGTATTTTAATATTGGAGCCCATCCCGGATTTAATTGTCCCCTTGCAGATAATGAGACTTTTGAAGAATATGCAATAATCTTTGAGCATGATGAAACTGTCAAAAGAATACCACTCAATAAAGATGGATTACTTCTTAGGGATAAAATCGCTTACTTGGAAAATGAAGGTCAAATATCATTAAATGCTGAAACGTTCAAAAATGATGCACTCATATTTGAAGATCTAAACTCGAATAAAGTTTCACTGATCAATAAAAAAAGTGGTCGTGGCCTACACCTTGATTTTACCGGTTTCCCATTCCTTGGATTGTGGACCAAACCGGAAGGGGCGCCCTTTGTATGCATAGAGCCTTGGTACGGGCACGCGGATTATACCGATTTCAATGGAGATTTTCGAGAAAAAGAAGATGTCTTACGATTAGAACCTAAAGAAATATTTACCTGTCAGTTTAGTATTCATGTGGAGAAATAGGAGGAGTTTTTCATGAAAAGATTACTTAGTTGCTATGCCAGTGAGTGTCACAAAATGTCAGCGGATGAACTCAAGCTTTCGATTCAAGCCAGTGCCGGAAGGACTATTGTTGGTGAGACGGTTGTCGTGGGCGAGCCGCTCATAGAGGGGGTAACCAATGCTGAAATGATGGCTGCTTTTGGTGCTGATTTGATATTACTTAACCTGAATTATTCATCCAGA
>DDQW01000076.1 GCA_002342805.1 Clostridiales bacterium UBA2432 | reverse complement strand
CATGCAACTTATCAAAATGTAACGGCATCATATATTGTTGAAGATGATCAAAAAGCCGGATATTTAGCGACAAAGTATTTGATTGAACAGGGACATGGGCGTATTGCCGGAATTTTTAAACAAGATGATATGCAAGGACACGGACGATATTCCGGTTATTTAAAAGCCTTGCGAGAAGCAGAACTTGACCCCATAGAAGGCGATGTGCTTTGGTACACAACAGAAAACAAAAAGCAGGTGGTTGATATGACCAATGTAGAGGCGATTCAACAACTTATAAAAGGCCGAACCGGTGTTGTATGTTATAATGACCAGATTTCTATTGGACTCATTCAATTACTGGGTCAGTTAGGTAAAAATGTACCCAAAGATTTATCGATTGTTAGTTTTGATAATTCCAATATGGCCGATGCAGGTGAAGTTAAATTAACAACCATTGCCCATCCTAAGGGACGTTTAGGTGAAAAGGCTGCTTACCAGTTGCTAAAACTTATTCGACAAGAAGAATCAATGATTCAAGATGTCATTGAACCTGAATTGATAATACGAGATTCCGTTCGAAGACGAGAAGAATAGACGAGAAGAATAAATGCATATTTGCATTTATATATAAAGGTACGTACCACTAAAATAAAAGATACGAACAATATGGAGGTAGAAAAATGAATTTATCAAAAACGTATGAATTTTGGTTTGTAACCGGTAGTCAACACCTTTATGGGCCTGAGGTGCTTAAGCAGGTTAATGATGACTCAGTTAATATGGTGAATGGATTAAACGAACAAGGGCAATTTGGTTACAAAATTGTTTTCAAAGATGTTCTAAAAACACCGGATGAGATTACAGCCCTTGTAAAAGAAGCAAATAATACAGAAAATTGTGCCGGTGTAATTGGTTGGATGCATACATTTTCTCCTGCAAAAATGTGGATTACCGGATTATCTATTTTGAATAAACCATTTATGCATTTACATACACAATTTAATCGGGATATTCCATGGGACTCCATCGATATGGACTTTATGAATCTTAATCAGTCCGCACATGGAGGGCGTGAGTTTGGATTTATTAATACCCGATTACGTTTGCCTCGAAAAGTCGTCGTTGGTTATTGGGAATCGGAAAAAGTGCAACAACAAATTCGCAAGTTTATGAATGTTGCTGTTACAATCTCTGAAAGCAAATGTCTTAAAATTGCACGATTTGGAGATAATATGCGTTATGTTGCTGTTACAGAAGGGGACAAAGTCGAAGCAGAGATTAAACTGGGATGGCAGGTTCATGGATATGGTGTTGGAGATCTTGTTGAGTATGTTGAAAAAGTTACGGAAGATGAGGTTGAAGCTCTTTATAAGGAATATCAAAATGAATACAACATTGTTGAAACTTCGGACCATAGTGTCAATTCTATAAAATATCAAGCTAAGCTAGAAATCGCTATTGAACGTTTTTTAAATGATGGAGGCTTCACTGCATTTACGACAACCTTTGAAGACTTGCACGGATTAAAACAATTACCCGGGTTATCAGTACAACGTCTGATGGGTAAAGGTTACGGATTTGCAGGCGAAGGTGACTGGAAAACAGCCGGGTTTGTCCGTTTAACAAAAATTATGGGACGATTTGGTGATAAAGGTACGTCCTTTATGGAAGATTATACCTATCATTTAGAACCTGATAATGAAATGGTTTTAGGTGCGCATATGTTGGAAGTGTGTCCATCTATTTCAAATCAAAAACCCAATATCATTGTTAATCCGTTAGGAATTGGTGATCGAGAAGATCCGGCACGATTTACTTTTTCATGTAAAACCGGACCTGCTTTAAATGCTTCAATTATAGATATGGGCGGTCGTATGCGTCTAATTATTAATGAAGTTGATGCAGTTAAGGTACCTCAAGAAATGCCTAAATTACCGGTAGCTCAGGCCATGTGGAAGCCACAACCGTCATTAGAAGAAGCAGCCATGGCATGGATTCTTGCCGGTGGAGCCCACCATACCGTGTTTTCATTGGATGTAACGGCAGAAGAATTGCTGGATTTTGCGGAATTCCTAGATCTTGAAACCGTACTTATTAATAAGGATACGAATATGAAAACCTTCCGTCAGGACTTGAAACTGAGTGATGTGTTATGGAATTTGAAAGGATGATCGTATGTTAGAAGCGTTAAAGGCAGAAGTATTTAAGGCAAACATGGAATTACCCAAACGTGGATTGGTTGTATTTACTTGGGGAAACGTTAGCGGAATTGACCGTGAGAAAAATCTCGTGGTCATTAAGCCCAGTGGTGTTGATTATGAATCCATGACACAAGAGGATATGGTTGTTGTTGATATGGAAGGTAACGTTGTTGAAGGGGACTATAAACCGTCATCGGATACGGCGACACATCTAGAACTCTATAAAGCATTTTCAGATATTGGTGGAATTGTTCATACGCATTCGTCTTGGGCAACAAGTTTTGCTCAAGCAGGTGTTGATATTAAACCTCTTGGAACGACACATGCGGATTATTTTTATGGAGCGGTGCCATGTACAAGGGCAATGCGACCGGAAGAGATTGCAAAGGATTATGAAAAAGAAACCGGAAGAGTAATTATTGAGACCTTTCATGAGCGCAAGATTAAAGCCTTAGAGGTTCCGGCGGTATTGGTCAAAGAACATGGCCCCTTTACATGGGGCAAAAATGCGGAGGAAGCTGTCTATCATGCAGTCGTTCTTGAAGAAGTTGCGAAGATGGCTTTTGCAGCATCACTCATGAAGGAATATGGTGGTAAGTCTCATATGCAACAAGAATTGTTGGACAAGCATTTTTTGCGTAAGCATGGTAAGAATGCCTACTATGGTCAAGAGGGCGGTCACTAAAAAGCAAAGACGATTCATATTGGAGGTTATAAAATTGTTATTTGAAATACATGATGTAGGGTATAATTATAAAGCAAATTCATTATTTCGAATAGAACGGCCATTTGGTTCTGAAGATTATCTGTTTCTGTTTTTTTCAACAGAAGTGAAGATACGTATTCATGATGAGTTAATCCATGTCAAACCGAATTCTTTTATATTATATGAACCGGGAGAGCCACAGTTATACTATAATAATGAGGGTGGTTTCACGAATGATTATTTTCATTTTATGGGCAGGCATCTTAGTCATTATTTTCTTCGACTGGGTGTAGTTGTAAACACGCCATATGAGATGAAAGACTACAATTTCATCCGTTTCTTTGTCCGGAAAATCGAGAAAGAATTTATTCGTAAGGATTTATTTTGGGAAGAACGTATTAGCTCACAAATGGAGGACTTCTTTATCGGACTTGCACGGTTACATAAGTATAAACAAGATTATTCACTTGATCCCTACAAAACAACCATGATCGAAAAATTTAAAGCGGCACGTGAAGAAATATTTACAAACTTATCCATGGATTGGACCATTGATGAAATGGCGGATTTAGTATATCTCAGTCGATCAAGATTTTCAGTGCTTTATAAAGAGTTTTTCGGATGTAGTCCGAAGGAAGATTTGATACAAGCGCGGATGACACGTGCAAAATATTTGCTGGCGTCTTCGACAGGATCGGTTAAAGAGGTTGCTGAAAAAGTTGGCTATGATAACATTTACCATTTTAGTAAACAATTCAAGAAAATGAGCGGACACTCACCCAGAAAATATGTTGAACTGAGTAAAAACAGTAACATTGAAATTATGAGCCAAGCTGTTTTATAATTCCGAAAATAGAGTCAGTATTGGCTCTATTTTTTTGTCTCTGGACATATAAAACAAAATGATAAATAGGAGAAAGGACTTCTTCATTGACGAAAAAATAGGAAAGTGATATACTTTGACTATATATAAAATATTTTAATAAAACCTATAATGGTTGCAGGAGAATACTGACGAGTCAAAGGAGAATGGTATGAAGAATGCAAATTGTCTAGTCAACAAAAATTACCGAATTGCAGATATCGATGAGAGAGTGTACGGTTCCTTTATTGAGCACATGGGTAGAGCGGTTTACACCGGGATTTACGAGCCGGACCATCAGGAGGCAGATGAACAAGGCTTTCGTAAAGATGTTATTCAAGCAATTAATGAATTAAATGTACCGATTGTAAGATATCCAGGAGGAAACTTTTTATCAGGCTATGATTGGAAAGATGGTATCGGTCCTAAAGAAGAACGTCCTGTTCGCTTAGACTACGCATGGTTTTCGATAGAAGACAATAGTTTTGGCATTGATGAATTCGCAGACTGGTCTAAAAAAGCGAAGACAGAAGGCATGATTGCTGTTAATTTAGGAACAGGAACACCGGCAGAAGCAGGACAACTTATTGAATATTGTAATATTGAAAAAGGAACCCATTGGAGTGATTTGCGCCGTAAGAATGGACATGAAGAACCTCATAACTTCAAAGTATGGTGTTTGGGCAATGAAATGGATGGACCATGGCAAACCTGTCAGTTAACAGCTGAAGATTATGGAAAAAAAGCAAAAGAAACCGCAAAAATATTAAAGTGGGTTGACCCGGATATTGAGTTAGTTGCCTGTGGAAGTTCTAGCAAAGAAATGCCAACCTTCCCAGAATGGGATTTAACGGTTTTGGACCATACATATGAGTATGTTGATTTTATATCCTTGCATCGATATTATGAGTATAATGGTGATGTACAGAATTTCTTGGCAGCACATTATGATTTAAACGAATTTATTCAAACCATCCGTGCTGCGGCTGATTATGTAAAAGCGAAACATCGTGGAACAAAAGATATTTATCTAAGTTTAGATGAATGGAATGTATGGTATAACTCTCAAATGGATACGAAGCGCTGGCAACATGCACCGGCAATTGCAGAGGATGTATATACCTTGTTAGATGCTTTGGTTGTGGGTGGATTACTATGTACGATTGTTAATAACGCTGACCGCGTACGTATGGCATGCCTAGCACAATTGGTGAACGCATTAGCTCCAATTCATACAGCGCCAAACGGAGAAGTACTTAAACATACAACCTATTATCCATTCCAACAAGTGAGTAACTACGGTCGCGGCGACGTCTATAAAAATCTAGTGGTATGTGATGATGTTGAAACAGAACGTTTTGGCAAGATTCCGGAACTTCAGAGTTTGACAACATTTGATGCAGATAAAGGCGAACTGGCATTTTTTGTATTAAATACAAATCAAACAGAAGACATCAAGTTAGATCTTGATCTAAAGGAATTTGGTCAATTAAAGATGATTGATCATGAAGTTCTTGTAGGAGATGATATGTTTGCGGTGAACTCCTTTGAAAATCCCCAGAATGTTGTTCCTGAAAAAGTAAATCTTGTAGAAACAATAGGAACAGAATTTGCGATTGAATTACCAAAATTATCATGGCATATGGTGCGTTTTAGCGTTCAATAAATAATAAGGAGTCGGATATGGAAGAAAGATTAGTTGAACAATGGAGTAATCCCTTAATTGAACAAAGGGCTGATCCTTGGATGATGCTTCATCAGGATGGATATTATTATTTTACAGCAACAGTTCCGGAGTATAACCATATAGAACTCCGACGGAGTAAAACAATCAATGGTCTATCTGTAGCAGAGACAAAAGCAGTTTGGTATGAACATGAAGAAGGTGCTATGAAGTATCATATCTGGGCTCCTGAGATTCATTTTATTCAAGGAAAGTGGTATATATACTTTGCGGCTGGACATGCGGAGGATGAATGGCGCATTCGAATGTATGTACTTGAATGTGAAGATGCCAACCCTCTTGAAGGCAAATGGGTTGAAAAAGGTCAGATTCAAACACGTTGGGATTCCTTTAGTTTGGA
>DDQW01000099.1 GCA_002342805.1 Clostridiales bacterium UBA2432 | reverse complement strand
CTAGGGTTTTGGGGCTTTTTTACGCGTAAAATTAGAGGATTATGTTGAATAAAAAGAGCGAGGGAAGTAATTAACGGAAAGGCTGTCATGGAGGTGCTTGCACAAACATGGCTGTCTTTTTGTTAATTGTAGCAACGGTAGTTGCCAGTCGGCATAAGCCGACCCTCGCGACTCTTCACTTTCGCTTCTTGAAAGTGAAGAGTATCCCGATGCCTTGTTTGCCTTACAACTTTGTAAAAATGTTCTATAATTTGTATGGAGACTAATTCAAGGAAAAGACAGGTGGTAATATTATGTTGAGAAAATTGATTAATTTGTTCTTGCAACAAATGATAAATAAAAAATCGCAACCTTTTCAGGTAGAAGCAATTGATCCTTTTTATAAAATTGGCGTAAAAACAGAAAAAGAATTAATTGAGGATGAGGAATGAAAAAAGTATATATGTATTTAGCAATTTCAAGAGAAAGCCCCAAGATTCTAGTCATCTAGAGTCTTGAGGCTTTCTCTGTAATCGATATAACATCTATCCTAGTTCTGTGAACGATTTTTATATACTTTGACATAAGTGAGAAGGGCTATAAGCTTTAGGACAAGAGCAACAATCAAAATACCGATGAAAATTTTGTTGCCCGGAAAGATAATGAGCATAATCACGGTAAACATTGAAAGTGCAGTTGCGGCTTTGCCAGGTAGTTTTGAAGGAATGACCATACGCTCTTCTCGGTACCATAAGATTGTACCTGCAATAATCATAAAAATTTCTTTGGCTAAAAACAATAAAAATAAAAGCATAGGTATGGCATCATTGACAGCCAATGAACCAAGAGCGGTTAATAGCATTAATTTATCAGCTAAAGGGTCAAGAACTGTACCGAATTTGCTGATGATTTTATATTTTCTAGCGAGATAGCCATCTAAATAGTCTGTGAAACCGGCTATAAGGAAAATAAAAAGAGCAATATAATGGGCATGATCTGTTCTGGAAAAATATACGATTGCAAACACCGGCACTAACAACAATCGGATAACCGTTAAAATGTTAGGTACATATTTCATAAGCGAACCCTACCTTTCTTAATTGCAATAGATTTCTTTTATTATAACTGAATAGTCGCTTTTAGACAAATTTTTGTAATTTGGAATTATCATGTATAATATAAATAGTAATTATTTAGAACGATTTATAAAGTATGAAGGATGTGAGGTAATGAAAAAATCAACAATTGAAATCATGAAAAATGGTCCGTTAATCGTCAAAAACCCACCGGCACTGAAAACCAGAAAAGGGCTCGAGATTTTACCGAAAAATGAGTCGGCCTTACCGGATACGATTAAATTATGTCGATGTGGTCATTCAAATGAAAAACCTTTTTGCGATGGAAGCCATTTTACAGAAGAATTTGATGATAGTAAAGATAGCCATTGGAAACCGGGAAAAATGCAAGATTATGAAGGCGAAAAGATAACGATTACCGATAATCGACGTGTATGCGCACATGTAGGGTATTGTCTAAAAGATTTGCCATCGGTCTTTGACAAGGAACGTCAACCTTGGATTATAACAGACAATGGCAGCGTTGAGGACATAATTTATGCAATTAAACGATGTCCATCCGGAGCCTTGGCCTATCGTATTGATGATGTGGATTATATTGAATATGGCGCAACGCCTTCCATTATCGCATTAAAGAGAGGGCCATATATTGTTCAAGGTGGCATAAGACTGAAAGATAAACGAGTTCCGGAGACGATGGACCACTATACCTTGTGTAGTTGCGGTCAATCAAAAAATAAGCCCTTCTGCGACGGCGAACATAGAGATCAAAGGTTTAAAGACGAAGAATGAGAATTTGATTAAAATTTTTGGATAGCAAGTAAAATAATATAAAAATGTGTTACAATTGTAATAATGTTAATCTGATTTTTTGGAGGGGGAGTAATCAATGTACACAAAAGGTAAAGAATGGTTGCAAAATTTTCTTGTTATCTTATTAATCCTTATACTGGTCTTTGGAGGACAATATGTTCTAGAAGATATGAGGGAAAAAGCCGCAAGCACATATCAAATAAATATTTATCTCCATGGCTTTATAACCTTCTTTTTTTATGGAGGAATCGGCGTCTTATTAGGCCTAGAACATTTCATTAGAGAAAAAAAGAAAGATGGAAAATGGTCTTTAAATATAGCTAAGCTTGTATTAATAGGCATACCGTCTTTATATTTTTCGGCCTCAATATTACTATTTTACAGTAGACTGCTTAACAATAGCTTTTTGACTTATCCGATTGGTATTCTACTCAAAAACAATGGGAGCCATTTTCTAACTATTTTTAAGCTTATATTCGGATATACGATTATAACAAGTTTCTATAAGAAAAAAATAAATAATGTAAAATAATAAATAACTATTACAAAAAAGAAAAAATATGCTATAATTTTTTATGATGAGAAATTAACAATGTTTATAGGGAGAATAAATAATGTTATTATTAAGGGAAAAAGTGGCTCGATACAGGGGAGACACTTCTACAATCAATCAAATTCAACAAATGAAAAACTATATGATTAGAAAAGGCTATAGTCCTAAAACAATCCAAACATATGTGAATCATATCCAACATTTGAATCGTGAATTGGACAATAATATCACGCCAGAACGAATCGATGGGTATTTGATTCTGCTTTTGCGCGAAAAAAAATTAAGTCATACTTACGTGAACCAGATGATAAATGCAGTCAAAGTATACTCAAAATTCCGCTTTAAACTAAACGCTGAACGTTTTCATCCCTATATTCGTCCTAAAACTGAATTAATGTTAACTTATTCTTGGGGCCTTCGCGTGAGCGAAGTAGCCAATTTAAAAATAAGAGATATTGATAGTGACCGAATGGTCGTTATAATCCGGCAAGGAAAGGGCAGAAAAGATAGAATCACCGGCCTGTCCTACAAAATGTTAGAACAACTTCGAGAATACTATAAAATGTATAGACCTAAAGAGTGGCTCTTTGAAAACCCCACAAAAACAGGTCCTATTAGTGTACGCACATTGCAAAATGTTTTTAATCAAAACAAAAATAAAGCCGGTACATTTCATTCATTGCATTCCTATGCAACACATTTATTAGAAAGTGGCGTGAGTCTTCGACATATACAGCCGCTTCTCGGTCACAAAAGCTCACGAACAACAGAACGATATACCCATGTCTCGACACAAGAAATCCAAAAGATCATAAATCCTCTTGACCTAATGTGATTATTGTCGACATGCGTTTTTATGCACTAATAATGTCGTATTTACTACATACGTAAACAAAGGAGTTAAGCGAAAGATATTGCTGGTTTAAGGAGAAAAATGGATTTTATTACACTTATTATACTTATGTTTGTTATTGCTTTATTAACAGAAGTTATTTCGAAAGCTAATAGGAAAAGTCTGAAAGATGGGATATCATCGATATGGAAGTATATATTCCCATATTTCTATGAAGAATTCAAAGGTGTCGGTAGATTTTTTTCGATCACTATTCATCTGATTCTCACAATAGGAGCTGTACTGTTTGTCAATAGAATTTTGGGGGTTGGGGACTTGAAATAAGTATAAGTTATATGGTACCGCAAATCATAATAGTAATTACATTATTAGTTATAGTTATTTCTATTCTGAGAGTATTTGTTGCAATTAGCATTTATGGATTCAATTACTATAGAGGTTCAAAGTTTATCATATTGCTCGTTTTTCCGGTTATATACCTTATCTATGTAAGTAGAAACACCTATCCGTTTTTACCGGTGACAAACGGAGCGATTTTGGGTTTGCAGTTGGTATCATTGATAGTTATATATCGTGAATTGATTTTCATAATTATTCGTCCTAATGAATCTATAAATAGTATGGATGTTGATATAGGAATGAAGTTACTTGCGTTGGGTAGTTGGTTTACTACAATAGCATTAAATTTTGTTGCTATGATATACCATACACAGTTGTATATAATTGATCTATTCAAAGTGAAGCAGAGTATTATAGATATTGTTTATTTTTACTTCATGACGTTTTTAACTATAGGCTATGGAGATATCACTCCAATCAATGATATTGGTAAGATATTCAGTAAGTGCTTCAAAAGAAGG
>DDQW01000026.1 GCA_002342805.1 Clostridiales bacterium UBA2432 | reverse complement strand
GTAGCGATTTAGTTCAACAGACTGTTCCCAACACGCCGAAGAAGGGCGAACATAATATTAAATTTTCAATAAATTGTGTAATATAATGACTGCGAATGCATGTTCTGGTATAATGGATGAAAGGTGCTACATCTGTTAAGACGGAACTGGCGGTTAGTCACTCCCATTGAAAGTTAGGGGGTGATATTATGGATATTTCAGTGATAGAATTTATGACTATTGTAGGTACAATTGTTACGATTGTAGCAAGAGTTTATTACATTAAGTCTCAAATTCGTTCTAAGAACGAACATAATAAAAAGTAACCGCCCACGCCAATGATCGGTTACCAAACTAAACGTATCGGGCTAACCGTCAGGTAGCACCTTTTTCTAAGTTAATTATACAATAGAGATATATATTATTCAAGTAAACAATTTTGAAGTTAACATAAGATGGTCAAGGTAGAACATCAGATAACGTACGGTTTAACAATGCTGCGATTGCTAACCGAGTCAGGCTGTTCGTCTAAAGCCTCGCAACCATAAGCAGACCTTGTAAGCTCTTTGTGTCGTAGACCGAAGGTCCGTTGGTGGCAAATGCTGACATGTATTTTGATTGATTGGATTTTATTATGGAGGAGTATGAATAATGAAAAAAATTATTATTAAGAAGATTGATATTGGCAGTGTCGCAAAGCCGTTATTTATTATTGCATTGGTTATTTCAATAGTATTGGGACTTGGATTAGCTTTATTTATGATACCGACAACAACAATAGAAACGTTGTCTGAGGATGGTGTGATTATAAGCGAGACTGTAAACAGAGTGCCTGGTGCTGCAAGTGCTATGTTCGGGGTAATAGTTGCGATGTTTGCTAATGTTATGGGAATATATGTACTATTTATCATTGGACTAATACTGTTTAACATATTCTGTAGATATACGGGAGGTATTGGTGTTCATGTTGAGTTGCCGGAAGAGGGAATTGATTATGAGTCGGTTAGGAGCTAAAATGGATAAGAAAAAATATAAGATAAAAGGTATTCCAGTAATAGAATGGGGACCAAGAAAATCCCATGTCTTTATTGCAGTGCATGGAAACATGTCTAATAAAGAAGATGAAGTTATTCAATTACTTGCAGAAAGTGCTATAAAGAAGGGGTATCAGGTAATAAGTTTTGATTTACCTCAGCATGGTGAGCGGAAGGAGGAAGATATACTATGTAAAGTACAGATTTGTGTCCAAGAGCTTAAAAATATAATATCTTATGTAAAACAACAGTGGGATAATATAAGTCTTTTTGCATGTAGTATGGGAGCATACTTTAGTCTATTAGCTTACCAAGAAGAGGATTTAGACCAATGTCTTTTTTTATCGCCAGTTGTGGATATGGGGCGAATCATTAGTAATATGATGATGTGGTTCAGCATAACACCAGAGGTATTACAAGAAAAAAAAGAAATTAGAACGCCTATTGGACAAGTTCTTTATTGGGATTATTATAATTATGTTATGGAACATTTAATAGATAGATGGGATATTGCAACGGCAGTTCTTTATGGTAGCAAAGATGATGTGTGTGAATTTGAAACAATAGAGAATTTTGTAAAGAGCTTTCATTGTGAACTAGAAATCATGGAAGAAGGGGAGCATTATTTTCATACTAATGAACAATTAGAGGTATATAATAATTGGCTAAGTAAAAACATCATACAAAAGTAGTATAGTTTATCAGCACAACTGAATTGTGTTAGTCCCGACAATATTATCAAGAATATGGGACGTATCCTATGCTCTGTATAGATGGATCCAGTTGATGTCAGAAGATAATCTGGTTTATAAGTGAAAAAGATTATAAAAATACTGAAAACATTAGAATTATGAGGTGAGTATGAAAGATGTCAAATAAATATAAAAATGCCATTGCATTGATTATTGTAATTCTTATTGTTTTTATACTATATTTGAGAAATGTTAATGATGAAATAATCAATGAGTTAGACAAAGTTAATAATAATGTTAACTATATGGAAGAACAACTCAGTACTTTTCAAGTTGAGAACAAAAGGTTGGTTGATGAGAGAAATAGACATGAAACGTCTCGTGCAAATGATAATGAAAACATTTTGAATCTGTTTTCAAAATATTCGGCAAATAAAGTGCAACCACTTGAAAGAAAAACGATGTTTTTAAATAATACTAGTTTATATTTGTATCCAGATGAAGGAACGGACGTAATAATGAGTGATATTCAAGGGAATATAGTCGTCCTATTTGAAACAACAATAAATAAGAAAAATTGGGCATATATCAAATCTACAGATAATAAGTTTGAGCATGAACTCTTTGGATTTGTTAAGAGTAAGTTTTTATCTGATTTCAATGAAGCTTCAATTATTTATAGGGTGAGAATTAACCCGAATATTAGTATCGGAATGACATTTGATGAAATGAAATTATTGTATGGAAGAAATTATATTGCATTGAAAGATTTTTATGGTGACCATTACATTTTTTACTTTGATGAAGAACGGTATCTTCATGAGGTAGAAAGATTCGAAACAGGCAATAGTTACAGAGCCTCATACGAAGAAGCGCTGGTGTGTGATTTTACCAATGAATATAATCAATTAAGCAACATTCAAATAACTTCGTCATTGATTGAGCTGGATTCAGGATTAAGTATTGGTGATCGTTACTCGAATTGATATTGGAAATGGAATTTGATAATGTGAAATAAAAAACAAGAATATGTATAGTTAGGAGAAGGATATATGACAAAAAAAGTAATTATTTCATTTATTGCAATCGTGCTGTTATTATCTTTAGCCGCTTATGACCGGTTGAATGGAGTGGTCTATGAATTGGAAGAAACAGTCATAGAAGATTGGAAGTTGAGTGGTGGTATTATTGAGCTTGAAGGACTCCGGAGAGAATATAGTATTGGAGATCTGACATATACTGGATTAGATCATGCAGAGATCCAGAAAATCACACTCGAAATAAAAACTAAGACGATTTTCGGATTACTTCCAGGAGAGACGTTATCTCTTTCATCAATAGGAGAATCTGAAACATGGAACATTGAGAAGGGATTTAATTATGGTACAGTAAGTGGTAATACACATAGCTTAAGTGTACTGAAATCATACTTCCTCACAGGAATAGAACTTCATGTTCAGACTGAAAGTATAAACGGTATAGATGGACTTGTTGTGGAAGTACCAATAAGGTGATTTACCTTGTTGCATGGATATGTAACATATATTTCCTTCTCTGCAATTATTTATTTAAGTTATTATGCAACTATAAGATTAAAACAATATATGGACGCAATGACGATAGAAGCATATTTAATTAATGATAATTATGGAAAAAGTTGAAGTTGATTATAAACTGTCGCCAACTTATTCCACATAACAGACCATTTCCAACATCCACAAAAAGTTAGAAAATGTACTCATCTGGAATAGAGGGAACATTAAATACAATTATTGCTTTCGCAAACAAATAGACAGTGCACATATATGTAAATTTTATAGGGAATATGAAGTATTGATGGCGAATGTTTGTTCTGATAAACTGAAGGGAAGGTTCTGCATTCGTTAAGACGGAACTGGCGGTTAGCCACTCTCCAACAGATGGGGGGTGGTCATTATGGAAATATTAGATGTTGTTGCTCTAGTTAGCGCAATTGTAACAATCGTTGCACGACTAGTATATATATTCAGTCAATATTCGTCTAATGATCGGCATAATAAAAAGTAACCGCCCTGTCCAAAGTTAGGTTACTTTTCAGTAAATAATTTTAGGGCTAACCGTCAGGCAGCACCTTTTTCTTCTTTAATTATATAACAATAAAGAAATTTTTTCAATATTTAGTGATAAAATAGGAAGTTGTTCTCAGACAGTCAAGTAATAAATATATATAACACGCCAGTAGCCATAATGCATAGGAATATTTAGCTTTGTACATTCATATTTTTCGGACGGCACAATGTCTCCAGAAGAAATATTGAAAACTGCAAAAAATGCAGGAGTTTCAGTGTTAGCAATCACAGATCATGATATAAATTGTATTTCAGGAGTAGAACTTGATGTAGTGGAACAAGGGGTTAATTTTCATGTCTTAGCATATAATATTGATTTGAATAATCATCGTTATGATTGTGTGAAATTTCCGGAAATGAAAGAAGTATGCGATATCATACATAATGCTGGTGGAAAGGCGATTCTTGCTCATCCCGGTAGAATAATAAAGACAGAAAAAAGTATTGAATTTAAAAATAAATTAAAAAGTTAAATTAGCAAAGGAATCGATGGAATAGAATGTTACTATCCAAGCCATACAAAGGAAGTAACTGATATATGTAAAGAAGTCTGTAGGCAGCATGATTTGATTAAAACCGCTGGTTCAGACTGCCATGGTGATTTCGAGGATACAATAATAGGGCAACTTAAAACAAAGATTGACGAAATCAATATTTTAAAGTTGATATAGGTTGTTTGGAGGATATCATGAAAAAAATATTTTTTATAGGAGCTGTAATTTCTATATTTATAATTACATTTGTATTTATTATAAATTTGATATCTGGTGGAATGGTGACATATTTCTATAAAGAATTAGTTTTTTCTCAAAAATCAGATGAAGATAAAGTTTCAAAGAGATTTGATATGGATATAAGTCGAGTAACCCATGATGGAAGAGACTACATATTCTACGGTAAAGATAAGGAAAATGGAGACGAGAAGTACGTTGTACTAGCTTTTATCGATGGACAATATCATGAAGTTTTTGCATCAGAAGGAATTAATTTATATGATGCAATTGAATTAGCTGTTGAAAATAATTATGAAATCAATTGTTCAGATTTGGTTTTGATGGATACGTTTAGAAATGATCTTGATGGAAATATACTTGAGCATCTTGATTGGTTTGTCTATAGGGACAGTAAGAAAGGGTCACTTAGAATTGATTTTTTAACAGGAGAGATCAAAGATGTATTAAAGTGAGGATGTGAGAAAAAATATGAAGATACCTAGA
>DDQW01000073.1:25245-94801 GCA_002342805.1 Clostridiales bacterium UBA2432 | reverse complement strand
AAAAAAGCCCCAAAACCCTAGCTATCTAGAATCTTAGAACTTCCGTTAGAGCGCGAGACGGGATTCGAACCCGCGACCCTCGCCTTGGCAAGGCGATGCTCTACCACTGAGCCACTCACGCATATAGTAAATCATTCTTACTGCATTTACTGATTAAGTAAATCATATTTTTCTTATCGCTACCGACTTGAAGAATTATATCACAGGATAAAATCATCGTCAATAGCTTTTTACATTTTTTTCTTGATTTGCTGTATTCTTTATTTGAAGTTGCTTCAATCATAGACCTTTGAGAAAATTCTTGATATAATCGTATGGACAGACTATTAAGGAGTTTTTCTATGCATATAAAAAAGTTATTTATCCTATTAAGTTCATTTGCCTTGGTGCTAGCAGCTATTTTTTATCTGCTTTATCCTTTTGCAAGTTTTACCCCTTCATTTGCTTTTCCATTGAGGTTATCCACAGATTCTATTCGCTTTTCATCAAGCGATTCCATAGACTTGCCTTCATCGTCCATGTCTTGGATTGACAAAAAAATTGCGACGATGTCGATTGAAGACAAGGTGGCTCAACTCTTTGTTATCGATCTTTATACTGTTAATAAGACCTCCAGTGTTTTAGATGTAACACCGAGTATTGAGGCCTTTATGACTGAATATCCTGTGGGAGGCATTATTCTTTTTAGTGATAATGTAGACACTGCGAATCAGACAAAAAAACTCATCTCAGATTTACAGTCAGCTGCTTCGATTCCTTTGCTTATAAGCATCGATGAAGAAGGCGGTCTCGTATCTCGTATTGGTTCGAAAAATATCGGGGTTGACCATTTGCCGAATGCTGCTACACTGCCATCTGATTATTCATCGTCCCAGGTAGAGAAAATGGCAAGGACTCTTGGCCAACAACTGGCTTCCTTTGGTATTAACATGAATTTTGCTCCGGTGCTTGATGTGAACACTAATCCAAATAATCCGGTTATCGGTTCTCGTGCTTTTAGCTGGGATCCGACTATTGTCGGTGAATATGGCACAGCATTTATGCAAGGATTATTAAGCGAAAATATTCTTCCGGTTGGGAAACACTTTCCAGGGCATGGTGATACGACAACGGATAGCCATCTTGAACGCACGTCTATTGACCAAACCCTTGATGAACTTCGTCGCCTTGAATGGCTCCCTTTTCAACAGACTATTGATGCAGGTATTCCTCTTATTATGACTGGTCATATTCATACCCCAAATATTACCCAAGATGATCTTCCTGCATCATTATCGAAAGCAATGACTACCGATTATTTGCGCGGTGAACTTGGTTTTGATGGTGTGGTTGTTACCGATTCCCTTCGAATGAAGGCCATTACAAATGAATATGATGCATCTGAAGTCGGGATTTTAGTTCTCGAAGCCGGTGGCGATCTTATTTTACTTCCGGATGATTTTCAGTCATGCTATGAAGGAATAATAAAGGCCCTAGATTCAGGTCGATTGACTGAGGAGAGAATCGACCGTTCACTAAGGCGTATATTTGCATTAAAAAATACACTTATGGAGACAGCGGTGGAAGATTAAATCCTAATCGTTCACCCGACATATCTACATCGATACTACTTATATTATTTAATAGAACTTCTGTATCCAAGGTGTTTCCTTGGGTTTCTAAGGTTATGATAAGTAAATACCTGGAATTATGTTCTTTTAACTCAAAATTCACCGAACTTATTTCATCACCTGACAATGTGATTGTTGAACTCCCATTATCTAACATTAAGCTATTATTCTGAAGGTAAATCTCATACTCCATCGCTGGTAACAAAGATACATCGGATAGTTTAACTTCGGTACTATTTCGAATCTCCTCGGTAATACGAAGTGCTGCCATTCGGAGATTTGCTTGTTCTTTTGTTTGGCCTGACCCATAATTTAAACCATCCACATTAAAGACTAAAAAGCTGAAAATCATTCCTATAACAATGCTCATGATTGCTATAACCGTAATGATTTCCATGAGTGTAAAGCCCGATTCATCTTTTTTAAGGGCTTTCTTCGGTATATAAGGGGATAAACATATAGATACTCTCTTCAAGATAACCGCCACCTTCACCTGTTTTTATAATTGTAAGTCCCTCTGCATTAAAATCTTCTAAGTCTTCACTGTCCCAGTCAAATATAATCGGCTGATCATCAATAACCGTCGAATCAGCAAGTTCATCATAGCTTGCCTCTGTTGTATCTTGAGGCAAGAGGCGTACTTCTGTCAGCTCCTGTTCATATTCCTTTTGTATTTCATAGGTTTGCTCTGATAACTCTTTTGTAGAAAACAAAACATTATATGCAAAGTGTAGTCCACTAAATACAGCCATTATAACCACCGATAATAAGGCAATTGATAAAATAATCTCAACTAGTGTTAGCCCGGCTTGATCTTTAACCTGTATCATACCCTCACCTCTTCTCATTCCCAGTAAGCAATGCCCATTTGTTTATATAAAGTGACATTGGGATTTGACGGATTGACTTGATAGAAGGAAGATGATGCTTCAATATTAACCTCTTTTGCATAGATTCCTCCATAAACCGTGCTTTCACCGTTTTTCATGTTTACTGTTGCCTCAGGCCCGATAATATAACCATAGAAATCTGGATTATTATCAATATTAGCGACTAATGGACGTGATGTAAAAGGATTCAAGTAAAATGTGAGTAATTCAGGATGTCCTTCAATACCGATTAAGGTGTTTCTAATAATTGTCAAATCTACTTGATTGTCGTCAGGTTCATCCATAATATAAAACCATATTTTATTTTCATCATGTACATTTATTGTTCCTGATATTTCAATACCGTCTTCAACAATAATAATTAGATTATGGTTACCCTGTACGTCCAATGTAGCATCTTTACCAAACTCAACTTCGCCTTCAAGATATAAGACAAGCCATTCTTCAGAATCACCCGGATCTGATGTTGTAAATGTAAAGGTATCCTCGTGGTCTTCACCTGACTGAATATAATACTCAGCAAAATCCGTATCCACTTCAACACTTCCGTTATAATCATCATCCCACCGGCTTATAATCATTGACTCTCTTACTTCAATATCTACATCATATTCACCGAAATTTGCCATTTCTTCTTCTGTCAATCCCGGTCCTTGTTTCTTAATAAGTTTGATTCCGGCTTGACCCGTATCTAAGAAATCTCCAGAACGATCTAAGTCATTATATAAATCCGTCGTCTCAGGCATGGTAATTGTAATATTATTGACTGTATTTCTACTCACCGTTCCTGTTACATCATCTTCATCTCCTGCAGGTTTAAAATCAATGTCTCCTCCTGATCCTAAATCACCTTCAAAGTCTTTTATGCTCACATCTTCCATATCTTCTTTCGCATAAACACCAAAGTCCAACTCTGAACGTTTACGATACTCCATCATGATTTTAACCGTTGATGAAACATCTTCGTAGGTTCCGATGGACGTAATTCGATAAAAGCCATCTTCATCCACACGTTCAACTGAAACCTCTGCATCTCCTATTCCATCCAACATATCTTGAGCCGCTGCTATTTGTTCTGCGTCATAAAAATGTTCATAATAGGAGTTATCCATGCGTTCCATTTCCATGGCCATGGATTCAGCTGCAGCGCGGGCGATATAATAGGCTTTCATATAGTCCGTTTGATAGCGAGCCTGATTGTTTTCACTCGTCGTTACTTGAATCAATCCTGCTACTAGTAGAAAAGACACTACCATAACGACAAGTATGTATGCAAATGTTGATCCATTTTCTTCTCTAATTCCCAACTTCATCCTTTTCACCTACTTTTCCAAATCATGAACAGTTATTTATGATAGTATAATAAGTAGATTGCTTCTGCTTTTGTCAATTCTCCATTGGGATTTGACCAATTCTTTGCCGGAACGTCTTTCGCCTCCACGAGTGCATTTCCAATGGTCACAAATGAATAATCTTCGGTGCCTTTGATGTTATTCATGATATATTCAATCTCGCCATAAGTAATGGGGTTTCTTGGACGTAAGGTGTTATCTGTATATCCTTCAATAATCCCACTGATATAGCCTCGATATATTGCTTTTGCAAAGGCATTTTCTAGACTTCCCAATTCATCATAATCGTCAAAGGTGGTCAAATCCATGGTATCTTCGTCATCGACGCCTTCCCAGCCATAAACCTTATCCATCATGACGATGAATTCACCGCGCGTAATCGGTGTGTCCGGCTTAAATGTCATATAGGGATCCAAGAATAAATATCCGGCCTGCAAAAATTCATTAATCTCAGCTTCCATGTAGTGCCCTTCAATATCTGTAAATGCATAATATTGATCATAGTTAAAAATCCCATCATTTTCCTTCATATAAAGATATCGAATGGCGTCCGAATTTTCTTCATATGGTGAAAACGGGTCTTCTTTATAAAACAAATCGTCCACATACCACTCGTATAATCCATCCACTAGATCTATATCTGCAACTAAGGTATAGAAGGATAGGTTCATCTCGCCGTTCACTTCGTCAATGGATTTTTTTGACAAAGTCACCGACTCCATGTTCACTTGTTTTTGGAATCGCCACATGTTTTTAAACATATTTAGGACAGAGCCATATTGTCCGGCACTGGAGATTCCGATTGTATTTTTTTGAAAGGTAATCCCTTCAATTTCGACCCATTCCGGTGTTTGAAAACTCAAAGAGGTTCCTTCCAAAAAGGGAATGTTCAAAAAATCGTTCAATAAGAGAATCATTTCCTCTTGAGGCGTAGTATTAAAATATCTTGACGCTTTTTCTTCAATGGTTATATAGGTCTCCTGAATCTGTGCATCCAGATTGTCTTCATTTTTCACCATGTTCTCTAAACGTTCTAGTTCCATGGTTTCTAAGCGTAGTTCTTGACGCATGGTTTCTATTTCTAGCCATTGGGGTTCAATGATATAGACAAAGGCTACCCATAGAATAATAAATGTAATCAAACACATAAGTAAAATATGCTCGCGATTGGAAATTCTCATTGAAGGCCACCTCCAATCAAAATTTGCATAGTGAAACTATAATCCAAGCTTTCATCATCACTTTGTTCAATGTTTGGAACAAAGACATCTTCTATCGAATCTGTTTGTCGTAAATTATGGGCAAACTCGGCAATTGCCGGTCGACTAAATGCACGTCCCGATATACTCATCTGACCTTCCGAAATATTTAAGTTATCTAGCTGAACATCCATAGGGATATTATCACTTATAAGTGCCAATATATTTTCTGTCACGCGATTTTCACTCTGAATACTTGTATTGGCCTGATCAATATTACTTGCCACTTGATCTAATTCCTTAAAAAAATTTTCCTTTTCCATAATACGTGCGATATCATCATTGGCTTTGATATTACGAATCTGATCTTTGGTATCATTCAGATTTGACTGGAGTGTTGATTTCTCATTGTAGGTCCATGCGATTGCTCCGGCTATACCTAATATAAGAAATAGGCAAATGAGGGATACAATAATCATACTTGGACTTTTGGGTTTCTTTTTTTTCGCATTATCTTGAAAAAAATTATAATCAAACATATCCTCACCTACCTTCGATACATAACGCCAAGCGCGTTAAGAACTTCTGCTAGTTCATGTTGCCCGTTTTTGTTCAGGCTTACGGAACTTATGTCCTTGACCCGTTCAACCGGTAGATTAAACCTATTTTGCACATAGGCTTCAATTCCATTGATCTTAGATATACCTCCATATAGATAGATTTGGTCAATCTGTTCCGAATTGTTGCTACGGGACGAATAGTATCGAAAGATTTTCGTGATTTCATCTAGCCATTGGTCAAGAACCGACTGGATTGCTCTAGCTATTCTACTCTCCATGGATTCATCAATACTGTATTGGCTGATATCATGAATCTCTTGTTTACGTACTTTGGCTTCATCTAAAGATAATTCTGTGAATTCGACAATGGCTTGATCTATGTCTTTGGCTCCAAAATTCAAGAGTCTCTGGAAGCGAAACTTGCCATGTTTAAAAATACTTACGCGCACTTTTTCATAACCAAAATCGATAAAGGCAACCGTTAAGTTTTTAAAACTAGACTTCCCGTTGATTCGATCTTGGTTTTCAATGAGTTTGCCTAGGGTATTGGCTTGTGTGTCTAATACAAGAGGTTTTAACCCAGCTTTATCAATAAAAGCTTCATGTTGCTTAATCATTCGTTTGGGAACAGCTGTGACCAACATCTCTGCAAAGGGACTACTACTAGTACGCATCTCTTCTAGAATAATAGATTGAACACTATAGTTTTCCATATCGACCGGCAAAAACTGCTCCACTTCAAACTTGGCTATTTCTTGTAAGTTCTCTTTATTCACACTGGGGACTTTCACATCTCTTGTGATAATCTGGCCACTATCCGTGGTACAAAAACACTTGCTACTTCGAATATGATGTTTTTTTAATAGGCTCTTCAAATTTTTACTCAACCATTCTATATCCTTAATCTCACCATCCGAATATAAGCCATTGGGAATGGATTCGATAATTATATCCTTAATTATTAATTGCCCTTTATGCACATCTCCATAAACAATTTTCATAGAGTGTCCGCCCATTTCTAGAGCAACGATTTTTTTATTAATTTTCTTAACTTTATCTTTCTGTCCTTGCATCCCGCTCATCTCCTTTACGTCACTTACATGTTAAAAGGAAGTCATGCGCTGGCTTGCAGCGCATGAAAATACACATTCATCAGCCTCCGATTTCTGTGCCGTCTGCATCATAACCATCAATACTGTTAAATATTACATCATCAGCATCTCCGCCTGTTAACACAACTTCAGCTATTCCCTCATAATCCGTATCTTCTGCCCCCATTGTTATTGTCGCTGTCGTATAATGTTGTAGTCCATCAGCTTCAGCATCTACCATATCTGCATCAACTAAATCATCTATTGTAGGAGCTGTTTGATTATTCGCCGCCCAATGCAACTCTGCCGCTCTTGCCACAACAGCAGCATATTCTCGATCACTTGCTATCTCCGCTTGTGTTGTGAATCCAATCAATCTAGGCACTGCGATAAGTGCTAAAATACCTAAGATAACGATGACGATGATGATTTCCATGAGTGTAAAGCCTTCATTTTTTTTGAATCTTTTTGTTAGTTTTTTCATTTTCCATTCCTCCTCAATCTTCTTTGCTTGTAGTTACCTTCATTGAATTTCTTAACCTGATATGGTTTGGAACATATCAAACATGGGTAGTGCCATGGCGATGACGATGAATCCGACGATGAATGCCATGACGAGAATCATCAGTGGTTCAAACATTGTCACCAGGCGAGCTAATGCTGTTTCGACTTCTTCATCAAAAAAATCTGCTGTTTTGTCTAAGATTTCGTCTAGTGTACCCGACTCCTTTCCGATCTCCATCATTCCGTCGACCATTGGCGGGAATAGATGGCTTTCACGAACAACTTCGTGTAAGTCATTCCCCTTTTGTATCTCTTCGCGGAAGGATAGGATTGCTTCTGCAAAAACTTGGTTACTAATAACATCCGCTAAATTTTTCAACGCGGTCAGCATGGGAACTCCACTTGAGAGCATGGTTGACAAGTTACGTGTAAACCTGGCTGTGATAATTTTCGTGTTGACATCTTTTACAATAGGTATTTTAAGTTTCAAAACGTCAATCTGACGTCGCCCTATTTTTGAATGAATATATTGATGAATAAGTATAATGATGATCAGCATTCCAATCACAATGATGACCGTATGCTGTCGGACAAAGCTACTAAAATTTAATAGCATCTGCGTCATCATGGGTAATGGGACATCGCTTTTTTCAAACATGGATACAAACGTTGGTAAAATAAATGTGACTAAAAATGCAACAACGAGGACTGACATGACCATAAGTATAATGGGATACACCATGGCGGACTTAACCTTTCCTTTTAGCTTATTCTCTTTTTCAAAATAATCCGCAAGCCGGAGAAAAATAGTATCTAAGTTCCCACTCATCTCTCCGGATTCGACCATGTAGATCATGAGTTCTGGAAAGACTTTAGGGTGGTTTTTCATGCTAAGGGATAAGACCGTTCCTTTTTGAACGTCGCGGTGAAGATCATTCACTACTTCTCGAAACTTACGTTTCTTGATTTGTCGCTTCATAATATCTAAGCTTTTGGATATTGTACTTCCTGCTTTTAACATGGCATGGAGTTGCCGGCAGAAGAAGGAAAGGTCCTTGGCACCGACACCGGTTGAAAAAGCCACTTCTTTGGTTCCGACTTGTTGTTTTTCATGAATATCGACCGGAAAGTTATTATTATTTTTCAACATCTCTATAACGTCACGACGATGATCTGCAGTAAAAACACCCTCAACCATTTCTCCATTTGCTTTCATTGCTTTATATTGATATTCCATAATTCACCTTCTTTAGTAAGCGATTTCTTTCATCAGCTCTTCTCGGTCAAACGCATATTCGATAGCTACCTCACTTGTAATCTTGCCTTTCATATACAAGGATTCTAAATATTGGTCCATGGTTACCATTCCAATGTTCTTGCCTGTTTGAATTTCATTTAAAATCTGATGGGTCTTTTGTTCCCGAATCAGATTGCGAACAGCCATGGTCGGGAGTAGAATCTCAACAGCCGGTATTCGACCTTTTAGCTCTTTGGTCGGCAATAGTTGTTGGGAAATAACACCTTGTAAGACCGAGGCAACTTGCATACGAATCTGTGCTTTACTGTGCTCCGGAAAGGCATCAATGATCCGGTCAATCGTTTTGGCACTTCCGATCGTATGGAGTGTACTAAAGACCAGATGTCCTGTTTCTGCTGCTGTTAATGCGATTTCTATGGTTTCAAGGTCACGCATCTCTCCGACTAGGATAACATCAGGGTCTTGCCGCAATGCTGCCCGTAAGGCTTTACTAAAGGATTGTGAGTCGGTGCCAATCTCCCGTTGACCCACCACACTTTTTTTATCAGAAAACAGGTATTCAATCGGGTCTTCTAAGGTAATGATGTGGCACCGCCGCGTTTTATTAATCTCTTCGATAAGTGAGGCTAATGTTGTCGATTTTCCGCTTCCTGTCGGACCGGTCACCAAAACGAGGCCATTTTTTAATCCGGTTAAGCGAAGTAGGCTATCGGGAATATTTAATTCTGCCAATGTAGGTATGTCAAAATTCACCATACGCATGGCCAAACAATAGGTGTTTCGCTGGCGATACCCATTGACACGGTATCGGCCTGTTCCGGGAACCGAATAGGAAAAGTCAAACTCGCCTCGTTCTTCTAAGCTTTCTAATTGTTCCACCGATAACATGGTTTTGAGTAATTGATATATTTCTTCATTGGATACGGTGTTTTCTCCAATGGATTGGAGCACTCCATCAACGCGTAATATGGGTTTTGTACCCGCTTTAAGATGAATATCCGATGCCTTTACTTCTTTTGCTTTTAATAAAATCGCACTTAAATCCAAAGAATCTCCCCCTTCTTTCTAGTCGATTCCACTCGACAGTTTTAACAACTCATCCACTGTTGTTGTGCCCTGCATGACCAAATCCAGACAACTGCTATATAATGTTGTCATTCCTTCTTCAAGTGCTGTTTTCTTTAGTGTATCCGCACTTTTGTTTTCATCAATTAAGGTCCGAATGGCATGTGTAATCGGCATAATCTCATAAACGGCAATGCGACCTTTATATCCACTATGATTACATAGATTACATCCGACACCTTTATATAATGTTGCTTGGTCTCTACCTAATAACTTCAATTCATGTACATTGGGTTCATAAGGTTCTTTACAATTGTTGCATATACGCTTTACTAAACGTTGGGCTACAATCCCTTTGATTGAGCTTGATAAGAGATAGGGTTCTACACCCATATTGACCAGTCTAGGGATTGAGGATGCGGTATCATTAGTATGGAGTGTCGATAAAACTAAATGACCTGTGATTGCCGCTCGTACGGCTATCTCTGCCGTTTCACCATCTCGAATCTCTCCTATCATAATCACGTCCGGGTCTTGTCGCAAAATCGCCCGAAGACTATTGGCAAAAGTCAAACCGGCTTTTGCATTCACCTGGGTTTGGTTAATTCCTTTGATACGATATTCTACCGGATCTTCCACGGTAATGATGTTTTGTTTTATATTATTTATCTCCATTAAGGTTGCATAGAGGCTGGTTGATTTTCCGCTTCCTGTCGGACCGGTGACTAAAATAATGCCATTGGGCACGTGAATCATACGCTCATAGCGTTTGGATTTATATTCTGTCATTCCGAGTTCCTTGATCGTTAATAGCTTGGCACTTCGATCGAGTAATCGTATAACCGCTTTTTCTCCATAGATGGTGGGCATGACGGATATTCGTAAGTCAATAAAGCGTCCATTGTATTCCACTTCGACACGTCCATCTTGTGGCACTCGATTTTCTCCGATATCCATATATCCCATGATTTTAATACGGGTAATCAGTGATGAGTGGGATTTTTTATTCAACTCCATATGTTCATACAAATCCCCATCCATGCGAAATCGGATACGAACGGATTGTGCGTCCGGTTCGATATGAATATCACTTACATTACTTTCTGCCGCTTGCAAAATGACAGAATCGATAAGTTTAACCACTGGGGCGTTATTAACATCTGATATAGATTCTAGGTCGATTTCTTCTTCATTTCCTATATCATTAAATTTATGACTAAACTCACTGACCGCAGCTTCGGCCGATCGTTTTTTATAATATTGTTCAATGGCAAGGAGAATCTCTTTTTCCGTTGCTAAATATGGTTTTACATTCAATCCGGTGGCTAATTTTAAATCATCAATGGCAAACAGATTAAGTGGGTCTGCCATAGCCACTTCTATATTTTTGTTATCCTTATTTATCGGAATTAAGGTATAACGCCGCGCCATCTTTGCACTGATTAGCTCTGTGGCGCGTTCATTGATATCATATGTATTTAGCTGTACTCTGGGTATTTGGTATTGGTATTCCAACACGTCAATGATTTGTTTTTCCGTTGTGAAACCTTCATCGATAAGTATCTTCCCCAGTAATTCTTTCCGCTCATTTTGTAAGTGCAATCCCTCTAGCAATTGTTCATCCGTTATGATTTTATTATCAACAAGAATCTCTCCCAGTCGTTTCACACGTTCAGACATATAATCACCTTCTTTTACTATATAATTCGTGAACCAAAAAAAATTTTGGTACCTTTTTATAAAAAAAAGCAGAAAAAAGAAAATCTTTTTTCTGCTTAATCTCTATTTTTATTCAAAAACAAAACCGGTGCTTCTATATGTATTTAATGTGTCTTTTATTTTTTTCTGGCTAAATTTATATTCATGCTGATGATCAAGCAAGCCATTAATCTCTTGCTCCACATCGGATAGCTGGGTATAACAAAAGCCACATACGCCATCAATTTCCATGACGACTTTCATCAACGTGGATATCTTTTCTATGACGTCTTCTTCTGTCTTCAATCGTTCTCCATATCCCCATGCATTATCGACTTCTTTACTTTGAGTATATGCAACACCACCAAACTCACTTAACAATATGGGTTCACCTTCATACTGATACCCTTTACAATAATTGTATTTTGAGCTGGTCATCGATAAGGAACCATTCACTTTTTCCTTGATCTTTGCATACTGTTGTTTGATCTGCTCAGGCTCAGACGTATAATCATGTATGGATAAAATATCCGTTCTTGTATGTTCCCAGCCATCATTTCCAATGACCATACGCGTTGAGTCCATACTTTTTGTTAATTCAAAAATCGCATTAACAAATTGCTGCTGCTTTTGGTCGCCATATATGCCATTGACCCCCCACGATTCATTAAACAAGGTCCAAACGATGACACTTGGGTGATTATAATGTTTTCGGATAAAGGCTTCTAAATTTTCCAAATAATTTCGCTTGGAAAAGCGGTTAAACTTGTAGAAACTTGGCATCTCAGCCCATAAAACCAATCCATAGTAATCACACAAGTATAAAAATTTATGTTCTTCGACTTTTTGGTGAATTCGCATTCCATTAAATCCCATTTTTTTTGTTTTTAAAATGTCTTCAACAAACCAGTTGACATCTGGTGGCGTCATAAGACCTTCTGCATAATAGCCTTGATTGAGAATCAACTTTTGATAAAACACTTCGTTATTCAAAAGTATATCTCCTTCACGAGAATCAATGGCTCGCATACCAATATAGGAATAAATTACATCATCCGTTTGCCCATTCCTATAAGAAAGGGTGATATCATATAAATTCGGATCTTCCGGTGTCCAATAGTGTAAACGAAAATTCGGGTCATCAGATTGAATATACATGCGTTGGTGGCCATAATGATCAACAATTTGAATGGTACTATGAGCAACCTTTCTTTCATTAAAGGCTATGTCAACTTGGAGTTGCCCTGACGAGCCAACAGGATTGGTATATATCTCAATATCAAGGGTTCCTTCCTCAATGTTAGGAACAAGATAAAATTCATCAATATAGTTTTGAGGTACTATCTCCATCCATACCGGCTGCCATATGCCTGTGGTTTTCGTGTACCAGCACAAAAAGTTTTCATCCTTCCATGACTGCTTGCCTAAGATTTGTTCACTTGAGGTAATATCCTCAACTCGCACAACAATGTCATTTAATCCGGACACCACATAGTCTGTAATATCAATTTTAAAGGGTACAAATCCACCTTGATGGCTATAGACATTATGTCCGTTAACCCAAACCCTTGTAGAAAAATCAACCGCTTGAAAATGCAAAAGTATGCGTTCCTCATTTAAGGGGATTTCAACACGTTTTTTGTACCAAACCACAGGAATATTTTCTTTTTCTTCAAGTCCGGATAATGGACTCTGGTATGCAAAAGGTACCTTGATTTTTTGAGAAAACTCATGGCTTTCATACCAATGTTCTTTGAGCCCCATATTTTGAGGGTCAAATTCAAAGTCCCATTCTCCACAAAGATCAGTCCAATTTTTACGAATACATTGTGGGTTATGATATGTCATTCTTTCTTCATGTTTCATTTTATCCACCTACTTTTATTTTATTCCTGTCATTGCAATACCTTTGACAATTTGTTTTTGGAAAATCAAAAATACAATAATTGCCGGAACACTTGCAAATAAGTTGGCTGTCATTGGCATCGTTACATCAGTTGAAAAGGTGCTTTGGAAGACCGGTAGCGCAACCGTTAAGGTCATGAGCGACGAGTCGGTTCCAATCAAAAGGGGCCATAAAAAATTATTCCATGACTGAATAAATAAGAAAATGAGTAGTGCAGATGTTGTATTTCCTGATAAGGGAAGGAAGATTTTATACCACACCCAATAAATACTCGCCCCGTCCATACTTGCCGCTTCGATTAATTCTCGAGGAATACTGTCATAAAACTGTTTAAAGATAATAACAGCAAGGGGCATAGCTAATCCGGGCAATATAAGACCTTTATATGTATTTACCCATTGAAGGTCAATAATAATTTTAAATAAGGGAATTACAAGCGCCTCAACCGGAATCATCAAACCGGCTAAAATAATAAAGTAGACAAGTTTTTTTCCTTTAAAATCAATGACAGACAAGGCAAAGGCTGCTAATGATGCTAATAATATACCAACTAAGGATTGAACGGTCGCAATAAAAAAGCTATTAAAGGTCCAACGCCAAATTTTTGATGTTTCAACGATTTTTATAAAATTCTCTATCGTAAAGGATGTGCCAAACAAACCATGAAGGGTTGTTACATCTGTCTCATATACTTTAAAGGATGCAATAAGCATCCATAAAATAGGTAGCAACATTGTCAAACCTATGAGTATAATCAGGAGTGTAACTACAACTTTTTTTACTTTTATTGTATTTGTCATATTACACCTCTTTCTCTTTTGTCAACCTATTATAGATCATGGCAACAATAACCATGATGAAGAGTAACGTATAAGACAGTGTTGATGCATATCCTGAATTCCAATCACGAAAACCTGTTTCATATATGTATTGAACCATGGGTGTTGTTGAATTTCCCGGTCCTCCACCTGTCATCAACCAAGGTTGTCCGAATAGTTTAAAGGATGCAATGACTTGAAGTAAAATCACCATTTTTAAGACACCACTTAGTGATGGTAATGTGATAAACAGGAATTGTTGAAGTCGATTTGCTCCATCAATCGATGATGCTTCGTATAAGCTATGTGGTATATCTTGTAACCCGGCAATCAATATAATCATATTAAATCCAATCGTCCACCAAAGTGTTGCAACTGTGATTGTCGTCCAAGCAAATAGGCTATTGTCAAACCACATGATTTGTTCTGAGATAAGTCCGATATTCATTAATACATTATTTAATAGTCCGATATATGGTTTAAAAATATATACCCATACACTTGTAATAACGGATATAGATAAAACATAGGGTAAAAAGGTTGCAATTTTTACAAAATTTGCACCTTTAAATCTCGAATTTGAAATCACTGCAAATAATAGACCAAAAACAACAATAAGTGGTGTTGAAATAGCTACAAAGAATAAGGTATTTAAAAGTGCTCCATAGAAATGTTTATCGCTAAACATTTTGATGTAATTAGTAAGTCCGACAAATTCTTCCCCAATCCCAAAACGTCCTGTATGAAAACTCATGATAAAGCCGTTAAATAGTGGATAAATCGTAAAAAAACTATATAAAAGCATAAATGGAAACAAAAATACAAATGCTGCTTTCCAACTATTATAACTTGATTTGATTCGATTCGTTGCCAAAATGTACACCCTCCTAAGTATATGCATTGGGCCTGTCGGCCCAAATGCATTAAACCATTTTTACTCCATTATTGCTTCAATTTCTTCCTTGGCCAAGTCAAGCGCTTCCTGTGATGTCATATCGCCGATAAATGCTGTATTGATAAGTTTAGCTGCAATATCATTTGCTGACCATAACTTTTCATTACTTGGATAGTAAACAACTTGATCAACGACTTTTGCATAATCTGAACGGTACGGTAAGTTTAGATATTCTTCCGATTCAGTTACTGTTTTCTTTGCCGGAACATGTCCTGCTTTTGCCCATGTTACTGCATGGCTATTAATCCAATCTGCAAAGTATAAGGCTGCTTCTTGACGTTCTCCATCTACATACGACGGAATACCAAAGGTATGGGAATCTCCCCATGTTTTTTGTTGGCCATTAATAGCCGGTATAGGCATGACACCAAAATCAAGGTCAGGATTTGTCTCGTAGTTTCCTGTTGCCCAAACGCCCGTAAAGTTAATTGCTGCTTTTCCGGATTTGAAGATATCATAGCTTGCTCCATCATCAATACCACTTTTTAGATATCCTTTTTCTTTCCAATCAATAAGAATATCAAGGGCCTCAACTCCAGGTTCCTCATTCATAATAACAGTATCTCCATCGAGATATCCGCCACCATCTTGAACAGCAAGTACATACCATGACCAGAATTGTTGAACCGTGTTTGCACCTGAATTTGCAATATCAAGGACATGTTCATCTTGGCTAATAACAGGTAATAAAGCGTCTAGAATATTGTTCCAGCTCTCCATATCATTTGCTGAGGCAAGATCTTCTGCAGTTAAATTCGCACGTTCAAGGATTTCATTATTATAAAACATAACTGCTGCATGTGTATCTAAAGGCACAGCATATTGAACCTCATCTACCGTAACTCCAGCTAATTGCGATTGATTATATTCATTCCAATCAATGCTATTATTTATCTCTCGAATATTTTGCAATTGTTGTGTCGGAATAAGTTCAGCAAGTTTTGATTGATGCGTAATGAATACATCCGGACCACTTTGAGAAATTAATGCACCATTGATCCCTTGATAATAAGTATCCCAAGCCTTTGAAACAATCTCAACCGTATACTCCGGAGATGTGCTATTGTATTCATCCACCATTTCTTTCATGAATTCATAGTCGCCACCACCAAAAGGCGTCCAAAAAACAAGTTCTCCCTTTGGCGTATTTGTATCAGACGTTTCGTTTGTATCTGTTGCATTTTCTGTTGTTTCACCCGTTGTTTCCCCTGTATTATTTGCATTGTCTTGTTCGTTACTACACCCCGCGATAACTGTCATCATTAAAGTCAAAGAAAGTAGCCACACCATAATTTTTTTCATCAGTAACTCCTCCAATAATTCATTTTAAATAGAATATTAACCTGTTAACCTAAACATCTCTTACGTAAGATAAATTTATTATACATCTTTTATGTTTTGAAGTCAATCTTTTGTTTCATTTTATTTTTTTTGTTTCACTCTTCTTTTTATGTTTTATAAAAAGTTTTTATTTTATCTATTTTATAGTATAATATAAAGAAATAAAGAGGAGGCAAAAATACGATGTTAAAATTATCTTTAAATAATTCAAAACAGCTAACAACCATATGTCACGCTTTATCAACAGAATTAAGAGTTCAAATACTGCAAGCTATCTCAGAGAAGACCATGTCTATTGTCGACTTATCTGATAAATTAAATACATCTTTATCCACAATTGCTTCAAATGTTAAGGTGTTAGAAGATGCCGGTCTCATCATTACCGAACTTTCGTCAGCAACACGCGGGACCAAACGCATGTGCACCAAAAATTATGCCGATATTTTCATTAATCTTGACGATCGTTATCCTCACGGTGATAAATACAAAGAGTATGAAATCAATATGCCTGTCGGTCACTTCACCGATTGTAAGGTATCACCAACTTGCGGTATGATTGGAGAAAAAGGGGTTATTGCTTCTGAAGATTTAGAGAGCTCCTTCTTTGATCCGGGTCGTGTGGATGCAAAACATATTTGGTTTCGTACAGGATATATGTCCTATCGTTTTCCATACCACTTGAACAACTTAAATGGTGCCCAATTAGAAAACATACAATTTTCACTTGAGATATGTTCAGAAGCTCCAAATTATGAAATGGATTGGCCTTCGGATATTACCTTTTGGATGAATGGTACAGAATTATTAACTTGGACCTCCCCATCTGATTTTGGGGATCGCAAAGGCAAGCTTAAATCAACCCTTTGGGAACGGGTACATTTTTCTCAATACGGATTACTCGTTCAGGTGCAGATAAATGCAGACGGAACCTATTTAAATAATAACAAGATATCGGATATAAAAATCAGCGATGTCCCCTTGGACGGTCATAGTATCGACCTAAAGATAGGCATAAAAGATGATGCCGAGAATAAAGGTGGCCTCAATATATATGGAAAAGGCTTCGGTGATTATGATCAAGATATTCGCTTACAAATAAACTATATTATCGAATAAAATTCAAATAAAGAGAGGAATGTATACATTCCTCTCTTTGATATATTCTAAGACTTTTTATCTGGTTTATCTGGTTTTTCTTGCTTTTCTGGTTTTTCCGGCTTATTCGGGTTGTCGCTTTTCTCCTTGTCGGCTGGAAGATCTGGTTTATTGGGATTGTCGATTTTCTCGTCGTCGGTCGGAAGATCTTCTGGCTTATTCGGGTTGTCGATTTTCTCCTTATCGGCTGGAAGCTCTTCGTCTTCGTCTTGGTCTTGTTCTTCTTCAACCGGTTTATTGGGATTGTCAATCTTCTCGGGTTGGCCCGGTTCTTCCGGCTTATTGGGATTATCAATCTTCTCAGGTTGGCCCGGTTCTCCCGGCTTATTGGGATTATCAATCTTCTCCGGTTGGCCCGGTTCTTCCGGCTTATTGGGATTATCAATCTTCTCAGGTTGACCCGGTTCTTCCGGTTTATTGGGATTATCGACCTTCTCGGGTGGACCGGGTTCTTCCGGTTTATTGGGATTATCGATCTTCTCCGGTGGACCTGGTTCTTCCGGCTTATTGGGATTGTCAATCTTCTCCGGTTGTCCTGTTTCTTCTGGTTTATTTTCTGCAGGATAGATTTTTACACGATCATTGGTTGATTCTATTAATTCAGATACCTTCAATTTTTTCATGTCTTTTTCATCGATATCACTCTTGGATTGCTTTATCAAGATGTATTTCCCGACGGATAGGCCTTGATTTTGGGCTTCTTTTGCCTCTTCTTCTGAAGGCCTTGCATACGCGAGGGTATATTTATCTTGATATTGATGAATATAATTATCCATCGTAGGGATTGTTGTGTCGACCTGGCCCTCTAAGGCAGTATAGGATACTAAAACAATGCCTTGATCTGATAAATATCCTAAGCGCGCTGAAGCCCGCGTCAGATAGTCTAAAACTTCACTCAAAGAGTGTTTTTTTACAGAATAGCCTTTTACAAGTTTTTTTCCTTCTTCATTAAGCGCTTCAATATACTTGACTTCTTCTTGGTCGTTGATAAAAATTTCAAGGCTTGGATTAACGTCAAATGTTACCATAGCATAAGCACGGTCAATGGGTCCATTTAAATTGGTTATAGATACAAGTAAAAAAAGCAACACACATGCAAAGGCAATCGCTAGCCGAAAAAAGTGTATTTTTTCACTTGCCTTTGTACTCCCACCGGCATAACAGTCCTCAATAAAATAGTGCACAATCTGATTCGCGTTCATATCAGGTTTTTTTATCAAACGGATCAACTTTTTATCTTCCGTCATAGCTATGGCATATTTTCTTTTTACCTCAAGTACAATTGCTTTTTTCATAAGATCACCTTCTCATTGACACAAAAAATCAATAACACATTGTATTTCATAGTGGTATGCAATTAATATTGCAGAAATCGTTTTTTTATGACTTTTCACAAACTTTACTGATTGATTATATTCACGACTAATTAATGTGACCGGTAAACGTTTCTTCTGCAATAAAGCTTCCATGACACGTGTGTTTGACTTCAGCTTTTTTGCTAAGTCAATAACATGCTCGCGGGTATTTTCATGTTTGGGATGTTCGCTAATCAACACATCATAACTTAATCCGAATGTATGTAATAGATTTTTATAAATCGCTAGTTCATCCCGCATAATAATTAAATCTTCAATGTTTTCAGTTATTATATCTGATTCTGCGATTTGTGTCTCTTGGTGGTTGGACTGATGTCGATAGTAATCCACAATTTTATTATGAATCACAACTTTCGCATAACTATAAAACTTGCCTTTATCCGCATCATAATGATCTAAGCAATCATTAAAGGCTTCAAGAGCAATGTTGAGCTCGTCGCTATTCCCCACTTCAACATATTTTTTAGTAATCGAAGACACTGTTTTAACAATAAAAGGAAGATTGTCTTCTATCGTGCGATTACGTTCGTTATCGGTCATATCCCCACCACTTTCGGTACTTATCCAAGGATTACAGTATTAAAATAATTATACCATAATCATACCAAAAGTAATACTCCCTACCTTCTTATTATAATATTCGTTTTAACACGAATTTTTAGGTACCTTTTTTCAGAAGCTTTTTTCATTTTTTTATTGACATTCTCTATTAAGTTATGCTATTATTACTTTTGCGTCCGGTTATATTACGCTTGCAGTTGTGGCGGAATTGGTATACGCGCAAGACTAAGGATCTTGTGGGCTTAGGCCCGTGGGGGTTCGAGTCCCCCCAACTGCATACACGAAATAAAATGCTTTATCGATATTCGATAAAGCATTTTATTTTTTGTTTCAAAATTCCATTGAACGTCTGAACTCAATAAGCATGCGTTCTTTTGTATCCATGGATAAATCATCCACGATTTTTTGTCGCAACAAAAACATGGTCTCCAAACCGCTTTTATAGTCTTCTATTCGTTTAAAATAGCGTTCTTGTCTCCAATAAGCCTCTGAACTTTCTATACAATCACACAAAATCTTTTTCATGGGTAAATACATAGCAAATTCGACGACCTCAGATAATAGTGACAGTTCAACATCCTTATAATCGATTAAAGCTAAAATATAGTTTGTTTTATCATCAACCAAAACAGTTGTTTTTTGTGCCACATTATGTAAAAAACGAATTTTCAAGGTGTTCGCATATCCAAAATAAAGATAGTCTATACTTAACTGCTCATCATTGGGATGACTTTCTTGATGGCAACGGCGAAAACTTTTTATTTCTATTTTGATATTTAAATAATTATGTAGGTCATCACTTTCCAAGAATTCTTCCATTAATTCACTGGTCAGTTGAATGAAGGCTTGCTGGCTTGAACTATATATAATCTCTTTCATTCCGTCGCCCATTTGGATGAGTTGTTTGACTGTATTTTTAAACCCGGTGGAATGTTCTTGAATATGTAGTTTTGGAATGTAAAAATTTCTCAATAAAACAAGACATGCATTGAAACAATCAATCGTTGGATAGATCCAAAAATTATTATGGACATCCAAATAGACGAATCGCTTGCGCATGTCTTCTAAATCAAGCAAATATTTGCACGCATCTACATCTAGCGAATATTCAGATGCCAAGCGATTGACTAATAGTGCATAATCAATACCAGGCACCTCAAAATCACCATGCATTTTATAATATGCTTGCATATAGGGTCGTTTTTTCTTGTAGCTCATTTTGACTAAGCCAAATGCTTCATTATAATTTGCCTCATTAAATAGAAGCATTTCATTGACATCGGCTAAGAGTTTCTTTGATAATAATGTAATACCATCATGTAATGTCATAATGGCATACATTAAATCTGTGTTTTTCTGTTCTGAACGTTCTTGTAAGTCAAATTCCATTAAGAATTTTCGGTAAAAACTTAAGCTCACCTCAACTGCATTAATTCCATTGAGTAAAAAATGCGTATACATAGCCTCTCCTCTTCAATCACTTTATTTTCTATATCTATTAACATTAACAGAACATCAAAGTGAATTCAATTGGCTATAAGTCCTATTTTACTATAGCTTTTGCAAAATACTCCGGAAGGTGAAAGTTCGGTTTTTCACTGACAATTGGGCTATAACTTGCGTAATGCTCGATTTCTTTGCTTTCAGCAATCTTATAAAAATTACAATAAAAGCAATCTCCTGATGATAATTTTTCAATGCCCGTTAATTCTTGAATTAAGGCAAGGGGAATAATCAAATCCACAGACCAGGCATTTTCCATAATGCTTGCCTTTACATGGCATTGTTGGTAGAGTTCTTGCCCAAGCACTTTTCTATCCTGTCGTCCAAAACCAAAGTTTGCAAGCATAGCTCCATTTGCATTAATCTCAAAATTCATATATAAAGATTCTTGATTGGGCTGTGTTTCTTCAAAAGAAACGAAAACTTCAACCGCACTATCTTTATATACCGGATCTTGAGGATTCACATATGTTCGTTTCGGATTTTTTTCTTCCGTTATGAAGCGAACAATAATTCCGACGCCGTCAAGATAGGCCATATATCCATATGCTTTTGGCTTGTAGACACAATTCCAATTAAAATGGTTGATGTCAAAGAGAACCCCTTTTTCGATTTCATTCAATGTATCTATCTTGCAAACTTTATATTCCATAAAATCTCCTATTTCAATAATCTTTTAAATTCATCTGCGACAAACTGTACTTGTGTTCCTACAATAACTTGTACACTGGTTTTGCTCGGACGAATAACACCTGCAACACCTGCAGATTTGATTTGTTTTTCATTGACGACTGTATAATCTTTGATTTCAAGACGGAGTCTGGTTATGCAGTTATCCGCACTTACTACATTCTCTTTTCCACCGACACCTGCAAGAATTGCCTCAGCTACTGCCGTATAGTCGTCATTCTTTAATACGACTTGAACTTCTTCATCAATATCATCTTCTCTTCCCGGTGTTTTAAGATCAAACTTAAGAATAATGGTTTTAAACACAAAATAATATATCGCGAAGAAAACACCACCGACCGGAAGTAATAATAATGGATTTACTGCCATTGGCGCGTTAAAGCTTAAAAGGTAGTCAACAAGACCGGCACTAAAGTTAAATCCGGCACGTGCTGGTAGTAAAGCAACAACAAAGGCAGAAATTCCTGTTAATAAGGCATGAACAACATAAAGTATTGGTGCAAGGAACATAAAAGCAAATTCTAAAGGTTCCGTGACGCCTGTGAAAAAGGAACACAATGCTGCTGCTCCCAAGAGTCCACCTGCAATTTTACGTTTATTATCTTTAGCTGTATGATACATGGCTAAAGCAGCTGCAGGTAAACCAAACATCATTACCGGGAAGAATCCGGCCATATACATTCCTGTCGTTCCTAGTACCCCATTACCATCCGGAGACCAGAAATTTGTTAAGTCATTGATTCCCGCGACGTCAAACCAAAAAACAGAGTTTAATGCATGGTGTAATCCTAAGGGTATAAGCAAACGATTGAGGAAAGCATAGATTCCAGCACCAACCGCCCCTGTTCCTAGTATAGCTGTTCCGAAGCTAACTAAACCACCATATAAAATCGGCCAAATAACAAACAAAACACCTGAGACAAGAATTGTAACTCCTCCGGTCATAATTGCAACACTTCGTTTCCCGCTAAAGAAGGCCAGTGCACTTGGCAATTTTGTATTTTTAAATTTATTATAACATGTTGCTCCAATAATACCAGATAAGATACCAATAAATTGATTGGATATTTTACCAAATGCCGGGTCAGCTTCTGCACCTGTAAATATAGCCACCGCCCCACTTGATAATAATGTTGTAATCATTAGCCATGAAACAAGTCCAGCTAATGCCGATGTACCATCATTATCGTCTGACATTCCTACTGCAACCCCGATTGCAAATAGAATCGCCATATTGTCGATAATGGAACCACCTGCTTTAATTAAAAATCCGGCTAAAACACTGTTTGCTCCCCAACCTGTCGGGTCAATCCAATAACCAATCCCCATGAGGATTCCGGCTACCGGCAATACTGCAACAGGTAACATCAATGATTTTCCTAGTTTTTGCAAATACTTCATCATAATACAATTTACCCCTTTCTTCTAGCGCTGTTGCCTTGATGCAACCACACGCAATTATATTATTGAGCGTTTTTTGTCAACGCAATAATAACGTCTTTGATTCCCCTGGCTTTATCAGTAGTTGTTTCAATCCTTGAATAGACATCAACATTGCACACCACAATCGGTGAAATAACATCATATCCTGCATTTTTAATACCCTCTATATCAAATTCGAGGAGCAAATCTCCTTTATTAACCTTGGCTCCACTTTCTGTGTGAGCTGTAAAAAACTCACCTTTTAATTTCACGGTATCTAAACCGATGTGAATAAGAATCTCTGCTCCTTCATCGCTAACCATGGCAATTGCGTGAAGCGTCGGAAAAATCGATGATATTGTTCCGTTCACAGGTGCAAAGACTTTTCCTTCCCGAGGAATGATAGCAACACCTTTACCGATAATTTCTTCTCCAAAGGTCGGATCACTGACTTTCGAAATAGGAACCACTTGGCCGGGAATGGGCGAATATAAAACATCTTTTTTGTTTTGACTTAATAATTCTTTTATTTTGTTAAACATTGTCTTCTCCTTTTCTGGGCTTAAAGCACCGTTACCACACGACGGATATGTACGGTTAAATACACTAACTCTTCATCCGTTATCTTGTATGCATATTTTTTTTCAATATATTTTGCAATCTCTTGTGAACATTCATACTCTTTTGGATAGAGATGAATAACCACATTATGTAATTCAGCGTCTTGACTATCTAAAAGTTCTCGATTAATAATACGTTGAGCTAAAAATTTAAGATGGGTGATAAAACGTTCATAATGCAAGCTATCTTCAGCAATATCAGTATGATAATAGTCCTTAACAATATCAACAATGAATGGAACCATTTTTGTCATATTCATGGCATCTGCCATCACGGTGTTGTATTCTGCATTGACGATATGTAGAGCAATGGAAGCCGCTTCATCTTCCGGAAAAAAAACACCTAGGTGGTCACTAATATGCTTTATCGCGTATTGTCCGATTTGAAATTCATTTTTATAGATACTTTGAACTTCCCATAGGAGCGGATTTTCAAACATCATGCCTTGATTGTAGCGCTCAACAGCAAAGTTAATGTGGTCGGTTAATGTAATGTAAATGTTTTGATTGAGCTTTTTATTCAGAATTTGTTTAGCATATGAAATGATATCATTACTTACTTTAAAATGTTGCATAGGAATATTTGCTAGAAGTTCTTTAAAATGATCAATCGTATTCTGATTATCCATATAAAAAACCTTCTCAATACGCTCTTCATCAATCGTGGTTCCTTCTTTAACCTTGAATCCAATTCCACGACCCATGACAACAAATTCACGACCGGTATCATCTTTGGCACTGACGACATTATTATTGATTGCTTTTATAACTCGCATAATACCTCTCCATTAATCTACGTTTACAATAAAAAACACCAAACCCGGCTGAATCGAAATTCAATTCAACTAAATTTGGTGATGCCTGCACGACCAGTAACAATCCAAAATATTTTTTTCACTATATTTACTATACCAACACTTTGAACAAAAGTCAAGCTCAAATATTCATTTACTTGTGATTAATTACCATACTGTCAATATACCTATTGATTTTTTTTATATTTTTCTCTATAATGAGCGTATCCGACAAAGGCAAACTTATTGTAAAATAAGGACGCAAAGCTAGAGGGCCTTCACCGCATCGGAAAGGCAGCCAGTTACCGAAGAGATCACTTCATCGTTATTCTCTTCTAGCGCATCATCTCGGATGAATGAATTATCGCGCGACTACACACATTTAATTATTTAGGAGGATTTATGATGAGAAAAAAAAATGTATTACCGAAGTTTGGAATGATTTTAACTGTTTTCTTACTCGCTTTTAGTGTGAGTTTATTTGCAAATGAAACAGATTCCACTGAGCCAGTAGATACACCGGATACTTTAGAAAATTTAGACCTTATTGTCGAGATTGACCAAACAACCGGTGGCGCCATTACCATTGATAATCCATTGCCTGATTTTATTAAAGCACGGTTTTCAATGGCTGCTGAATATATGATATCACCGGGCAAAGCCAATCTATTGATGAAATTAAAAGCAACAGACTTAAGCGACGAAGTTAATATTGAAGAATGGGCTCAGAAAACTGTACGCGAGATTCAAAAAGAGCGTATCGCCAACAAAAAAGAAGCCAAAGAAAGCTTACGCGCTGAAAATCCCAAAAATGATAAACCGGACAAAGGCAATCCTGGGAATCAAGGCAATCGAGGCAAGAAAAAATAAAAAAATGTAGAATGATAAAAAAAGCGATTAGAGAAATCTAATCGCTTTTTTCTGTAATATTGAATATCAAGGATCCAAAGTCTCCACCTTCAAGATTTAACCACTTGCGTCGAATCACAATCCCAATCTCCATGAGTTCATCTCCATAGGCTTCATGCGAGATATATTCGTTAGTTACCTTATATTTTTTATTAGGGTCTAATCCCTTTAATTTAAACCTTAACCAGCTCGCATTTACATAATTCAAACTTTGATAGTAGGCTGCTATAGCTTGAGATTGGTCTAGGGATACAACCATCCATGCCGTCTCTTGATTCTCAAAAGGACTAAGCAAACGATAAAATCTTCCTTGATGGATGAGTTTTCGATTTTCTTTTACATAAGCAATTTGTTCCCTGACAATCTCAATCTCTTCATCTGTAAGTGTATTCAAGTCAAGCTCATAACCAAAAGCTCCAAAATATGCGACATTTCCTCGAGTTTTTAAAGGGGTCATACGCTTAATTTGATGATTGGGAACTGCCGAAACATGGGCTCCGATACTTGATATTGGATAAACCATACTGGTACCATATTGAATTTTCAATCGTTCTATGGCATCCGAATCGTCACTTGTCCATGTTTGCGGTGCAAAATACAACATGCCCGGATCAAAACGACCGCCACCACTTGAGCATGACTCAAATAAAATCTCCGGAAACTCATTAATCAAACGCGTGTAAAGATCATATACCCCAAGAATATATCGATGCATAACCTTTCCTTGCTCATCTGCACTTGCACCATGAGAGTAACACTCTGTGATATAACGATTCATATCCCATTTAATGTATGATATCTTTGATTCTCGAATAACTTTTGAAACCATCTCGTGAATGTAATCCACAACTTCTTTTCGAGAATAATCAAGTACATGTTGCGTTCGACTGAAACTATCTAAACGATTGGGCGTTGAAATCAACCAATCCGGATGAGCACGATACAGATCACTATTCTTATTGGCCATCTCCGGTTCAATCCAAAGACCAAACTTCATACCTAGCTCTTCAACTTTTTCAGACAACCCACGAATTCCATTTGGCAATTTGTCTGTATTGACAAACCAGTCCCCAAGTCCTTGGGTATCATCATTTCGCGTACCGAACCAACCATCATCGAGTACAAAGAGTTCAACCCCAACTTCTTTTGCTTTTTTTGCAATGGTGATGATTTTATCTTCGTTAAAATCCATATAAGTTGCTTCCCAGTTATTCAATAAGACCGGACGCTCTCTGTCTCGCCAATAGCCTCGTGCTAATCGTGTACGATATAGCTGATGATAAGTTTGGCTCATTCCATTCAGCCCTTGATTCGAATAAACCATGACAAGCTCAGGTGTTTGAAAGGTCTCGCCTTGATTTAATGTCCACTCAAAATTGTTGGGATGAATCCCCATAGATACACGTGTTAAATCATGGGTTGACACTTCGACTTGTGCTAAAAAACTACCACTATATACTAAGCTAAATCCGAGGACTTCACCGTCAAATTCTGTCGTCTCCGGTCGTTTTAATGCCAAAAAGGGATTGTGCTCTAGACTACTCGCACCTCGCATACTATGCACCGACTGAACGCCATGCTCTAATTTTCTTGTTTTTACATATCGTTCTCTTGACCAGGCACCGGACAAATGCACCATCTCATAATCCATATCAACAAGGTCAACACTTGCACTCAATGCACTTGTTAAACAAATCTCTGTATTACCTTCATGAACGAACTTTGCATGGCGAGTCAATACAGGGGAATTCGTAAATAGTGTATAAGTCAGAATAAGACGCGTTTGCATCATATCATCATACAACTCAATCTCTAATGTATCTGCTTCCTCCTCTGATTCTACATAGACAGCAGGAAGGGGTTCGATTTTTTTCTTACCGGAATAAATGGTATGTGATACATAGGTAAAATGGCTAATACGGCTACCATTTTCTTGTTTTATTTCAAAGGCCGGATATCTAAAGTCTCCGGTTCCATATGAAGGATACTCTTGTTTCGTATACTCCAAAAAAAGTAGCGGGGATGATTCTGTATGACTTGCGCCCATACTTCTTTTTTGTTCTTCATGTAAATGTTGAAACGAATCTCGATCATGAATTTTTTTACCATAATACAAATTGCCTAATTGTCCATTATCCATGATTTCGATAATATAGCTTAACTCATTGTTAAACAAGTGAAATTCTTTTGTCTGTTGGTGAAATATAATTGCCATAATTTTGTCTCCTTATAATTTTCCGCCACTTGTGGCGATACCTTGGATAAATTGTTTTTGAAAGAATAGGTATATAATAATCATCGGTATAACAGCTAACAAAGATGCTGCCATAAGTTCCGGATAATTGGCTGCAAACTGCCCTTGAATCTTCGCAAGAGCGGCGGATAATGGAATTGTACTTTGCTCAGTATTCACGACTAATGGCCACATCAAATCTTTGAATGCAAAAAGTGCGGTAAAGATACCTAATGCCACCATTGCTGATCGTGTTAGCGGAGCCATAACATACAAAAATGTTTGGCCGATGTTGCATCCATCAAGACGGGCAGCCTCTTCTAGCTCTTTAGGCAAGCTCATATAGGATTGCCGTAATAAAAAGGTTCCGAAAGCACTGACTAAGCCTGGGAAAATTAGTGCAAAACTTGTATTTAACATTCCGAGTCCACTTACGATTAAATACTGAGGAATAATAAAAATCTGCACCGGTACCATCATTTGAAAAATGACCAGGCTAAACATAAGATTACGACCCCTAAACTCTAATCGTCCAAAAGCATAACCGGCAAGAGTCGCAGTTATTACGGCAAAAAAGACTCTTCCTAACATCAAAACAAGTGTATTCCAATAGAGTCGTCCAAAACTCATTTTTGTCATTACGGATTCGAAGGCATCCAATCGCCATTCACTGGGAAACATGACAAACGGATTCATCTGTGTTGATTCAGATATGGTCTTAAATGCAGTGAGAACCATCCATAAAAAAGGAACTAACATCACAATCGAGCCCATAATAAGAACTAAATGTAAGAGTATTGAATTGATATGTTTTCTGTTTTCCATGACTTCTCCCTTCTAATTATAGTTAACCCATTTTTTTTGCATTCGAATCTGAATAACTGTGATGACCATTATCACAAGCAATAATAACATAACAATTGCAGATCCATAGCCTCTGTCAGACTCTACAAATGAATATCGATAGAATAAATACACAAGGGATTGCGTCTTGAAAAATGCAGGATTATTACGATCCATCATCATGTATATAACGTCAAACACTTGCATGGCTGCAATGATTCGTGTAACAGATACAAAAAACATCATTGGCGAGATTAATGGTACTGTAATATTAAAAAATTGTTTAACTGCACTGGCACCGTCAATCATCGCGGCCTCATAATAATCTTGTGGTATTTCCTGCAATCCAGCCAGAAAAAGTACCATATTGTAACCAATGACCGACCAAATGCCAACAACTGCAATCCAAACAAATGTTGTGTTCGGATTTGAAATCCAATTTACTGAATCAAATCCCAAGGTATTTAACAAATGATTCAATAAACCGAATTCCGAATTATATAACCAACGCCACACCATGGCTACTGCTGCAGGTGCAGCTACCATTGGCAGAAAATAAATCGTTCGGTATAAAGATCGTCCACGCATATGCCGATTTAATAAGACCGCTAAAACTAATGCAATAGCAATAGAAAAAGGTACCTCAACGACAGCATATTTAAATGTGTTAAAGAGGGCCTGCCAAACACTTTCATCTACAAACATACGCTTATAATTATCTAAGCCTACAAATACGTTCCCTCGTCCAAAAGCTCCTGCCTTAAAAAAACTTTGATATATGGTCTGAAAAATAGGGATAATATTTAGTGCAAATAGTCCAAGCATAGTTGGTAGTATAAATAACCACCCCCATATAAATTCACTACGTGCTCGATTTGTCCCTTTCTGTTTAACTTGTTTCGCCACGCGATCATCTCCTTACTAATAGTTTGATGGTATGAGCATCAAGAGAAAATGTATTGATGCCCATACCATTCAATTGATTATTCTTCTGCTAATAATGCATTCATCTCGTCTGCAATCTCCAAACAAACTTCTTCTGCTGTTTTATCTCCGGTCCAAGCCAAAATCATTTTATCATTAGCCATATTTTCCCAGCGCACTGTTGTTTTTGAGTATGGACGTATCACTAAATCATCCATCATATCAAGATATGCTTGAAGATTAAAGTCAGGATATGCTGCTGTCCAGTTATCCACTGTTCCTTCATATGCTGAGATAACAATTCCAAGGTCTGATTGTTTTTGTTGCGCTTCTTCTGAACCAAAGTATTCGATAAGCGCCCATGCTTCTTCAGGATGATCGGTGTTTTCTGCTGCAACCCAACCTAAACCATTATAGATAGATGCTCGTCGATTAGAGTCAGCATCTTTTGGAAGAACTGCAATATCACCATTTTCAATAACATACTCATTATTACATAGTTCTGCTAACATCCATGATCCGGCAGTAATCATTGCAACTTTTCCTGCTTCAAATAATGCATGTTCTTCATTTTCTGCAAGAACTTCGTATGGAGGCATCAAACCATCTTTTGACATGGATGCAAAAAATTCAATGGCTTCAATCGTTCCCGGTTGATCATAACCCGAGGATTTTTTATCATCTGAAATAATATATCCGCCCATGTCATAGACTGCATTGTACCATCCTGCTTGATTGTTGCTTGGACGTAATCCAAAACCATACTGACTTCCGTCATCTTTGGTTAGCTTTTCAGCGGCATCTCTAAAGGTATCCCATGTCCAAGATTCATCCGGATAATCTAATCCCGCTTCGTCAAACATGGTTTTATTATACCATAATGCAATTGTATCGATGTCTTTTGGTATTGCATACTGTTTTGTGCCTTCCCAATTATAAATTTCAACAATTTCTTGAGGGAATTTAGACATATCCAGCACATCACTTGATTCAATGCGGTCCGTCAGATCTAAAAGCATCTCATATTCAGAATATCGAGCGATTTCATTGGAATGCATCCAGAATACATCGGGTAATGAACCACCTGTAGCTCCCGCTTCTAACATTGTCCAATACTGATCCCAAGGTGTCACTTGAATCTTTGCTTTGACCCCTGTTTTTTCAGTGAAATCATTGACGATTTCAGTTAATCCGGGTTCTTGATTCGTATCCCAAATAGCAATTGTCAATTCAACATCTGAAGTAGCTGCCGCGTCTGAACTCGAACTGTCAGACGAACTTGAATCATTTGAATCATTGCTTGTTCCTGAATCTGTCGAACTTCCTTCAGAGCCATTATCCCCACTACATGCTGCCAAACTCAATACCATTATCATTGTTAGTACAAATGCCATAATTTTTTTCAACTTCATGTGAATCCTCCTTTTATCTTGTGAATAGCCGTTGCCAAAATTTTGACTATGAACACATTATACCTTTAAAGTTCATCCAATTAAATATATTCATGTGATATATATATATCATAATGTCATATATGTATATTTTATTATCTTTTTTCTTTTCATATTTATATATTATATACTATAATAGTAATAAAGTCGTTATCATTACATGTATATAGTACTAAATATCGACAAAATATGTCATCATGTTGTATAAAACAGTGAATATGTTGCATTTCAAATCAATTTCACGTATACTAATCATAAATTATCAAATGAATGGTCTAGAAAGGAATATACTATGGATAAGCCAACAACGTATAACTCTAGAGCCGGTTTTCGTTGCCTTCGCAATATCAAACGGCAAACAAATGATCTGTATCTTGTTCATTGCGGACATCAGCAATGCCCTCCGGGATATACCTATAATCATAAAACACCGAACGAAAATCATCTGCATTTTATTTTAAACGGAAAAGGCACCTTAACGATTCATCAAAAAACCTATCATCTGAAGAAGGACGATATTTTTTTAATTCCAAAGTCTGTGCATATTGATTATGCCGCTGACATGGATGATCCGTGGGAATATATCTGGGTGACCTTTGACGGCGAGATGGCTGTTGACTATCTCAATCATGCCGGTTTATCCGCCAATCACCCTGTAGCAAGTTCAGGCATACCGACTGCTTCCTATCTTCCCCTCATTAAAAAAATTCTTGATTCCAATGAATTAACTTTTACAAATGAGATTAAGCGTGTAGGTTATTTATTTGATATTATTTCTACACTTATCGATGCTCAAAGTGAATTAAAAGGCAAAAAAAATCGCTACGATTACTCTAGCGAAACCTATGTTGAACACGCTTTGCAATATATAACATTAAACTATAAAGAAATTAAAGTCAGTGATATTGCTAAGTACGTGGGTATCAACCGCTCCTATTTAACCTCCATATTTAAAAAAGAATTAAATGTATCTCCTCAAGAATATCTCATAAATTATCGCCTGGGAAAAGCAGCAAAACTATTAGAAACAAGCCAGCTTCCAATTAAAGATATTGCTATAGAAACCGGATATAGTAATCCATTAAATTTTTCTAAAATGTTTAAGAACGCTTACGGTGTAAGTCCTAAAATTTATAGAGAACAAAGTGAATGAAAAAAAGGCACCTAAAAACAAAAGTTTTTAAGTGCCTTTATATATTGCTTTATCCTTCTTTTTTCATATTCATGACGCGCATTGCATTGATAACTGCTATAAAGGCAACGCCCACATCGGCAAATACCGCTTCCCACATGGTCGCTATACCAGCTGCACCCATCAGTAAGACAATACCTTTAACACCCAATGCAAAAATTATGTTTTGCCATACAATACGTTTCGTACGTTTTGCAACATGAATCGCCGTCACTAATTTTGATGGCTCATCTGTCATCAACACAATATCTGCAGCTTCAATAGCTACGTCGGATCCAAGGCCTCCCATTGCAACGCCGATGTCTGCTCTTGCAAGAACAGGTGCATCATTTACGCCATCTCCAACAAAAATCACGCGCTTAGATGGTTCTTTGGCATCAACGATTGCCTCTAACTCAGTCACCTTATCTGCCGGTAAAAGTTCAGAGCGTATATCCGTAATTCCCAAACTATTTCCAACAGCTTGGCCCACTTCTTTTCGATCCCCTGTTAACATAATAATATGACGAATCCCCAACTTACCAAGTGCTTTGATTGTTGATGCAGAATCTTTTTTTACCGTATCTTGTATCTCAAGATATCCACAATATTGATTATTAACTGCAATATAAACCACCGTTCCTAATGAATGCACTTCTTCAAATTCAATGGCCATTGCATGCATCATTTTACTATTTCCGACAATAATCACATCATCTGCATAATGTACTTTTGCCCCTTTTCCTGCAAAATCTTCATAGTGTGTAATCTGACTTTCGTCGAGTGGCTCACCATAAGCTTTTAATATGGATAATCCGATGGGGTGATTGGAGTGAATTTCCCCAATGGCCGCATATCGTAGCAAGTCATCTTCTGAAAGATTTGCCTCGGCCGTTGGAATTCGATGTGTCACTTCAAAAAATCCATGTGTCAGTGTTCCTGTTTTGTCAAATACAACGGTCTCGACTTTGTTCAAAGCTTCCAAATAATTACTGCCTTTGATTAATATCCCATGTCTAGACGCGCCACCAATACCTCCAAAAAATCCTAAGGGAATGGATATAACTAGTGCACACGGACAGGAAACGACAAGGAAAATTAAAGCGCGATAGATCCAATCATAAAAGTTTCCTCCTGTAATTAATGGTGGTATAAAAGCTAATGCTAATGCTGAGAAAACAACTACCGGCGTATAATACTTAGCAAAGGTAGTGATAAAGTTTTCTGTTGGTGCTTTTTTACTACTTGCATTTTCAACTAAATCTAATATTTTAGCAACGGTAGAATCCGCATAGGCTTTAGTGACTTCAACTGTTAAAAGACTATTTTGATTAATAAAGCCAGATAAAATGACGTCTCCTTCTTGAATATCTCTGGGTAAGGATTCACCGGTTAATGCCATGGTGTCAACCATAGACGTTCCTTCAACAACCACGCCATCTAAAGGAACTTTCTCACCGGGTTTAACAAGAATTCGACTTCCAACTGTAACCTCATCAGGTTTTACACGTCGACTCTGGGAACCTTCGATAAGATTTGCATATTCGGGTTTAATATCCAGAAGTTCTTTAATTGAACGCCTTGACCGATTGACTGCAAGGTCTTGGAAGAGTTCTCCCACTTGATAGAACAACATAACGGCAACACCTTCTGCATATTCACCGATGGCAAATGCACCAATGGTCGCAATGGACATTAAAAAGTTTTCATCAAACACCTGACCACGCACAATATTCTTACCGGCACGTAAAAGTACTTCCCCACCGATAAGCAAATACGCTGAAAAATAAAGCCCAAATTCAATATATGGCTGGAAAGACCCTATGATTGCAGTGGCGAACACAATAACACCTAATCCTAATATTGCTAATTCACCTGGGTTTAATAATCGGTCTACATGGTCGCCCTCGCCTACATCCTCTTTATCGACAAAAGCAACCCCTGCTTCAATATGGTCTGCAAGTGACGATGCTTCCTTAAAAATCTTTGCAGTATCTTGTCCGTCTTGTAGATGGAGCGTCAATGTTTGGGAAGAAAAATTTAACGTAGCCACACTGACACCATCAATATCTTGAATACCTTTTTCAATTTTCGCTGCACAGTTTGCACAGTTCAACCCTTCGATACGAAATTCTTTTTTATTGTTTTTATCCATTGTATGCACCTCCTTGCCTTATTCTTTAATATGATTAAGGCCTTGATCAAATATATTTTTAATATGGTCATCATCTAGAGAATAATAAACCACCTTGCCATCTTTTCGATATTTTACCAATCGCGCTTGCTTAAGAACACGTAATTGATGGGATATGGCCGATTGAGTCATTCCCAATAGTGCCGCAATATCACACACACACATTTCTTCCGTAAATATTGCAAACATAATCTTAATTCGGGTTGAATCACCAAACACTTTAAATAAATCCGCTAATTCATATAACTGTTCATCTTCGGGCATTTGTTGATTGACACTTTGGATGATTTCTTCATGAATCACATTACACTGACACGTTTCAAAATCTATCTTCTTATTTGCCATGAGCTCTCCTTTTTTATTTTGTATTTATAACTGTTCATATGAACAAGTATTCATATGTTAATTATAAAAGCAACTTGCCCATTTGTCAAGCTGCTTTTATATACTGATATTCTACTAAAACCTTAGTGAATTAGAACAACTCTTCGTAAAAACAATTAGTTTGAATTTTAAACTCTTGATATCTCTAAATAATTGATGTATAATAAACACATAAAAGGTGCTGCCTGACGGTTAGCCCAAGAGTTAAATATTTAAAAAGTAACCTACCTTAGGCTGGCGGTTACTTTTTTTTATGTATATTATTTGATTTACATTGATAATATATAAAAACTAATCGTGCAATAATTGTTACTAATGCACTGACTAAACCAATATAATCTAAAATATCCATAAAATCACCCCCATCTCTTCTTGGGAGTGGCTAACCGCCAGTTTCCGTCTCTACGAATGCAGCACCTTATATTGATATTACCAGAACAAGCATTCGTGTTCAATGATACATTTGAACTACATATTTACGTCCTTCTACTTTTCTGCTTTTAAGTAATTTAAAATATCCTCAAAGCTAGAATACTTAATATATGTTCTTCCTGATTCATCTAACAATCGTGCCAATTCATCTTTGGCAAAAATCACATCTGCACATATTGCTGCTTTGTAGTCCGGTTCTGAGTCGCCGGCAAAATACACTTTTTTATACTTTTTACGATGTTCAAGTGCCACTTTTTCTTTATCGATTCCATAGATTTCAGAGTAATAAGGTGAGTTTTTATCCGGTTCCATGACAAATGTATTCTCTTTAAAACTCCCCTCATTGGTATAAACCGGAATCTTGTCTAAACCATCTTGCTTAAGTACATAGTCGATATAATAGCGGAATCCTGCACTAAGAATCACAAAATCTCCACCTTGCTTTTTCACTTCCTCAATCACGTCCGGTAGTTTTTCATCAATGTCTACTTTATTCAAGGCTTGGCGACGTTCTTCATCGGTAAAGGTATGCCATGTAAACACTTTGTTTAAAAACTCTGTACCGATTTTTTTTGTTTTTTTCCATTCTTTGTAGTAGTCAATACCTTTTTGTCCGATATAATCATCGAGCAAAATCCAATAAAAGTCTTTTTTGGTTATAGTTCCGTCAAAATCTGAGATGAATACAAAATCGTTCATTGAATTACCTTTCTATTGTTTGTCGATATTCTGAAAAAACGTGTGTCAAAATCGTGTTCTCTTCCGGACCTTGAAGTCCGATTCGTACATAATGTCCATTAAGTCCTTGATGATTTTTCGTATGCCGAAGAACAAGGCCTCTTTTTAAACACCAGGAAATGAGTTGATCTGCTTCTTCTGTTTTAATCATAAAAAAATTCACTTGGGAAGGAATAACTTCCCAACCTTGACTGCTAAGAATCTTGGTGATACGTTCTCGCTCTTGCCTATAATATACTTTTGTTTTTTGGATATAGTCTTTCTCACCAATCAGCTTTATGCCGATACTAAGAGCCAGTCGATTAACCGACCACGATGGCTGTCGTTTTTCTAGTCGTTGAATTACCTGTGGATGGCCCATCACATAACCTAACCGTATTCCCGGAATTTTAAAAATCTTGGTCAAACTTCTTAAAATAATAAGATGTGGATAGTTTTCAATCCATTCTTTCGCTAGGTCATTAATGTCTCTTGTTCTCATTGCCAAAAAATCAACATAGGCTTGGTCAAGAATGATTTGCACATGATTTTTTTTTGTTTTTTTAATCAAATATCCCAACTGGTCTTGATCCATATATTGCCCTGTTGGATTATTGGGATTACATAAAATCAAAGCATCCAAATCCGAAAAATTCACGAGGTCTTGAGCAAGGTCTTCCCAATCTATGTGAACACACTTTGCATCATAGGCCGACATGGCGCGTAAGTATTCCGGATATGTCGGTTCGACAATACCCACACGTGCTCCTGCAAAATAAGACGCAAGAAGATAAATAGCTTCATTTGTTCCATTTGTAATCATGAATTGGTCTTGATTCATGTCATGATTGTTGGCAAGGGCATTTAAAAGGTCTTCATACTCTGATGCCGGATACTGGCTGATACACTGAATATCTTTTGTCATGGTCTGCCACTCTTTATGAATCGATTCAGGCAAGGTTAGACTATTCGTATTGGTTGAAAAATCAATTATTTTCCCTTTAGGCATTGCTACATCATACGCTTGGTAGGTCGCTTGGATACTTGCTCCATGTATCGGGATCATAATATGGCCTCCATGAGTGCAAGAATTGCAATCATCAATAAACAGCCTTGCATTGTCCAAATAAGTTTTTTCGTTTTATAGACATGGTTCATATGAATGGGTTCAATCGCTTCCCCCAAGGGTTCTTTATGAACCGGTTTTCCAAAATATGTATAGGTCCCACCAATCTGAATACCCAACAGTCCTGCAGTCACACTTTCCGGATAACCGGCGTTTGGACTGTCTGTTTTTTTATGGTCTCGACGCATAATCCTAAACCCTCGAAGCATATCATAACCACACACTCCACCTGCCCCTAGTATTATGACACTACCGATACGCGCCGGTATATAATTGACCAGATCATCAAGTTTCGCCGCACAAAAGCCAAAATCATGATATCGCATATTTTTATAGCCAATCATTGAATCCATGGTATTGACACCTTTGTATAGCCAAATAAAGAGAAGGCCTTGTCCAAAGATTGCTTCACCTAACAGTGCATAAAAAATAGGTGCAATAACTCCGTCAACCGTATTTTCTGCTAAGGTCTCAATAACGGTTTTTAAGACTTGTTCTTCAGTTAAATCTTTGGTTTCACGACTCACAAAAAAACTCAACTCATGTCGTGCTAAGTCCATATTCCCCGTTGCAAAAGGAACCATAACCTTTTTCACAATTCGAATTAAAGACCCAAATGCGATTCCGGCAAAAAAACCATAGGATTGAAAAAGAAGTCTAGGCCATGTCCACGTAAGTTTCGTAAGGAGATAATCAATCCCTACTATGATGACCGCAATGAAAGCTAAAACCGCCACCACTAAGACTCCACCCATTATACGCCTTGATCTGAAGCGATATAAGATTTTTTCAAGCTTTTGTATCAATCGACCAATCCAGCGCACAGGATGGGTCCACTGCTCTGGATCTCCTATTATCATATCAAGAATAATTCCTATCACAAGGGCCATCATAAACGTATAACCTCTTTATCAATTATTTTTTGAACCCGGTCCATATTAAGGGACTCTGAAACTCGCTGAGCGAGTAAGTCATAAGCATCTTCTTTATGACTGGTCGTATTGATACAGGCTTGCTTTGCAAAGCCATTTTGTGTTCGGACCTGATTTAACCATGCCTGTCGAAAGTGATCGTTATGAAAAATATGATGAAGATAGGAACCTAGCACATGGCCATCCGAACTAACACAACCGTCAAATCGATAATCATCAAGTTCAATCAATGCACTTGCCCCCTCTAAATATTGGGTTTCTCCAAGATGAATTTCATATCCTTTAACATCAATAGTATGGGCCTTAAGCGTTGGCGCAATAACCCTGCCTTGTATTTGTTTGACTATTTTTTGATCATGAAATATGGTATCTATAGGCAATAATCCTAATCCATCAATTGCTTTGACATGGTCATGATCACTCGCATGCGCATCAAAAATATGTTGGCCTAATATCTGAAAGCCTCCACATAATCCAAAAATTTGTCCACCCTCTTGCTGGAACTCGATGATTTTATCAAAGAGTCCATTGGCTTTCAAACTGAGCAAGTCATCGATGGTTGATTTTGTACCGGGAATAATAATCGCATGAGGATTTTGAAAATCTTCAGGTGTCCGAATAATTCTTAATCGACAATCCGGTTCATACATAAAGGGTTCAATATCCGTATTATTACTTACCCGTTCCATATGGATAATTCCAATATCTAAAGGTTTCTCCTTCTGATCGTTCAAATTCACTTGTTTTGGGTTTCGAAAAACCAAAGGGTGGCTCTGGGCATCTTCTGTTTCAATATGTATATCTTGCATATAAGGTATGACACCAATAACGGGTATGTGAGTATATGCTTCAAACCAATCAAGTCCATCCTGTAATAAACGAATATCTCCGCGAAACTTATTAAATATAACCCCTTTAATTCGATGTCGATGTTCAAAAACAAGTTCAATAGTCCCGATTAGACTCGCAAAGGAACCCCCTCGATCAATATCCGTAACTAAAATCACATCCACATCTGCAGCTTGAGCAATACGCATGTTGACAATCTCACGATCATTCAAGTTCACCTCTGCCGGTGAACCTGCGCCTTCAATAACAATCATGTCATAATGCTCATCAAGATATGCTAGGCTCTTGCGTACGGCCTCCATTCCTTTCGTGAGCGTAAACTCTTTTCCATAATCCATTCCCGAATAACTCTTATACACTTTTCCGTGAAGGACAACTTCACTTTTAGTATCTTTTCTAGGTTTTAGTAAAATCGGGTTCATATGGACATTGGCAATTTGACGTGCTGCTTCAGATTGGACGCCTTGGGCACGACCAATTTCTTCGCCATAAAGTGTAACATAGGAATTATTGGACATATTTTGACTCTTAAAGGGTGCTACTTGGTATCCTTTATCTGCAAAAATACGGCAAAGGGCTGTCACTAGATAGCTCTTACCCGCATCTGAACTTGTTCCCTGAATCATAAGACCTCTCATGACAAGCCACCTTTATCCTTTCCTTCATCCAATACTTTTTTTAATTTTTTCAGGATATAATCATATCCTTTGGGATGATGGGGAATCATACATGCAGAGCAGTCTTTAATGGTCCCACGCATTTTATATTTACCTCCACACGCGTCGACAAGGTATAATGGACAATAACAAAAAAGGCAATTAAATTCTTCTGGTATTTCAGTTTGATGACATGGAAAATATTCACATGCCTGATTATTAAAAAATCGATAATTATTTTTCATACTAAGCTCCTTTATCTTATTGAAGTTTAGCATTTTTTTATTGGGTTAGCAAGACTGACCTTCCCTGATCATCGAAATCTTTTGATCTTTAAATATGTTAATTGCTTCTTCAGGTTTTGCTTCTAGTGCTTCCTTACAATAGCTTTCAAGTTTCTTGCGGTCAATCGGACCATATTGCATGGTGACCGGACCTTTGATACATCCGCCTTCACAAGCCATTCCTTCGATAAGGACATTCCCTAACCGTCCGTGTTTTGCTTGAGTCAATACTTTTTTACATTCATTAAGTCCGTTACACACCATCAATTCATATTCAGCTTCAATCTTTTTTGTTTTCAATATGTCCTGCACTGCCTTGGCAACCCCTCCGGATGCAGCAAAGTTTCGACCAAAATAAGATGCATTATTGAGCGGGCTTGATTCCAACGACGCAACATCCATGTTAGCAGAGCGAACTATTCCAATAAGCTCTTCAAAAGTTAAGACATGATCAACTGCAGCAGGTAAATCTAAAAATTTTTCTTCTTCTTTTTTGGCAATACAAGGCCCAACAAAAACAACTGCGGCTTCTGAATCAATGGACTTAATCAAACGAGCCGTTGCAACCATTGGTGAAACCGTTGTTGAAATATGATGTTTCAACTCAGGAAATTCTTGGTATACATACCGTACAAAGGCCGGACAACATGACGTGGTCATAAAACCCTTGCTTGATTCAATATGTTCAACAAACTCTTTAGCTTCATGTACAGCCACCATATCAGCACCTAAGGCAACTTCGACTGCATCCTTGAAACCTATAGCTTTAATGGCTGTAACAACTTGCCCCAAAGAGACATCTTCAAACTGTGTTGCAATCGCCGGTGCCATCATGGCATAAACCGGACGGTTCCCACTTTTTAATAGTTCAATAACAGATAATAGTTCTGATTTGTCTTGCATGGCTCCGAAGGGACAGCTATATACACAGGCACCGCACCGAATACATTTGGATTCATCAATAACCGCTTTTTTATGTTCATCAATTGCAATGGCTTTTGTTGGACAGACACGAAGACATGGTCGTAACACATCACTGATCGCATTATATGGACAAGCACTATGACAACGACCACATTCAATACATTTTTCATAGTCGATAATCGCTCGATTATTGATAAAGCTAATGGCTTGGACCGGACACGCATGTTGGCATCGATGAGCTAAACATCCTCGACAGGCTTCTGTCACCACATAGCGATGGTCTGTACATTGGTCACATGCTGATTCCAGCACCTCGATAATATTTGTATCTTCAGGGTGACCTCCCATACTCATTTGAACTCGCTCTGCTGTAACTGCCCGTTCATGATAAACACAGCATCGTAAGGAGGGGTTGGGACCTTGATTAAGTTCCATAGGAATAGCAAATATGTTTTCTGTTAAGTTTCCATTAAAAGCATATTCACTGACTTTTGCATATACTTCATTTTTTATTTTTTGCACTCTATTTTCATATTTTCTCATGTTTAACCTCCGAAACGTAACGAATCCTAGCTTTTTTCCCGATTTTCTCTAATGCACAAACCAATTCTTGAACAAGGTGCATTTTTATGCTCAGCTCTTTGGGAAAATCCGGGTTTTGATGCGCCCCGTTAATCGCTTTTCCCAACCAAAAGTCGATATGTGTCGCATCTTCAATAAATATTTTACACAATAGACTTGCACCGTCTTTTCCTAAGTCCGAGAATTGAATTTTACGTTCTGCAAATTGTTCAAGGAGTTCAATGGTACGTTTAATTGTAATTACACCTTCTGTTACCAAATCAAGCCCTTTTATTCGAGCAATTGGTGGTATGGTTGGATCCAAATAATCTATACATGTATGTATGGGCTCATTAAGCTCTCTTGATACAATATTTGCAGCTGTCCCGCCACAAACGATCTTTTTTCCTGACTGATGCATAAATGAGTCCACAATATGATGATCTATGCTTTTGTCGACGGGTGGTCCGGTAAACAAAAGAATTTGTACAGGTTTTCGTATTTTTACTGTAACAATGGTCGTATCATCTCCCGGCATCCCTTCATATAATTCATGACAAGCACCGAGTAGACGACGACTTAAAAGTTCAGCGTTCATGGACTGATTTTTCCTCAAATAACTGGCAACATGTTCCCATTGCCATCCAAAATTCAAGGTTTGTCCAACGCCGGCATGAATAACCCCATCACTACACAGATAAATAATATCGTCTTCCTCTAATTGCATCTCAGTTAATATAATTGTCTTATCCATAATATTCACTTCATGCTTTTCAGGCATCAATAAGTGACCTTGTCGCAAGAAAAAAAAAGGAGGATTTTCTGACTCAAAAATCTTACATTTTAGATTTTTATCTATTTCGATAATTGAAAATGTCGAATAGGCTATTTTGCGAACTTTGCAGACAGGTAATGTATGTGCAATCGTATCGATGACTTCCTCAATGTCTGCGCCTTTTTTAAGCATAGTGATTGCGATTTTTGACGTCAACGTGGCTAATATATTTGCTTTTACACCACTTCCGAGTCCATCTGCAAGAACGATAATCGTACGTTCGTCAGATTGAAACACTTCGACTTTGTCACCACATAATTCTTCATCTTTTTTATTAAGACTATTATGTCCAACTTCTACAAATATTTGGCTGGAAGGCATCAAAACTCACCTCCATCGTACATGAACAATTGATTCAGACTTTTTAAGCTCATTTTTGTTTCGGCTGTTGTTTCTCCAAGTAAGCTGGCGATTTCTTGGGCGACACGCATTTGCTTATCAATAACTTCTTGGGTTTTTGACAATGTTTTTTCTTTGGCTGCATTAAACTCCTTACGACGCTTTTCATCTCCGGTAATATCCGTCAAAAAAATAATCCGTTGATTGGTCTCTTCTAAACAGACCATATTGATAATAAAATAACGATTAGACTCATGAAAATATATTTTTTTGTTCTTGATATATAAATTTTCTTTAATATCATCAATAAATACCTGATCATTTAAAAATAATTGGATTGGCATGTCTTTAACCGGGAGTTGTTCTTCATTAAACAACTGATTAAAGCTTGGATTCACCTCTTTTATTGTTAAATCATTATCAATTACTAAGACACCATTTGGACTATTTTCTATCATAACACTCTGAAGACTCTCCGCTTTTTCGCGCAAATAAGGCAGACAGGTTTCAATATCCGAATAACCAAAATAAACGGCTTTTGCTTTGTCATAACAAGCTTTATAACCACATGCCCCACAATTCAACTCATCTTTGGTCGAATATTTACCCATTTTACGCATGATTTCTCGCACAATAAGAGTATTAGGTTCCTGTTGATTTTTTTGAAGATCGGTAAATGTTCTGAAAATTTCCAAATTTTCTTCATCCCTTTTACTGGATCCCTTTATAGTATTTGCCATAACCCAAGCATCCGTTTTCTGTTTTGCATATTCCCGCATATATATCTCTTTTTGAAAACGCCCTAAGTAATTTTTCGGCATATCCGGCCCGTTGATACAACTTCCATCGCAGATATTCATTTCAATACAACAATGTTCTATATTCCCTAAGCGTAATTCATCAAGCACTTCTTTGCAATTGTCAATCCCATCCACATGAATAAATCGCAACGCTTGATCTTCACGTCGTTCATATTTTGGATTTCTTAAGCTTCCTCCAAGCGGAAATGCTCGTCCTCGCTGACTTCCAACCGCATCGAATGTATCTATTTCACAAGTACTCAAGGAAATCTTCTCTGATTTAAAAAGAAGTTCTAATTCTTCAAACGTCACAACGGCATCAATGGAGCCCGGCAATTCTTCTGCCTCAGCCATTTTTGCCAGACAGGGACCAATAAAGACCGTCTTTATGTCTTGCCCATATCTTTGTTTGATACTTCGTCCATGGGCAATCATGGGTGATACAACCGGTATAACATATGGAATTAACATGGGATAGTACTCTTCAATTAGATAATTCGCTGATGGGCAACAACTTGTTATATAATTTTTCTGTGTATTCTTTTCAATACACTCATCATAATATGCAGCAATAATTTCTGCACCAAATGCCGTTTCTTCAACATGGTTAAACCCTATTTTTTTTAAAGCAGTCACCATCTTTCCCGGTTCAACTAAACCAAATGCACCCACAAATGATGGCGCAATAGAAACAACAACCCTTGCATCGGATTGAATCATCGATTTAACCCGGCTTAATTGACTGGTTATTTTTAAGGCTTCTTGAGGGCATGAAGCCTGACAAAGTCCGCATTTAATACACAAAGCATCCATAATTTTACGTTCAGCTTTATTGAAACTAATTGCCTTCGTCGGACAAATGCGTAAGCATTTATAACAATTATCGCATTTGTCCTTGTCAAATTCGATGAACTTCATCATAGTAGACCACCTGCGATATACTTATTAAAAAAATCTTCCGTCTCATTCGATTGAATGGAATAAATGCGTTCACCATTAACACGAATACTGACGCCCCTTCCACATGCACCAAGGCAAAACGAGGATTTAAGTTCAATTGTATCTTCAAGCTGGTGTTCAGCAATTAGTCGTTTCATATCTTGTATGACATTATAAGACCCTTTTAAATGACATGCACTTCCTATACATATTTCTATCATGATAACCTCCTAGTATACTGTGATATCCTATTATTATTTTTCTTATTGTTAATTATATCACAATATATCAACAAGTAAAGTCTTTTCAAGATAGTTTGTTACTTTTTTATCAATTTTTTATTTCATTTGAATGAATGTCTTGCAAAAATATCTTGACTTGTACAATTATTCTTGATATTATATACATATTCTAATATGTGCATATGAGTTGATAAAGGAGTGACTTATGGACTTAACGACTATTTTTAAGTTATTATCTGATGAGACACGATTACGTGTCATCACTTTAATTTACCAAGAAGAATTATGTGTCTGTGAACTTTGTGGGATTCTTGAAAAGCCTCAACCCAAAATTTCGAAAGTTCTTTCAAAATTAAGAGACATGGATTTAGTTACCGATGACCGAAAAGAAAAATTTGTTTTTTATACACTCAAGAAATCGAATCCACTATTAAATCACACGATTGAATTTATGCTAAATCAGCAAGAAGAATACCCTCTTCTTGAAAATGACCACCAACGTTTACAAAACAAAGAAAAGTATATTGATCAATGTTCACTCGAAGCACTACGGGAAATATCATAAATGGGTGATAACGAAAGGAATTTAACATGAATATTTTTAAATGGTTAAATAACCAATTGCTTAAAATGGATTGGCTATACGGAGGGGTCCAAAAGCTTGTGGAAAATGTATTTGGACTTGACATGAATTCACAACTTGGTGGTAGCATCCACTTTTTCATCTATGATGTCATAAAGATTTTTATTTTGCTATCCTTCTTAATTTTTTCAATATCCTATGTTCAAAGCTTTTTTCCTCCGGAACGAACACGAAAGATTTTAGGACGATTTAAAGGTTTAACTGCAAATATTCTTGCGGCACTCCTTGGTACAATTACACCTTTTTGCTCTTGTTCTTCCATTCCACTCTTTATCGGCTTTACTAGTGCAGGACTTCCCATTGGTGTCACTTTTTCCTTTTTGATTTCCTCACCTTTAGTTGACCTTGCCTCTGTATTACTTCTAGCAAGTATTTTTAATTGGCGTATAGCCTTCGCCTATGTTTTTGTAGGCCTTGTTCTTGCAGTTATCGGGGGTAGTTTAATCAGCAAGCTCAAGTTAGAAAAATACGTTGAACCCTTTGTTTTTAAAAACAAATTAATGGAAGCACAGCAAGAAACACTCACCAAAAAAGAACGGCTTATGTTTGCCAAAGACCAAGTTCTTGACATTATCAAAAAAGTTTGGTTATATATCCTTATCGGTGTTGGTATTGGCGCCCTCATTCATAACTGGATTCCGGAAGATGTGATTACCGCACTTCTGGGTCAAGATAAGTGGTATTCTGTTCCCTTAGCTACCATTGTCGGCGTTCCCATGTATGCAGATATTTTCGGAACACTCCCTATTGCCGAAGCCCTTGTGGCAAAAGGCGTTGGTATTGGTACCGCCCTTGCTTTTATGATGGCCGTTACTGCATTATCTTTACCTTCAATGATTATGCTTAAAAAAGTTGTCAAACCAAAGCTACTCATCATCTTTGCAACGATTGTAACGATTGGTATACTTATTATCGGTTTTGCCTTTAATGCATTTGGCCATCTACTGATATAAGAACAAAACACACTTAAAAAAGGAGATTATTATGATTATTAAAATTTTAGGTTCCGGTTGTCCCAACTGTAAAAAATTAGAAGTAAACACAAAAAAAGCTCTTAAAGAGCTTAATTTGGAAGCAACTGTTGAAAAAGTTGAAGATTTTGAAAAAATAATGGAGTACGGTGTTATGAGTACACCGGCACTGGTTGTTGACGAAGAAGTCAAATTTTTTGGACGGGTTGCTTCACCCAAAGACATTGCAAAATATCTTCAATAATTCAATACTATTTAACGTTTATTTTAAAGACTATAGTCAACTAAGTTGCCTATAGTCTTTTCTTCAGGTATTGCTTGATATCCATCAGATTCAGGACGTGTTACAGTTGTCGTGCGTGTGAGTCCTCCAGAGACATAGCTTGTACCACACTCGGGACAAACAGCATGATGTATTTGGACACTTTGATGTATCACATCTTTATTTTCTTGTCTCGCCTTAGCCTGTTCACGAACAACATGCTCTTGTTCATGTCCACGTACAGCGGAAGCAGCTTGGTTTGGACTTAATTTTGTAGGTGCTTGAAAAGATACACCTGAATCATCTGACTCATCTTGGTAGGTACGATTAGCGCATGTTGTGCATTCAACTACACCCATCCGTTTTAAAGTTTTTTCGTCAAAATGCTTCCCCAACGTCTCAAGCCGTTGGTCTGCAGGCACAAGTTTATTCATTGTTTGTCCAGAACTTGGAACTGAAGCTGTTGCTGAAGCACCTACCATCGGTCTCGTTTTCTCGACATGACTTAATGGTGATGTAGTCGTCGCTTCATTGATTAAATTATTTTGAGACAGATCAGTCGTCAAACGCATAAAATCACCTTTACTTTATACAAATCTTATAATCGTCGTTTATAATCCTCATAGACAAATTCCTTTATTAGACGTACTCCTTGGTCATTAATTAGTGCTATAGACGGTAAATTCACTCCATTAAACATGTTATTCTTAACCATGGTATAATGCGCCATATCTGTAAATATTAAGGCATCTCCAATTTTTAGGGGTTCATCAAAGGAATAATCACCAATAATATCACCGGATAAACAGGTTGTTCCCCCTAATCGATAGGTATATTTTTTTTCGTCCGGGAGTCCCGAACCAATAATCATAGGGCGATAAGGCATCTCGATGACATCCGGCATATGACACGCTGCTGAAGCATCTGTGATGGCTATATCCATACCATTATGTAAAATATCAAGTACTTTGGTAACTAAAAATCCGGTATTAAGAGCAATGGCCTCGCCCGGTTCCAAATATACTTGAACATCGTATTTATTTTTAATTCGATTAATAATATGAATTAATCGTTCCACATCATAATCAGCACGTGTTACATGATGACCACCGCCAAAATTAATCCACTTCATCTGATGGAAGTATTGACCAAACTTTTCTTCAACAACTTCCATCACCCGTTCCAAGGTATCTGAATTTTGTTCACACATGGCATGAAAATGCAACCCATCGATTCCCTCAAGATCTTCTGCACTAAATTGGTCTTCTGTGGTACCTAGCCGAGAATAAATTGCACAGGGATCATAAATCGTTGTTTCGATTTCGGAATACTCCGGATTCACACGAAGTCCACATTCAATAGACTTATCTGCATTTTTCACTTTGTCCTTAAAACGTTTATATTGTTCTGCTGAATTAAAGACAATATGTTCACAATAGGAGATAATTTCATCGAATTCTTCATCTCGATACGCCGGCGAATAGATATGAACTTCTTTACCCATTTCTTCATAGCCAAGGCGAGCTTCATATAGTGAGCTACTTGTTATTCCTGTCAAATATTCGCCCACAATCGGAAACACCGAGTACATAGAGAAGCCTTTTAAAGCCAACAGGATTTTACATCCTGTTGACTCTTGTACATAGTCAAGGGTCTCTAAGTTTTTACGAAGTAATCGTTCATCGACAACATAAGCCGGTGTATTGATTGACTTAATCTTTTCTATATCTTGTTCATTTATTCCATAATCCATCATTATACCTATTTCTCTTCCTCTTTCTATACTTAATCCAATAATGTTGGATTGAAATCTTCTTTCCATGGAAGTCCTTGTTTATTTAACTCTTCCATAAATGGATCCGGGTCAAATTCTTCAACATTATATACGCCAGGTTTTTTCCACTTTCCTTCAAGAACGAGTTTTGCACCAATCATAGCCGGCACTCCCGTTGTATATGAAATCGCTTGTGACCCAACTTCTCTATAACAGGCTTGGTGATCACAGATATTATATACATAATAGCTTTTTGGTTCACCATCTTTAATACCTTGAATGATACAGCCAATATTTGTTTTTCCTTTTGTTCTCGGTCCTAGTGAAGCAGGATCCGGAAGAACGGCTTTTAAAAACTGTAAAGGTTGAATCTCTTTTCCTTCAAACATAATCGGCTCAATGGATGTCATTCCCACATTTTCAAGCACGTTGAGATGGGTAATATATTTTTCAGAAAAGGTCATAAAGAATCGAATGCGTTTAATTCCTTTAATGTTTTGAGCTAATGACTCTAACTCTTCATGATAGAGTAAGTAGATATCTTTTGGACCGATTTCAGGTAAGTCGTAAACTTTTTTAACTTCTAACGGTTCTGTTTCAACCCATTGGCCATCTTCAAAGTATCGTCCTTTTGCTGTTATTTCCCGAATATTTATTTCCGGATTAAAGTTTGTAGCAAATGGATATCCATGATCTCCGGCATTAGCATCAACAATATCAATATAATGAATTTCATCAAAATAATGTTTCATTGCATAAGCAGAAAAAACACCGGTTACACCGGGATCAAATCCACTACCAAGAACTGCCGTAAGTCCTGCGTCTTTAAATTTTTCTCGATATGCCCACTGCCACTTATATTCAAATTTGGGAGTTTCCGGTGGTTCATAATTTGCCGTGTCTAAGTAATCAACACCGGTTTCTAAACAGGCATCCATGATTGTTAAATCTTGATAAGGCAAGGCCACATTTATAACGATGTCCGGATTAAATTGACGAATAAGAGTAACCACTTCCTCCGTTTGATCTGCATCAACCTGTGCTGTCTGAATTTTTGTTTTCGTATCCTTAACAGAATCTTTGATCGCGATACATTTTGATTCTGTACGACTTGCTATACATATTTCTTCAAATACTTCTGAATTTTGGCAACATTTGTGGACAACAACATTTGCTACTCCACCTGCGCCTATAATAAGAGCTTTTCCCAATTTAATAACCTCCTAGAATGCTTAATTTATATAATAACTTATTCCATTATATCATTTTATTACGATTCTGTCTTTGCTTGGCGGAAATTTTAACGTTCATAGTAAGTATAACCACGTAAACCATTCTCATAAGAACTTACAATATCCCGTCGGTCTGCTGGTGATATTAGTCCGTCACGCACAGCTTCTTCTGCCGATTGTCTAAAGTTGCGCCGCATCTCTTTAGCATCATACTCCACGTAGGTTAAGACATCTTCAACTGAGTCTCCTTCAATTTCGCTCACAAATTCAAAGCCACCATCCTTATTCAATCGAATACTCACAACATTGGTGTCTCCAAACAAATTATGCAGATCTCCTAAGGTTTCCTGATAGGCTCCAACTAAAAAGACACCAAGATAATAGTCCTCATTTGGATTCAAATCATGTAAAGGCAATGTTTTTTTCACATCATGCATGTCAATAAAGCTATCGATATTGCCATCACAATCACATGTGATATCTGCAACAACTGCATTTCGCTTGGGAATTTCTAGTAATCGATGAATCGGCATTATCGGAAACAACTGATCAATCGCCCAGCTATCCGGAATTGATTGGAATACAGAGAAATTACAATAGTATATATCTGCAATTGCACTATCAATATCCTCAAGTTCTTGTGGAATATATTTTAATTTTGCCTTGTCTTTTGCTATACGTTGGATTATATTCCAAAATATTTTTTCTGCAAAAGCACGGTCTCTAAGCCCTAATCGTCCATGGTTAAACATATCCCGAATAATATCTCTGTAATACAAGGCATCATTATAACATTCTTGAAGATTTTTCGTCTTTAATACTTTATTTACTTCATGAAGATTGCGAATTTGTTCAGGCACGGATTCATCAAGTACTTCCGGTATGTCATATTCTTCATACGATGCTACATCAAGTACATTAAATAATAATATGGAGTAATAGGCAACTAAGGCACGGCCGGATTCAGTAATAATGGTTGGATGCTTAATCTGAGCATTATCCATCACAGTCATTACCGCTTCGACAATGTCCATGCAATATTCTTCAACAGAATAATTACGGCTATGTGTAAAGTTCGTATTAGAGCCATCATAATCAACGGCTAACCCACCACCTAAGTCAAGATAACCCATAGGAGCACCTTCTTTTACCAATTCCGCATATACACGTGAAGCCTCTTGAACTGCTGAACGAATATCACGAATATTTGGAATTTGTGACCCAAGATGATAATGCATTAGTTTAAGACTGTCCAACATATTTTTTTCTTTTAATTGGTCTACAATTTCGATGACTTGATTCATGTTTAAGCCAAAAATACTTTGGTCTCCACCTGAATCCGTCCAATGTCCTCCGGCTTTTGCTGATAATTTAATACGTACACCAATGTTGGGGTGAATATTTAACGCATTTGCCCGTTCGAGAATAAGATCAAGTTCTCCGGGGATTTCTATAACGAAAAAGCATTGATAGCCCATTTTATTGGCGTATAAACCAAGATCAATAAACTCTTCATCTTTATAACCATTACAAATGAGACAAGCTTCTTTATCTTTAAGCTCAGAAAGAGCTGCAATTAACTCAGGTTTACTCCCTACCTCTAGACCATGGTGATAGCGTTGACCGAATCTTGCAACCTCGCGTACGACTTGTTGTTGTTGATTCACTTTGATTGGATAAACACCTTGATAAATCCCCTGATAGCTTAAGGTATTCATTGCATTTCGAAAGGACTCATTCAGATAGGTAATCTGAGCATCTAACAAGTTTTCAATTCGTAATAGCACCGGCATATCTAAACCACGTTCTTTAATCCCTGATGCAATCTCCATTAAACTAACAGACCCTTTATCCGCTCCTTTATTGGCACTGATACGAACTTCTCCTTCATCTGAAATAGAAAAGTATCCGCCACCCCAATTTTTAATGCCATATAATTCTTCCGATTTTTCTTTTTTCCATCGTCCTAGAACTTCTACACGATTCATCCTATCACCCTTTCTTCATTGTATTGCCATAAGTCACTGATTTTCAAAATATCACTTTTACTTATAAATGTCAACATCTATTTCTACTCCTCTCGGATTCGCTCTATCAAATCTCCGTATTTGATTTGATACTTCTCGTAAACAGGTTGAACTGCTTCTACAAATTCCGATTTATCTTCAATATAATTAATCTCTACGCCTTCTTCTATAAGAAATTCTAGAGAACTCTGCTCGCCTTCTTCCCAAAGCTTTTGTTGGTATATTTGAGCTTGAGCCGCTGCTTGTCGCATAATCGTCAAATCATCTTCCGATAATTTATCTAAAGCAATCTTGCTACCGACAATGATTTCCGGAACACGTACATGTTCATCTATGGTATAGTATTTTGCGATTTTATAATGTTCAGATGTATGATAACTTGGAGGATTGTTTTCCGCACCATCAATCTCTCCTAGCTGTAGCGCTCGATAAACTTCTCCATAAGGCATCTTGACTCCATTTGCACCAAGCGCATTTGCCATTTCAACCATTAATTCACTTTCCAACACACGAATATTCATATCTTGAAGATCATCTAATGTATTAATCGGTTTTTTTGTATTATAAAAGCTACGCGCCCCGGCTTCAAACCAACCAAATCCAATAAACCCTTCTTCTTCTACGCCTTCCAATATTTCATCTCCGATATCACCTCTTAGGACGCGTCGCATATGTTCCTTGTCTTCATATAGATAAGGGAGTTGTAAGACATTCAACACATCGACAACTTCAGATATTGGGGCCAGGCTCACTCTGGTGATATCAATCCCTCCAAATTCTAACTGTTCGATAACGCTTGTCTCGGATCCTAATGCTTGATCCGGATAGACAACTATTTTTATTCTTCCTTCCGAAAGCACTTCCACTAATCGGGCAAACTCTATATCCGCAAGTGTTGTCGGATAGTCGCTGGGATGGGCTTCTGCCATGCGAAAAACATGTTCAGGCTTAGATTCACTCACTTGATTGACAAGAGTACAGCCAACGATTGCTAGCAAAAGAAAAGCCAAGATCAAACTGTATATTAAGGGTTTTCTCATCATCATTATATCTCCTGATTGTCACGTTCGAATTTCATTTCAATAAATGTCCCTAGATTCTTTTTACTTAAAATTTTAAATGAACATTTGTGCTGAAATGTTAATTTAAACCGTTGATAAACATTATTGACACCAATACTTCGATTATTAATCGCTTCAAATTTCAAAACTTCTTTCAACCGTTTTTTGTCCATTCCAATTCCTGTATCCATAATTCGTATTACCACATAAGAGGTATTGTTCTGTTGCTTCATGAAGACACGTATACGAATTTTTCCACCTTTTATTTTAGGTTCAATCCCGTGAATAATTGCGTTTTCAACAAGCGGTTGGAGCGTGAATATAGGAACCAATATTTTTTCACATGCCGGATCTATGAAACATTCATATTCAAGACGTTCTTTAAAGCGTACTTTTTGAAGATACACATATTCGTCAATCATATCCAATTCTTCCTTAATGGGAATCATTGATTTATCATTTCGTAATTTATAACGAAACAGTTGGGCTAGAGCTTCTGTTAATTTGAGTGTATCGTCTGCATTTTCAAACATAGCTGTTCGAGAAATTGTATTTAATGTGTTGAATAAAAAATGCGGATTGATTTGGGATTGGAGCGCTTGAAACTGAGAGTCCTTTAATAATTGTTCCATTTGTAAAATATGTAATTCTTCTTCATGTAATTTTTTCTCGATAATTACTTTTTGTTTTAAATCATAAACGAGAGAATTAATACTCTGACTCATTATGTTAAAGGAATCTGCTAGTACACCGACTTCATCCTGGGAGTCAATGTGAATTGCCTCAATGTCCAAGTCACCTGATGATATGCGAATCGAAGCTTTGGCCAGTTTTTTTATTGGATTTATCAAGTAATTCGCGAATAACACACCGATAAATAAAGATATGAAGAAAAAAATTGCAATGAGCAAGAGGGATATTCGCCGCATAACATTGGCTTCATTAGCCAGTCTATTATAGAGTTCATTACCTTCACTCAAACTAATATAAAGTAATTCTTCAATATATTTTTCTGTAAACTGTTCTATGCGTTCTCCTTCATAGAATGACGTATAATATATAGATATATCATTTTCTCTTTGGCTCATGGCTCTTTGCCATTTTATATTGTATGAATAAACCGAATTTCGAATGGCATTAATGGCAAATTGGCTTTCTAATGAATCATATTTTGCATCTAAGGAATTAATGGCACGTTCTATCTTTGGGATATTTTCTTCATACATTTCCCGGTCTGAAAGATTTAATTCATTGATATAGTTTTCAACAGCTTCTTTACTTTTTTGATTCATAATTAATAGCTGACTAATCTCATAATAATTGGTCATAGTCGCATTAAACTGGTCAACGATTTGATAATTGCTATGGTTTAAGTATAAACTAAATATACTGACTGTTGCTAAAATTGCAAAGAAATATGAAAGTAATTTTATTTTAATTGATAATGCATTCCAAAACCTGCTAAATGTTTTCACCAAGTACTCCTTTTCAGCCACAGTCGTTTTGTATTTAGTTTACCCTCTTACAAATCATCTGTCAATGTGTTCAACCCTAAAAGAAGGAGCTGTTGGACTAACTTATGTTAGTCCAACAGCTCCTTCTTATTAAGGTTATGGTTATAATAAGGATTATTTTGGTTGCTTACCAATATAAGCCAAAATACCGCCGTCAACATATAAAACATGACCATTCACAAAATCAGATGCATTTGATGCTAAGAAGACAGCCGGTCCCATAAGGTCTTCCGGTGTTCCCCAACGCGCTGCAGGTGTTTTTGCAATAATAAAACTATTAAATGGATGTCCCTCTTCACGTAATGGAGCAGTTTGAGGTGTAGCAATATATCCCGGTCCAATACCGTTACATTGAATATTATACTCACCATATTCAGATGCAATATTTCTTGTTAACATTTTAAGTCCACCTTTTGCTGCTGCATAAGCAGAAACGGTTTCACGACCTAGTTCACTCATCATTGAACAGATATTAATAATTTTTCCGCTACCTTTTTTAATCATGCTTGGAATGACTGCTTTAGCCATGATAAAAGGTCCGTTAAGATCGACATCAATAACTTGTCTAAACTCTTCTGCTGTCATCTCGATCATTGGAATACGCTTAATAATTCCCGCATTGTTAACAAGGATATCGATAACACCGACTTCGTCTTCAATTTGTGCAATCATTTTTTCAACGCCGGCTTCGTCTGTGACATCACAAACATATCCATAAGCCTTGATATTTTCTTCTTTGTATGCGGCTAATCCCTTATCAACTGCTTCTTGATTACGGTCGTTAAAGACAATTGTTGCTCCAGCTGCTGCATATGCTTTTGCCATTGCAAACCCAATACCATATGAAGCACCTGTTATTAATGCTATCTTTCCTTCTAATGAAAAACTATTCATTACATTCATAATAATCTCCTTTATCGTAAATCGTTTTTAATATCAACATGATCCATGTCATTGAATGTTTGGTTTTCGCCAATCATACCCCAAATAAATGTATAGGCTTGTGTACCACATCCTGAATGAATTGACCAGCTTGGTGATATAACCGCTTCTTCATTACGTAAAACAATATGACGTGTCTCAGACGGTTCACCCATATAATGGAAAACAACACCGTCTTCAGGTAAATCAAAATAGAAGTAAACTTCCATACGGCGTTCATGCGTATGGCAAGGCATTGTATTCCATACATTACCTTCTTCTAGTTGGGTAAGTCCCATTGTTAATTGACATGTCGGCAATACATCCGGATGAATGAACTGATAAATCGTACGTTTGTTTGAAGCTTTTGAATCACCCATCGGCACAGCTTTTGCTTTCGTAATATCTATATGTTTATTCGGATATGTTTTGTGAGCCGGTGCACTTAATGTATAGAATTTTGCAGGATTCTTGGCATCGTCACTTATAAAAGTCACTTCTTTTGCGCCCATACCAACATACAAACCATCACGACTTTTCATCTCATACGTTTCACCATCAACTGTAACCTTACCCGGTCCACCGATGTTGATCGTACCAAGTTCTCTTCGCTCTAAAAAGTACTCTGTACCTAATGACTTCATAATTTCAAGTCCTTGACCTAATTCTTGTGCTTCGTTTTCCGGACAAAATCCCATGGTAATAATTCGGTCAATGTGACTATATACACGTTGTATTTTATTTGGAATAAATAGGTCTTGAATTAAAAACTCATCTCGTAATCTGTCTGTTGTATAGTGTTTTGCATCTCTTGAATTTGAAGGTTCTCTTACAATCATATCTTTCTCCTTTTTAAACTATGTCATTACAGTTTCATTATATGAAACTTCGTTTCGATTTCATGATAATTATACCATCTTTATTTGAACGCGTCAATCAATTTTCCAATATTAGGACCGTCGTTCCATATAATGAAACCACTTATCTAAGCCGTTCTACATATCCTAATCGTTTCGATATTTCCCTGCATGTTAGAGCTAATTCTTCACGAACCGGTTTACCTTCGTCTTCGTATACTTGATCTGAAAAACCGGTAATACTTACCGCAGCTACTATCTTACTTCGGTAATCATAAACAGGCATGGCTACACAATAGACGTTTTCTTCATGTTCAGCTTCATCTCGCGTATAACCCTCTATTCGACCTCGATGAACATCTGCCATGACTTCCTCTATTGCCACTTTTGTATTTGGGGTAAAAGGAACAAGTTCTGTTTGTTTTAATATTTCAACAATCTCTCCATCCGGTCGGTCTAGCATTAACGTTTTTCCCACAGCTGAGCAATAGATTGGAATTCTCTTTCCGATTTGACAATACATATGAAAGGATTTATATTTTTCAACCTTTTCAATAAATACGGCTTCTCCTTCATCAAAGATGGCAAGTTGAACGGATTGATTCACTTTATTTGCCAACTGGTGTAAATAAGGTACTGCTTCTGTCTTTAATTCAACATGGTTTAGTCGGATGCTACTAATCTCAACCATTTTTAAACCGATTTGGTAGATTCCTGTCGCTTCATTTCGCTCGACAAATTCTCGATTTAGCAGCGTCATTAGCAATCGATGCACTGTACTCTTATTAAGATCTAATTTTTTTTGTATTTCTGTAGCTGTCATTCCTTCTTCTGCAAGTAGTTCCAGAATATGAAGCGCTCGATCAGCTGTTTGCAATATTGATTCACTCATATAATTCCTCCAGTATCTTAACTTCTTCTATCATAATATAACTAAATGGAGAGCGTGTCAAATAGTGATTTTAGATTTCACATATAGGAACAACCTTTTTTTCATCTTTGCTCTTATTCCTCACAATTTCACTTGACGGGAGCACCTCCAATAGGGTAAACTATAGTTAAAATAATAACAAAATCCTACTTCAAAGACATTGCTCTAAGAATCTGGATCTTTTGTTAATAAAACCATCTTTTTGGATGATTACATCTACCAATAAGATTGTTGTTTTTTTTATACCCAAATCATCCTCAATATTCAACGATAAAGGAGAATTTTATGAACACTACCCCTCGCTCAAACCGTTTGCATATTGCTTTTTTCGGACAAACTAATGCCGGAAAATCAAGTTTAATCAATGCCTTAACCGGTCAAGATATCGCTTTAGTCTCTGATATAAAAGGAACGACCACGGATCCGGTATACAAAGCTATGGAAATACTTCCGATCGGTCCGGTTGTTCTTATTGACACTGCCGGTTTAAATGATGATACAAGGTTAGGTATCCTTCGCCAAAAGAAAACAATAGATGTTTTAGAAAAAACAGATGTTGCTTTACTCGTTTTTGATGCAAATCAAACACCTCACCAAGTTGATGTTGACTTAATCAGCGCCATAAAAAAACGTAACATACCCTGTATTGGTATCTTAAATAAAATCGACGACATGCCAGAATCAAACGCCACATCGGAACAAGCGCTTAAGGACTATGCAACACAATTTGACATCCCTTTTGTTGCAACATCCGCAAGGACAAAGCAAGGAATTGATTCTATAAAAGATATTCTGATTAAACATAGTCCTCAAGATATCCATGAACACAAACTCGTCGGTGATTTGATTCAACCTGGAGATTTTGTTGTATTGGTGACTCCTGTTGACTCTGCCGCCCCAAAAGGTCGCGTTATTTTACCACAACAGCAAACCGTTCGTGATATCATCGATCATGATGCTATGGCGATTGTCACCAAAGAAACTGAATTCGCTGAAACCCTGAGAAAACTAGGAACAAAACCTGCACTTGTCATCACAGACTCACAAGCATTTGAACAAGTATCTGCTGAGACACCTTTAGATATCCCCCTCACATCGTTTTCTATTCTGTTTGCAAGACACAAAGGTGACCTGAATTCTTTGATCCAAGGCGCTAGTACCATCGATCGGTTACAAGACGGAGATAAAGTTCTTATTGCTGAAGGATGTACGCATCATCGACAAGCAGATGATATCGGTACCGTGAAAATTCCACGATGGTTAAGACAATCTACAGGTAAAGACTTAATCTTTGAACACACTGCCGGTGTCGGTTTCAAAGACAATCTAGACGGATATAAATTAGTCATCCATTGCGGTGGATGTATGTTGAATCACAAGGCTATGAATCATCGTATCACTTCTTCCCTTGAAGAAAATGTCCCCATTGTCAATTACGGGGTCCTTATCGCATATATTCATGGAATACTTGACCGAGCACTTGATCCATTTGCTCAGGCAAAAATGATTTGGGACGAATCAAAATAATTCACCATAGGAAAGGGATATTATGAAAACACTGAAAAAATTTATTAATGAGGATAAAATTCAAGAACTCTTAATCAATCAAAGCATTCCTACTTCTGAAGAAGTAACTGCCATTGTCAATAAAGCCTTAGAATCCAAGGGACTTGACTTAGAAGAAGTTGCAACCTTGATTCGCGTTGAAGATTCAAAGCAACTTGACCAAATTTTTCAAGCCGCAAAAAAAATCAAACAAAGTATTTATGGTAATCGAATTGTCATGTTTGCCCCACTATACATTTCCAATTATTGCGTCAATGGTTGCCTCTATTGTGGCTACAAATGCGGAAATAACATGCAGCGAAAAAAGCTTACGGATGAAGAGTTAGCTAGCGAAGCCAGACAGATTATTCAAATGGGCCATAAGCGCATTGTTCTAGAAGCGGGAGAAGACGAAGAAAACTGTTCAATCGATTATGTTATTAATGCCATGAACGTTCTATACAAAGCCAAACAAGACGATACCTCATTGCGTCGAATTAATGTGAATATTGCCGCAACAAGTGTTGAAAATTATGAACGACTGAAGGCTGCTGAGATTGGAACGTATACCTTGTTCCAAGAAACCTACCATGAGGAAACCTATAAAAAATATCATCCTCAAGGCCCAAAATCCAACTATCTTTATCATTTAATTGCAATGGATCGAGCCATGGAAGGTGGTATTGATGATGTCGGTATCGGCGCATTGTTTGGCCTATACGATTATCGATTTGAGGTCCTGGCATTAATGATGCATAAGGATCATCTCGAAGAGGCCTTTGGTGTTGGTCCTCATACAATTAGTGTTCCTCGTATTAAAAAAGCCAACAATGTAAATGTAAATGCCATGCCTTATGCTGTGACTGACGATGAATTTAAAAAACTTGTTGCCATCATCCGTCTTGCGGTTCCTTATACCGGTATTATTTTATCCACACGTGAAGAAGCCAAGTTCAGAGAAGAGGTCATTAATCTTGGTGTTTCTCAGATTAGCGCCGGCTCTAAAACCGATGTAGGCGGCTATCACGAAGAAGCACGTATAGAAACTCAATTTGAACTTGCGGACGAACGTCCTCATGAGGTAATTATAAAATCACTTCTTGAAAAAGGATATCTTCCCAGTTATTGTACTGCATGCTATCGTGCCGGAAGAACCGGAGATCGTTTTATGCAAGTTGCAAAAACCGGAGCCATTCAAAATCTTTGTCATCCTAATGCATTGATGACATTGAAAGAATATCTGGAAGATTATTGTGATGATGAACTAAAAGCTCTTGGTAATCGTGTCATCGAGGAAAACATTTCAAAAATTCCTAGCGATAAGATGCGTGCCAATACGATTGAACGCCTCGAACGCATCGCCAATGGAGAACGTGACTTGTATTTTTAAATAGGACTTTCCTTTAACAATAAAAAATAAACTGAGTGCTGATGCACCCAGTTTATTTTTTATTCTTCTATGACTTTATGTTATTACTTTACTAGTTCGAATGTTTCTCTTGCTATCATGAGCTCTTCGTTTGTCGGAACGACCATGGCTACAATATTGGAATTATCTGTTGAGAAAACACGTTCTTTGCTACGGAACTGATTCTCTTCAACGTTAATCTCACAACCTAAGACTTTCAAATAGTTACAAATATTTGTACGCATAAGTGGATAGTTTTCTCCAAGTCCACCTGCAAAGGCAACAACATCTAATCCCCCCATAGCAACTGCATAGGATCCGATGTATTTCGCGACACGGTATTCAAAAATATCCATTGTTAATCGTGCTTGCTTGTCGCCTTCTTCAATAGCATCTTCAATAACTCTAAAGTCACTAGATTCCATATAAACGCCAAGTGCTCCGGATTTTTTGTTCAATACGTTGAGAACTTCGTCTAATTCCATGTTCTCTTTTTTGGCTAAGAATTGGATAATCGCAGGGTCAATATCACCACTACGTGTTCCCATCATAAGTCCTTCAAGTGGCGTTAAGCCCATTGTTGTATCAACCGATTTTCCACCGTCAACAGCACAAAGACTTGCACCATTTCCTAAGTGACATACAACCGTCTTTAAATCTTTAACATCTTTGCCTAAAATCTCCGCTGCACGATTTGAAACATATTTATGAGAGGTCCCGTGGAAACCGTAACGACGAATTTTGTGTTTTTTATAATATTCATATGGTATTGCATATAAGTAAGCTTTTGCAGGCATTGTTTGGTGGAAAGCTGTGTCAAACACACCAACCATAGGTACATTTGGAAGAATTTCTTGGAATAATTCGATACCTAAAATATTTGCCGGGTTATGTAACGGTGCAAGCTCTGAACATTCACGTAATTTATCAAGCACATCTTCTGTAATTAATACTGAGTTTGTAAAGTATTCAGCACCATGTACGACACGGTGTCCAACCGCAGCGATTTCATCCATAGAATCAATCACACCATGCTCTTTAGATAACAAGGCACTAATAACGGCTTCAACTGCATCCTTATAGGTTGGCATTGGCACAGATATCTTTACTTTTTCTTTTCCTGTAGGTTCATGTTTAATCATTGATCCATCTAAGCCGATACGATCGCAAAGACCGATTGCTAATAAGGATTGATCTTGCATGTCTAATAATTGATACTTGAGTGAAGAACTTCCACAATTAATAACTAAAACTTTCATTGGCAATACTCCTATTTCTTTTTATATTTATTGACTAACTCAATTACGTTTAAGCACAACACCCTTATTATAGCTAAAAACTTGTTGACAGACAACCTTTTTTCGCATTTTTTTCAAGATTGTCTGTCAAACACCTGTTTTTCCCTTATGGTTCAGGCGTTGGTTCAGGTTCCGGTAACGCTTCAAGTTCAACCTTTATTGTATCTCCGACATCAGCCTCTCCACTACGTGGATCTTGATTGTCTATAATATCATCATTACTATACCCTGATGGTAAATCAAGTTTAATATTGGCCCCTTCACGATTAACTTCCTTTTGCCACTGTAATATATCGCTAACCGTATCCCCTTCAAAGTTTTTCACAGGAACCAAACCTTGTGACACTTCAAGGGTTAAGGTTCGTCCTATGGGAAGATAATCATTGATATAGTCATGATCAACAACGATATCTTCGTCTGAATTATCATATACCTTATCAATATCAAAACTTATTTTATTTTCTGCACACCAAGCAATTGCATCATCAAGATCTATGCCTGTCAAATCTCTAATGAAGGTCCCACCGTCAAATCCGGAAATCTTTACATCAATCTCTTCGTCAAGATCAATATAATCCTCACGGATGGATTGATAAAGTATGGTACCTTTGGGCTCTGTTGTATTATGTATTGTATCAAAATCAACGGAAATATCTGCTCCTTTGGCATTCACTTCATTGACCCATTCTAAAAGATCTAATCGGGATTGACCGACAAAGCTTCGAATAGATAGTGGTCCTAAAGACACACGAATCACAAGTTGCTCATCCTTTGGAATTTGTTTTTCTCTATAGTTTTGAGAAATAATCTCTCCAAGGTCTTCATCTTCATCATAATATTCTTCGAATCGGTAGCTCACATCATTTGCTTCGCACCATGCGATAATTTCAGTCTTATCCCATGACGTCATCTTAGGAACAATGACTCCATCATCGGTTCCTGAGACTTCGACATAAACAATGGCATCCAATGGAATATAGTCTTCTTTGATCGATTGGTCAAGTATGGTGCCACGCGTTTTGTTTGTATCAACGACATAGTCATAAGTAATGATAACTTGACCACCTTTAGCATTCACGTTTTTTTGCCATTCAAGTAATTCCAGGCGACTACGCTCTTCAAAGTTATCAATCGTTATTTTTCCTAATGATTGATAGACATACATCTGTGCATCTGCTGGAATAATCCCTTCCACGATGCTTTGTCCAAAGAGTGTGTCATAAGGATATTGATCGTTATATCGCTCTATAAAATTCAATGAAATATCATTTTCCATTGCCCAAAGTTCAGCTTCAAATTTTGACATATCTGTCATATCAATGACTTGAACACCTGAATTCTTGGCCACTTCTAGGATAACTGTATCCTTTTGATCGACCATAGTCCCTTTTTTTATGCTCTGACTTAAAACGGTATCTTTTGTTTTTTCTATCGTCTCAACTTCTTTGAAAATGACAGTAATCTCCATCGACTGAGCTAGGACTTCAGCAGATTGACGATCAAGGTTAACGAAACTTGGAACACTGGCATTTCCTTTTGATACCTTTAATGTTACTATGGTATCACTCAATATTGATGCTCCGGCTTCTAAATCTTGGGAAATAACCATTCCGGCATCTCTTGTACTATCAACTTCTCGAACAAAGATTTGTATGTTTTTAAGGCCGGCTAGACTCGATGCTTCAGAGGATGATAGTCCGACAAAATTTGGTAATTCAACTGATTCGCCAAGAGAAATCACCACTTCCAATACATCTTTTCTAGGCATCTCTTCGCCACCTTTAACACTTTGACGAATAACCAATCCTGCTTCTACATATTCACTTTCTTCTTCAACAAATGCCACCACAATATTATTTTCTTCTGCCCATTTATTCACTTCATTTTTCGTTGAGCGGTAAAAATCTTTAATTGTGATAAGATCAGACACTTCTTCCGGCCCTCTTGATACAGTTATACGCACACGATTTTTCCGTAAAAATTCATCTTCTGATCCATCAATAATTTTATATTCAATAACAAAATCCTCTTCGATTTTATCGCTATTTTCCCGTGTAATGGTGACTCCGGTTAATTGATTTTCTTCAATCCATTGTTGAATTTCCGGATAGCTTGCACTCTCTAAATCAATCATTTGAATTTCTTCTTCCGGGTCCGGTCCTTTTGAAAAAATAACTTCTAGTTCTTTTCCCTTTCGAATACGTTCTCCTGCAGGAAGACTTTGTTCCATAACATAGTCTTTTTCAACATCTAGGCTAAATTCTTGTTTGGCAATTAAGGCAATATCATTTTTTTCTGTCCATTCACTCACCTGTCCTACGTTCCAATCACTCATATCCGGAACTTCAACACCTCTAAACACCAAAAAATACAGGAGTAAAAATACAATTCCTGCAATAATTATGCCTCCAATGAGCATGGGTTTATAATTTTTTTTATTCGCAATGAATACTTCTTCACCGAAGCTCTCAGGCTTCGGCTCAGAAAATTCATCCAAAAAACTTTTTTTCTCAGGTTCTTTTGACATTACTCGTTCCCTTTCATTTCTTCAAGTTTTCCTTCATGCAAGCGTAAAGCAATATCTGAAGAAGCTGCAACTTCGTCGGAATGGGTAACGAGAATAATTGTCTTACCATATTCTCTGGACAATCGCTTAAACAGTTCGATAACTTCATTCGACGTTGCTGTATCTAGTGCTCCTGTTGGCTCATCACCAAACACTAAAGACACATCTTTAGCTAAGGCTCTTGCAATCGCAACTCTTTGTTGCTCACCACCGGATAGCTTGTTCACTCGACGATCCGCTTTGGATTGTACGATTCCAACACTACTTAATATTTTATAGGATAAATCCCTTTTATTGGGTGGAGCTTTTTTATCGGTAATATAAAAACTCGATTCTACATTTTCTACACCGTTAAGATAATCGGTAAGGTTGTATTTTTGAAAAATAATCGCCATACAATTTCTACGGTATTTTGTGAATCCTATTTTTTGAATATTTTTACCTTCATATTCTATTGTTCCGGATTCCGGTTTGTCAAGTGCGCTTGCTAATGCCAGCAAGGTACTTTTCCCGGAACCTGAAGGACCTAAAATCGTATAAAACTTGCCTTTTTCAAATGCATAAGATAATCCACTAAGAATCACCCGTTTTTTACCACCATCTATATAACTATAAGTTACGTCTTTTAATTCAAACAGTATTTCTTGTGCCATATCATTCATCCCCCTTAGTCTTGTAATACTTGTCGCGGTTTAAACATCATTATTATAGATAGCGGCACTAAACTTGCAAATATTAGTAAGGCGATATTAATAACAAAGAGTTTAAAAATCACTTCTTGATTAATGGATACATTAAAGTCTTCCGCAATATTATTCATATCAACATCACCAAAAACACTTGTATCATAGTATCCATAGTACATATCATTCCCTTGTCCCGGTGTTGTCTCTTCTTCAACTAATTGATTTTCTACAATCCAATCACTAACAAAACTACTTGATACATTACTCATTAGAATAGCAAGGACAAAAGCGACTAAGCCAATACATAATATTTCATAGATAAATTGTAATATGATGCGGAATTTTGATTCGCCACAAGATAGCAACAAACCAACTTCAAACTTACGATCACGCACAAAAATACTGACAATCGCAATGATAATTATGATTCCGGCACCAAAAACAACCCAAATGAGTAATGAAGCAATTAAGGATATTAAGTCTAGTGGTTTTGTCAATGTATCAAATTGTGTCGTTGCAGCATCTAAGTAGTTATACTCTGATGGCAATTTGCTTGTATTACGCTCTACAAAGCCATCAACTTCAAGGGGATCGTCTAACATAAAGATAATACGATTGACATATTCCATAACTTCCGCTTCTTCCGGATACATGGCCATCATCATATTACGATTAAACTCATAAGATACAAACATTGTATTTCCCATATGTCCTTCTTGAATACCATCATAGATTCCTAGCACCTCAAGTTCATAGTTGTTCTCTTCCCAATCAAATAATTCCATAAAATCACCAACAACCAAGTTATTGCGTTCAGCAAGTTCTCGTGTAATTAATGCATAGGGATATCCATCTTTGACTTGAGCTTCTGTTGGAAAATCACCATCGACCAAAAAATAGTCACCTTCTGAAAACTCAATCGGCTCTGCAACGTTCCCTCCATTAAGTTGGAAGTATACATTATCGACAACCTCATTGCCATCTTCATCTATATATGTATTATCATAATATTCTTTTTGACCGTCACGTTCCCAATATTCTGCAGTTTTCATGGTATTACTCATTAACGAATTTGAATTCGTATAGTAGACTTGTTTGACTACCGAATCTGTAGCAATATCTTCAGCAACTGTTTTAGATAATTGTAGTTTCATATAGTCTTCTTCTTCAAGCTCTTCACTATAAGCTTTCTGATAATCCGCTTTATATTCTACAGCTGCGCCTAGTTGCTTTCGTATGTAAACCTTGGATTCATCAATACTATTTTGAATAATAACTCCGGTAAACAACAAACTGAACACAACAAATAGTATGGCAAAAATCATCAATACCTTTGCCGGTTTTCTAATTAAACTTAAGAAACCATGTTTTAAAATTCTCACACCACTTACCTCTTTTCTCTATATTTTATATGTTTTATAATGACACTTAATGATTATGGTATCAAACCCTTTGATAATATTATCACATAATGAACCTCTTTCCTATGCCTTTCTTGTTTTTTAATCCACTTTTAATGTTCATCTCTTTCATCTTCTTGTAAGACGAAGAAATCACATAAAAAGTTTCATATAATATATAACAAATTTAAGAAAGTTTTGTTACAGTATATTCAAATCTTTTTCAAAAAAAAAAACAGCCACATAGTAATTTACTATGCAACCGTTTTATATTATCGAATCATTATATATTAACTAAGCGTTAACTTTACCTTTTGCTGTCTCTACTAAAGAAGTAAATGCAGCTTGATCATTAACCGCCATTTCAGCCAACATCTTACGATTAATCTCAATACCTGCTAATTTTAATCCGTGCATAAATGTTGAATAGCTCATTCCATTTGCACGTGTTGCAGCATTAATACGAGCAATCCATAATTTGCGGAAATCTCTTTTCTTAAGACGACGTCCTACATATGAATATACGCCGGATTTCATTACTGCTTGTTTCGCAGTTCTAAATTGTTTGCTTTTTGCGCCTCTATATCCTTTTGCTAACTTTAATACACGATTACGTCTTTTTTTAGTGTGCATCGCACCTTTAACTCTTGCCATTTTTAAACCTCCAATCGATTATTATAGATATGGTAATAATTTCTTCATTACCTTTTCATTTGATGAATCCATCATAGCTGCTTGTCTAAGATTTCTCTTTGTCTTAGGACTTTTTTTGGTTAAAATATGGCGTTTGTACGCTTTATTTCTTTTTAGTTTTCCTGTACCTGTCACTTTAAATCTCTTTGCAGCGCCGCGATGTGTTTTCATTTTTGGCATGATGTTTCCTCCTTATAAATTGTGTATGTACCATCTATTATTTTGTTTTCTTGGGAGTCAGAAACATAACCATGCTTCTTCCTTCCATTTTTGGCCTTTTTTCAATATCAGCAAGCTCTTCCAAGTCTTTTGCAAATTCCAATAGAATGGTTCTACCAACGGATGTGTGAGCTAATTCACGACCTCTAAATCGAACGGAAACTTTCACTTTATCACCTTTGGTCAAAAACTTGTTTGCTTGTTTCATCTTAGTATTTATGTCATGTTCCTCAATATTCGGCGACAAACGCACTTCTTTTACACTTATAATGTTTTGTTTCTTCTTAGCCTCTTTTTCACGTTTCGTTTGCTCGTATCTAAACTTACCAAAATCAATTATCTTGCACACCGGCGGATTCGCTTTTGGTGCAACCTTTACTAAGTCAAGTCCTTGTTCCCTGGCCATTGCTTGTGCTTCCTTTACGGATACAACTCCTAATTGTTCACCGTCAGCTCCTACAAGACGTACTTCCTTGTCTCGTATTTGCTCATTAATCATATAGTCGCTAATAGTCCGACACCTCCTGAATCAAATAAATATGGTTTTGGTGTCAAAACTAAGTTATTCAATTTCGTAAACAATATCTAGAAGTTCATTGAAACATTGCCCTTCTAGATATTGTTTACGAAGAACAACTATATAGTTTTGACACCCAAAACCAATACATAGTTACAATAAAAAATGGATAGTCTCCTATCCACTCACAATAATGCATAACTCACAACATGCTGGGCATGATAAAGTCCGATTATTAACCCAAGCACTTACTTGCCCTTAGGTGAGAGTGGATTAAAACTCTACTTCCTGTAATCCGAAACTCATTATATCATGTACAGCCATCTGTGTCAAATTATTTTAATTATTTTTTTAGTTCAATACCTTTATCTGTTTGAACGATTGTTCTTGATTTCATAAGCCGTCCAACGGATCGCTTAAAAGCTCTCTTACTTAAATGAAGCGTTTTATTGATAACTTCTTTATCTGACTTGTCATTCAAGGGTAAAAAGCCATCATTTTTAATGAGCGCATCATATACGACATGTTCATCTGCTTCCATTTGTACGAAGCCGTCTTCTTTTAAACTCAAGACTAATTTACCGTCACTATTTATTTTACTAATCTTGGCATGAATCTCATCACCAAGTTCATAATGTTTTGTCACTTCTTTTTGCGGAAGTAATCCATGATACTTGTTTTCTACAGCAACAAACAGTCCGTAATCTCTATTCATGCTAAAAACTGTTGCTTTGACGCGGTCACCTTCGTTAAATGGTGACTCTGCTGACAATAATTTTGACAGCTTCATTGTTGCACATAAACGATCTGATTTATCAATATATAGACCAACGAGGTAAGACTCCCCTTCTTTGATCCGCCCAATTTGTTCTTTAAATGGTAAAAAGAGATCTTTTAGTAATCCCCAGTCTAAAAAAGCTCCGATTTTCGTCAACTGAACAACACGTAACTTTTTGATTTCTCCCATAGATATTTTCGGGGTATGGGTCGTGCATATTAATCGATCTTCAGAATCTTTATATACAAAAACATCTACTTGATTTCCTGTTTCAATATTTTCAGGTACTTCCTTGTTAGGTAATAATATACCTTCTGGATCTTCTATTGGATCATCCGACAAATAGATTCCAAAATCCGTTCGTCGTACCATGGTTAATGTTTGAAATTCACCTAATTTAATCATTGTTCTCCTTCTTTTTCTAATAATTCCACGAGCAGTGATACCGTCTCTTCAATGGTTTCTTGCTTAATATTCACACTTATATCGGCATACTTTTCGTATAGCATAACGCGTTCTAAATAAACATCTTGCAAACTCTGGTCTGGGCCCATAACAATGCCTCGCGTATGAATATTTTTTACTCTTTTTTGAATCTCTTCAAAATCTACAGCTATATAGACAATTGTACCTTGTTCTTTAAGATGTTTCATCCCTTTGTTCGAATAAACCACACTTCCTCCGGTTGCAATAATTGTATTCAAGGTGTTCAATTGACAAATAACCTTTTCTTCGATGGTTTTAAATCGCTCAATCCCTTTTTCTTGAAGTATGTCTTGAAGTAATTGGCCTTCTTGCTGTTGAATCAATACGTCTGTATCCATAAAATCGTAATTCAAAGCCTTTGCCAACAAAATACCTAGTGTCGATTTTCCTGCGCCGGACATTCCTATTAATATTATATTTTTCATATGCTTATTATCCCACAATTTTTATCATTTGACCACTGGTTTTTCAAATTTCAAACTGATATCTAAAGCATTTACCGAATGTGTTAAAGCTCCCACACTGATAATATCAACCCCTGTAGCAGCAACTTCCGGCAATCGTTCTAACGTCATATTCCCACTCGCTTCTAGAGAAATTGCTTTTTTTGCGTGTTCTTTGACAAAGCGTACCGCTCTTCTTAATTGCTCGGTTGTCATGTTATCCAACAAAATGATATCGACACCGGTATGTATGACTTCTCTTAATTCATTAAAAGTTTCTACTTCAACTTCAATCTTAGCTGTATGTGGAATACAAGCCTTTACCCGTCGCACCGCTTCTGTTATTGAGCCGGCTCCTGCGATGTGATTATCTTTAATCATTACCGCATCGCTAAGACTATAGCGATGATTTGTACATCCTCCAATGCGTACAGCATACTTTTCTAAGCTCCGAAGCCCCGGTGTTGTTTTTCGCGTATCCACAATCTTGGTATCATATTGTTTCACTGCTTCAGCATAAATCTGGGACTTGCTTGCAATCCCGCTTAATCGTTGCATAATATTTAGTCCTAATCGCTCCCCTTTTAAAATACTGGCAATGGGTCCTGATATTTCTCCAATAACATCACCTGACTCTATGTTCATACCGTCACTTTTTTTCTTATCTATTTTTACATTTTTATCAATACATTCATAAATCATTTCAAAGATTTCAATTCCACATAAGACACCGGATTCTTTCGCAATTAAAGCTCCGGACCCTACGATTGTTTCATCTAATAATGCATCTGTTGTTACATCGCCAAAAGGCATGTCTTCTTCAAGCCATGCCAAAATATGTCTTTCCAATTCTATTCGATTAATAGCACCTTTCACGATAGGACCTCCATGTATGTTTTTTCTTTATAATGACATCCGATACTTTCTTGACGCATTGCATCTTCAATAATTGCCATACTTACCTGACACATATTAAGCAACTCATAATAGACCTGGCATCCAACAGACGTTTCTGTCAGACTCTCTAAAACCTCTTGCATGTCTCGATAGGCTTCTTCTAACCCTTTCTGCGTTCGAACAATTCCAACATGTTCTGACATAATCCTTTGAATGACTTCTTTCATTGCTACATCCATATTTTGACACCTTTTATAATCAACACTCTTTTCCATGGATTTTTCAATGCTAATATCTTGATCTTTCATTGAGTT
>DDQW01000073.1:0-25158 GCA_002342805.1 Clostridiales bacterium UBA2432 | reverse complement strand
ATACATTCTAATAAGGAATTACTTGCTAGACGATTGGCTCCATGCACTCCGGTAGAAGATACCTCTCCACATGCATATATTCCTTGTACGTTGGTTGCGCCATTAAGGTCAGCCATAATCCCGCCAACAAAATAATGTGCCACCGGGGCAACCGGTATAAAATCTTTTTCCATATATATATTTTGTTTTGATAAATATTGATATATGGAAGGAAACCGTTTCATAAGAAAGGCTTTATCTTTATGGGTCATATCCAGCCATACATGTTTTTGATTGGACATGCGAATTTCTTTTTCAATACTTCGTGCAACAATATCACGAGGAGCCAAATCGCCTCGTCCATCATAGTTTACCATAAAGGCTTCCCGGAGATGATTCCGCAGGATTCCCCCTTCTCCTCTTAAGGCTTCTGAAATCAAAAATCGTTGTTGACTAGAAGAGGAATAATATGCTGTTGGGTGGAACTGGATAAAACACATATTCACAAGTTCACATCCTGCTTGAGCTGCTAAAGCGATCCCATCGCCCGTTGAAAAACTATGGTTTGTTGTATCTTGATAAAGGGCTCCAATCCCCCCTGTCGCTATGACAAGTATCGATGTTTGTATGAAAATCTTTTGATTGCTTTGTAATATAATTACACCAGCAACCTGTCCATCGGCTTTCATAACAATATGAATAGCCATTGTTTCTTCAAAAATACGTATATTTTTTTTATGGATTGCTTGCAAGACAACGGTCTCCATAATAATCTTTCCGGTTGCATCACCATTTGCATGAAGAATTCGTCGGTGGGAATGTCCCCCTTCAAGGGTTGTTAATATCATTCCATTTTCATCTTTATCAAATTCAACACCTAATTCAATTAGCTTATGAATCTCACTCGGCGCTTCTTTTACCAATAATGAAACTGCATCAAAGTCATTGACATTGGCTCCTGCCTTAAAGGTATCTTTCAGGTGTTCCAAATATGAGTCCTCTGCATTCATACATGAAGCGATTCCTCCTTGAGCTAAAAAAGAATTGGACTTTTCAATGGTTTCCTTAGAAACAACTGCAATATCATAGCACGAATCAATATGTAAGGCTGTATATAAACCAGATAATCCGGACCCTAAGACAAGAACATCTTTTTTTATTGTTTTCATCTGTATCCCTTCTCAACTCATGGCTAACATGCGGTCTAACGGTTTTTTTGCAAGTTCAATCGTTTGCTCATCTAATAAGATTTCATTTGTTTCTTCCAATAAACACCGATATAGTCCTTGTAAGGAATTCTTTTTCATGTTCATGCAGACCAAACGTGGTGAGGCCAGTATAAATTTTTTATTCGGATTATCTTCTGATAAAGGGTGCATAATTCCGTCTTCAGTGGCAATAATAAATTCTTTGTGCTGGCTATTTTTTGCATAATCTAGGATTCCTTTTGTAGAACCAATATAATCAGCTAATCCCAAAACACCTTGGTTACACTCCGGATGTGCAAGAACCTGTGCACTCGGATTAGCATCCATAAGTTCTACAACATCCTCACGACGCAAGCGTTGATGGGTCAAGCAAAATCCCGGCCACAATTCTATATCCTTTTCCGGCATTTGTGATTGAATATATGTCCCTAAATTACGGTCCGGTAAAAAAAGAAACTGGGTATCTTCAAGTTTTTCCATAATTTTTAATGCATTCGATGAGGTCACACAAATATCTGTTAAGGTCTTAACTTCTGCTGTTGTATTTACATAGGATACAATCGTTCGATTTGGATTTGCCTGTTTATACTTTTGTAAGTCTTTGGCATCCACCATGTCTGCCATTGGACATCCTGCATCTAAGGATGGAAGCAGCACTTTTTTATTCTTCGAAAGAATTTTAGCTGTTTCTCCCATAAATCGAACGCCACATAAAACAATTAAATCCCGAGCATCCGATGCACCGATTTTTGCCAAAGCCAATGAATCTCCTACAAAATCAGCAACATCTTGAATCTCAGGAATTTGATAATAATGCGCCAAAATCAAGGCATTTTTTTCTTTTTTCAACTTAAGTATTTGCTCGATTAACTCCATGATTCCTCCATCTACAGCGTGTAAACTTATCTGTCTTGTCATTAGAGGGAGTATAGCATAATCTTTTTGAAAAAACAATAGTTTTAGATTACTTTTATGGTGTCGCGTTCTTCTTTAATGGCGTCGTAGAGAACATGATCAATCTTATTCACAAATATTTTCATAGTATCATCTTCTGTATAAGACGTAACAAAAATACTGACTGTCATTTGGATTTCTTTACCTTCCCAAAGAATAATTGTATCTTTCACATCATTACGTAAACGCTCAGCAAGTTTTTCTGCAATGTCAACTTCGATTTCAGGAAACAGGAGTATAAACTCTTCTCCTCCCCACCTTGAACAGACATCAGCTTCGCGTGTCAATGAGTTAAACACTTCCGATAGTGTGTAAATCACATAGTCACCACACTCATGTCCATACTTTTGATTGATTTTATGAATATGATCCACATCAACCAATAAAGCTGCAAAGGTCATATGGCGTTCGTAAAAAGCAAGTATAAATTCTTTGATCTTACGAAGGGCATATTGGCGTGTATATAATCCGGTAGTGTTATCTTTTAAGGATAAATCGGATAGTTCTTCTTTGATTGATCGAATAAGGTTTGTTCGAACTGTAGTCCTTTCTGTCCGAAGACTTGGTTGAATCATGACTATCAAATATTTTAAAACATGATTTGCGTCTTCTACAGAGGTAATCGTAATGCTAGTCCATGTTCGAGTCCCGTCTTTTGCAACTAAACGGTACTCCTTTCGAAAAGAAGCAATTTTTTGTTGAATAACGGATTGATACATCTTCAAAAAAGTGTGCTGATCCTCATCGTCAACGAGCATCTGAAAAGGTAAATTCTTTAACTCATACTCTTTATATTGAACACTTTCACTTAGGTTCTTATTTGCCAAAATACAGGTGCCATCTAGTCGCATAAGAGCTATTCCAATCGGTGCATCGCCGAATAGACGATAAAATTTTTCATCTTGTAGTCGAGTATCTAAATCTCTATTGGGTTGGTGGGTATGATTCATGACAACTCCAATAATATCAGTAACACTGCCTTGTTCATCATATATTATATGTATGCGTTGATGCGTAAAGACAATTTGCCCATCATAAATCTTAATATGAAAGTAAAAATCTGCTTCTATATCATGTCGACCTATGTGATATTTATATTTTTCTAGCATTTCATCAAGTTCTTGGTTTGTAATCAATGCTTTGATTTCTTTTATGGATATATCATTTGTGTACATTCTTCCCAAAATATTACAAAGACCTTTTGAGACACTGATACTTTCTTGTTTTTGATAATTCCATGTCCATGACCCTGTCTGAAGCATTGTTTCTTTGATTTCATCGATTTTCCTAGGATTCACTTCGTCCATAGGGCACCTCCTATTATTATACTCCCCCTTATCATAACATAGCCCTAAAAAAGAAAAAAGCATCATTTCTAGGTATTTATCACTAGAAATGATGCAATAGAACTTATTTAATTATGCTAATAATTGTTCCATATCATCTTCAACGTTGTTGATTCCATTAATTCCAAATGTTTCAACAAGAACATTGGCAACGTTTGGTGATAAGAATGCCGGCAATGTTGGTCCTAATTTGATGTTCTTAACCCCTAAGTATAATAAGGCAAGAAGAACAATAACCGCTTTTTGCTCATACCATGCAATGTTGTAGGCAATCGGTAATTCATTAATATCATTTAATTCGAAGATTTCTTTAAGCTTAAGTGCAATAACTGCTAATGAATAAGAATCATTACATTGACCTGCATCAAGCACACGTGGAATTCCGCCAATATCTCCAAGAGGTAACTTATTATAACGATATTTTGCACAGCCTGCTGTTAAGATCACTGTGTCAGCAGGTAATTTATCTGCAAACTCTGTGTAGTATTCTCTTGACTTCATACGTCCGTCACAACCCGCCATGACAAAGAATTTTTTAATAGCACCGGATTTAACTGCATCTACAACTTTATCTGCTAAAGCAAAAACTTGCTCATGTGCAAATCCACCAATAATTTCTCCGCTTTCGATTTCTGTCGGAGATGGTAGCGTTTTAGCCATTTCAATAACTTGTGAGAAATCTTTCCAGCCATTTTCGTCTGCTTCTATATGTGTAGATCCTGGATATCCAGCTGAACCTGATGTAAAGATACGTTTTTCCGATCCATCGGTTGGAGGTACGATACAGTTTGTCGTGAAAAGAATCGGTCCGTTAAAGGTTGCGAACTCTTCTTTTTGTTTCCACCATGAATTTCCATAGTTTCCAACTAAGTTATCATACTCTTTGAATTTTGGATAGTAATTACCAGGCAACATTTCACTATGTGTATAAACGTCAACGCCTGTTCCTTTTGTTTGCTCAAGTAGCATTTCAAGGTCATTTAAATCATGTCCTGAAATAAGGATTGCAGGATTGTTTCTTACCCCAATATTTACTTTTGTTAATTCCGGATTACCATATGCTGTTGTATTTGCAGAGTCTAATAAGGCCATTGCTTTTACGCCATATTCGCCTGTTTTAAGGGTTAATGCTACAAGGTCATCTGCCGATAATGTATCATCTAATGTTGCTGCCATTCCTTCATATACAAAGGCATAAATATCATTATCTTCTTTTCCAAGGTTATAGGCATGATGTGTATATGCTGCCAAACCTTTCATTCCATATATAATTAATTCTCGAAGAGAACGTACGTCTTCATTTTCCGTTGAAAGCACACCACATGTTTCTGCTTTTGCTTCCATATCTTCATCAGTACTTACTGTGAATGTAGCTGCGTCATGGAGATTTGCTGTCACTTTTTGGGCTAACTCATCGCGGATTTCGATGTTTTTACGAATTTGCTTTTTGATAGCTTCTGCATCAAAGTTGGCATTTGTAATCGTTTTAAATAAACTATCTAAGACAACTTCGTTGATATCACCTAAATCTTCCGGCTTCATACCGCCTTTAACAACGATGTCAGAAATCCCTTTAACTGTGTAGATCAGTAAATCTTGTAAGTTTGCTACTTCCGGAGTTTTACCACATACTCCTTTTACTTCACACCCTGTTCCTTTAGCTGCCTCTTGACATTGATAACAAAACATTAAAAATCACTACTCCTTTTCCTGTCCCTGAACTCTCTTCAGCAGACCTTCTCTTAATCGTTAGTTTCTATGTTAGTTTCTATGTTGGTTTATGTGTTTTCTTCATCAACCACTAAACACATGATAACATAAAGCAAGACCATTTTCATGTAGCTATGGCTACATTTTTTTAAGTACTTCAAAATTCTTCATGTTCTGCCAACACTTGTTCAACAAACACATTTACAATCTCAGCATCAAAGTGTGTTCCTGAACATTTTTTCAACTCTTTAATAGCCTCTTCCTTGCTCAACTCCTTTCGATAACTTTTTTTGCTAGTCATTGCATCATAGGCCTCTGCAATAGCTAGTATTCTTGACTCAAGTTGTATTGCTTTTCCTTTAAGTCCATTTGGATATCCACTGCCATCCATTTTTTCATGATGGTCTATAACTAATTGTGCTAACTCAGAAAATTCATTTGTAGAACTTAATAGTCTCCAACCAATTTCAGAATGTCTTTCAATATCAATTCGTTCACTATTGGTTAAACTGTCCGTCTTATTAAGTATTCTTTCATTTATTCCGATTTTACCGATATCATGAATAAGTCCAACAGCTCTCAACTTTTTAACCGTTTCCTCATCTAACTGCATTTTGGATGCAATGGCAAAGCAAATCTGACTAACTTTGTTTGAATGTTGCTTCTCTGCCTGACTTTTGTCGAACAAACTATTCATAATGAGCTCGATGGTTTTGCTCCGTATACTAAGCCGTTCATTCAACTTGTGTTTATACATTACATTTTCTGCATTTGCACAAACAGCTGAGATTAGTTGACTGCTCATTTCTTTTGTATCACAACCATAAGAAATGGATAAGGCAATATTTGAAACAATTTCTTTGGATGTTATCTTTTTTATATGATTTGCAATTTTTTTACTTTCATCTAGGGATGTTTTCGGGAGTACAAGAACAAATTCATCGCCCCCAATTCTAGCAACAAGATCATTTTTCCGACACACTTTCTTGATGGTATCTGCCGTCTTTTTAATAAGCACATCGCCTAAATCATGGCCAAATGAATCGTTAACTAATTTTAATCCATTGACATCAAACATAATAACAGACAAGGGAAGATTTTCTTTGCTATCAAGACACTTTAGCTTTCGTTCATAATATCTTCGATTATGTAATCCTGTAAGATGGTCATGATTACTTAAGTATAGTAACTGTTCTTCATTCTGTTTGTGTTCAGAAATATCTTGAGCTATGCCCCAAAGCGAAACAATCTTACCCTTCTGATTTTTTTCTGCCTCTCCTCGTATCCAAGCCCAGCCCTTGCTTCCATCACGTTTTATGGTCTCCAATTCAAGTTCATATGAACGCCCAGTAGCCATAATCTCTTCCATAGCCATTGACAGTTTTTCCCAACTCTCCGGAACAAATAACTTCAGGTGTTCTTCATAAGCTGGCGGAGGCTTTGTTGTATCAAAACCAAATATTTTATAAAGTTCTTCTGACCATACAATTTTACCCGTGATAACATTCATCCTCCATGTTCCTAAATGAGCAATTCGCTGCGACGCCAATAAATCTTTCATGTTTTGCTGAAGTTGAGCTTCGATTTTTTTACGCTTACTTATATCACTTAAAACCAATCGGCAAAAAGGAACCTGCCCTTCCATTTCAACTGTTGCTTTCAATTGCCCCCAAAATGTAGTCCCATCCGTTTTTATCATTCTCAATTCGCATTCTTGGGATTTCATCGTTTTAAAAAGCTGTTTTCTATGCTTATGATAAATATTTCGATCCTCTTTAAAAATATATTGACTTAATCGCTCTTTAATGAGTATTTGCCTCGACAGCCCAATCATATTTGCTGCCGTCAAATTTGATTCCACAATAAGACCTTTTTCTGACAAGATTAGGTATCCCACCGGAGCATAATCATAAATATTAAAATATTTAGTTTTTATTTTTTCAAGTTCATTTTGTTTTACTTGTTGTTCATAAATAATCATTTTTACTTCATCAAGGGATAATTCTTCTAATTTTATATTCGCAAAATTCAAGTCAATTTTTTCTGCCACATTGGTGGGATGATTAGCCTGTGAATTCAACTCACTTTTTTCTCTCATGGCGCCCTCCCTTAAAAATAGGAATCAACATCTTTATTACTATTATATTCCTAATTTTTCAAATTATCAAATAAAATAAGAAGCAAGGATAACCGAGTTGGGTTATTATTGCTTCTTATGAATAGATGATTTAAGTTTAAATCTTAACCCATAATACTTCATATGGTTTTATTTTTCTGCTTCCGTCAAAAAACTCCCCAGTGATTAAATCCTTTCCATGATACGTGGATAATTTTTCACTGAGTATCTCACGCTTAGACACATTGACGATAACTAAAACAGGATTTTCTTGACCTCTTATTATTGTAAATAACTCAGGTTCGCTTTCAACCATCTTTTGAACAGACATAGGAGAAAATGCCGCCTGCTGCTTTCTGACTTCAAGCAAGCGCTTGAATCTATTAAGAACCTGACTTCTTCGACTCAAGGTATTGAGTTGATCTTCGAGTTCCCTTAATTGTAGTTTTTCTCGATTGATCCTTCGATTTATACCTGAAGCTTCAACGCCTTGTTCATCATTTGATGAACCAAGTAAACTATGAATGTAGATTCCGGGAACACCTTGTAATGCTAATAATATACTTTGAGATGCTATGAATTTGTGAATATGTTCATCTTCAGTCATTCCTTCCGCCTTAAGAGCATCCATATAGTTTATATTTAATTCATAGGCGGATTTTGTACCATCCGGATTGTATTTATAACCGATTCTCCCACCATTATTTAATGTTTGATTGACCATAAGTTGCTTTTCTTCTTCTGACAAAACACCTTCTGTTGGACGCATTCCAATTCCATCATGGGATGCCAAGAAATTAAAAAAAGTGGTTTGGTCACTTGGTGGCTGAATACTTGCTAACCAATGCATCATTTTTGTTACATCTTCTTTTATAAAGCTATACAGCGTTAGTGGCGGTAATGGAAATTGATACACCATATGTGCTTCATCATAACCATTGCCAAAATAACTGATATTATCATTATGTGGTACATTCGTTTCTGTAATCAACTTCACATCACCAAAACATACGTCAAACATCTGACGATACAACTTAATGAGATTATGGGTTTGCTTTAGGTGCATGCAGGTCGTTCCGGAAGCCTTACATGCAAATCCAATAGCATCTAATCGTATATATTTTGCACCATGGTCTCCATAGCTTAAAAGTACTTTTGCAATTTCAACGATAAGGTCCACTGAAGCATAGTTAAGATCAATCTGGTCTTCACTAAAGGTTGTCCATAATTCTTTGGGACCATTGACGGTCTCATATGTATGAAACAAAGGTAATGCCCGCGGACGAATCACTTGTGATACATCAAAGCCATCTTCTTTTTCTGTAAAGAATTGCGTATAGGGTTCGATGCCTTTCTGATAATCTTTAAACCATTGACTTTCTTTTGATATATGGTTAATAACCGCATCTAGCATCAAGTCAAAATCTTGACTAATGGCATCAATATCTTTCCAATCGCCTAATCTTTCATCAATCTTTAGATAATCAACGACTGAAAACCCATCATCCGATGTATATGGATATATCGGCAACAAATGTATGGCGGATATAAATCCTTTTAAGTGGTCTTGAGCAAATTGTTTGAGTGTTTTCAACGGCTTCTCATGATCTGTATGTATAGAATCCCCATAGGTAATTAAAATAACCTCTTGTTCATCATATGTCTTGCTCAACCGCTTTTCTTTTGTCAGATAGGGTTGGATAAGTTCGAATAAACGTTCTCCCAAAACTTCATATGTGTTTGAAAAAATATCTTTAAGCAATTCTTCACTTAGATAGTTTTGCCACCTGTTCATCTGCATTAACCTTTCACCGCTCCTTCCATTATACCTTTTACAAAGTATCTTTGCGACCCAATAAAGATAACAAGTACCGGAAGAATGGATAGTACTGTTGCCGCAAGAATAAGTGTCCATTGGTTAACATCGGTTGCATTGGCCATCTTCGCTTGCTTTAAAGGTAATGTGAACTTTTCATTGGATCGAAGTAAAACTAAAGGCATTGTAAATGCATTCCAATTTCCCACAAAATTTATTAAAGCTACGGTAACTAGTGCCGGTGTCGATAGGGGAACAACGACTTTAGGTATCAAGCCAAACTCGCCCACTCCATCGATTCTTGCCGCTTCTATAAGGTCATTGGGAATATCATCAATATATTGCTTCATAAAGAAAATCGTAAAAGCATTGGCTGCAAAGGGAAATATTATAGCGGATAAGGTATCATATAAGCCTAATTTAACAATCATAAAATACAAAGGTAACAACAAGACAGCCGGTGGAACAATTAAAACACTTACAATAAGGGCTAAAATAATCTTTCCCCCCGGAATCTTTTTCTTTGAGAGGATAAATCCGGCCAATGTTCCTGTAATCATGTTTAATACGGTTGTTGATATAGTTACAATCATAGAATTTTGAAAAGCTTGATTAAATCCCAGTTGCGTCCATGCGGTACTGTAGTTGCCAAAAACAATTTCTTTCGGAAACATAGTTGGTGGTACAAGATTAAACTCAAAATTACTTTTTAAGCTTCCTGCCAATAGCCAATAAAGCGGAATTAAGAATAAAGAAATCAAGCCAAACATAATGACATAGTTTAGGATCATCTTGCTATTTTTTTTCATTCTACTTTCCCCTTTCTCATAATAATCTTATTCTGTATAAGGATAACAATAACTGCAATAACGAATAAAATATAGCTCATTGCTGCTGCAGTTCCAAACCTCAAATAACTAAAGGCTTCCTGATAAATCAAAAACGGTACTGTGACTGTGGAATTTCCGGGACCTCCCCCAGTCATAACAAACACCTCTTGGAATATAGTTAATGCATCTCTTAAAAGTAAGACCATAATAACGATGGTAATTTTTGATAACAAAGGTACAGTAATATTTCTAAATTTATCTAACCAATTGGCCCCATCAATTTGGGCCGCTTCATACAAGCTTTTAGGAATGTTTTGCAAACCTGCCAAATACAAGAGCATAAAGTAGCCCACTCTACGCCATATACTCATCAAAGCAATAACCGGCATTGCTAAACGTTCATCACCTAACCAACTGATCCCTTGAATACCAAAAAATTCTAACGTTGCGTTGACAAAACCCGCCTCAGTATTAAACAGTGTCATAAATATAAGACTTGAACTAATAACAGAAATGATGTAAGGCACGAAGATGATTGTCCTGAAAAAATTCACACCTTTAAATTTCTGATTCACATATATGGCTAATAACAAAGAAAACAATAATGTAAAGGGAATAAAAATTATGGCAAAGTATCCGGTATTAAGAATGGATTTAAAAAACAAATCATTATCTAAAACTTTTTGATAATTTTCAACCCCAACAAAGACTCCCGGAATCTCATACAATGCAGAATTTTTAATATCTATTGCCTTGGTCTCTTTAAAACTGACTAAAAAGGACCATATAACCGGATAAAAGTTAAACATTAGCATAACAATTAATGCCGGGAGAAGGATTATGTACCCACTCACAATTGTTCTTACCTTCATCTTCATTTTCATTACATCATCTCCTTCTCCCGTGGTTTATACTTTAATCAAATGTTCTTAGAATGGGATTGCCGTTTTCTTCAATGGATTGTGCCGCTTCTTCAGGTGTTGTTGCCCCTGATGCTAGTTTATTCAACTCAACTGTAATAACTTCTGTGGCAAGTTGATTATAGGCAGGCGTTGGAAATGAATCAATAATATATTCCAAACCTTCAATAAAAACTAAGAATTCCGGATTCTCTTGGAAGAAATCTGAATCGGCCATATCTGTTCGCATTGGAACACGGTAAGGATAATAAGCGTCGGTAGCTTCATCATATTCTCCTTGCATAATGATTTCCTGTGCTTCCGGTGTTTGAAGATATCCAATTAAAGCCATTGCTGCATCAAGTTTTACACCCTCTAAATTAACAGGTATGGACAAACCGTAAGGTCCACCATCGGCATAACGTCCATCAGGACCTGCCGGCATTAAGCCTGTTCCTACTTCAAATAAATCCCCGCTTTTCCATATATCCGTTACACCCCATGGTCCTTGAAATTCCATAGCGATTTTGCTGTTCCTAAAATCTTCCATGACGTTACCGCCATTTTTTTCAGCAGCACCTTCATATTTCATGGCAAAGTCTTGATATACTTGAAGACCTTTGATTCCTTCCGGCGTATTAATGGCAACAACTTCTTTTCCGTCAACGATTTCTGTAAATTCTCCACCATAAGATTTGATAATCGGCGTACTCATCCATATGGCATCATTTCCTTGCTGTCCAGCCATGCCTAAACCAATTGCATCTGTATTTGCTTCTATTTGCTCACTAAATTCCATAAGTTCATCCCAAGTTTTTGGTGGCTGTTCAGGATCTAATCCTGCTGCTTCAAATAAATCTTTGTTATAAATAAGTTCAATGGTATGTCCTATCCAAGGAGCTCCATATAGTTTTCCATCCGTTTTGAAAAAATCAACAAGCGTCGGATAAAATATTTCTTTATATTCTGCTTCTCTTGAACTTAGGTCCAATAACAAACCTTCAGCAGCAATTGTTTTTACAGGCTTGACCGCCAACTGTATAACCTCCGGTGCTGCATCATTAAGCAAGCTTGTAATCGTTTGTTGTTCATCTCCACCGGTAATCATGGTCACTGTAATATTTGGGTTCTGAAGCATAAACTCATCAATGGCAACTTGAATATTTTTACCACGTCCGGATTCAATATCCCATGCAATTTGGAAATTAATATCGACCGCTTCCGTCACTTCGTCCACTTGCATTGGTTCATCCTCCGTTGACGAGGTATCACTTTGTGAATCCATATCTTGTGATTCTGTTGTTTCCGTGTCGTTACTACATCCTACCACGACTAAACTTATTACAAGTACCACCATAAGAACAATTTTCAACATGCTTTTCATACACTTTCCTCCTAATTATTATTAATCTTTTGATGAATAAGGGACCTTAGTTTTTCTTGCCGATAAGTTCATTCAGCAATTGGTACAATTTTTTATATGAAAACTCACGTAAACATATATCATAGTTTCTTTTGGTCATTGCTTCATATTCTTTAGACGATGTTAGTATTTCTAGTGCTTTCTCTGCAACATGGATACTGATGTCTTCTGTAACTATTGCCAGCTTCTGCTGATCAAGTTCATGATCATCTCCAAAAGAAATTGCTGATAAGCCAAAATGTTTCAAATAACTTTTATAAACAGGATATTCATAAATCAAAAATGGTTTATTCGCATATACTGCCTCAAGAAGTTGATTTCCAAAACCTTCAAGGAGACTTGGATACGATACAAGATCGGCTAATTGATAAGCATCCCACAGGGAAAAGATTTTTTCTCCATATATGCTTTTCCGTTCAAAATCAATGCGATGACTGACATCCAATATATCCACCTGCTCATTTAAAGCTAATGCTTTAAGCTTCTGATAATATTCTTCATCCTCATTTAATCCTACAAGTACAAGGATTATTCGTGATTCCGGTGTTATCTCTTCTCCATTATATAGTTTTTTTCCAATATAGTTGGGTAAACGTTCATTCATATAATGCATGCTGCGAAGCGTTAATTCTATGCCCTTTCTGGCAACAACTCTTGTTCCTTGCAGCAAGACAATATCTGTTTTCTTTAAAGCTAGTTCTTGGCGTATCTTACTGTTATATCCATCTGTAAGCATCCAGTTTTGTTCAAAATCAAACACATTCGGTACGATGACTGCCTTAAGGCCCTTTTTATCCATCATAGATTTTTGAGCCAGATTATTGATGACCACATGACTTACGTTGTCATTTTTGGGTGGAAAATAATTTTCAAGAACTTCTTCTACCCACTCGTACTTTGGCTGACTATACAACTCTCTCTCCCAATAAAAATCATGATGATGGGCAATCACCTTAACTCCGGTTTTTTCTATCACCTCACTAATTGCTTTCCCTGCGGCAATATTCCAGCCCAGAGACAGGATATTGTTGGGAATAATCATGTCTATCTGATAATCATCAATAAGTTGATGTAATTCGTGTTCGATTTCCTGAGCATAATTCAGATAAATGGTTTTTATATCGTCTCCTGAATATCCATCTTCTGCCTTTCTGTAAATATGGTTTACCAATAAAGTGTTTGTCGGATTTTGATAATGAAGTCCCTTCATATACAAGACATCATCAATCTCCCCACTCCCAGCAATATACCATACGGTGTGTCCTAGTTTTTCAAGAATATATTTCCATTTTTCCATTTCGAGAGATACTCCGTCTGTTTCACCTACTCTAAAATGAATGAGTCCAATATTCATTGTTTCACCTCCATTTTTGTCTTACGTTGTCATTATGTGATAAATTTTTTTAGGTCGACTCCCTTTCCACAAGATTATAGGGAATCAATACACTGCCTTCTACATCTTCAACGCCTTCAATAATTTTTATAAGCATAGTGATAACTTGAGACGCAAAGATATCAATGGGTTGATTAATTGAAGATAAACTAGGATAAAGATACTGTCCATGTTGAATATTATCAATGCCAAGAACAGCTACATCTTCAGGAATTCGAAGCCCTTTTTCCTGCACTGCCCGATACACACCCAAGGCTCTTTCATCGCCGGATACAAAGTAGGCCGATGGCTGAGCATTGTTTTCAATATCTTGCAAAACCCTCTCATATGCTTTTTTTGTTGAACTAATTCCATACTCTATTCTATAGTCACTAATATCGGCTTCCTTCATAGCTTCCATAAAACCACGTGCTCTTTCTTGGCTTACTTTAAAACTACTGTCTCCCAATAAAAAGACTAAAGATCTATAGTTTTTATTAATTAAATATTCACCTCCCATATATCCTGCATTATAATTATTCAAATCAACCCAATGGGTTTTTGTATAATTACTGCAATTTCCAAGCACCACGTGCGGAATATTGTTTTTAATCAAAAAATCAATCCGTTGATCTTCAAGTATATTATCCATGAGTATTGCTCCATCAGCCAACCCACTCGTCAAAAAGGAAAATCCGTCTGTCTGATCGGTCATATGATCACTGGCACTTGATGGTGAGATAAGAACCTTATAATCCATCTCCTTTGCTATTCGCATAAATGCGGTTATTATCATAGTATGCCAAATACCCCAATATTCTCCGTGATGACGATCAATGAAGATAATAATTGTACGTGTCTTTTGTTCTTTTAAACTTTTTGCAATAATATTGGGTCTGTAGCCTTCTTTATGGACAACATCAAGGACTTTTTGCCGGGTCTCTTCTTTTACTTTATCACTGTTATTTAGCACTCTTGAAACTGTTTTTAATGAAACACCACTTAGTTTTGCAATATCTTTCATGGATAACATGGTATTGCCTCCCGTCCATTTGTCTCTCGTTGTCATTATTGTACACCCTTATTGTTAAACCGTCAATACTTTTAGGACTTATTAATTATTTTTCTAAAACTTCGTATATATCTTTAAGTAAAACTTCAGCAAGACCAATGACTTCATCCGAAGCCCCATAGTATATTTTCACTAAATCCTCTTCAAGCAAAATACCGCACGTAAATACGACATTCCCAAAAAAACCATCCTTTTCATAACTTGCTTCAGGTATCATTATGGGGTACTGTGTTTTAGCAATGATACGACCGGGATTATCTATGTCTGTAAGTATAGCTCCAAGACAATAGCAATCATTTTTGTCCGCAGCATGATAGATATGTAGCCATCCTTTTTCTGTTTTCACCGATGGTCCGCCGCCACCTATGCGACCATTTTCCCATCCATCTTCTGATACACTTAATAAATGTTCATGTTGGCTCCAATTGATTAAATCTTTTGATTTTGACACCCAAATATTTGCATTTCCGATTTCTTTGGGAACCGGTCGATGGTATGCATAATAATACCCATTAATTTTTTCAGGGAAAATAGAAACATCTTTATTTTCCGGAACGAAAATGATACCCAATCGCTCATAGTCTTTAAAATCGTCGGTTTTTATCATGGCTGTTGCGACACCATATTCAGATACTGCAGAATAAGTTATATAAAAACTGTTATCGATTTTTGTTATTCTTGGATCTTCAATTCCCCATGTCTCATATTGACTTTCCGGAACAAGAAATGACCTATCCTCTATATGAAAGTCTATGCCATTTTTACTTCGCGCAAGTCTAAAATGGCTAATGGAGGTTAAATGCACGACTTTATGATCACTACGTCGACGTATCGTTCTCGAATCCGAAAAATCATAGACTTTACTGTCTCTTCTTTTGTCATAATATACAACTTGAAGTTGATAGTGCTCATCTTCTTTCACAAAAACAGGGACACCTACTATGTCTTCATTCTCTGTAATAACGCTTTCTGCTACACGAAGCAAAAGTATCGTCTCATCATTAAATCGAGTCACTCCTGCATTAAACACACCATCTACTTTAAAATCACCCTGTGTTGGTTTTACCATATTGGGTGTAATAATTGGATTTGAAGAATGTCTTTGAACAATTGATTTCATATGAACTCCTTTCCAGTAGGTTTTTGATAATACTCAGCAACTTCTGCTATGAAGTTAGTATATCATAATCAAACAGACTATAGCGAAGTTCCTACAAAATTTAATTAGGTGAGATAATAAAGGTATTGAACGAATACCCACTTAATTCGATAAGATGGTTTTCATTGTTGATATTTATGAGTAACTCACGAGTATAATCTACATTATTGGCAACAACGACAACAATATCTCCATTCGGATTTTCAAATGCAACCGCCGAACCTGACCAAGCCCCTTCGACTTCAATACGTTGTGCACCCGGATCAACAAAACTCGAAAAATGTTTCATTACATAAAACTCCGGATTATAAATAACCTCATTTGTTTTAGGATCAATAGTAATAAGGGCATTTTGATTCCACCCCCATGTACTCGCTCCGCCTGGCTCTAAGACCATATTCCAATACGTATAACTACACGCGCCGTTACGAAGATAATGTCGCATAAGATTAAATACATACCTTGCATATTCCCATGTGTTTTTTCCATCGCCGCATTCATTTTCTGTTTGCATCAGTTTTATACTTGGATAGGATTCTCTTGTTCTTTGAATCGTTTCACGGCCTGCCCACTGATAACCAATTCCCGAAATATATTTTTCTGCATTCGTATCAAACATTACGTGATCAACATATTCATCAAATAAGTCAATCAATATTTTTCCTGTCGGCAAAAATTTCATCTGCTCCGGACCGTTTAGTGTTCCCAACCAAATTTCAACGTCTAAATCTTCTTGTTCAAATAAAGGACCTAAATATTTGCTGATAAACACGCGAAATTGTTCACCGGACCATAAACAAGAAGGAAATTTTTGATCAGCAAAAGGTTCGTTTTGTATATGAACTTGATGAATAGGTATTCCTTCACCTTTATATGCTTGTATAAATTTCAAGAAGTACAAGGCATACGCCTTCAGATATTTATCTTCCATAATTAATCGGCCGTGATTATAAGCTTCCGGTGTTTTCATCCATGTTGGAGGACTCCATGGCGAGGCAAATAGTTTTAGGTCTTGTTTATATTTTAAAGTGTTTTTAATATATGGAAGAAGATAGTCATAATCTCTTTCAATCGAAAAATGTTGCATCTCAAAATCATTGGAGTGTTCATTATGACTATACCACTTGGCAGCATAATCGCTTGCGCCAATAGGAACTCTACAAAAATTAAAATTGGCTCCTTCTTCACCATCAAAAAGACTTTTTATGACCGCTTCTCTTTGGTTGACTGCGATTTTATTTAATGCTATCCATCCTAGCTCATTAAAACACCCACCAAAACCTTCAATTGTCTGATCGCGTTTTTCTGTGAGTACAAGCCTGTAATTTAAATCTGTATTTTTACTTTCTAGATTTTTTATCTCAGCAGCATCCTTATCTATCCACTTCCCACTGCTTGTTGTTTCTTTCCATTTAATGTTCATTTTTTTCCTATCCTTTCACGGCACCTGAAACAATGCCTTTTACGATATGTTTTTGGAAAAATAAATAAAATACAATTAAAGGTGCTGATGTCATTAACAACCCTGCAAGAACATTTGTCCAATCCGCTTCATATTTTCCAAAGAATTTATTTGCTGATAAGATTAACGTATAATTTTTTGCATCTGTAATCATGAGTAAGGGCAACAAAAAGTCGTTCCATATCCATAGAGCATCAAGTATAGCAATTGTCGCAGTAATAGGTTTTAAAAGTGGAAATATAACATATAAATATACTTTAAAGGGTCCGCAGCCGTCAATAATCGCCGCTTCCTCTAAATCATAAGGTATTGTTCCCATAAATCCAACATATAAAAATATAGCTAAGTTTACGCCTAAACCAATATAGATGGCAACTGTCCCTAGTAAGGTTCCTTTGGCATTAAAAAACATAGCCGTTCTTGTCAATGAAATCATAATCGAATGAAAGGGTATTAACATCGATGCTATAAATAGAACCTGGAAAAACCCGGCTAATTTCAACTTACTTCTAGCAATTTTGTACCCTGCCATTGAAGATGTGATGATTATTCCTATCACGGATAATACCGAGATGAATAATGTATTAAAGGTTGTTCGAAGAAAATCTAGTTTTTGAAAAGAGACGACGTAGTTATTAAACTGAATGACTTCAGGTAATGCCAATATTGATCTAGCCATTTCTCCATCTGTCTTTAATGAATTAATAATCGCGATATAGATTGGGAAAAACACAATCACAGCTGCCACTGTCAAAAAGATAATCTGCATTACATTTAATATCTTAGCTTTCATTATGCTTTTACCTCCTTACTCCGTGTTAATCGCAGTTGAATTAGTGTAATGACAAGGACAAACAAAAACAGGATAATTGCTTTTGCATTTGCATACCCATATCTGAAAAAGCTTGAAAATGCTTCCTCATATATATTTAATGACATAACTTGTGTCGTTCTCCCCGGTCCGCCTCCGGTAAGCCCATATATTTGATCAAAAGCTTTAAATGAATTATTCAATGTCAAGAAAAGATTAATAGATACTGCATGCATAATCATCGGTAGTGTGACTTTAAAAAATATTTGTATTTTATTTGCACCATCGACACGGGCCGCTTCCTTATATTCTGTAGGAACGCCTTGAATTGCAGCAATATATATAACCATGATATAACCAACACTCGTCCATAAGGACATCATCACAATTGCCCAGAAGGAAAAATCAGGATTACCTAACCAGGGTTGCTCCAAAAATCCTAAAAATTTATTTTGCGCCAGTTCTGTCATTACCTTTCTAAAAATGAATTGCCATATGTATGCACCTATAATAAAACTAATCATATTAGGCAAAAAGAATGCTGTCCTAAAGAGATTACTGGTTTTTGTTCTAGCATCAATAAATATGGCAAGTAGTAATCCTAAAATATTTGTTAATACGACCATCGCTAGCACATATTTTAATGTAAACTTGATTGACGCCAAAAAGTTTTTGTCATCTGTTAATGCCTTTACAAAATTATCTAAACCAACAAATTCAAAGTTAGGATTGACTCCGTTCCAATTCGTAAAACTATAGGATAAACCGGTTATGACCGGTATTATCATAAATATGCTGTAAAAGATTAATGCCGGTAATAAAAACAGTAATAATAATCGTATTTCTTTTCTTTTCTTATTCTTGTCCATTTGAATCTCCTTTCTGATAATAAAAATGGGCCCGACGGCCCATTTGAATTATTGATTGACTTCATTGAATATCGTCCACGCTTCATCCAATGCCATAATCACATCATCAGCTGATGCTGTATCTGAATAATATCCTTGTAACGCTTTTCCTGATTCGTCTTTAACCGCTTGTGGAATACTTGGGTCAAGGTAAGATTTCCCCTCTTCCATATACGCAATGGCTTCACCAATCCATGGATATGTATCAAACGTATGGATTTGAGAAATCGGATTAAATTGACATGCCGAGAAAAACTCTGTAGATGTTTCCGGATTTAGAAAGTACGCAACCAAGGCTTTGGCAACTTCTTTGTTTTCACTATATGAGCATACACCTAATGTTGTAGACACAGACGCATTAATCATAGATGCTTGACTATCTTCATTCACCGGTAATGGAGCCACACCTAAATTAAAGTCCGGATTTGCTTCTAATATCGTTGCCGAGAACCAAGGCCCTTGTACCCACATGCCGTAATCACCCGACGCAAACTCTGCACAACCATCTGTTCCGCCAATTTCAAGTCCATTCGTATTCGCATTGGCATGTACATAATCAATCACATTAAACATTTCACTGATTTCTTCAAAGGAGCTTTCATTAGCATTCATCTTATCAATAAAATCAGGGTGACTCGAATTCACATAAGCTCCAACAGTTAAAGGTAAAAACAACTGTGGAATCCACGCTTCGTTATAGGCTGCTAGGAATGGTGTTTTTCCTGCTGCTGTTATCTTCTCAGAATTTGATTTTAATTCACTAAGTGTTAATGCAGGCTCTATACCTAATTCATTAAAGAGATCTTTGTTATATAGCATTCCCCAAGTAAGACTTTCAAGAGGTAAACCCACAACTTTCTCTTCGTAGGTAACGGCTTGTTTTGCACTATCGTATAAATCAGCAACCCACGGTTCACTACTTAAGTCTTCTAAGTATCCCGCTTTGTAATATTGGGCTTTTTCATTGATTGCGTGAAACATAAATACATCTAAATCGTCCTTAGTCGATAATCTTGTTTTCAATATTTCCGGAGCAGTATCTGCACTTGGCATCTCTAAACTGTATGTAACTTTGACGCCTGTTTCCTCTTCATATTCTGCTGCAAATTGATCAATATAATTTTCGTAAATTTCTCGAAATCTCGGTTGTGCAATAAATAACTTTAAATCAACTGTAGTTCCGACTTTAGACTCAGCACTCTCTGTGTTATCTACGTTCTCTGATGTTGATGAAGAATCATCTGTTCCTTCGTTTGTTTGACCACACCCTGATAAAACCATTGTTAATACTAATAGTATTGCTATTAACTTTTTCATTGATATCCTCCTTTTATTATCGAGTTAAGTGTATTCTTAACTTCTAAATAAATTATACCTTTTGGAGTAAACGAATACATTAGATGATATTAATGCCTTTTACTGTAAAATATTAATTCCCATATTCACCCGGTGTACATCCATAGTAGCGTTTAAAAACTTTATAAAAATATGTGACATCATTGTATCCTAGTTGATCAGAAATATCTTTGTGGCTAACACCTTCACTTAAAAGATACGCTGCCTCTTCCATCTTTTTCCTAAGAATGTAATTACCTAAGGTAATCCCAAAATGGGATTTAAAGGTACTGCTTAAGTATTCTTTACTAATAAAAAATCGTTCTGCCACATCACTCAAACTAATATCTTCTTTATAAGCATTATCCACGTATTCTTTTGCTAATTCAGCCACAGGTTTTTCAGATGTTCTTATTTGATGACACCGATAATCAATTCCTGTGATCATAAGTTTTTCAACTTTTTGAAAATATTCTTCAAGGATTAGCCCTCTCGTCACATCTAATCTTAATTGTTCAAACAAAGTTTGGAACATCGTACTGTTTTTTAAAGCATCCATCATTTCATCTCTGATAATAGGAACAAAATAATCATGAATCAACCGCACCAAAACACCTTGCTCTTGATGAATATTTCTGAATTTCTTTTTCAGTTGTGATAGGAGAGGCATTACTTTTAGCGAATCCGTTCCTCTTAATATACTTCGAAAGGATTTTGTAACGTCAATAATTTCTTCAATCACTTCTTGATCAAACAAGTCATGTAATGCTAATGTCGATATATTTTTAGTCAACGCAAGTTCTTTAATACACTTTTCTAGTGCTTGATTTAATTCTTCCGCGTCAATGGGTTTAAGAATATATTCAACTGCTTGTGAATGAATCGCTTGTTTCATATATGCAAAATTATCGTGTCCACTAATGACAATAATCTTCGTATCAATTGACTTCTCCTTAATGGTTTTCAAAAAAACAATACCATCCATATTTGACATTTCCATATCTGTGATTACAATATCCGGAGCCCATTTTTCAATTAAATTCAATCCTTCAAGGCCATCTTCTGCTTCTCCAACAATGTCGATTCCTAATTTATCCCACTGTCCGAAAGTGCGTATAATACTTCTTGCCCATTTTTCATCATCAACAATAATTGCTTTTAGCATCTTAAGCCTCCGATCTTTTCGTCGCTTTCATCACAATCGTAATTCTTGTAAACTTATCTTTTTCACTTTCCACCTTAAGTCCATATTCTTTTCCAAAATGCATTTTTATACGAGAATCAATATTTCTAAGTCCTAAATGATCGCTATTATAAAAATGAAGTTGATTCTCACCAGATAGATTCTTGAGAATTTCAGATAAGTGCCTTTTGGCTATCCCGATACCATTATCGGATACTTCTATAAATAGATTTTCGGATTCAATCCATGTTCTAATATGTATGTTCCAAACTATTTCTCTTTTTATAAATCCATATTTAAAACAATTTTCAACAATCGGTTGAATCGATAATTTGGGGATTAACATGTCTGTTGTCAACGGTTCTATCTGCGTATGTATACTTAGCTTGTCACCAAACCGCATTTGTTGTATTTGAATATATTGTTGGACATTGTTTAATTCCTGGTCAACAGTTACAAGTTCTTCTGTCAGCTGCATATTATATCGCATCATTTTGCTATAGGCGCTAATAACCTGATAAATCTCAATAGCCTCTTTATCCACCGCCATGGCACCAATCATTTGAAGGGTATTATACATAAAATGGGGATTAATCTGTGCTTGAAGGGCCATGAGTTGAGCCGATTGCGTCTCGATTCTTTGTTTATATTCTTTATCAATTAGATCTCTAATCTTATGAATCATAAATATATAACTTTGTTCGAGAACCTTTATTTCATCATTGGTTTTTGTAATCATCACCGGTAGTTCTTCACCTTCCAAAATACCATCAATATTTTGCATCGATTTTGTTAAGGTTCGTATGGGTTTTGTTAACTGGGCACTAAAAAATAATATAATTCCGAAAATGATAAAACCAGTGACAAAAATAATCAAAAGCTGTGAAGAAAGTATTTCATTGTAAAATTCAGTAGCAATACTTGTAGGCATTGTTTTAACAAGGTAAAGACTCTCTGAAAGTTTTCGGTAAAAAATATATTCATCCTTATGAATAAAAAAATCGCCTTCTTCAGATTCCTTAATATACTGAAAAACCTCATGAAACTGATTATTGGCATAATGCTTATTATTGCTTTGATAGATGATTCTACCCTCATTGTCAATAAAAAAAACCCGACTATCTTTTTCTGTAGTGAGTAGCTGTGAGGACGCCGCAAAAAGATTCCAATTCAGTTTAACCACTAATGCTCCGATTATTTCTTGATTATCAAATCGTCTATATATCTTTGTCAAATAGGGTCCATCTATAGTCTGCTCCATTTCATCTGTTTGAATATTATAGAACAATCCACCTTCATGTTTAAATAATGGATTTTGTTCTAGCTCATCACCGGTAATATCTTCAACAAAAAAATCTTTTTCAAAAGACACGCTAAAAACTCTATTACTCTCAAAGGTATAATATTTGACAGTCATAAAGTCTCTATAATTTGCAAGCAAATATGATTTTAGTTTTGTCTTAAAATATTGTATTCCTACCGTTTTCCACGAATCATTTTCTTCAACTTTAGAAGAATAGAAAAGAATATTGCTATCAAAAAAAAATGCCGTTAATGCTTCATCAATACGATCCACATTATTATAAAACTCACTATCAACCCATTCGATTTTAGATATATTTTGTTTGATAATCTCCTGCCGCATTGCATCTTGGGAGTTTTGCCTTGAGATAAAGGTTGCTACCACTAAAGGAACAATTCCAACCAGCAAGGTTAACAGAAATAATTTCATTCGCAAGCTTCTAAACATTGGTGTCACAATATTTTTTTTTAAAAAATATTTTATTTTCATGATTACACCTCATTTGCTCAAGTTCTATTTTTGCTAAGCGTATTTCACGATGATGAAATCCCATGGTTGAATCACAACTTTATCTTCACATTTAATTATTTTGTTTTCAATAAGCTCTACACCGTCTGTATATGGCCAAGAAAAATCCTGTTCTCCCATTGAATAATTAAAGACAAATGCGATCTTTTCTTTGTTCTTATTGATAGATTTTCGAACGATTATTGGAAATGTCATGCCTCCTTCAAAGCATCTTAGTTGCGTTTTTTGGAGAAGCATTTGTACAAAGTTATGCATTAGTCCATCACTTAGTGTACAGCCTATATAGGTTGCACTACCTTGTCCATATTGATTATGCGTTATTGCTGCATATTCTCCCCAATATGGATGATCATAATATGCCAATACTTCGGTTTTTTCCTGCGGAATTAACAACTCTATCCATCCTGACAAAACATTATCGCCATCACTGACATCAATATCCATACCTTTTAAACCAATGTTTTTTGAATCGACAAATTGATTGTAGGTAAGTCCACATGCCTTAGAAATAATTCCCGGTTGCACACTATGTCTTACTTTTACATATTCATCACAAAAGCCACTTCGTAAAGAATAAACAATATGTCCGCCATTTTCAACATATGCATTTAGTCTTTCAAGCACCTCATCCGAAGACGCATATAAAGAAGGCACTAGAATCATTTTATATTGATCAAGTGCAGAAAAATCCTCTATAATAAAATCGCATCCGATATTATTTTCATATAAGGCTTTATAAAACGCTTTGACTTGATCATTATAGTCCATATCTTGTCCAAAACGTTTAAATTCATGAATCGCTGTCAATGAAATATTACTATACATAATTGCAACATCATTAACGACTTTGAGTTCATCAAGGTCTTTGCTTAATCGTTCAAACTGTGCACCAATTGTTTTTGCCTCCAAATAGGTGGGATTCGGCATAAAATCGTGACTAAGCAATCCTTTCCAATAGGTCTCACATGCATTGTGAATGGAATGCCAATGCCAATATTCAACCAGTGTTGCCCCTGATGCGATATGGCTAAATGCCTGCTGTCTCAATTGATTCGGATAAGGAACCCATCCTGCAAAACCTTGCGCCTCTGTTTCAAGAACAAGATAATTGCCATTTTTCATAGAGCGTGTTATGTCACCACACATGGCTATCTCCAAGCCTGTTAAATCGTCTTGTGAGGGGTGATAGATGTCACAACCTGCTATATCCATAGCTTTGGAAGCATCAACATGATTGACATCCGGCTGAATTCCATAAGAATATCCTCGCCATTCAAAATCAAAATTATGGGTCACAAACTGTCCTTCTTTTTTATATTCATTGACAATCCCCACTTGCCATGCTAAGAACTCTGTGACTAGATTTCTTCTAAATTTTTCAAATTCGCCTTTTAAACTTGGATTAATGGTTTCATCCACATTGGGAAAATCTTCCCAAGCATTGATGCGATTACTCCAGTAGTCAAGGCCAAAGCGAAAGTTGATTTTCTCAAGCGAAATGAATTTGTCTTTCATGTATTTGACAAACTGTAGCTGCACCGCGTCTCCTGAAACTTGGTAGTGTTTGCTTTCATTATCCACTTGGTAGCCGATAATCCCCGGATGGTCATGTACATGCCCTAGTAATTTACGAATAACCCGTTCACTATAATACCGATATGCCGGATGTGTAATATTCATATTTTGCCTTGGCCCATACTTATTTTGACCTTTTGATGTCATGGCTAAAACATCCGGATATTCT
>DDQW01000074.1:116505-255986 GCA_002342805.1 Clostridiales bacterium UBA2432 | reverse complement strand
GGTTTGCGAAATATCTAAAATGTTAATCTGATTTTCTGCTAAATATGTACATACTTTTGCTATGATACCGACAGTATCTTTTCCAACGACGGTGATAATTCCTTTATTCATGTCTTCCTCCTAATGGATCACAATGGGATTTGAATGATAATCTCTATTGGCCACTGTTAAATTAATCTGTTGTTGAGTTTCTTTATATATTTCATCAAGAAGCGTCTTGATCGTAATATATGCAATATCCGGGTGGTTATTTTCTTTACTTAAATGGGCCAAAATAATATGTTCTAGCCGTTCACTAATCACATCCAGAATCAATCTTGATGAGCACTCATTGGACAAGTGTCCTAAGTCGCTTAAAATCCTCTGTTTCAAATAATAGGGATAGGAACCGGCTTCAAGCATACTGACATCATGATTAGCTTCAATATATAAGACGTTTGAATCTCTTAACTGATCAAGAATATAGTCGTCATATACGCCTAAATCTGTTGCAAAACCTATTTTTTTGTCGCCATTTTCAAAAGAATAGCATACAGACTCTACTGCATCATGGGACGTACGAAAGGGTTTAATCATAAGATCATTAATAGAAAAAGCTTCATCCGGTACGATAAAGTGCAATAGGCTTTCATCAATCTTTCCTATTTTGTTTTTGCTATTAATGGCTTCCCATGTACGATAGGTTAAATAAAGCGGAAGACGATAACGCCTTGCCATTACCCCAAGACCACAGATATGATCTGAATGCTCATGTGTTACAAGAATACCTTGCAATGTTTTGGGATCAATATTAATGGATGCTAGGCCTTGCTCAATTCGCTTGCCACTTACACCGGCATCAACAAGAATATGTGCCTGATCCGTTCCTATATATATACTATTACCACTACTTCCACTGGCAAGACTGCATAATTGTATCATTTATTTTCCTCTTTCTATATGACCTTGTCAAGATCTTTTGAATCTATGGTAACACGGCCTCGTCCATGCTTCTTACTATAGTACATGGCATTGTCTGCTCTCGTCAATAGTTTTTGACTATTTTTAGCAATCTCAGGATATGAGCTGACACCAATACTTATATCTATATGGACTTCTTCAGTGACTTCGCCGTTTTTATATAGTAGGGTTGACTCTTTGATACTTGCATGCAGTTTTTGAACAATGGCTTGGGCTTGGACTAAGTTTTTATCCGGTAATACCAGCAAAAACTCTTCCCCACCATATCGGACCGGAAGTCCATTATATTCGCGAGCAAGACGGTCTGTAATTGAGGCACATAGTTTAATGGCTTCATCACCAAAAATATGTCCATACTTGTCATTGACGGATTTAAAGTAGTCAATATCAAAGAGTGCAATAGATAAGGGCTTTTCCTTTTGGTCCGCTTGATGAACGAGTGCTTCTATATGGTCAATAAAGTATTTACGATTATATATACTTGTTAGCCCGTCTTTAACAGCAAGCTCCTCCATCTGCGCATAAAGATTGGCATTATTTATTGCTATCGTAATTTGCGTACTAATCCCTGTAAAAAATTGAATGTTGGCGTCGGTAAACATATCCCTAGATGAATGTTCTGCAATCAGTAAGCCATAGACAACAGAATCTCTTAATAAAGGGATAATTGCTAAGGAACCTACCGGACGATTATGAATAAAGGGATAATCTGCTTGGATTACATGATTATCTAATAGAACATGATTGTTTTCAAAATAGTCTTTTAAAAGCCCTTCCTCGACATCTTTGATCAATTGCTTTAAAAATTCCCCTTCATGATTGGATTCTAATTTATAATAGTATCTCTCATTACGTTCATCATATAGAACAAGGGAACAGGTATCCACGCCTGTCGTCCCAATGATTGCATCTGTAACTAAATCAATGAGTTCACGAATGTCTAAAGCAGAACTAATATATCTTAATAATTCGTTTTGAATGTATATCTCACCTGTTACTCTGTTGAGTCGTTCATTGGCCCGTTCCAAGTCATTTTTTTGTTTTGCAACGTCATCGTGAATTAACTTAAATCGTTCCTGAGACCGTCGAAGTTGTTCATTTTGTCCTTCAACGTTTCGGACGGTTGTCCTCTGTGTTGAAAGCTGTTTATCAACATCTTCTTGTATAATTTTATACATGCGATAAGCTCCGGATACAAAGAGGCTAAATCCCATTAGTATACAGAGTACTTCTACTGTAAAATTGTTATTTGGAACCGTAAGTATAAAGCCGGGAATCCATAAAACAAGTATTTGATAACTTAAAAATATTTTATATTCAAAGTCATCATTAGGGATGGAAATAAACATTTCAAAAATATAAAGTAAGGCAATCAAGATAGCTGAAACTTGAAAAACCAATGATATGTTGGGCAAAAAAAACACAATACCTATAGAAAAGCCATAACGAATAAGCACATAGACCACTGTGCTTTCAAAAAAATGCTTATATATTAAAAATGCACTTATCATTAAATTCAAAAATAAATATCCAAAAAATATTATGTCTAATGTTTGGCTTTGCTCATTAATGACAATATAGACGGTATATAAAAATAAGATGGATATAAAATGAAGATGTGCAGATAATAATTTGTGTTGTAATCGCCTTATCGCTTTCATAGTTACACCTCAAATTTATTTTTGCCAATAAATTTCTATATAATCACCTTGTTGAATCGGATCCATATATCCGGCTTTTTGATGATTAATGGTTGTCACAAGTGTTCCTTTGGGTTTTGTACGGTCAAATTCAATGCTATCAAACACATCTACAAATACATAGGTGTCTTTGCCCGATAATTGAACGTTTTCTTGATTGACCGTAACATGTATTGTGGTATTATCCGCTTTATCTTCTATCGTTTCTAGTGAAGGGGCTGATTGAAAGGTATTGATTTGATCACCCAAGTGAATCACTTGGTCCTCACTTGCCTTTTCTTCATTAACGAATACCGAAGAATAGTTCACTGAAAAGGCCTCTAAAACGTCCTTTAATGTCGGATACAAAATATCAATGACATCGTGGTTTTCAATGGAATAGGCGCGTGATTTTTTGCTTTGATTTACTAGAATCTCAATATCCAGCAACTTCTTTTCATCATTCAGCCTTATGTATTTTTGTCCCTTTAAAAGAGAGTCGATTGTTGCTGAAGCATTCTCGCCTTTTTTCGCAGGAATTATTGTTATATAATCATGCATTTTAATTGGCGCTGCTAAATCCACTGCTTTTTGATTGACATAAATTTGTGCCGGTTCACCGATTTGCCCTTTTATAAGCTTTTCTTGACCGTCAAAGGTAAAGGTTAAACTATTGCCTCGACTCGGAATAAAGGCCTTAGGTTCAATCCCTTTTAATGCAACAATATCCATCACTGTCAGCCGATTCGTATTAAAAATGCGTATAGATTCATCATTCAAAAAAACTTCAACAAAATCATGCTGATTATTTTGAAGTCCCGTTAGACAGATTCCAATAGGTGTTACATATTCCGGATTTTTCTTGAAGTTTTTATCATCTGCTGTAACATTTGCAAGAACGTCTTTACCACGTATGGCCACACGTTCCTTGGCGAGATGTAAATCCTCTGCAATAAGTTCTGTAAAACGGTCTAATTGGCCGCCACCGCCAACGATAAAGACGGCATTGGTACTATGTCCGCCATTTAACTCTTGGATTTTACGACTGATTAATTTTGCTAAATGATTCTTCGATTGTTCAATTGTTTGACGTACATGATCTAATTCAATTGTCTGTTTTAGTCCGATTGCATCCTTAAAAGAAACGGTTTTTCCACGTCCGGATGCTTTGATTTTTATCTTTTCTGCTGTTTTAAAATCAACAAGGTATTGATGTACAATACTTTCTGTAATTTCGTCACCCGCAGTAGGAATCATGCCATAGGCAATGATACTTCCCCCTTTGGTAATAGCAATATCCGATGTTCCTGCACCGATATCAACCAAAGCAATATTTAATAATCGAAATTCTTTGGGGATTGCAACTTGAATAGCCGCAATAGGCTCTAGCGTTAGACTGTACACTTCTAAACCAACAAGTTCCATCACTTTATATAAGCTATTGACAACTTCAGCAGGCAAAAAAGTACTTAAAACGTCAACGCCAATGGTGCTTCCTTTATGACCCAGTAAATTCGTCATTTCAAAATTATTCAGATAGTATTTTGTCACACTATAACCTACACAATAAAAAGGCAATTCTTTTGCTGCATCTTTATAATTTATTTGATGCATTGCTTTTTCCATTCCTTGTAGTTCAAGGGATTGTATTAATTCTTCGCTAATCTCAACAGATTCATCAATCTCAATGGTTATAGATGTTTCCATGGTTTCAAGGACTCGTCCCGCTGCAGCAATACATACTTTTGTTAATACTTTATTCGTTTTACGTTCAAGTGACTCTTTTACTTTTCGAATCGTTAGTGCAACTTGATCAATATCGTGTATTTGACCGTCAATCATTGAACGGGTTTCATGAAGTTCCATATGCGATGCAACAACATGAAAACCGCCTTTGATCTCATAACCTAAGATTCCCACAATTGAGCGCGTTCCTATATCTAATCCAAAAATCAGATTGTTATCCATCTGCTGCATAATTTAATCCTTCCTCTAGTGATTTCATGACTACATTATTTATATAATAACATATTTTTAGTAGTCTGTGTAATCTGTAATCTTTATGTCTTGAATATTTTTATACACATGAAAATAATTCGGCCCTATTGCTCCTTCGATTTTATTGTGAATAAACATTCCATTTTCCAAAAAACCTATTGGGATTATGGGAATTTCATCCATAACCCATTGACTCAATGTATTTAATTGATTAATGTATTGTTCATCTGTCTCAACTTGTCGATATGATGCTAATAAACCGTCAATATTTTGATTTGAATACTTTCCGTAATTATATCTACCATTACTTGCAAGAACTTGATTCAGTGATGGAATAAGGCTTGCTTGGAATGTATTCAAATACATATCAAAAGAACCATCGATTAATGCCTGATAGTACTCTTCACGACTCAATCCTATAAATTCAATATTATCCCGTTCGTCATCAATCGATGCTTGTATGATTTTTATGATATTTTCTTGGGTATGGTCTTCGTTTAAATAGATAAAACGGATAGCTTCTGTATTAATAATCGATGTTACCTTTGTATTGCTTTGATCAAAAACGTCATATTGTTTAAGCCGCCCCTGTATCTCCGATTCAATGTGCATGGGTAAGGGCGTGAAAAACAAATGATTTAAAAAAACCGTACGGTTAATATGGCTATAATCTATTAAACTTGAGTAATAACGCCGCACATTGACATCTTGATAAAACACATTGGTGTGATTGAATCCAATATAATAAAAATAGGGGCTTAAATATTGCTTTTTTTGAATGTTTTGATCATCCGAATAATTAGGCCATTCGGTTAAAACAGGAGCAATGAGATCGATACGTTTTGCCATAAACATATTGTATTCTTCTGCAAATGAACGCACTAAGGTAAATCGAACCTTATCGACGTTTGCTGTTTGACCGTGATAGTTAGGATTTTTATTCAAGACAAGTTCTATCATACTTTGAAAATGATCGCATTGATAAGGGCCTGTCCCAATGGGAAAGGTCTTGTCATAGTTATCCGATTCAAGATAAGCCCGAGACAGGATGGGAAACGTCAAGGCATATAAATTATAGCGATCCTTTTGTTGAAACTCAACCACCACTGTGTTCTCTGCTTCAGCCGTTAAATTCTGAATATATGTATTGACATAGGCATAGCCGCTATTGGCTTGTGTTTTTATGTAGTCATAGCTGAACACGACATCCTCTGCTGTAAGAAGCTCACCATTATGAAAGGTGACTTGGTCTTTCAGTGTCAGTCGATAGGTGGTCTCATTGATTTGCTCATATTCTGAAACAAGAAGAGGTTCAATATTCTTATATTCATCAGGTGAGAAAAGACTTTCATACACAAGTTTTAGCCCTTGATCCACGTTATAGGCTACACCATCAAGGGGATTAAGAGTTTTAGCATTATCCATCGACAATTCAATGGTATCTTTTATATACGTTGATTCCGGCAATTTTTCGTAGTCTCTCTCCGTTACTTCCTCTTCAACATTAAGGTGGTCAAGATTAAACTCAGCAATTTTTTGAATTGTTGAGCATCCTGTGAATGTAGAACTGATTAATAATAACAGAATGAATATATACCTATACTTCATAATATCTCCTGTAGCAAATGTTTGATTTCCTCTTCTTTATGTTCAATGCCTTGGTCAAGAGACAAGGTCACGTCTGAATAGTGGTCATAAAAATCGGTTGCCTTTTGCGAGGCTATCATGGCTATGGCTCTCTCATAAGGAATATTTCGTTGCTCAACGAGCCTTTTTAACCGTATGTCTTTAGATGTATATATATAAATCACAAGGTCGCATAAGGTATGAATATTAGCTTCAACCAAAGCCACACCATCAATAAGAATAAGTGAAAACTTGTCCTTCTTTTCTTGTATTTCTTCTATAATACATTCTCGTATTCTGGGATGGGTTAGTTGACTCAAAAAATCTAAGGCAGACGCATCCTTAAATACAATGGAACCTAAACGTTTACGATCAATGCGATTATCCACTAGAATTTTTTCTGAAAACTTTTTAACGAGTGCCTCTTTGATCCCATCTTCATCTAAAACAAGGTGACCAATCTGATCCGCATTAATGACATAAGCGGTATAATTTTTTTGAATATAGTCTGAAAAAGTGCTTTTTCCGCTCCCCGTCTCACCGATAACACCAATAATCTTAGCTGTACTCATTATTTTGCCTCGTACCAGTTATCGGCAATCGATGCATCTACAACCATAGGGACAGATAGACGAACAGCTTTTTCCATTTCTTCCACTAACATTTGTTTAACTTTCTCTTTTTCTTCTTGGGGAGACTCAATAATTAATTCATCATGAATCTGTAAAATCATTTTTGAAGTGAGTTGCTCTTTTTTCAACCGTTTATAGACCTTTATCATAGCTATTTTAATAATATCTGCAGCACTCCCTTGAATAGGCGTGTTCATAGCTATTCGTTCACCAAATGAACGTCGCATATAATTGCTATTGGACAGTTCGGGAATCAAGCGCTTTCGATTATACATGGTCACAACATAACCATCCTCATAAGCTTTGGCCACTGTTAAGTCCAAGAATGCTTTAACTTTTGGATATTTATCAAAGTATGCTTGAATATATGTTTTGGCTTCAGGAATCGGAATATTCAAATCGCGACTGAGACCAAAATCACTGATGCCATAGACAATACCAAAATTAACGGCTTTCGCATTTCGACGCATCTCTTTGGTCACTTCGTCAAAGGGAACATGAAAAACTTGCGAAGCTGTAAGTTGGTGAATATCTTTATTTTCACGATAGGCTTCTAAGAGCAAATCATCTTGAGATAAATGGGCTAAAACACGCAATTCAATCTGTGAATAATCCGCGCTCACAAAGACATGGCCTTCTTTTGGAACAAAGGCTTTACGTATAAGACGTCCTTCTTCTAGCCGTATCGGAATGTTTTGAAGATTAGGATCTGTACTACTCAAGCGTCCTGTACTTGCAATCGTTTGATTAAAGGTTGTATGAATTTTTCCGTCGTCCAACACATAAGGAAATAATCCATCTGCATAGGTTGATTTTAGCTTGGTCAATTGTCTGTAATGCAATATTTCTTTTATAATCGGATGTTTATCCTCAAGCTTCTCTAGAACATCCACGTTGGTTGAATAACCGGTTTTTGTTTTTTTCAAAGCCGGCAACCCTAACTCTTCAAATAATATAACCCCTAATTGCTTTGGCGAATTAATATTAAACTCATGTCCGGCCAAAGTGAAAATATGGTCTTGTATTTCGGCGATTTCTGATTCAAGACGTTGACTTAATCGTGTCAAGACGTCTTTATCTACTGTAATCCCTTCTTTTTCCATACTGTATAGAATAAGAAGAAGTGGCTTTTCTAAAGTATTGTATAGGCCTAATACATCATCTTCGACCAGTGCATCTGTTAAGGGCTTGAAACTTTTTTGAAGTATTGTTGCAGATTGGGCCAAATAATTGAGTCTTTTCTCCTCATCTATTTCACCGATTCCGATTTTCTTTTTTCCCTTGCCTAACAAATCATCAATGGTATGCAAATTGATATCTGTATAGGTTAAACCTAAATCAAGTAATGGATAATCCCCTTTATTGGGTTTTGCTAAGTAAAACATAAGGTGTAAGTCATCAAAAGAGGAAATCATCTCTTCTTCATTAATTTTAAAGGCATGTAACCATGCTTTTACATCATAAAAAAGAACATGCTCGGCTTTCTTGAAAACAGATACGAGGTCCTGTCCAATCGTGGAATAATCAATATTTTCTTCTGTGATTTCATGAATAAAACGTTCATAATTCTTCTTTTTATCTTGAAGGAGAACGACCAATCCTAAATACCCATCTTCTTGATAGTGATAAAAGGTAATCCTTTGGTCCTTCACTTCTTTTTTCATGGTTTCTATAAAAGTCGCATATGCATCAATAACTGAATATTCAAGGCTTTGAACTTCATTTGCAACCTCCATGATATTAAAATCAAAGCGTGTTAATAAACGTGTAAAATTCAACTCTTTGAATAAATCAAAGGTTTGTTCATTCAGATAATTGTCAAGACGCATTTGTTCATCTTCGATTTCAATAGAACAATCACGTTTGATTGTGGCAAGGTCCCTACTAATGAAGGCTAATTCCTTATTGTCCACAACTTTTTCTTTTGTTTTTCCTTTTAAATCATCCACATGTTCGTAAAGGCCTTCTAAGCTTTCATACTTCTGAATATATTTATGTGCTGTTTTTTCACCGACTCCCGGAATACCCGGTATATTATCGGATGAGTCGCCCATCATTCCTTTAACATCGATAAATTGCGTAGGCGTAAATCCATACGTCTCGATAAAACTCTTGTAATCATAGTGTTCTGTTACTGTTGTTCCGCCTTTCGTTCTAGGAATCGATATCTTTGTCTGGTCACTAGCCAATTGTAGCAAATCTCGATCACCTGATAAGACCGTAACCGGACCCTTTTTTTCAAAGCGCAAGGATAGACTTCCCAAAATGTCGTCCGCTTCAATCCCCTCTTCAATGTAGGTTGCAATTCCCATTGTTTCTAAGACCTCACGAATAAGAGGCATTTGACTTCGAAGTTCATCCGGCATGCCTTTTCGATTACCTTTATAGGCTTCATAGGTTTTATGACGAAATGTTGGGGCATGGCTATCAAAAGCGACTAAAATATGTGTTGGTGACTCATCATCAATCGTTTTAAACAAAATATTGAGAAATCCAAATACTGCATTTGTATATCTCCCCTTCGAATCCGATAACAAGGGCAAGCCGTAAAAAGCCCGGTTCATAATACTGTTTCCGTCAATTAATAATAACTTATCCATGTAAATCTCCTATCTTTTTTTTGCCCGTCGGTATATAAGGACACCACTAAATACACTCAGAAAAATCAAACCAATAATAATTTCTCGACGATGGTCTGGTTCTTGCATGTCCAACTCTTTCGTTTGAGGCTCCATTGCCATTCTAGGTGCCACATCCTCCGATGGTATATCTTCCGACGGCGCATCCTCTAGTGCTTCCTCCATCTCAACATCAAATGTTGTTATGGACGTATCATACGATTCTGCTGAGGCCGCTTCTTCATTATTGAATTCTTCTGTGATTTGATCTTGAACTGTGATTTCATCTTGAATCATCACAGCTTCATCTGAACTGCTTTTTTGTATATTTGGGTTCATCAAGCCAACAAATCCTAGAAAGACAACAAATACAATCGCAGCTGCTATACTAAGGTATGGTTGATATTGTGTATACTTGGTTACATTTTTATGCGTTGATAAACGCTTCATCACATCAGTGTGTAACGAGTCCGGAGCCTTGTATTTACTAAGATCGAGCTCTTGTTCTATGGATTGATATATATCGAATTCATATCGACATTCTTCACATTCTTTAATGTGTTCTTCTACACTATTTTGTTCATTTGCCGTTAATCCTTCTGTTGAATATATGGCAACTAATTCTTTTATATTTTCATTACAAACAGTCATATCCGTTCCTCCTTTCAATTATTAGACGATTCAAACATTAGATTGTTCCCACATGTCTTGAAGTACATTTTTTAATGCAATTCTTGATCGTGCTAACCTAGATTTGACCGTCCCCATATTTAATTGTAAGGACTCACTAATTTCTTGATACGACTGACCTTGTAGGTCTTTCATAATAATGATGTTTTTTTGTTCATCTTTGAGTTTTTCCAGCGCTTCCCATACCATTTGTATTTGTTCTTGTCGAACAAGATTGCTTTCCGGCGTATCTCCGCTATCTTGAATGAAGTCTTTCATCGTACTTCCATCCTCGGTAATCGGTTGATCATAGGAATATTCTTTTTGCAGCTTGCGTTTTAGTTTGCGATATTCATCAATGGCTGTATTAACTGCCAAGCGATGAACCCAGGTACTAAAAGCAGACTCAAACTTAAACTGATCAATTTTTTGATATATTTTAAAGCAAATTTCTTGAGCTGCATCATAAGCATCCGCTTCATTTTTTAACACCTTAAGTGCAATCGCATATATATGATCTTCATGCTGAAGAATTAATTTTTCAAATGCTTTTTTATTTCCTTTTTGTGCTTTTTTTATAAGCTTTTCTTCTATTGCGTCCATTCAAGCTCCTCCCTTCATAACTCATCCCAAATTCTAGACAATTATACCATATCCACTATTCTTTTGCATCATGTGTTCATGAAAACAAAAAAAATATTTATATTTTTACTATTTTTTCCAGAAACCACTTGCATAAACGATTATCCTATGGTATTATCATTAAGCGTCAGAAATGCGGATGTGGCGGAATTGGCAGACGCACAGGATTCAAAATCCTGCGGTAGTGATATCGTGTGGGTTCGACTCCCACCATCCGCATCAAAGCTTGTATCATTTGATACAGGCTTTTTTTCTACCCTTCTTTCTTCTAATAACGCGAAAAAAGACCGCGTTAACGGTCTTTTACATATACTTCTTATTGCCCCACATATTACATTTTTTAAGTTCCAAATATTCATTATAGGCCTGTTCTAAAATCTGCTTTTCATTTGGAAATTTAAGAAGATGATAAGCTTCATGATATTTATAATATCCTGAATCCACGAAATACTCTTCTTTTTGCGGTTTACTGTAATAATTGTAGGCTTTCATTAAGTACCAGTGTACGTATTTTAACACGGTATCATTGGCAACCCGAAAGGAATACTGGCTTTTGCCAATATATTTAATTATATTACCTTTAACGCCTGCTTCTTCTTGTACTTCGCGAAGAGCTGTATCTTGATGTTCTTCGCCTTCTTCGACAGTACCTTTGGGTAAAACCCAACCTTCATACCTGCCTTTATAATTCTTATAGAGTAATAGAATTTTTCCTCTGTGGATTACCACCCCGCCACAACTTACTGCTTCTGTCATTGTATGCCTCCTTGTAATTGGGTGCTAATCTAGATTATGTACTTACATAGAGTATACATTCTTTTAACACTTCACGCAAGAAATATTTACCTAATTGATTAAATAGGCATCAAACATTTCTTTTGCAATCGGTACTGCATTTGCGCCACTTGAGCCGGCATTTTCAACTATAATGGCTATAGCAATTTGCGGATGATCCGCTGGGGCAAAGCCGACAAACCATGCATGTGTAGGGCCAAAGGGGTTTTCAGCTGCACCGGTTTTTCCGGCAGCACTATAATTATCATTTGACAGCATTTTTCCTGTTCCTGTTTCAACCGTAGCTATCATATATTCTCTAAGGGCTTTTATCTCATCTGCAGTTAATGATGTCTCGTGACCTTCCGGTAATGTTTGTTCCACAATGTGACCATTGGCATTTTCTATATAATCCACTAAATATGGTGTCATTGCTAAACCGCCATTGGCAATTGCGCTGGTAATCATTAAATTGTGCAGTGGGGTAATCATAGTCTCCCCTTGACCGATAACCGTCTCTGCGCGTAAAGATGCAGATACAATCGTCGGAAATCCAAATTGACTGATTTTATGGTTATAGGGATACGGCAAGGCTTGATTAAAAAACAAATCATTAGCTGTTTCTTCTAGTTGTTGGGTCGTAATGGCTTCTCCCATGGTTGCAAAGGCTGTATTACATGAATATGCAAAGGCTTCTGTAATTGAGACTGGTCCGTGTGCCGTATGTCCGTAACAACTAATGGTTTTTTCTGCAAATGTATCTGTCCCTCTACAAACGTATGAAAAAGGTTCATTATGGTGGCGTATATAGGTTAATGCCGTTAATATTTTAAAGGTCGACCCCGGTGGATATAAACCGTTTGTGACACGATTAAGAAGTGCCGCTTCTTTTGTATCTTCGGATAGAGTTGCATAAACTTGAGACAATGTATTGGGATCAAAATCTGGTTTTGACACAAGGGCTAGGATTTTTCCTGTCGTCGGATCCATGGCAACCACTGACCCTTTTCGGTCTCCTAGGCTATCTGAAGCAATCTCTTGTAAGCTATGGTTTAAGGTTAGATGCACATCACTTCCTTGACGCTCTTGGGCTTTGATATTGCGCAAAAACTGTTGAAAGACATTTTGATTACTATTTAATAATTGCATATTTAAATCAGCTTCAATTCCGGTTTTTCCGGGGTTGGTGTAACCAACGACATGGGCATAGGTTTGACCGAATGGATATATACGTTCTTGTCCAAGATCATTTGTCCTTGTGTAGGCCAAAACTTCTCCTGTACTATCATAGATTGACCCTCGTATGATTTCTTTTTCAATAGATTCCAGGCGTTTGTTATAGCTATTTAACTGGACTTCCTCACTTTGAACGATGACAAAAAACAAAAAATAGCCCATCAGTGCAAGATATAAAATCGTCATGACAAATTTTAAAGAAATTAAGGTATGAGCATTAAATTGATAGTTTTCTCGATGATCGGATAACTTGCTCGTCAAATCAATAAAGCCAACCATAATAATCGATGTAATTAAGGAGGTCCCTCCATAACTCACAAATGGAAAGGTGACCCCTGTCAAAGGAACTAGCTTAATTACACCACCAATAATTAGAAAGCCTTGGAAACCAAGCATAACTGTCATTCCGACACTCACATATAAATAAAAGCGATTCTTACTTTTTTGACATTGCGATAAAAGCATGATAATAAGCATGTAAAAGAGAAAAATTGTGAGTAGGACAAATAAACTCCCCAATTCTTCCCCAATAGCTGCGAAAATAAAATCTGAATTAACCACAGGAATACGTTTAGGCATCCCTTGTAAAAGGCCCGTCCCCATCCATTTGCCACGGGCAAAGGCAAATAAAGACTGGGTTATTTGATATCCTTCATGGTCAATATATTCAAAGGGGTATAACCAGGATATAATCCGCACTTGAATGTGAGAAAACAATTTATAGGCGATCATACTGGCCAGACTAAGTACTCCGATTTGAGCAAAAGGCAGCCACCTTTTTTGATAATACATATAGGATAATACGATATAGGTCACAAAAAATAATAAGGCACTTCCTAAATCTCTTTGATAAACCAAGATTAAGATAAGAAGGCCACTGAACAAGGACCCAATTACAAGCCCTGAAAAACTTTTTTGAAACCGAAATAAGCCCGCAAGTGAAAAGGCAAAAAGAATTTTTACGATTTCTGAGGGCTGAAACGTTATTCCTCGAATATTTACCCAATTGGTAGCTCCATTGACCGTTGCATTCACACTCAATAGTAAGGCAACCGACAAAATAAGATATATCCAAGTGAGTTTATCGATTCGTTTAATATAACGAAGAATAAATATAGCGATAAACATGACAACAAAACCAACACATGCATAGAGCGTATGTTTTAGGGCTAAGCTTGGGTCCAAACGATGTAACATAATCGAACCGGTTAAATGAATCATGGCAATAAGATGCCATACAATAGGTTCTAAATAATTGGTCAATTGACTTCCATAGACAAATAAACCAATTGCAATAATATTTAAGCCCATAATCGTGATTCCATCTTTATTCAATCCATTATTCAATAGAATAAATCCATGTCCTAGAATGCAAAAAACAAATAAAATAAATTGTTCCATGCTTAATGACGTTTTATTGTCTTCCACAGATAATTTATAAGATACCATGATATGAAAGGTAAAAACGGTTAATAAAATGATATAAATATAGTTCAATACAATGCTCAAACTTTGCATAAATCACCTATTTTACACCACGTTGAATATGACCTTTCGTCATTTTTGATTCATCAAAAAAAGGTGGTTTGCCTTGATATAATGGATCCATCAATTTAATCACTTCTTCTTTCGACTCATAAGTATATTCAATGCGGTATTTTCCTTTTAACTGTTGCCTATAGTCAAGTAAATTTGTTGCTTTCGCATTATATATGCTATTGTAACAATACTTACAATGGCTCGTTACATGTAGACTCTCTTGTTTACGATCTTTCATGTGCAAATGATGCCCATCAGTAGAATAATCACATCTTCCATAACGGCTCTTATATGCACATGTTGACGAATGCATCAGGCCAATGTGTCCATAGGCAATCCATTCACAATCCATTTCAAGGGTTTTATCAAGAATATCTTCCATCCCACGTGCATTTAATTCAACAGACAATGTTACTGTCTCGACATTTGAGTATAAAAATCTTGTAGACCACTGATTAAATGCATGTATATTATAATCCGATGCTATTGGCTTATTGTATGAAGCCAACATATGGATTTGTCCCAGACTACGAATTAAAAATCCATCAACTGCACTTATATTTATTCGGTCGAGGGCTTCAATCAAGGTCTGCTTTGATGCAGGAAATAGTACATGTGGCAAGGCAAGATATATCTTTGTCTGATCCTCAAAGCTTTCTTTCTCCTTGAGTATCACATTGATTTTATCAATAGACATGTCTGTAGAATCCACGTATATTCGATCCACTAGTTCTAAACCTGCTTTTTTCTTATAGCTTTCCTTAAGCCCTTCCCATTGTTCATAAGAAGACACAAGTATGCGCAGTCGTCTTTCTCGATTAACCCCTTCTATCTCAGGTTTAGCTTTGGTCTGTCGACCCATAAGGTTTTTCAATTGATAAGGCACTCTTTTTTTCCAATATAGGTCTAATTTGTTGTTTTCCAATAGCAGTAATGCATCCCGGCGCAGTTGATTCATTGCCCCTATTGGAACGAAAGCATGACCATCAATGGTCATCTCTTCAAACTTAAAAACAAAGATGCTATCTTCCGTTTTATTGAATTGTTTTTTTACGGTATCTTCATCAAGAGGTCTTTTTTGAGCTTCTTCCACAACAAAACCATCGATTGAAAAGGAATACCTCTTATCATCTATGTCTTTATAATTCATATCTAAGTGTAGCGATTTGCCGACTTTTGCCATGACGCGAACCTGAACGTCTATATGGCGATCTTCTTTTAAGGCATCGATACCTTTTGATATCATGGGATCAAAAATTTTGTATAATTGAATAGTCGCGTTTTTTACTCCATCAAGTGTGATGATCTTTGTGACAATCGGTAAATTTTTATTTAATAGGATTTTTCTTTGAGTCCAATCCGTCTCTAGCGTACTTGTCGGATGATTGACTTCCCCTAAATTCACTGAAGGCACATGCCATTCAATGACATCACCTTGATGTAGTTTTTCATCTAAATCAAGGCTTATCGTCTTCCCTGTAACTTGAGCCGATCCGACATGTAAGCCTAGGTGTTTGGGATGCTTCACAGAAATCTGGCTTTGAGGGTGAGAAAAATAATATCCTTGGGTAAAATCCCCTCGATTATAGATAATCTTTAGAAGGTCAATATCCTCTTGAAGAACACGGTAATCTTTAATACGTTCTTCTTGGATACATTCAATGGCAAGGGCTCGATATTTTCGATATAGATAGGTCGCATAAAAAACATAGTCTGCATTTTTCATTCGTCCTTCAATTTTAAAGGAATCAATTCCCGCTAAAATCAGCTGTGGTAGTATTTCTAAGGTCATTTGATCTTTCATACTTAGATAATATCCACTCTGATCATTGATCGTAAACGGCAATCGACATGGGCCGGCACACTTACCCCGATTCCCACTTCGGCCTCCGTAAAAGCTACTCATTAAGCACTGTCCACTAAAAGAATAACATAAAGCGCCATGTACAAATGTCTCAACTTCAATCGGAACCCTTTCAATAATTGATGCAACATCGGTCAAACTACACTCACGGGCTAAGACGATCCGCTCAAATCCCAAATCATAGAAAAAGCGTGCATCCTCGACATTATGAATATTTAATTGGGTACTTCCATGCAAAATAAAAGTCGGAAAATAGGTCCGTATATACTCAAAAACACCTAAATCTTGTATGATCAAGGCATCAAGACAAAGTGTGTCTAAGAATTCTAACTCCTTATGCAATTGTTCAAACTCAATATCCTTAATAAGGGTATTAAGCGTATAATAAACTCTTACGTCACGTAAATGGGCATAGCGCACAAGTTCAGCTAATGTTTCATGATCAAAATTTTTCGCATAGTCCCTCGCACCAAATTGAAGTCCACCTAAATAAACCGCATCACATCCAGCACTTATCGCTGAATAAAATGCATCGATATGCCCAACAGGCGCTAATATTTCAGGATCTTTTATTTTACTCGACATACTGCCTCCTAGGCTTACAAACCATCATGCTCAAATAAATCGATATACTCATCAAGTTCTTTTTTTAGACGTTCGGTTTCACTTTTTAGTTCCTTTATCTCTCGATCTTTTTCATCGATACTTGTCTTGATTTTAAAATAGTCATCCGCAATATTAATGGCTAATAAGACCGATTGCAAGCGTGTGTTTAATTTTTTTCCATTCTCCGAGGTACGAACCTCGTCCATTTTTTTGTTAATATATAGGGCAACATGCTGTAAATACTCTTCACTCTCGTCTCCGCTTAAGGTATATACATTGCCGCCTATAAGTACTTTTGATTCATTCTTCGTTGCCATATAAAAACCCCCTTATAGTATAGTGATTAGATCTTTTTTAAGATAATAAGTTCTTGTAGTGTATTTCATAATACTTGTTCTCCGGAAAAACAGACCAACCAATGACGGCCGACACATTTTTTTCGTTTTCATCCATTTGCTGAATATGGTCATCAAAAGATTGTACTTCGCTAATCAATTCATACGATATGGACTCTTCTCGACTCACTTCAAACAAACACATCTTGACCAAACGAAGAATTTCATCGGTATTACCTTGAATAAAGAATTGTTTGATTCCCTGTTCGACCAATTCATATATCTTTTCCTTTACCTTTTTTCGTATGTGGGAAATCGCATCAAAACAAGAAGAAATATATTCCACTAAGAGTTTATTATGATATTCTTTGCCGTAATCGGTTAATAAATATTCAACTTTTCGGTTTTTCTTTGGAATCGGTGTCATGATTTCTTGATCTTCATATTCTTGCAACATATGATTAACCGTTCCTAAGCTTACATCTAAAGCTTTTGCCAAAACACGTTGATTAATGTTTCCGTCGGATGCAATGATATTTAACAAAACCAATTCTTTATTCATATAGCCCCCTAGTTATTCATAATTATTCCAAAATGTTTATAACAATAAGGTGTCACCATTCGTCCACGTGGTGTTCTGTTTAAAAGTCCAAGTTGCAATAAAAAAGGCTCATAGACCTCCTCAACCGTATCCGATTCCTCGCCGATTGTTGCCGCTAGGGTATCTAGTCCAACAGGACCTCCTTGATATTTTTCAATCAAGGTAATCAGCATTTTGCGATCATTTTTATCTAAGCCTAGGGGATCAACATCGAGTAAATCTAAGGAAGCTTTGGCAACCTCTTCGGTAATGACACCATCAAATTTTACTTGTGCAAAATCTCTCACACGCTTAAGAAGTCGATTTGCAAGCCGTGGGGTTCCTCTTGATCGACGTGCAATTTCATAGGCTCCATTGACATCAATCTCGACCTTTAATACCTTTGCACTTCGATGAATAATAGTTGCAAGCTCTTGTGGTGTATAAAATTCAAGCTTATGAAGTACACCAAAGCGGTCACGAAGCGGTGAGGATAGTAATCCGACACGCGTTGTCGCTCCGACTAGTGTGAATTTAGGTAGATCCAGCCGTATAGACTTAGCCGCCGGTCCTTTTCCAATCAAAATATCAATCACATAATCTTCCATTGCCGGATACATCACTTCTTCAACTTGTCGGTTCAAGCGATGTATTTCATCAATAAACAAGAGATCGCCTTCTTGAAGATTATTTAAAAGGGCCGCGATATCGCCCGGTCGTTCTATGGCCGGTCCGGAAGTTATTTTTAAATTCACACCCATTTCATGGCCGATAATGGATGCAAGTGTCGTTTTTCCAAGGCCGGGAGGGCCATATAAGAGAACATGATCTAAAGGTTCATTTCTTTGTTTCGCCGCCTCTAAAAAAATTCGAATATTTTCTTTGGCTTTTTCTTGCCCGATATAATCATCAAGGCATGATGGACGTAAGGATGTCTCAATCGTTATATCTTCTTCAATCATTTGGTTGGTTATTAATCGTTTCTTCATGTTTACTCCTTAGCTAAAAAAATAAGCGATTGACGTATAAGCTCTGATGTCGATTCTGCATCTTTAACATGTTTGATAGCATGAAGCGCCTCTGTTTCCGTATAACCTAAGCCGGTTAATCCAAGGAGGGCTTCATCAATAAATGTGCTCAATCCTGAAACATCCTTCGATGATTGTGACAATGTCTCTAAGTCAATCGACTTTAGCTTATCTTTTAACTCAATGATTAATTTTTCAGCTGTTTTTTTACCGATTCCCTTTGCTTGGCTGATGCGCTTTGCATCATCCGTTAACACAGCAATTCTCAAATCATCAGGGGTTAAGGTTGATAAAATACCAAGAGCCCCCTTAGGTCCGATACCGGATACACCGATAAGTTTCCTGAAAATGTCTATATCCTCTTCCGATGTAAATCCATATAATCTTAATATATCTTCTCTGACATATAATTCTGTATACATTTTCACTTCTGAACCTGTGCTTGGTAACTGTGTTAAAACACTTAAGGGCACAAATATTTCGTATCCGATATGCTGGCATTCTACGATGACTGAATCCATACGTTTTGCCACAAGTATGCCATGAATGTAACTAATCATAATGCTCCTCCAAAGTTTCTTTACTTAGTATTATATCTCATGTTCAAAAGATATACAATATATATTTGGTTGACAAACCCTTCCTCTTCAGTATAATAATAGTGTTAGTATTTATAAGAAACTAGATTAAACATTGAAAAGGAGTTCTTATGACAATAGATAATAACCATGATTGCAACTGCAAAGGGGATTGTTCATCTTCTGAACATTCATGTGGCTGTTCTTCCTCACATGAAAAAGAGTCCATTACACTGACTTTAGACGATGACACAACTCTCGTATGTCCAATTATTGATTCATTCACCATTAATGAGCAAACCTATATTGCCTTATTACATCCGGATAATGAACAGGCTTTACTGTATCGATTTGAAGAAAATGACGATCATTCTCTTAATCTCGACATGATTGATGATGATGAAGAATTTGATCTAGTATCAAAAACATTTTTAGCCCTTCAAGATCATTAGCCGTCATGAATGATATGATCTAAGGGAATGTCATGCAATTCAACCGGAATCATCGGTGTTTTTTGCCATTGGTAATAAACACCGATTTTTTTGAGTCCTGATTTTGAAAACCGATCAAAATAAGAGTCATAATAGCCCCCTCCATAACCAATGCGATAGTTTTTTTCATCAAAAGCAATACCGGGGACCAGTACAAGCGTATCTTGATCCGGTTCAACCACTTGATTGCTGATAGGCTCCATAATATCAAATCGTCCTTTTTCAAAAGACGTGATACTATGAATTTGAAGAAAATCCATATACCGTTGATTATAAGATTTAGGGAAAGCAACAATTTTCCCTTCATTGAGCGCATCTTGGGCAACATCTAATATATTACATTCTTTATTGCTTGGATAATAGCAAAAAATCGTTTTTGCAAGACGATAACTTTCGCTGGACAAAATTCGATGCGAAATCAGTTGACTTGATGCAATAACATGGTCTTGGCCAAGGGCCTTTCTTTGATCTAAATAGGTCCTTCGTATGTGTTTCTTTACGTGTAAATTATTCATTTTCATACCTTTTTTCTAATTTCTGTTTTGATCCATCCGGATATTGAATTGTCGTATTATTTAATGTCCCTCGAAGATTCTTGCGAACGAGCTGAATATACTCTTTACGAAGTTGTTGCTGTTCCGCTTTTTCTTCTTCGTTTAAACCCTCTTCTTTTGATTTTTTATAAAGTGCATTAATACGATCTAATTTATTTGGATTCATGGTTTAATCTCCTTCTTTCTTTTGTACTTCTTAGTGTTAATATGGACATGACTAAAACTAAATAGGCAAGAATACCAAAAAAAGCAATATAATAAAACTGCCTCGTATTGTTTACATAACTAATTGCCGGTAAAGCAAGTAGGACCATTAATGGCAATCCAAGGGGTGCTGCCACTGCTGAACCTAGGACTAAGTTACTCGCTACATCTGTCTCAAGCTCCGGATCAACACCACGCAAGAGTGCTAATGCCGTTGAAGCGGTACCTGTCATCATCCCAAACATAGCCAAAATATAATACCATGGATAGCGGTTAAATGCAATTTTCCCAAAAACGATGACAAAGGCTAAGGTACCGATGGCTCCACCAATGGATATGGCTATCAAGACTTCCCAATACTCTTTTACCACAGAAAAAGAAATGGCTAAGACTGAGCATGTAATCATAACATGAAAGGCAAGGGACGATATATTATGCATAATATATCCATCCATCAGCTCAAGTGTTCTATGCCCTTTTTTATTCAGTCCTCCCATAATCACCTTGAATAAAATCGCATAGAGTATTCCAAATAAATAATTAAAGCCATTGATTAAACCGCCTACCGTTTGCCCTATGTTTCCAAGCGTACTCAATAAAACAGAAGTATAATGCATGGTCGTAAGCGTCAAAAAATAGATGACACTAATCCAGACAATCTGTGTTGTCAAATTGTCAAAAAAATTGATTTCTTTAACGGACGTTAATGTTAATTCTTTATAATGTAATCCATCAAGTGTACGTAATCGATTTACTTTTATATTTTTATGATAGACGATAATATTCAGCAAAATAAGTCCCAAGATTCCCCCCACCAAAAAACCAACGGTCGCAAGGGTTAATCCATATTGGTTTGCATAACCTATTCCAAGCGTTGCATCCCATGTAGCTCCAATATTTGAAGCAAATCCCGGACCTTGCCCATAGGCTAATGGTAAGATAAGACCTAATCCAAAAAACAGGTCCGGCTTAATGGTCATCATAAGCAGACTAATGATGATCATTCCAAGAACACCTTGGAAACAGTAACTTGAAATAATAAACAACCCTGAATTGACTGAATCTCTACCTTGTTGCTTGCTTTGATTGGATAAGGTTAGTGCAATGAACCCAATGCCTAATCCATGATAGACCAGGTTTTCATAAAAGTCTTGATTAAACCAAACCCAACCTAAGACCTCTTGGCCAAGGATAACACCTATAAAACCGGCTAACAAGGATGTGGGAACAATAATGCTCTTAAAAATCCCCAACTTTTCTTTTATAAGTTTTGCGATAAGCATAAAAATAAAAATATATGTTATATCAATTGCTATCTGCCAACTTGAATTCATTGATACCTCCTAGTTTTTTTGATGTCGTTCTATATAGTCATGGAAGAATTTAATGGATATGGTAGCGCCTTCTTTAAAGACAAGGCGATACTTCTTCCCTTGATAAAAAAATTCCAAATGTGTACTCAAGGTCATACTAAGACTTCGAATCTCATGAAAGGGGATATTGGATTGAATATTGATTCCGCTTTTTGATAGTGAAATAGGCTCAATATAGGGCACCCCATCGATATATGTCTCAATTTGTCGTATTTGAGGGAATCCCTCTACTGTATCGAGTGTTTTATATTGCCATCGGCTCCACTCGCTTATTTGCATGCAATAGTCTTGACCCTTTTTCTTAATAAAGCCATATTCCGAATAAAAGAAACGCGTATCACATGAATTACAGGTGAATTCATGTTTGTGGGATGTAAATGAATTAAAAGCGCCACATTCCGGACAGGCATATAAAAGGCGTTCAATATTTTCAGCCCGTCGTTTTCCATTGAACGGAACCATAGCTTCCTTTTGCCACATCATTTCATCATATTGGATACTAGAAATCAATCGTTTTTCGATTTGCTCTGTAGATAGAACATGAATATCGTCTGCAGATATGACTAAGAAAGTCTCCATTTTGACCTGGCCCTTACGTGTGTATTTACACCAACGAGGTTTTGATAAATAAGCGCCATAGTAACGCACACCATACACCGGGACATTCATCATTTTAATAAGTTTAGCCGTTGATACAATAATAGGCTGTGTTCTACCGTCCCATGTAGCAGAGCCTTCAGGATAGATACCAACCGGTTTATTGGCCTTTAATTTTTTTTTGACCTCTCGAATGGATCGAAAATCCGCTGTTTTCTTAGAAAAAGGAATCATCTCCAAACGATTTAAAAGAAATTGCCTCAATTTTAAGTCCTTATTAACATCGCCATACAAAAAATATATTAAACGTTTCGAAAAACAGTTAATGATAATCGGATCGAAGGCACTGACATGGTGTCCAACGAGAATATAGGGTTCATAATCCGGAAGAACATAATCGCCTTCGACAACATTAAATTTTCGATAAAAAATCGCCTTAGCTAAGGGCTTGAGTATAGGATAAAGCTTTTCACCGGAAAAAGTATTCAACATAAAAACCCCTCCATTTAATTAGTATATATATTATACCATCAAATGAAGGGGATTAAAATGTGATTTACATTTCCTTTGCTTTAAAAATTGTACCGATGACATCACCATCTTGTATTTTTTGCAGAATATATGGTGTTTTTGAATTTGCGATAATCATATCAATGGATGCATTATTGACCATCTCAGCGGCCATAAGCTTTGTAAGCATTCCGCCGGTACCTAGTTTTGATTTTGATACACCGGCCATTTCATAAATAAAATCATCAACCTCATGAACGACCTCAACAATCTTTGCATCGGCAAAAGATTTGGGGTCTTTGTCATATAATCCGTCAATATCCGATAATAAAATCAATAGATCTGCATTGGCTAGAACAGCAACCATTGCTGATAATCGATCATTATCTCCAAACTCAATCTCATCCGTGGCTACCGTATCGTTTTCATTAACAATCGGTATAACACCGAGTTTTAATAGTGCTTCCATTGTGTTTTTTGCATTTCGATAACGTTCATCATCATCCAGAATATCTTTAGTCAAAAGCACTTGTCCTACTAAGTGATTATATTCATGAAACAATTTTTGATATAACATCATAAGAGATGCTTGACCAATAGCAGCAATCGCCTGTTTTTCCGGCAATGTCGTCGGCCTTTCTTCTAAATGTATGGCACTTATTCCTACCGCTTGAGCTCCTGAACTCACAACAATAACTTCTTTTCCTGAATTTTTTAAATCTGAAATTTGTCGAACAAAATGTTCAACCCGTCTTAAATTAATGTGTCCTGTTGTCTCATGGGTCAACGAAGATGAACCAACTTTGACAACAATTCTTTTTGCTTCATTTAAGTGTATTCTATGTTCCATAATCCATCCTTCTATGCATATTATTCATTCTCATTTTTTTTGGAATCTGATGCAAATATTTTTTTGATAATCCATCGAATAATTTTGTAGCCGATAAAGCCAAAGATAAATATGACAAGTAGAATCGGACTTTGTGTAATAAAGAATAATGCGACCGCTTCAAAAAAGTTAGCTACGCCTTTAACACTTTGTCTGAAACCATAGGTCATTTTTTCTAAAAATGATGTTGGTTCTTCTTCAATGACCGTCTCTTCAATGACTTCTTGTAAATTCAAATGTACGGTTGTATAACTGATTCGATTTTCTAAGTTTCTAAATGTTGACATGTTTCTCTCGATTTCATAACGAACATCGGATAATTCCCGTTCCAATTCAATGATGTATTCCAACTCATCTGCCGTTTCTAAAATACTAATTAAACGTTCTTCTTGAACTTCTAAGGTTTTAATACGTGCATCTAAATCATAATACTGATTTGTAACGTCATCTTGATTACTTGCCTCTTCTAATATATTCCCGCCAATCGTCTTTAATCCTTCAAGAAAACTCACAATTTCTTCTTTAGGAATCCGTATTGTAAAACTTCCATGACGTCGTTGGGGATATTGGGCTGTAATATTGCGTCCGGACACTTGCGTCGACTCATAATATCCATTATGCATATTAATGAGCTGATTTAAACGGTTTTGTGTCTCATCAAATGTCAAGGTTTCCATATCATAATTATAGGTTAAGATATACTTCCTTGAATCATCAAGGTTCATTCCGACCGGAACGTTACTTGAACCGTTGACACCATAATTCTCGTCTTCACCACCATCCATCGTTTGTTCAGCCATATCCATATCCGCTGCGGCTTCTCCACTTGATGCTGTATCCGTCGTTGTGACTGATTCAGACATGGCACTATCACTGCTTTTGCCTGAAGAACATCCCATTAGACTTACAATCAACATGGTAAGCAATAAGGCAACAAGACTTTTTTTCATAGGACCTTTCATCATAATTCCTCCCTTTTTTCTCTATTATACCACTATCTAGAATAATCCTAAATAGATTTATGTTACACTTTTATGACGAAATAATATAAAAAATTGTTCCTTTTTTTCTTTGACTTCTTCTTATTATCTGATAAAATAATCCTATTACATTGAAAGAAAGGTAAACTATAATGAATGACAGGATAAAAAAACTGCTTGAAGATTTAAATGATTTAGATCATGATATGGCCGCCATTACTTACACAGAATCATTACTGGGATTTGATTCAATGACTACAGCTTCAAAAGATGGAGTTTCAGCACGTTCTGAAGTGATTAGCTTTGTTTCAACACTTTATTTTAATACGCTAATCAATCCTAGGGTGGATCGATTACTCAAGGAACTTTCAGACGTATATAATGAACTTGATGATTTGTCGAAAGCAAAATATAATTACTTTCGACGAGAATATGAAAAAATCAGCCCCATTCCTGTAAAAGAATATGCTGATTACCAATCCTTACTCGTAGAATCCTCAAACGCTTGGGAAGAAGCAAAAAATGCAAATGATTTTTCAATTTTTGCTCCCTATTTAAAAAAAGTTATTGACACCACAAAACGGTTTATAGACCACCGTGGTTATGAAGGACATCCTTATAACACCTTACTGAATGACTATGAACCCGGTGTAACGGTAGATATGCTTGATGGTTTTTTTGAAGAGCTTAAGGCTTCTATTGTTCCTTTAGTTCAAAGAATCCAAGAAAAGCCTAAGCCCAACACCTCCTTTTTATCAAACACCTTCTCGATCGATGAACAAGAAGCTTTTTCATTATATATCATGGAAAGCTTGGGATTTCGAATGGACGGCGGCAGTTTGTCAGAAAGTGAACACCCTTTTACCCAAAACATGAGTCCGGACGATGTACGAATCACGACTCACTTTCATGAAAACGACCTTATAAACCCTATTTTTTCTACCATTCATGAAACCGGGCATGGATTATATGAACAAAATATTTCTAAAAGCATTGGATTTAGCTGTTTAGCAACAGGCGTTTCTATGGGAATTCATGAATCACAATCTCGCCTTTATGAAAACAATTTTGGACGAAATCCTGCCTTTTGGCAAGCACATATGCCCAAACTCAAAGAACTTTTTCCTAATGAACTTAAGGATATTTCTATTCAAGATTTTATACGAGCAACCAATAAAGTAGAACCCTCCCTCATACGTATTGACGCAGATGAAGTTACTTATCCTCTCCATATTATGGTTCGTTACGAGCTAGAGAAAATGCTTATGGAAGAAGATGTTGACATTCAAGAACTTCCTAAATTATGGGCCGATAAATATGAACAATACGTGGGTGTTCGCCCCACCACAGAAGCTGAAGGTATCTTACAAGATGTTCATTGGTCCGAAGGCTTGATGGGCTATTTCCCATCCTATGCCCTAGGTAGCGCTTACGCAGCACAGTTTGAGCATGCCATGGAAAAAGAGCTTTCAGTTGATGAGTGCTTAAAACACGGAGATATGAAAACGCTTCTTGATTGGTTAGCTCATCATATTCATCAATACGGTTCAACCATCACACCATCTGAAATCATTCAAAGAGCAACAGGCGAAGCCTTTAATCCAAAGTACTTTACCGATTATCTTGTAAAAAAATATTCTTTACTATACGGTCTCAAAGAATGAATCTAAATCCAGTTGTTGATCAATCATGGAATATTTTCCATTTGCTTTAATAGGAAGATCGTCTACATATTCAATCGTGTAGGCGATTTTTTCTTGTGTTTTTTGATTCAACTGCCTTAGAATTTCTGCTTCTTCATCTGACGTTAGGGGCCGATTTACCATAAGCTTTAATGTAACTTCACCAACCGTATCTTGACAGTATTGATAACGTACCACTTGATCAAAAACATTTGAATGCATATTCAAAGACGTTAATGAGACAAATGAATGCTCTTGATTCACCAATACATCTTGACGCCAGCGTCCATAAACGCTTTGAATCCGTAAATGATTCCGACCACAAGAACAGGAGGCTTTTGTTGACCAGCTGGCCATATCCCCCGTGCGATAGCGTATTAGTGGCATCCCTTGATTGCAAAATCCTGTTGCAACGATTTCACCAATTTGGTCATCGTCTATCACCTGCCCGTCTTCATCAACAATCTCGATATACCCATAACTTGGCTCAATATGATATTCATGACTTTTTTCACATTCCCCGGCAATGACCAAGCGTTCTGAATGGCCATAAAAAGAATAGACACGGCATCCGAAAATCTTCTCAACATATTTGCGTTGTGCGTCAATAACATTTTCACTAATAGCAAGAATTCCTTTAAAGTGATGTTTAAGTTTTAAGTCATTATGTGCTATATATTTGGCTAAAATAACAATCGCTGACATGTAACCATGAATATAGTCCGGTTTATAACGTTCAATGGCACGACAATAGTCCTTGAGATTTTTCGCATTCATATCAAAAATATTGCAACTTAATTCTTTGCGAAGAGCATCATATTGCCAATTTTTACCTTTTCTGGCCTGTTCACGAAAAACTGCGCCTCGAAAAACAAGTCTTGAACTGTCCGGTTTATATCCGATTCGAGACCATAGATGATTAATATATGCCCACTCTTTCATGACGGTATCTTCATCTAAGTAAAAGCCAACCGGGTTACCTGTTGTTCCGGACGTTGTTTTATAAATCAACTGATTTCGGTCTATATTTTCTGCAACGAGTTGTTCCCGATTATTCGTCAATTGTTGACGTGTTAAGAACGGAATTTTTTGTATGTCCTTAATGCTTGTAAATGTATCTACCTTAATCTGATGTTGGTCAAACAACTCGCGATAGTAGGGAACATGGTCATAGGCATGGCGAACAAGTGCTAAAAAACGTTCATCGGTCCGCTTTGCTTGAACTTCTGAAGAGGCATATTGTTCCTTATCTAGCTGATTTAATTGATGTTCATAAACTTTACCGAACCGTTTTTTTGCCGGTATAATGTTTGAGGCATAACCTAGAATATTGGTTATTTTTAATGGTATTTTTACATAATACTTCTTAAGTAAATTAAATAAACGCATTGTCTCTCACCCTTTTTCTTTAACAAAATGAATCTAAATCCAATTGTTGATCTATTGTGGAATATTTTCCATTTGCTTTAACCGGAAGATCGTCTACATATTTAATTGTATACGTTATTTTATCTTGTGTTTTTTCATTCAATTGTTTTAAAATAGCAGTCTCTTCTTTCTCTGATAAAGGAGTGTCAACCATAAGTTTCAATACAACTTCTCCAACGACATCCTGATAATATTGATAGCGTGTAACTTTATCAAAGACATCAGAGTGTGTATTTAACGAAATTAAAGAGACAAATGTATTTTCTCGATTGACAAGTACATCCCGACGGCAACGTCCATAAACATCTTTAATCCTCAAGTGATTCCGTCCACATGAGCAGGTTTGTTTTGTTGACCAACTTGCCATATCTCCCGTTCGATAGCGTATTAGTGGCATCCCTTGGTTACAAAAACCTGTCGCAACAATTTCACCAATTTGATCATCATGAATGACCTGCCCTTCTTCATCAATAATTTCGATATAACCATAACTTGGCTCAACATGATATTCATAACTATATTCGCATTCTCCAGCAATTACTAGACGCTCTGAGTGTCCATAAAATGAATATAAGCGACAATTAAAAATTTTCTCAACATAATCGCGTTGTGATTCAATCACATTCTCACTGATTGCAAGTATTCCTTTAAATTGATGCTTCAAATCTACATGACTATGCTCTATATATTTTGCCATGACAACGATAGCTGACATGTAGCCATGAATATAATCCGGCTTATATCGTTTGATAGCCCCACAATACTCGTGTAAATTTTTCACGCTCATATCGAAAATATTACAACTTAGTTCTTTACGTAATGCATCATACTGCCAACTTTTCTTTTTTTTAGCAAGTGCTCGAAAGACTGAACCACGAAAAACGAGTCTTGAGCTGTCCGGTTTATATCCGATTCGCCCCCATAAATGATTAACATAAGCCCATTCCTTCATGACAGTATCTTCATCTAAATAAAATCCCACCTGATTGCCTGTTGTTCCGGATGTTGTTTTATAAATCAGTTTATTGCGTTCCACATCGTCTGCAATAAGTTCTTCCTTACATTGTCGAAGTTGTTCACGTGTTAAGAACGGTATCTGCTCAATATCTTTGATTCCGGTAAAGGTATCCACACGAATTTGATGTTGATCGAATAAGTCACGATAGTAGGGAACGTGATTATAGGCATGACGAACAAGTGCTAAAAATTTTTCATCCGTTTGTTTAGCTTGAACTTCTGATGGAGCATATTGTTCCAATTCTAATTGTCGAAATTGATGTTCATAAACCTTTCCAAACCGCTTGTTTGCCGGTATGATGTTTAAAGTATAGCCTATAATATTCGTCATTTTTAATGGGATTTTTACATAATACTTCTTGAGTAAATTTAATGAACTCATAACGTTCCCCCCTTAATTAAAAAACTATTATAATCACTGTACTATATTTTCTGCTGTCTTGATTCCATCAATAGCTGCTGACATGATTCCTCCGGCATAGCCAGCACCTTCACCTGATGGATATAATCCAGCAATGTTACTCATTCCTTGTTCATTACGAAGGATTCGAACAGGAGACGATGTTCGCGTCTCAACACCGATAAGTCTGGCTTTTGGATGATTGAATCCTTCAATAATTCCTCCAAAATAGTCAATACCTTCCACGAGGGCTTCTGCTATTGCCTTTGGAAGGCATGCCTTCAAGGGCGAATCAGTGAGCGGATTTTGACAGGTACTTTCTATGATGTCCCTTTGAAAAAATGCTTTATCAGAGATGGATTCCTTCACAGAGCTACTTGTAACATCTTTTCTAAAGTTTACATAATCTTGTGTCGGTAAACTATAATCACTTCCTGCAATTTTATATGCCATCTCTTCCCATTTTCTCTGAAAATCAATACCGGCCAAAGGAGATGAATTTCCAAAATCTTCCGGTGTAACCGTGGCAATGATTGCACTATTTGCATTTTTAGAATTTCTTGCAAATAAGCTCATCCCATTACATACAACCCGACCTTCTTCCGATGCACCGTTAACCACATATCCACCTGGGCACATACAAAAGGAATACACCCCTCGACCGTTAGACGCCTGATAGGTCAACTTATAATCCGCGGATGGAAAATCATACTCAAGATTCTCAAAACCATACTGAGCAGCGTTTATCCATTCCTGTGGATGTTCAATTCGAAGGCCCATAGCAAACGCTTTTGCCTCCATATGCACCTCTGAATTATATAAACTTTCAAAGGTATGTCTAGAACTATGACCAATCGCAAGTATCAAGTGATCACACTCAATATCTATTTTAGCATTTTCGTTATTTAAATCAAGACATTTTGCACCAATGATTTTACCCTCTTGAATGATTGGTTTTTCAAAAAAAGTATTAAAATAATAACTTCCACCGGCCTGAATAATTGTTTTCCGCATATTTTCAACAATTTTAATTAAGTAATCGGTGCCAACATGAGGCTTATTCATATAAAGGATTGACGGGTCCGCCCCATGTTCAACAAAGGTTTCTAGAATAAATTGTTTTCGTAAAAATTTATCTTTAACTCCTGTATTTAATTTCCCATCAGAAAAAGTTCCTGCACCACCTTCGCCAAATTGAATATTGCTATAAGAATCAAATTGACCTGTTTTGAAAAAATCTTGTATTTTTTGTCGTCGAATAGAGGCCTCATCGCCTTGCTCAATAACAATGGGGCGATGACCATTCATGGCAAGAACATAGGCTGCAAACAATCCTGCAGGTCCTGAACCAATAATAAGCGGGCGCTTGGAAAAAGGCTCGTTTCGGTTTGGGAATTGATAGACTTTTGGAGTATGAATGCTTGCATTTGCTTTTTTTAAAGTATTTGTATCGATGGCTTGTGTAATATCTGCAATGACGGTATAGACGCCTTTTAATTTTGGTTTCTTTCGGGCGTCAATTGAATACTTATCAATTTTTAGCCCATGAATGTACTGAGGCCCTATGCGTAGTTTTTTTGATAATGCCCTGGTTAATTCTGCCTCTGAATGCAGGCTGCCCTTTTGGGGCTGAATATCTAAAATTATATTCGCTACTTTAAATAACATACTGTTCCCTTCTTTATGCATTCGTTATATGTTGACTGACAAGGGCACCACTAGAGATTGCCCATTGCAAATTATATCCACCACAATCACCATCGATGTCAAGAACTTCCCCAATAAAATACAGATTTTCTTGAAGTTTTGACTCTAAACTTGTTGAATCGATTTCAAGGCAGCTAACGCCCCCTTTTGTCACTTGTGCTTGATTCCAAAGATAGGTATCTTCAACCTTGTGGTGATAATTTTTAAGTGCAGCGACTAATCTATTTCGATCTTCTTTGGTCAAATTACCGGCTTGCTTCATGTGATCGACTTGGGCATATTTGAATAAGGGTATGATTAGCCGTTGATTGATGTACCCATTAAATACCTGTTCAGCAAGACGTGACGGAAACTGATGAAAACGTGTCATCAATCGTGCATCAATATCGTCAATCGAATCTTCCGGAAAAAAATCTATAGCAACAGTTAGTCCTATTTTTTCTTTCAGTAAAGGAGCCACTAGGGTTGATAGTTGCAAAATAGTCGGCCCGGATAAACCATACTCTGTAAATAAGACCTCACCGCTTTCTTCACGAAGAAGCGCCTGTGTATCTCTATTTATGAGTTGCGTTTTTGCATTGATTTTTAATCCTTTTAGACTTTTACTATATGGATTATCCGTGACCAATTGGACAATCGAAGGCATGGGTTCAATAATGTGATGACCAAATCGCTTAGCAATCTCATACCCATCTCCGCTTGAACCGGAATCGGCATAACTTTTACCACCGGTAGCAACAATCAGATAATCCCCATAAAAGGTCTGCTCATCACCATAAATTCGAAATTTATTGGTGTATTCAATGTCTAGGACACGTTGATGATAGTGTATCTCGACACCAACTTCTTCAGCGCGATATAGCAATGCCTTGACCACACTTACCGCTTGCAAGCTTTGGGGATATAATTTACCATCCTCAAGTTCAACCAGATCAATACCTATCGATGTTAAGAAATCTCGAGTTTTCCTTAAATCAAATTGTCTATATATCGTTTCAAAAATATTTTCAGTACGGGAATGATATTTTTCCGGTCCTACACATTGATTGGAAATATTGCATCGACCATTACCTGTTACCAGAAGTTTTTTTCCAATCTTATCATTACGTTCCAAAAGTGTGACTTTAGCGCCAGCTTCTGCCGCAATAATTGCTGAAACCATTCCTGCCATTCCGCCACCAATAATCATGAGTTTCTTTTTTGCCATTTGCTTCTCCTATAAAAATCGTTTGAGTTTGTTCCCAAAAGGAATTTCTTCAAGTTCACTGTGACTAAATGCTTTTAACTTTAAAATACAAAATCCATAAATTAATACCGCAATTGGTAATATAATTAATAATGCACCTTGACCGGAAAGCTTAATCATCAATAATTTATATATAATCAAGGTAATTCCTCCCATAATAAGAGAACTCATTAAAGGGGCAATAAGAGTTTTATAGACATCAATGTCAAAAGGAACATATCGACGCACATCACGAAAGTTCAAAAAGGCAGACGTTGCTGCAAAAATAATATTGGTAATGACGGCACCATAGAGGTTTAGATCAAAAACATATAATAAGACAATATTAAACAGTACTTTGGTGACCAAGGAAATCATTGCGTTTTTTACCGGCACCGTCAAGCGATTAAGGCCTTGCAAGAGACCTATTGATATTGTCGATATTCCAAAAAACACAATCGATAAGGAACCGATCTGTAAAATAGCCGTCGTTGTTTTAAGTTGATCTAAATTCGTGAATAAAAGCTCAATAATAGGCCTTGCATAAAGCATAATCCCAATCATTGAAGGAAAGGTAATCATCAATACGGAACGAATAGAAAAATCAATTTTTTTCGCCAATAGTTTCGAATCACCACGGACTAATGAAGCCGTAATACTTGGAATGGAAGCGGTTGCCATCGCTGAAGCAATCGAAATAGGGAGGGTAATAATGATCTTATATTTTCCTTCTAAAATTCCATACATCATAGCAATCTGTTCAGGTGCGTATGTGTGAAAGGCTAGGGCCTTGTTAAACATAATGGTATCAATTAAATTCGTTAGATGAAAGGTCGATGTCCCAATCACCATGGGAACCGATGTCATTAATAATAGCTTCCAATAGTATAAAACCGTATAATCAACATGTTGATGAGGATCACGATGAATCCGCCTCTGAAGCATGGGTTTTGATGCAATATATACAAAAACCATAAATAACAATCCAAACATAGCTCCAAATGCTGTCCCTAAACTTGATCCGGCAGCACCATATTCAAAGCCATGTTTTAATAAAATCATTGCTAAGACAATGCTAAAGACTGCATTAAAGACTTGTTCAATAATTTGCGATATAGCTGTCGGAACCATGGTGTTCATACCTTGAAAATAACCTCTAAAAACAGATAACATACTAAAGATCAAAAGTGCCGGCGCAAGTCCTTGAAGGGCAATGGCCGCATTGGGAATTTCGATAAAATTTGCAATTGCTTGGGCTCCAAAGTAGAGAATCGCGGTAAAAACTGACCCAATAATTAAGGAAAATACGAGAGAAAACTTGAAGATCAAGTGTGCTTCTCGGTATTTTTTCTTGGCTAATTTACCGGATACGATTTTTGATATTGCTGCCGGAAATCCATAGGAAGATAAAATCAATAAATACGAATAGACGGTATAGGCACTTGCATAGTAGCCACTACCTTCATCGGTTAGTATGTTCACGAGAGGAATTCGATATAATAAACCAATAAGCCGGACAATAAGTCCGGCAATGGCTAATATTGATCCTTGTAGAAGTAAGTTACTCTTTTTTGAACGGCTCTCCATATGCCTCTCCTTTTATTTCTTTGTATTTGGGATTGGGTTGTCAAACATGAAGGGCATAACTTCTTTGACACTCGATACAACGGGGTTTCCTTTAGCATCTTCAAAGTAAATCGTTGCTTCAGGCATTAATTCACTCATGACTTGACGACATACACCACAAGGATAGGTCACATCGTCTGCTGAACTGACAATAGCAATAGCATCAATCTCAGTATCCCCTTCAGAGATTGCCTTGAAAATGGCTGTGCGTTCTGCACAATTGGTTGCACTAAAAGCTGCATTTTCAATATTACATCCCCGATAGATTTTTCCGCTTTTTGTATGTATGGCTGCCCCGACTTGGAATCCGGAGTAAGGTGCATATGCATAGTTTTTTGCAATTTTTGCTTCATCTAATAATTGGCGTTCTAAATGTATATTTTCTTTATTTTTCATAAGATCACTCCATCGTTATATGGTCAACACGGTGTTTAGGATAGACACTGATAAATGTTTTTCCCGGGTTCAATAATAAAGGTTCCCCATCTTCTGTAAAGTAATGGGTCGGTGAATAATGGTCTGTTTTAATCCATGTAATTGGTATAGCAAGACCATCTGCAATATACATGCCTTCCCCTTCAGCAATCAAACTCATATCCATGCATCCATATGGATCCCCTTTGATAGCCCAAACGGATGTATATTGAATAATAATATTTTCAAAGGAAAGTTGTTCGTCAAATAAGGCATCTATATGCTCTTCCCCATATTGATAGCGATCATAGGTCCCACTGTCTTCATTATAGATAAATTCCGGATTGGTTCCGTATGCGCCTGAATAATCTAAGGACAACTTATGAACAAAGGACTCTTGGTCAATATCTTCAACAAGATTTTCTTCTCCGGTCCATTCAGTGAATTTAAGTTTTGTATCTGCTTCAAGATCCACTTCTTTAGGATAGTCTAAAACATCCCATGTATTCATCAATAGGTCATAAGATGTAAATGTACTATGGGGCCGCACACGGTTAGGATCTAAAAATGTAAACAGTTCATCCAAATGACTTAGTCCATAAAAACGATTGACCTTTAATTTTTTAAAAGCATCAGTTGCATACGTCGACTGACCAACATGGGTATAAATCGCGTCATGATCTAAGGCAAAATCCATGTAATAATGTCTTGCACTTCGAATGGGTCCGATTTTTTCTGCATCAAAGTCTTGAAAAACAGCAAACAATCGGGTGATTCCACCTTCAACAACTGCTTCATATATAATATCCGCCTGGGATATACCATATTGTGGTAAGGCCGATTTAATATTACTAATCATAATTCCAATCGGACGACGAAGATGGGCCTCTTCAGATACCGGCAGTCCGGTATAGATGCTTAGGGGGCCAATGGGTTCTGGCTCCGGTTCTGGTTCTGGCTGAGGTTCCGGCTCGGGTTCTGGTTCCGGTTCTGGTTCCGGCTCGGGTTCCACATTATTTTCTATAGGATTGGTATCTTTATTTGCACGTGCATTATCTTGATCTTTTGATTGGCCAAGACTTATGACAAGGATTCCTATAATAATGACAACTACAATACTAGCAATAAGTATATTTCTTTGTTTTTTGTCTTTTAAAAAATTCATGTTTAATCTTCACTTTCTCTTGTATTTTCAATGCGTGGCATGATGTTTTTTTGTTCTTTAATCATTAACTGTTCATCATCTTTATCCTCATGATCATATCCCAACAAATGTAACATACTATGAACAATTAAAAAAGAAAACTCCCGTTCAAATGAATGTTGATAGGCCTTTGCTTGGGCAAGAACATGGTCCATAGATAGTACAATATCACCTAATATCACAAAACCTGTCTCAGGATTAATCAAAAAATTAAGTTGTCCTTCTAAAAAATCATAATCACATGGCTTGGGCCAATCAATCATGGGAAAGGATAATACATCTGTCGCCGCGTCTTTACCCCGATGTTCTAAATTTAAGGTATGTATATATGCATCGTCTGTAACCGTTAAAGTCACATCGACTTCGTAGGGGAACTTTGTATACTCTAAAACAGTTTCAATGGTTTGAATTGCTAATTCTTTGTGTACTTGATTTAAAGGTAAATCGTCATCTTCAAAAAATATCATTGTTCAATCAACTCCCTATCATATTTTACTCGTTCATGATACAAACCGTTGTATACTTGTAAAAAGGCATTAGCTATAATGGGAAGTTCGTCGAAACGTAATGGGGATGCATGTAATTGATGATTGGTGACTACGGTTAAAATAACTTGATCAATTAATCGTACGATTTGATCCATATCCCGTTCTTCCATATTAAAACCTTTTGCTGCTGCATCCACACAATCAGCCAACATAACAATGGCGGCTTCTTTGGTTTGAGGTTTTGGACCTGCGTATTTAAACTTCTCCACATCAATATCAAATCCATCGCTATGAGAAACCGCTTTATTATAAAAATAGGCAACCACAGAATCTCCATGATGTTCTTTTATAATATCAATAATATTTTTAGGCAGTTTATATTCTTTTGCTAATGAGACACCTTTTTCAATATGACGGATAATGTAGTGTGCACTGGCATCCGGTGATAAATCGTCATGAATATTTTCACCGTTTTGATTTTCAGAAAAGTACTTTGGCTCTTCGATTTTACCGATGTCATGATACATAGCACCGACTCTAGCCAGTTGATAATTTGCTTGAATATCAATGGCGGCTTTTTCTGCCAGATTCGCCACCATCATACTGTGATGATAGGTCCCCGGCGCTTCAACAAGAAGACGTTTCATGAGGGGTTGATTTGCACTCCCTAACTCAATTAATTGCGCTTGAGACGTAATATTAAAAATAGTTTCCCACATAGGTTCGCTACCTTGGGCTAAAACAATAACCAACATACCGTTAAGTCCTGCTAAAAACATATTTGCATAGTTAAACCCAACCAAGTTTCCAACTTGCATGAGGTGACCTATAATAACTAACAACATCATCAGCAAGGTGGTTGAAAGTGCAACATAAACAATTTGTTGTCTCTTTTTTACGTAGGGAATAACATAGTTGACAAAGAGCCCGGCTACCACATACATCATATATATATCTAGGGGTAGTGATATGACCATTAATAATAAAAATGAGACAACTAAATGTGTCATCAAGCCCAATTTAGAGTCAATCATGGTTGTAATCAGAGCTGTCGTCAGTAGAATCGGTAATATATACGCATTAATTGATAACAAAAAAATGGAAGGTATAAATCCGATTAATATAAAGGTCCAATACATAATGTGCACATAGTTCGAAGATAACTCCGGTTCATAGTATGTGTTAAAGATATATGCTACAAGCGTTAATATGGTACTTACCAGAATTAATCGTGTAATAAGCTCGGCAACATGTACACTTTCATTAATCATACCAATCACCGCAAATACAATAAATATAAGCATCCCCATGATAGGAATTATTTGTTTCAACTTATCTTGACCTTTCAATCTAAAACCCCCTAACCTAGTGTTTGTTCATTTCATATGCCTCTACAATTTTTTGAACAAGTGGATGGCGCACAACATCTTTATTCGTTAAACGACACATGCCGATTTCCGGAATGTCCTTAAGAATGCCCATGGCAACCTCGAGTCCTGATCGTGTGTTTCCCGGTAAATCCTTTTGTGTAATATCACCGGTTATAATTGCCTTAGATCCATATCCAATTCGCGTTAAAAACATTTTCATTTGTGCCGGCGTGGTGTTTTGTGCTTCATCTAAGACAATAAATGCATTATCTAACGTACGTCCACGCATATAGGCCAGTGGCGCAACTTCAATAAGCCCTTTTTCCATATTTGCCAGAAAGCTGTCTGTTCCCATAATCTCATAAAGGGCATCATAAAGAGGCCTTAAATAGGGATCCACTTTACTTTGAAGGTCTCCCGGTAAAAAGCCTAATTTTTCCCCGGCTTCGATTGCCGGACGTGTTAATATAATCCGATTCACTTCATTTTTTTTAAATGCTGTAATTGCATGGGCCATGGCCATATATGTCTTTCCTGTTCCTGCCGGTCCGACACCAAATACGATCATCTTTTTTTGAATCAAATCCATATATCGCTTTTGGCCTTGTGTTTTTGGTCGTATATATTTACCATTTGGCGTAACACAAATATATTCAGAACTAATCGTCGCCAAAGAGGATTTTCGTTTTTCAAGCGCCATGTTAATGGCATATTTTACATTATCTTCGGATAATTGTACGCCTTCTTTTAATGTTGCTAATAAATCCTTGAGCACAATTTCAGCTGTTTTGACACCGTGATGCGCCCCTTTAATATGTATAGTTTCATCTCGATTTACTAAAGAGACCTTTAATGCATTTTCTATTTGTTTTGCATGGGAATCATAATCACCGAATAATGCCGGTAAATACTTATGTTCTACATGCATCGATGTTTCTGATATTGCCATAAATTCCCTCCTGTAAGTCCTGCTTATAAGTAAAAAAAGCTATCGAAATCATTCGATAGCTTTTTATCTATGCCAGTAATTTTCTAACAATTTGGCTGACCAATTTGTTATCAGCGCGACCTGTAGCTCTATCAGTCATTACTTGCATGACTTTACCCATATCCTTCATAGAAGTAGCACCTACTTCTTCAATAACTTCTTGAATCATACGTGTTAGTTCTTCTTGGGATAATTGTTCAGGTAAATAGCTTTCAAGCACTTTGATCTCAGATTTTAATTCATTAATTAAATCTTCTCTACCACTTTTTTCAAATTCCGGCAGCGCTGCTTTACGCTTCTTTAATTGCGAGGCAATTACGCCAATTATTTGATCATCAGACAGAACAACATTGTTGTCCTTTTCCTCTTGAAGCACAGCAGTTCTGACAGATTGAATGGTATTTTTTCTCAAAGAATCTTTGGCCTTCATGGCATCTTTCATGTCCGTGAAGAGTTGTTCTTTTAGTGACATATTTATCATCCTTCTGTACTATTTAAACTTACGCTTTCTAGCAGCTTCAGACTTCTTTTTGCGTTTTACGCTTGGTTTTTCGTAATGTTCTCTCTTACGAATTTCTTGCATAATACCCGCTTTGGCGCAGTTTCTTTTGAACCTTCTTAATGCGCTATCTAAGGTTTCGTTGTCTTTAATCGTTACGTTTGACATTCTTTCCAACCTCCCTCCAGTTGCAATTTCGTGCTATATCCTACAACTTAGGGCCTCATTTAAGCACTATAGATAATTATAGCATAAAATGGCGGTACGTCAACTATTATTTGATGAATATGTAAACATTTTAACGTTTTATTGAATATAAAAGACACCGATAATAAATAATACAACACATACAATTGTCGATAGAACTAATGCATTCGATAAAATCGCTTCATTCTCTTTGCTTTCATATTCACCCACAAAGACAGATAAGGAAAAAGGCGGCGGTAAAATCAAGAAGGTAAAATATCCAAAATCAAAAAACACATTTGTATCAACTAAAGCATCAATAACCAGCCATTTGACAAGATATCCAAGACTTAACATAATCAATAAACGTACAATAACAAGCTTACTTGCTTCGCGTATATATGCTCTTTCAATCTTTAGTGTATGTCCGATAATAATCAATAACAAGGGTGTTATTAAGCTTGCCAAATATTCTAACGTCGTCTCAATCCCCATCCATAAAAAATTACTGTTAATTCGACTTCCGATTCCGGATAAGTTCATTGCGATTCCTAGAACAATAGCAATAACTAAGGGCGACTCTGCAAAACCTTTGATTGTTTTTATAGAAAAGCGTGTTTTTTCAAAATGTTGTCGTATCAGCGTCAGATAAATAAACCAAACAAAAAATTCATGACCAATCCCAAAGATCGTATAATGGGCCAGTTGGTCCATACCAAAAACTGCCGAATATAAAGTGATCCCAATAGTTCCAAAGGCCGTTGATGTCATAAAAAAAGGGGTTAGGTTTGTATGCATATAGGGTGTTTTTGAGACAAAATAACCGACAGAATAAAAAAGCGTTAACATAATAAGCACAATACCTGTGACAAAATAAAAGTCTTTTTCAATAGTCATATTTTTAAAAGTTAAGAACAAGACTGCCGGCAAAGCAATATTAACAATCCCTTTTCTTAATGTAGGAATAACTTCTTCAGGAATACGATGACGAATGTTCAGATAAAACCCAAATCCAATTAAGAGTAGAATGGGTATGATTTTAGAAATAGCAAGTAACATGTTCCTTCCTTTCAAGCAATCATCAAGTTAATTTAAATCATAACGATAAAAACCATTTTCTAAATATAATGCTTCCCCTATTTTAGCCTCCTTATCAATGTATCGCATTAAATGCGGCACCGTGTAATCTTGCCCAAATTGTATTCTCCCTAAATCCCACGGAGTATATTGATAGGCATTAATATCCAAGGCATGTTCTTCTAATAAGGATAAATCATCTGTAATCGGAATGGTTGTAATCGTATTTGCTTGCCACAATGTATATGTCGGCAAAAAACCAATTCCTTTTATTTTCGGTCGCCGCTGGTCAACGGTTTCAAAATATATATTGAAAACCACACCGAGGTCAGTATTTCCACCAAGCTTGTTTACATTCCGCTGAGAGGCGATAAAGTTTCCTAATGAATAAATGACAACTTTAGGTTCTTCAAATGATTGTCCATCCATTTCGTAGAAGAGTTCAACCGGTTGTAATACATGAGGATGTCCGCCAAAGACGATATCCGCACCGTTTACAATCAATTCCTTGACAATGTTTTTTTGAATTTTATCGCTTTCCAAGCTTTGGTATTCATAACCAAAATGCATCATAACAATGACATAGTCAGCCTCTGATGCTTCTGCTGCTGCAACATCTTCATAAAGTTCTTTGAGTTTTTCTTGGTCATAATAATCCAATGAATTTACTAAATCCATCTTACCCTCTATTCTAAGTCCATTGGTACCATAGGTATAATTAATGACCGCAAAATTTACACCTTCGACGACAACCATCTCAAAGGGAGTGCGTTCTTCTGACGAGTAATAGGTTCCGGTAAAGGGAATATTTCGTTTTCTTAATTGCTCAATTGTACGTTTTAAACCCAATTCTCCTCGGTCCAAGCTATGGTTGTTTCCTGTGGACAGAAAATCGATTCCTGCATCAGTTATGGCATCAAGGATGGAATCCGGTGTCGTAAACATGGGATATCCTGAATAGTCTTTTCCCGCTAGGGTGCTTTCAAAATTCCCAAATACATAATCAACCGTGTGTAAATATGGTTTTATATGGGAAAAACTATCATAGAAATCATACTCGCCGGTATTTGAATCATAGGCACGTGACAATTGTGTATTATGAAACATTAAATCACCTACAGCTCCAATAGAAAAGGCCTTCACTCGATTGTTGACGGCTTGGCTAATTATTTTTTTTTCGATTTTTGTGTGCATCGTCGTATCGAATTCTTCCCGTCGAGTAAAATTTGCTTTTAATTCGATAGCTTCAGATTGGCATCCTGTTAAAAAAGCCGTTAAAATAAACATGAAAAGAAAAGCAACCGTAAAGATTGCTTTTCCCAATATGTGACTACGCATTAAGCTGCTCTCCAAGCAAGTCAATCGCTTTGTCAAGAGCTTCATTGATTTTCGTAACATCTCTTCCTCCGGCTTGGGCTATTTGCGGCTTACCACCACCGCCACCGCCAACAAGTTTAGCAATCGTTGAGATTGTTTTTCCTGCATGGGCACCTTGCTTAACCGCATTATCACTTGCCATAACACTTAATAAGACTTTACCCTCAAAATCCGATGCGAGAACAACAACACCATTGGATAAACGGTCTTGTAACTTATCACCTAAATCTCTTAAGCGATTAGCATCAAATCCTTCGACACGGTTTACAACAACTTCTACCTCTTTGATTTTTCTCTTCTCTTTGAGAAGATCATCAACAATTGATGAAGCAGCTTTCGATTTTAGTTGATCGTTTTCACGTTTTAGCTCTTTCATATCATCGAGTAAGGATTGAATTCGTGTTTCAACTTGTCCAACCTCACACCGGGCTATATCTGCAATGGCATTTAAGGTGTGCTCAATAGAATGGTAATAGTTAATTGCCCCTTGTCCGGTTAGGGCTTCAATACGACGCACACCTGCTGCCACCCCTCCTTCGGATACAATTTTAAACAATCCGATTTCAGATATATTCGAAAGATGGGTTCCTCCACATAATTCAATACTATAGCCATCGATATTTACAACCCGTACAGTGTCTCCATACTTTTCTCCAAACAGAGCCATAGCACCAATCTCTTTGGCTTTAGCAATTGGCATTTCCTCAATATGAACACCTAATCCTTTTTGAATTTGTGCATTTACTATATCTTCAATTTTTTGCAATTCTTTTTTTGGTATTGCCTCAAAATGTGTAAAATCAAAACGTAGACGTTCTGCAGATACACTAGAACCCGCTTGTTCTATATGATCGCCTAGGACTGTTTTTAAGGCCTTTTGTAATAAATGTGTTGCACTATGATTTTTCGCCGTTGCAAATCGATGATCTTCATCTACATTTAAAATAGCTTCTTGCCCAATCTCAATATCACCTTCAATGACTTCGCCGATGTGAGCAATATTATTACCAACAACTTTGATGACATCATCAACGCGCACTTTTCCCGTCGCTGTTTCAATAAATCCTATATCGGCCTCTTGTCCACCACTTGTGGCATAAAAAGGCGTCTCATGTACAAGTACACTAACCTTTTCTCCACTTGAAATGCTTGTAACCACTTGACTGCCTTGAGTTAAACCAGTAATTTCACTAGACAATTGAAGTTGCTGATATCCGACAAACTTTCCACCAATGCCAATATCTAACTGATGATATACCGTTTCTTTAGCCCCCATGTAATTAGATTCTTCACGCGCATTACGCGCCCGATCTCTTTGGGCTTTCATCTCTTCTGCAAAAGCTTCTTGATCAACCGTTACACCTTTTTCTTCTGCTATTTCAATGGTTAAATCAAGAGGAAAACCATAGGTATCATATAACTTAAAGGCTTTTTCGCCACTAAGAACCTTTTGATCACCTAGCTCATCAAGATATTCATTTAAAATGGCTATACCTTGATCGATTGTTTCAGCAAAACGTTCTTCTTCGGTTGTTAGTACTTTTAAAATATAGGCTTCTTTTTCTTTGAGCTCAGGATATCCATCTTTACTAGATTCAATAACAATTTGAGCCAAATCTTTTAAGAACTTTCCTTGAATTCCAAGTAACTTACCATGACGTGCTGCACGACGAAGTAAACGTCGTAATACATAACCACGCCCTTCATTGGATGGTAAGATTCCATCAGATGTCATAAAGGTAACGGATCGTATATGATCGGTAATAACTCGTATACTTACATCGTTATCTTTATTCGCTTGATAGGTCACATTTGCTTTTTTACATATTTCATCACGAATAATCTGCATAGTATCAATATCAAAAAACGAATCGACACCTTGCATCATAATAGCTAAACGTTCTAATCCCATACCTGTATCAATATTAGGGTTTTTTAAGGGTACATAATCTCCGTTTTCCATTTTTTCAAATTGGGTAAACACAAGATTCCAGATTTCGACAAAACGGTCACACTCGCATCCTACTGCACAGTTAGGGTCATGACAACCATACTTTTGACCACGGTCGACATAAATTTCTGAACACGGACCACACGGACCAAGACCATGCTCCCAGAAGTTATCGGCTTTGCCCATACGGACAATATGATCCATAGGAACCTTTTCTTGTTCATGCCAGATTTGTTCCGCTTCATCATCCTCTTCATAAACGGAGACATAAAGAATCTCTTTGGGTACTTCTAAAACCTCGGTAAAGAACTCCCACGCCCAAGCTATGGCCTCTTTTTTAAAATAATCACCAAAGGAAAAATTACCCAACATTTCAAAGAAGGTACCGTGACGTGCTGTTTTACCAACATTTTCAATATCACCGGTACGAATACATTTTTGACAGGTTGTCATTCGTTTACTCGGCGGAGTTTCTTGTCCCGTAAAGTAAGGCTTTAATGGTGCCATTCCTGAATTAATCAATAATAAACTTTTATCATTTTTAGGAACTAAGGGAAAACTATCTGCTTTTAGATGGTCTTTACTTTCAAAGAAGTCCAGATACATTTTTCTCAGTTCATTTACTCCATAATTTTTCACAAATTTACGCCTCCTGATTCAGTTGATATACTAGAAAAAATTATAATGAAAAAACACGCATTTGTCAAACAATGCTTACAGCTTAAAATCTGTATCATCTACCATGGCCTGCAATGATTTCATGACACCAAACTTACCATGATAATAGGTCAAGCCACCTTGAAAATACACAGTGTAGGGTGGCTTTATAGGTGCATCTGCACTCAGTTCTATAGATGAACCTTGAACAAAAGCCCCTGCTGCCATAATCACCTCGGCATCATAGCCCGGCATATCCCAGGGAACAGGCGTCACAAAACTATCTACAGGTGCTGCTGATTGTATGCCTCGGCAAAATGCGATTACATTTTCTTTTGAATGCATATCAATAGCTTGAATGATATCATAACGTGTTTCCCGACTAGCGGGAATAACATTAAAGCCTAATTTTTCATAAAGTTTTGCCGCAAACAAAGCCGTCTTATGTGCTGACGCGACAACCGTTGGAGCCAAGAATAGACCTTGAAACAAACTATGGGTCATACCATGGGAAGCACCGACTTCTTTTCCTAGGCCCGGCGCTGATAAACGTATAGCTGCATTTTCAACATATTCTGTTTTACCGGCAATATACCCTCCGGAGGGTGCGATTCCACCTCCCGGATTTTTAATTAAAGAACCTACGACTAAATCTGCTCCATAATCACTGGGTTCATCATATTCGACGAATTCGCCATAACAATTATCCACCATAATAATAACATCGGGTTTTATTTCACGGATAAATCGAATCAGTTGACCTATTTGTTGATTTGAAAACGTCGGTCGCCAATCATAGCCTTTTGATTTTTGGATTGAAATCAGTTTGGTTCGTTCATTGATTGCATTTTTGATTCCTTGTAAATCAAAGGAATAATCCTCCAACAAATCCACTTGTGCATAGCTTATTCCATACTCACTCAAGGAGCCTTTTGTCGGAATAATACCGATGACACCTTGTAATGTGTCATAAAGCTTACCGGCAGGCGCTAATATTTCATCGCCCGGTCGTAAATTACCACTTAGTGCCACCGTTAAGGCATGTGTTCCGGATATTAATTGTGGACGAACTAAAGCAGCTTCCGTATGAAATACGGAAGCATAAACATTTTCCAAAGTATCTCTTCCTATGTCATTATAACCATAGCCATTTGTATGGTTAAAATGTGTATCGCTTAAACGATGGGTTTGCATTGCGTGCAATACTTTAAGTTGATTGGCTTCAGCAATATGATCTATTTCTCTAAAACGTTCTTCCAGGTCCTTTTCCACCTCTTGACTCATGGAAAGGACCTGGTTGCTTATTCCAAGTTGATGATAAATCGTGTTGGTCATAACTATATTCCTTTTCTAGTAGTCTTCAACCTCGATGTTAAAATGAATCTCTCTTGACGGTATGATTGTAGAAATAGCATGTTTGTAAATCATTTGTTGTTTTCCTTCTGTTTCTAAAACAACAATAAAATTATCAAATCCTTTTACGACTCCCTTTAATTGGAATCCATTGGTTAAGTATACAACAAGTACTATTTTATCTTTTCGTACCTGGTTCAAAAACATGTCTTGTAAATTTACTGGTTTTGGCATCGGTAAACCCCCTTTTCGAATAATGTTCTACCTCTTATTCTATAGTATATTTATAAATAGTTCAACATGAAATATTTTATTCTTTCATTAATTTTATAATAGCCTCTGTTATTGCATCAATATCAAAATGATATTGGTCTACATGAATCCAGTGCACATTGTTTTCACGGCGAAACCAGGTTAATTGTCGTTTGGCAAAATGTCGTGTATCCCGTTTAATCTTGTAAATTGCCTCATCTAAAGAACACTCTCCATTTAGGTAATCAAACAGTTCCTTATAACCTAAGCCTTGCATGGATGTCATTTCTTTTGTATATCCTTTTTCCAGTAATGATTTTACTTCATCAAGGAGTCCCTCTTCGATCATTTGGTCCACGCGTCGATTAATCCGTTCATACAAAGCTTCCCGTTCCATGGTCAAAACGACAAAGGTTAACTCATAGGGTGATGTTTTAGACTTTTCACGTGCATTATGCACACTCATTTTTTCTCCGGTCAACAAATAATACTCCAATGCCCGTTGTACACGCTTGATATTGTTGGGATGAATCGTTTCGCCGCTTTCCGGATCAATGTCTTTTAGCCATTGGAAAAGTGCCTCTTCTCCATGTACAGATGAATAGTCCATAACTTGTTGACGAACCTGTTCTTCTTCATCCGTGCTGGAAAAATCAATATCGTAGACCACCGATTGAATATAAAAGCCTGTACCACCGGCTATAATGGGAACTGCATTTTTCGAATATATTTCAGTCATAGCTTCTTTAGCCATTGTCTGAAACCGATGAACACTAAAATCTTCATCCGGTTCGAGTACATCAACAAGATGATGCGCTACACCCTTCATTTGTTCTCGTGTCACTTTTGCCGAACCAATATCCATATATTTATAGACTTGCATGGAGTCTGCGGAGATAATTTCTCCATTAATTTTTTTGGCAAGTGCAATCGAAACCGCCGTTTTTCCACTTGCCGTCGGTCCGGCTACAATAATTAGCTTCTTTTTATTTTCCATAAATACACTCTTTCATAGTTATACAATGCGTTTAAATTTCTTTTCAAGCTCTTGTAAGCTCATGCGAATCATCGTCGGTCGTCCATGAGGGCAATGATAAGGATCGTCAAGTTGCAAGAGTTGATCAATTAAACTTTGATATTCAACAAGGGAAAGTTGATCATTTCCCTTGATCGCCGCTTTACATGCAATCGTAGCTAAGTCGTGTAAATAGCGTTCTTGTTTTTTGTATTTTACCCCTTGGGCAAGTTGATCAAAAAAATGGATAAAATCCATATTGGTAAGTGGTTCATTGAGTAAATAGGGAACACTTTTAAGTATTATAGAATTCCCGCCAAATTCTTCCACGTCAAATCCCAAATCTGCAATGGCTTGTTGGTGTTCTTGAAACATATCGAATTCACGATCTGAAAGCGTATATACTTTTGACTCAAGGAGCATCTGTGATGAGATCGTATGTTTTTCGATTTTAGAAACCCATGATTCATAGAGCACTTTTTCGTGAGCTGCATGTTGATCGATAATATAAAGTTCTTTATGATATTCTACAAGCCAATAGGTCTTAAACACTTGTCCAATAACACGATGCTTTTGAATTTTTTGTTCATCCAAAAATAAATCCATGCTTATGGGCTCAGGCTTTTTAGCCGGTTCAAGTCTTTTCTCCGGCTCAGATGGGACTATCGCTTTGTCGGGTAGATTTTTTTCTTGAAGTGTTGAAAACGTTTCTCGACGTTTTGTCTCAAAAGGCTCCGGGACTTCTTTTATCAATTTTTCATATTCCTTCTTTTCAATATGCTCTTCTTCTGTCTTTTTTCTTTTTTCTTGTAACTCAATATCGACAATGGGCTCTTTTTGACGAAGGGTGTGGATAACGGCATCTTTAAAAATCTCACGGACAATCATCTCATCATTAAAGCGCGCCTGCATTTTTGTCGGGTGTACATTAATATCAAGCAATTCGGTTGGACATTTTAAAAATAATACAGCGAAGGGAAATTGATTAATCATCATCGCTTCTTTAAATCCCTCTTCAATCCCGTCTTGAATCCATTTGGACTTAATATAGCGGTTATTGACATAATAGATTTCGTATTGACGATTGCCTCGACTCAATTCCGGTTCTCCTATATAGCCGGTTACGCTATAGTCGCCATAGCTATAATCGACTTCCTTACTTTGTTTTGCATGCTCTTTACCAAAAACTTGATAAATACAATCCAACAATGAATAATTCCCGGATGTATGTAACTTTACATTTTTATTAACGATATATTTAAATGAAACTCCCGGATGACTAAGTGCAAGTCGATGTATTAGGTCTGTAATATAACCGGCTTCTGTCCGTGGCGTTTTCAAAAACTTTTTACGTGCAGGAACATTATAAAAAAGTTCCCGTATTACAAAGGTTGTGCCACTTGGACAACCAATATCTTGAACTTCTTTTTCTAGGCCACCATCAATAACATAGCGAATACCCGTCAGTTCTTCTTCTTGTTTCGTTATACATTCAACCATGGACACGGCCGCAATACTGGCTAAGGCTTCACCACGAAACCCTAAGGACCGTATGTGATCCAAGTCATCCGCATCAATGATTTTACTTGTCGCGTGGCGTAAAAATGCTGACTTCACATCCTCACCCGACATACCGACGCCATTATCTGTAATCCGAATAGTTTTCAAACCACCATCTTCGATCTCAACGGTAATGGCATTGGCTTTTGCATCAATTGCATTTTCAACACATTCTTTCACAACAGAAAGAGGTCTTTCAACAACTTCTCCTGCCGCAATTTTATTGATTGTATCTTGATCTAATAGATGTATTGTAGTCATAGGCACCTCTATTTCTGCGTTAATGTCACTAATTCATTGAGAATATTTAAGGCTTCGATTGGTGTTAACTGGTTAATGTTGATCTTTTCAATACGTTCTTTAAGCTCATTTTTAGGCTCTTCAAAAAAGTTCAATTGAAGCGGTTCTTTCGGCATTTGAACTTTTTTGGCTTTTTTCGTAATATCCGCATCCGACAAATCATCTAATATTTCTTTTGCACGTTCAATAACATACTGTGGGACACCCGCAATTTTAGCCACTTGAATACCATAACTTTTGTCCGCTCCGCCTTTTGCGATTTTCCGTAAAAAGATAATATCATCACCTTTTTCCTTTACGGTAATACAATAGTTTTGTACACCATCGATTTTTCCCTCTAGCTCAGTAAGTTCATGATAATGGGTCGCAAAGAGACTTTTGGCACCTACTGTTTTTTTCTGAACCAGATATTCAACAACCGCCCATGCAATGCTTAGTCCGTCAAATGTTGATGTTCCTCGACCAATTTCGTCCAGAATAACCAGACTATTCACGGTTGCATTACGTAAAATATTGGCAACTTCGCTCATCTCTACCATAAAGGTACTCTTTCCGGAGGATAAATCATCGGAGGCGCCAACACGGGTAAATATGCGATCAACCGGACATAGATTTGCTGATGTAGCCGGTACAAAAGTTCCGATTTGGGCCATTAAAGTAATGAGTGCAACTTGACGCATATAAGTCGACTTACCAGCCATATTGGGCCCGGTGATAATTGAAAAGCGATGTTCTTGTGTATTCATCAATGTATCATTCGTAATGAACTGTTCTTGTCCCATGATTTTTTCAATGACCGGATGACGCCCTTCTGTAATCTGTATGGTTCCTTGGTCATTAAAGGTCGGTCGAACATAATGATTCGTTACCGCGACATGAGCAAGTGATTGTAGGGCATCGAGTTCGGCTACTTTTCTTGCTGTTTCTTTGATACGAAGGACATGATCTGCTAACTTATTTCGAATCTGGACATACAGAGAATATTCTAACTCTATGAGTTTATCTTCAGCACCTAATACGGTATCTTCAATTTCTTTGAGTTCCGGTGTAATATAACGTTCAGCATTGGCGAGGGTTTGTTTGCGTTGATAACGCTCCGGCACCATATCAAGATTTGATTTTGTCACTTCAATATAATATCCAAATACTTTGTTATATTTAATCTTTAAATTTTTAATACCTGTTTGTTCACGTTCTTTTGCTTCTAGTGAAGTCAGCCATAGCTTTCCGTCTTTCGATGCTTCACGCAAACGATCAACCTTATCATTAAAACCATCTTTGATGATTTTCCCCTCTTTTAATGCAATTGGAGGTTCTTCGCTTATGCTATCACCAATCAATTTATCAAGATCAAGTAGCATATCTAATGAATCCCCCATGCCTTTAAGCAAGGTACTCTTCATGTTTTTAAGGAGCATCTTAATATCCGGAAGTACATGAATAGATTGACGAAATGCTAATAGATCTCTCGGGTTAGCTGTCTGTAAGGTCATCTTTGTCATCAAACGTTCCATATCATATACCGGCGTCAAAAGTTCTCGAATTTCCTCCCGCCCCATCAAATCGCCGACAAGTTCCTCTATACTATCCAAACGTTCATTAATTTGATAGACAGACGTTAAAGGTTGTTCAATAAAATGGCGGAGTTTTCTAGCTCCCATTGCTGTTTTTGTATGGTCAAGGACCCAAAGAAGAGAGCCTTTTTTTTCTTTTTCACGCATGGTTTCTAATAGTTCAAGATTACGTCGTGTCGATACATCTAACAACATATATTTTCCGGTTTCATAGTAGCGGATATGATCGATATGTGATAAGCCTGATTTTTGGGTTTCATACAGATAATCCAGCAAGGCTCCGGATGCAATAATGCTTTCATCCTGCTCAGCTATACCTAAGCCATCTAGACTTACCACTTCAAAGTGTTTTAATAGGGTATCTTTAGTGCGTTTTGTATCAAAAAACCAATCGTCATAACTATTAATGTAAGTATTTAGATTTTGATCCATCCATTGAATAAATTCACTATTTTCATAGATTGTGGTATTTAATATACATTCGGCCGGTTGGACCTTAGCTATTTCATCTAATAATGCAGCATAGGTGTGTAAGGTTGTTGTCTGAAATTCTCCGGTTGTTACATCGACATAACTCATCCCATAGCGGGAAATATCCGAATAAACACACATGAGATAATTGTTTTTTGTCTCATCAAGTGCCTGCATATTCAGATTTGCTCCCGGCGTTACAACACGAATCACATCCCGTTCTACAATTCCTTTGGCTGTTGCCGGATCTTCAATCTGCTCTGCAATGGCAACTTTATAGCCTTTTTCAATAAGGCGATTGATATAATTTTCTGCAGAGTGATAAGGAACGCCACACATTGGTGCACGTTCCTCTAATCCACAATTTTTTCCCGTTAAGGTGATTTCTAGTTCTCTAGATGCCTTGATTGCATCCTCAAAAAACATTTCGTAAAAATCGCCCAGACGATAAAAAAGAATACAATCCTTATATTTGTCTTTGATTTTAACATATTGTTGCATCATGGGAGTTAAGGCATTACTCATGTATAATCTCTCCTACTAAGTAAAATGTCATTGCATCAATAATTTTTACACGACGTATAGATCCCACTAAGCTAGAATCACCTTCTACATGGACAAGATGCCCATTGTCAAGTCGTCCTGACATATATCCTTTTCTGCTTGTGTTTTCTTCTTCAAACAAGGCCAGATATTCCTTACCGATATGTTCCCTGCTTTTCTTGTTTGCTAGGGAGTTCACTTCATCTAACAATCGATTAAAACGCTCTTTGACAACAGGTTCTTCTATCTGATCTTCATATTGTGCCGCCGGTGTTCCTGTGCGCTTTGAATATATGAAGGTAAAGGCACTATCGTATTCTACTTCCTTAACCACATCCATTGTATCCATGAAGTCTTCTTCAGTTTCACCTGGGAATCCAACAATAATATCTGTTGTTAAAGCAATGTCGGGCATGGCTTTTTTAATTTTATTGACCAAACTTAAATAGCTGTCTTTTGTATAGCCACGATTCATTTTCTCTAATAAACGCGTACTTCCCGATTGAAAGGGTAAATGGAGTGACTTGCACACTTTTGTTGATTTTGCCATAACATGAATAAGTTCGTCTGACAAATCTTTAGGATGGGATGTCATAAAACGTATACGTTCTAATCCATCAATCTTTTCTACTTCTTCTAAAAGCTGCGCAAAGGTCATCGGATGTTGAAGATTTTTACCATATGAGTTTACGTTTTGACCTAAAAAAGTAATCTCAACAACACCATCAGCAACAAGAGCTCTAACTTCTTCAATAATATCTTCCGGCTCGCGACTACGTTCCCGCCCTCTTACATAAGGCACAATACAATAACTGCAAAAGTTATTGCATCCAAAAATAATATTTACACTGGATTTATATGTATATTTTCGAACTGTGGGCAAATCTTCCACAATATCTTGATACGAATCCCATATATCATAAACCGATTCCCCTGTTTCCATATGTGTTTCAAGTAATTCAGCTAATTTATATATGTTATGTGTTCCGAAAACGATATTCACGTGTGGATAAGATTTTTTTAATTTATCGATGACTGTATCTTGCTGCATCATGCATCCACAAAGAGCAATAACCATATTCGGATTCTTTTCTTTTAGCGACTTCAAGTGACCAATACGCCCAAAGACTCGTGTTTCTGCATTCTCACGCACTGCACACGTATTATAGACCACAAAATCGGCTTGGGCTTCTGAATCACATTCTTCATAACCGATTTGTTCTAAGACACCTTTTAATTTTTCTGAGTCGTGAAAATTCATTTGACATCCAAAGGTGGCTATATGCATCCTTTTCTTACGTCCGTGTTTCTGTTCAAACGTATCATTTATTGCTCTTAATCTCTCTATAATTTTCTTTTGACGGAGTCCCTCATCCGTATCATGATTTAAAATAATAGGTTCTCTTTTCATTTGGTCCTCCTAATAGACATAACAAAATAGCTATCAACATACTTGACAGCTATTTCATTATAACGGACTTTCTATAAAAATTCAATAATAGCTTTTATCTTTGCCCGGATTAATCGTCAACAAATTGTGCCGCATAGTCGGGCACAAAGGTTTGCTCCTCTAATGGGGGTCGAATATAAAAGTCGTTTTCTTGTCGTTGGGGCAATTCTAGCTTTTCAGTGTGAACATCTTCATACTCAATTTGTGTAAGTAAATGGTGAATACAGTTAAGCCTTGCATGCTTCTTGTTATCTGAAGGAACAACAAACCATGGTGCTTGTTTGATATCGGTATAATCCATCATCATATCTTTTGCAATCGAATATTCCACCCAGTGCTTACGTGATTCTAAGTCCATAGGGCTGATTTTCCACCGTTTCGTAGGATCATTAATACGGGCTTGAAAACGTCGTTCTTGTTCATCATCACTCACTGAAAACCAGTATTTGACCAGAATAATCCCTGCTCGAACCAACATTTTTTCAAATTCAGGACAACTTCGTAAAAAATCATCGTACTCATCTTGACTACAAAATCCCATGACTTTTTCTACACCTGCTCGATTATACCAGCTTCGATCAAATAGAACAATCTCACCGGCTGCAGGTAAATGGGCAACGTATCGTTGAAAATACCACTGAGATTTTTCTTTTTCCGTGGGAACCCCAAGGGCAACAACGCGACAGACTCTAGGGTTTAACTTTTCAGTAATTCGTTTAATGACGCCACCTTTTCCGGCTGCATCTCTTCCTTCAAAAATAACAACTACTTTTAAGCCTTCCTTTTTAACCCATTCTTGCAATTTGACAAGTTCAATTTGTAAGTTATGCAATTCTTTTTCATATGCCTTTTTCTTAATACCTTTTTTGTCTTTTCCCAAAAAATCACCGCCTCACTAAAGTATACATTAATTATACCAAAGATAATCCAATCTTACTATTGATATTTTATTGAATCGTGATACAATATATAGTGTGCCAAAACAGAAATCAAGCACAATATATTGTATAGGAGAGATTATATGAATGTCATTAAGCGTAATAGCTCAGTCGTTGAGTATAGTAATGATAAAATTAGAAATGCTATAATTTTAGCGATGTCTGAAACAAAAGACGGTATTGATGAAACCTTGGCTACGAATATTGCAGAAAGTGTTGAAGAGGCACTAAAAAATTACTCTTCTCCTTTTTCCGTGAATATTATTCAAGATACAGTTGAAGAAAAACTCATGGAATCGTCCCGTAAAGATGTGGCAAAAAAATATATCTTATATCGTTACGAACGGGACAAATCAAGAGAAAAACGCCATAAAAGCACATCTAATCGAATATTAAGTGATGCATTTATCAGTAAATATAAGCACATGACAAATCCAATGAAACAACTTGGAAGTTTTGTCTATTATCGGACATACTCACGTTGGCTTCCCGAAGAGAACCGTCGTGAATACTGGTGGGAAACAGTCCGACGTGCTGTTGAGTATAACTGTAGTCTAGTTCCTACAACACGGGAGGAAGCGGAAAAACTCTTTGATAATATTTTCCATTTACGTCAGTTTCTTTCCGGTCGAACATTTTGGGTTGGCGGAACAACTGTTTCTAAGAATTACCCTATGAGTAACTATAACTGTGCTTTTCAAGTAATCGATAACTTCGGTGCTTTTAAAGATTTATTTTATCTACTTATGGTTGGTTCCGGTGTTGGTGTACGTGTTCTCAAAGATGATGTTAAGAAGCTTCCAAAAGTTCGCGCTGACTTTGAGGTCATACACGAAGATTATACACCAATCCCTATGAATCAACGTGAAGATTCAACAAGCCTTGTTTTTTCTCACAATAATGTTTGTAAGATTGTGATTGGAGACTCCAAAGAAGGCTGGACACAAGCCCTAGATAATTTTTTAAAAATTGTATATAGCGCAGAATATCGAAACGTTAATACCATTGTTATCAATTACAACAATGTACGCCCAAAAGGCGAACGTTTAAAATCCTTTGGCGGAACGGCAAGCGGACATCAATCTATTAAAAATATGTTCATCAAGATTGTAAAGGTTATTAAAAAACGCGCAATCTATGATGAACATCAATTTGTTAAACTACGTCCAATTGACTGCTTAGACATCGCAAATATTATCGGCGAAAATGTCGTTGTTGGTGGTGTTCGTCGGACGGCCGAAATTGTCCTTGTTGATGCAGATGACAAAGAATGTATTGAAGCAAAAAACAATCTATATAAGCAAATTGACGGTCAGTGGATTGTTGATCAAGAAATCATCCACCGTCAAATGAGTAACAATTCCATTTATTATACAAGCAAGCCTGAGCGTGAGATGCTTCATTGGCAAATTGAACAAATGCGTTATTCCGGAGAACCTGGCTGGGTTAATGAAGTGGCTGGTGCAAAACGTCGTCCTAATATGAATGGTGTGAACCCCTGTGGCGAAATTCTTCTGGATTCTCAAGGCTTATGTAATTTGACAACCATTAATGTTTATGCATTTGTCAATGACGATGGTAGCATTGATTATGATGGATTACTGGAAGCTCAACGCTTATCCGCTCGTTCCGGATATAGAATGACTTGTGTCGATCTTGAGATTCCTGAATGGAATAATGTTCAACAACGCGACAAATTGACCGGATGTTCCTTGACCGGCTGGCAAGATATGGTCAACAAAGCAAAACTCTCTCGTGAAGATCAAGCAAAAGTATTACGCCAACTTCGCAGCGCGGCTCAAGATGCCATTAAAGAGTATTCCACAGAAATCGGTCAAAACGAATCTCTTCTTGTTACTACTGTAAAACCAGAGGGTACATTAAGCCAACTTCCGACTGTTTCATCCGGTGTTCATTACTCCCATTCACCCTATTACATTCGACGCGTACGCATTAGCGCATCAGATCCATTAGTCAAAGTATGTGAAGAGCTGAACTATCCAATTCATCCTGAAGTTGGACAAACACTGGAAAATTGTACAACCAAAGTGATTGAGTTTCCGGTAAAAGCTCCGGATGGCATTACCAAATATGATGTATCTGCTATCGAACAGCTTGAAAACTATCAATTATTTATGGAGAATTATGTTGACCACAACTGTTCAATAACTGTACATGTTCGTGATCATGAATGGGATGCTGTTGAAGAATGGGTCTATAAAGAATGGGATGATATTGTCGCTGTATCCTTCTTATCTCTTGATGATAATTTTTACCAACTTTTACCTTACGAGGCCATTAGCGAAGACGAATATAATAAACGTGTTGAAGAAATGCGACCTTTTGTTCCGGCTCTTCTTTCAAAATATGAGTCCAATGAACAAGAACTTGATATTGGTGATGAAAGTTGTGATTCAGGCGTTTGCCCAATCCGATAAACCTTGCTTATTAATAGCCAATATATATAGAAAAGCCACAATTACAAACAACACGTAATTGTGGCTCTTTTTTATGCTATGAAATCGCCTCTTCGCTTTTTGCGACTTTAGGCTGCATCATCCATAGGAACTTCTTCTGCATCTTCAGAAACATCTTGAATACGTCCTGTAACTTCCGATGCATCAAATCCGTTTTCTGCTATGAAGTCTATAAGAACTTCATCCATCGCACCAAATTCTGCGATAACATTGGCACCAACGAACATGGTATAATCATCTCCACCAGCTACTAGGAAATCATTTGTTGCTAATGAATAGATTGCTTCTTCATCAATAGCTTCATCGTCAATCATAACCGAAGTTACTCGACTTCCGGCTTCTAAGGAAGAATCAAACTCAACCATCATTCCAGCAATGTGCGGGAATGCACCAAGAGGTTCTGGGTATGTTGCTAAACCATTTTCCAATGCAGCAATAAGATCTGCACCGGTGACTTCAATGACGCGTACGGTGTTTCCAAAAGGAAGCACTGTTAATATGTCACCTTTAGTAACTTCTCCCATAGCAACAGATGCTCGAATACCACCACCATTAGTTAATGCAACATCAGCACCACTAATATCTAATAATGCTTCTGTGATCATATTACCAAGGTTTGTTTCTCCTGTACGAACAAACTCTCTTTCTCCGTTTAAATCGTACGGTGCTGTTGCAACAACTTCATTTTCTATCACTGCATTTTCTTCTTCTATAGCAGCAACAAGATCTGCAACTTCTGCATTATCAATAAGCTCAAGAGATTGATCTTTTGTAAATAAGCTTGCAACCGTTGCTGTTATTTCGCCTTCAACAAGGGTCATATCTACACGACCAACATTTTTTGTTTTTTCTCCGGCACTTACAATAAGTGTCTCATTAACAGTATTGCCATTTTCATATGCTGAATGGCTATGTCCATCAATGATAAGATCTATCCCTTCAACCATCTCAGCTAATGCTACGGACGTCATCGTTCCCTCATCACCTAAGTGAACTAATCCGATAACCACATCTGCTTGGTCTCGTAACATAGGTACGAGTGTCTGAGCAACTTCAATCGGATCATCAAAGGTTAATCCAAGGGTGTTATCCGGATGTGATTTATATTTTGTTTCAGGTGTTGCTAAACCAAAAATAGCGACTGTAAGACCATCCACTTCTTTTAAAACATATGGGGTCAAGAAATCATTGCCATCTTCATCTTTAATATTGGCAGCTAAAACCGGAAAATCGGCTAAAGCAATATTGTCTAACAGCTGATCTTGTCCATAGTCGAATTCATGATTACCTGCAGTCATTGCATCATATCCTAAGGCATTTAATATTGGCATTGCATTTTCACCTTCTGACAAGGTAACAAGATTATGACCTTGTGTAGCATCGCCTGCATCTAGAATTAATGTGTTAGGATTACTTGCTTTTACGCTTTCATAATACGCTGCTAATTTTGCAGCCCCCATACCATCATAAGCACCTTCAATAAAGAATCCATGCATATCGTTTGTATGAAGAATCGTAAGTTGTGTACTATCAACAACTGGCTCTTCTTCGACGACCGGTTCCTCTTCAACAACTGGTTCTTCTTGTGTTACCTCTTCTTCTGTCATTTCTTCTACGGCTTCTTCACTTGGAATACGTATCATTTGTCCCGGAAAAATCAAATGTGGATTTTCCAAGGCGTTATACTCAGCTAGCTCTTCCCATTCTAGACCGTATTCACGTGCAATTCTCCATAATACATCCCCGGACTGAACCGAATACGTAGATTCAGCAAGAACTGTACTCGAAAACACAACAGAAAACAACATCATTAGTGATAAAATAATACTTAATGACTTTTTCAAAAAAAACTCCTCCTTTGTATATAGCTATATTTATATCGACTATTATATTATATCACAGTCTTTAAATTATTCTACACTTATCAGAGAAATTTTACTCAAAACATACATCTTAATACACTACTTTTACATCATATCCTTTATTCTTTAAGGCACGTTTTATTTGTGCTACATGAGATTTTCCATTCGTTTCACATGTTACCTCAAGATGTACACGTTTAAATCGATCTACCGTTTTAAATTGATTATGATCTAGCTGGATGATATTGGCACCTACATCCGATAAAATACTTGCAATCATTTGCAATTGTCCCGGTGTATCTGATAATTCCACGGAAAAACAGAAAACTCGACCTCGAACAACAAGACCACGGCTAATTAATTCTGAAATCGTAACTACATCAATATTACCACCACTAATCAGAGAAACAACTTTTTTTCCTTTGACATCTATTTTTCTTAGAGCTGCAAGGGATAAAACGCCTGCATTTTCCGCAATAATTTTTTCTTTTTCTGCAACAAGCAAAAAAGCTTCCATTATATTTACATCATTAACAGTGACTATGCGATCCACATATTTTTTTACATACTCAAAGGTCTTCATGCCACTTCGCTTAACAGCAACGCCTTCAGCAATCGTGTCTACTTTTTTTAGTTCAACGATATGATTACTTTTTATAGAGCTGCGCAAAGTCTGGGCACCTTGAGGTTCAACACCAATGATTTCAATATCCGGTTTTATAAACTTTGCAGCCATTGCAACACCACTGATGAGTCCACCGCCTCCTATTGGAACGATAATTATATCCGCTTCAGGAAGCTCCTCAAGTATTTCTATACCTATTGTTCCCTGACCTAATATAATATCATCATCATCAAAAGGATGAATAAATGTATAGCCATAGATGTCTTGCAATCGTTTCGCTTCGTTAAAGGCATCATCATAGCACTCACCGGATAAGACAACATCTGCACCATATTTTTTTGTCGCTTCAACCTTAATTAAGGGTGTATTTGAAGGCATAACAATAACAGCTTTTACTCCGCATGCCTTCGCCGCTAAAGCAACCCCTTGTGCATGATTCCCAGCGCTAGATGCTATAAGACCTTTTTCTTTTTCTTGGTCACTAAGCTTTACTATTTTATTGTATGCACCTCTGATTTTAAAGGCACCTGTACGTTGCAGATTTTCAGGTTTAAGAAATACATCCGCCATGTACTCTTGACTATAAAAGTCCGAATATATTAAAGGTGTTTTTTTAATAATGTTGTTAACGGTCTCTTTTGCTTCATAAAAATCATCAATCGTTATATTCTTCATATTCACTCCATTAATTATGCGCTTCATTTATCTTTTGTATGACCTTATAATATTCTTTATGCGCTTGGTATCCACTATCTGTTAACCCATACACTCCGCGTTTAATGCGTTTAAACCAGCCATAAAAATTTTTTTGAAGAATTGATCCGGCTTTTTTTATTTGTGTTTCCATCACAACGTCTGATAAACAAACTTCCTCGCTTCGATGAATACAGTCTAAAATAATGAGCACTTCTTCTTTGTAGGAGGTCATTATTTTTTTACGATGGGTTCCACCTACATTGACATGGGTCCTTCGTTCTCTAAGTTCTTCAATGGCTTTCTTTTTTTTCACTCGATTACGCCGCTGATATTCTTCTATGGGATGCATGATTGGATCATGATAAATATCCACATCCAAGGTCTTTGACGAAACAATAATAAGTCCAAGACCCAGACGCTTCAATAGATAGAGTTTATCTTTAAATTCATGTTGTCGTAAGTTTTTAGGTGTCCATATAGCGACATAAACTAAATCAAACATCTTCTGCCGTAATGCACCTTGGGTAATAAGTTTTAGGTTTAGTTGATTTTTTAATTCGATAGCTATACTTTCATCGTCTCGAACACAAAGTATGTCAATGCCTTTCACTTCAGCATCGATCGTATAACCTAATCGAGAAAAAAAATCTCGAACAGGTTCATACAAGTCTGTTTCTTTCATTATTGCAGCACCTCATACAAGTCCTTTAATGCTGCGCCCTCTTTGATTCCTTTTAGGAGAAACTTTGCTTTACGTTGGTCATTCACTAGAATTCCACCGATAAGTACATCCTCCTTAAAATTCATACGTTTGTAAATACCTGCATTTTTATTCTCATAATTTAATATTGAAATGCCCTCTTCATCTTCATCAACTTCCATCTCACCTATTGAGAAAATATTCAGCCCCATTGCGTGAAGAATTGTTGATGGAACAAAATGTTCATATGCTTCATTCTTTCCTACAACATTTTGTCCGGCGACTTGTCCTTGCGAAAGGGCTTCCGGCCAAATCGCAAAATTGTGTCCTTCAAAACATACGCAGTCTCCACAAGCATAGATATGCTCTTTACTGGTTTGCATATGTTTATTAACGATAATTGCTTTGTCAAAATCAAGATCTAGCATTTTTGCAATCTTTGGATCAATTCTCACGCCTGCAGATATCATCACAAGATCCGATTCTATCGTATGACCGTCTATCGTCTCAACACCGGTAACTTTTTTATCCCCTAAGAAGCGCTTTACGCCTGTTCCTTTGAGAACATTCATTCGTTCGACATCAAACCCGTTCTCCAAAATTTCTGCACCTTTTTGATCAAGTTGTATGGGAAGTAAGCGTTCCATAATTTCAACAACCGTCACTTCCATTCCTGCTTGATGCAGTTGTGCTGCTAACTCTAGGCCCAGTAATCCACCGCCGATTACTGTCGCTTTATGGTGTTCTTTCATGACTTGTTTAATTCTTAACGCATCATCGTATGTACGTAATGTGAAGACATTTTCCAAGTGATTGTTCTCAATAGGTGGTACAAAGCAATAACTTCCTGCTGCTATAATCAATTTGTCATAGTGTAAACTTGTCTCATCATGACCATTTGTAATATACACTTGTCGCTTTGAATCATCAATATCTGTCACTTCATATTCTGACATAAGTCGAATACTGTTTTCCTCATACCATGTTTCTTTCCTTACAAAAAATGTACTTGGAAGTTTATCTTGACCGATAAATTTCGATAACATGGGTTTATAGTAGACCGGATATTTTTCCCGGTCAATAATTGTAATATTGACCTGTGTATCCTCTTTTCGTATTGTCTCAGCTGCAGTAACACCTGCAATACCATTTCCTATAATAACTACATCTTTCATCGTTTCATTTCCCATAATATGCTCTCCTTTACTCTCTCTATGCTCTCTCTTAAACGTTAGCTTTGGTATCTGAAATTTTATCTGTCGGAATTTTGTCAATCGACATTCTTCCGAATCGCCCGGCACGAAAATCATCTAAAAGATTTTTTCCCATGCGATTCGTATCGGGGGTGTTTTTTTCTTGTAAGTAATGACGTTCTATGGCAAAGGCTTCCAATAATTTATATGCAGGCTTTAGCTCATCACCTTCAATAAATTCAACATTTGGAAAAGCCTCTTTCAACGCTTTTGGGTATAAGTCCATCAAATGGCTAATTAGCTCATAAGCCAATGTGGTTGTATCTAAAATATCATCTTTAATACTGCCAACAAATGCTAAGTGCGCCCCTACTGTTTGATCTTCAAACTTTGGCCATAAGATTCCCGGCGTGTCTAATAACTCCAGACCTTTTTTTATTTTAATCCATTGTTTTCCTTTTGTTACACCCGGTTTATTTCCTGTCTTTGTACTTGATTTTCCAACGAGTTTATTAATAAATGTTGACTTGCCTACATTGGGAATTCCGGCAACCATAATTCGCAAGGGCTTATTTATTAAGCCTCTTTTTTTATTTCTTTCGATACGTTCTTTACATACTTCGTGTATTTGAGGGACAACTTTATTCATGTTTTGTCCGTCACGAGCATTCACCGGCATTGCAACAATACCTTGTTTTTTAAAATACTCAATCCATTGATTGGTTTTGTTAGGATCAGCTAGATCCATTTTTGTTAATAAAATTAACCTCGGTTTACCATTGGCGATCTTTGGTAAGTCAGGATTTTGACTGCTTATGGGAATTCTTGCATCTAATAGCTCAACCACACAGTCAATTAATTTGATGCTATCTTGCATCATACGCTTTGCTTTTGTCATATGTCCAGGGTACCACTGTATATTCATTTGTTCTCCTTCTTGCTTAATCTTCTATCTCTAAAAAACCTACATTAGAAAAAGGATATATTCGAAAAAATCCTTTTCCGATAACATCTTCTTCCTTGATGAGGCCAACATCTACATAACGACTGTCCCGACTATGATTTCGATTATCTCCCATAACAAAAAAAGTCTTTTCAGGAATGGTAATCGGATAATCTTGGGTTCCTAAATCTTTTATGATATCAAGTTGAATAGGTTCATTTAACTCCAGATCATTAACAAAGATTTTACCGTTTTTTATATCTATCACTTCACCCGGTAATCCAATAATACGTTTAATATAGTATTTGCTTCGATCATTATTATAGGGAAAAACGATAATATCATAGCGCTCAAAAGGTGTGAATCGAAGACTTAGTTTTTCAATAATTAATTGATCTGCATCGTAGAGGGTTGGAAGCATAGAATTACCTTCAACCGTTGTTGGTTGGGCCACAAAGGAACTGATAAGAAAAACACTCATAACAATCACGAAAATATCTTTGATAAATTTTTTTAACTCATCAATATTAAGCTGTTCAAACATATCTAATTCCTCCACCGGGTAATTTTTTGTCTACTATATAATACCATATTACACACATTAAAAAAAGAGCTATTGCATAGCTCTTTTTGAATAACTCTTTTATGACATCTTTTCTTTAACTTTTGCTTTTTTACCAATTCGATCTCGTAAATAATGAAGTCTTGCACGTCGAACTTTACCACGACGAACAACTTCGATACGATCAAGATTTGGTGAATGTAAAGGCCACGTCTTTTCAACTCCAACGCCATAAGAAATTCTACGTACTGTAAAAGTTTCTCTATTGCCGCCATTTTGTCTCTTAAGAACTGTTCCTTCAAACATCTGAACTCTCTCGCGTGTACCTTCTTTAATCTTAGCATATACACGAATTGTATCTCCAACATTAAAATCTGCAATGTCAGTCTTTAATTGTTCTTGTTCGATTTCTCTAATGATTGCGTTCATGAGTCAACCTCCTTCCATCATAGATGTTCTTTAATAAACGTCTTACCAGCGGAACATCCGTACTCACAATTACATACTATAGCATATTTGTATCTATATGACAAGTCTTTTTTAAGAAGATTTTATCCTCTTGCGAAAGTACTGCATACCGTAATAAATCCGGACGTTTTTTCGCTGTCCGTATCAGCGATTGCTCATGGCGAAATTGTTCAATCTTTTGATGATTTCCGGATAATAAAACATCCGGAACGGTCTGACCTTCATAATCTGCCGGACGCGTATACTGGGGATATTCCAACAAGCCATTATCAAAGGATTCCACATCTGCAGAAACTGAGTTTGATAGCACGCCCTCCACATGACGACTCACAGCGTCAATAACGACCATTGCAGCCATTTCTCCCCCGGTAAGTACATAATCCCCAATGGATAACTCTTCTGTCACTATTGACTCAATAACGCGTTCGTCAATGCCTTCATAGTGCCCACAAATAAACAAGAGCTCATCTTCCTGTGCCAATTCAAGGACTTTTTCTTGATTGAGTGTTTGTCCTTGGGGCGAGAGGTAAATGACACGTTTTACATTAGGATATTCTTTTTTTACCTGGGCATAAGCATCAATAATGGGTCCGGCTTGCATGACCATGCCGGCACCACCACCATAAGGATAATCATCCACTGTCTTATGTTTGTTTTTTGAAAAATCGCGTATATTCACAAGATTTAAATCAATCAAACCATTTTCACGGGCTCTTTTTATAATACTACTATTTAAACCTTCATCTATATGTTCAGGAAAAAGTGTTAATACATGAAATCGCATTTTATAACCCTTTCAATCCTTCAATTAGCTTCACAATTAAGTATCCTTCTTCTACATTTACTTCAGTCACAAATTCTTTAATGGCCGGAATCATAAGTCCGTGTTTACTACCATCATCAATCACATAAATATCATGTGTTCCTGTTTCTAAAACTTCTTTCAAACGTCCAAGTTCTGTTCCATCTTCTTCTTTGGCAAGCAGACCGATCATTTCAAATATGTAATTCTCATCTTCTGATAGAGGAAGTGCTTCATCCATAGGAATCAATAGGGTTCCACCTTTAAGTTCTAAGGCTTCGTTCATATTTTGAACTTCTTTCAACTGCAAAATAACAAGATTTTTAAAATATTTAACCCCGGTAATGGTGCAATTAAAAATACGGTTATTATTTTCAATACGTATATGTTTGAGCAACTCAAATCGCCTTATGTCATCCGTTAGCGGAAAAATTTTTAATTCTCCACGTACACCATGGGTGTTTGCCACTTTCCCAATTTGGATATAATCCATTGATCCACCTCAAAACTTTCCTAGAGCATCATAAAAGTACCAAAAGCATTGAATCGTGTCGACCAACCCGATATACTTTTGGTACTTAACTTAAGCTGCAATTCATCATAGGAATTGTTACTCAACTACAGACTACATAATTTCGACAACAACACGTTTATCGGATTTTGTAGCTGCAGCCTTAACAACAGTACGAATTGCCTTAGCAATTCGACCTTGTTTACCGATAACTTTTCCCATATCTTCAGGAGCAACTTTTAATTCAAGTACTGTTGATTTTTCGCCTTCTACGGCTCGAACTTCAACTGCATCAGGATTATCAACAAGTGCTTTTGCAATCACTTCAACAAGTTCTTTCATAAGTTGAACCTCCTTTGCCTATTGGCAAATGACACTATTACTCAGTTACACCAGCAATTTTAAGTAATTTTTTTACTGTTTCTGATGGTTGAGCACCTGTTGAAAGCCATTTTTTTGCAATTTCTTCATCAACCTTGATTTCAGCAGGCTCTTTTGTAGGATCATAATAACCTACTTGCTCAATAAACTTACCATCTCTTGGTGATCTTGAATCAGCAACTACGATTCTATAAAAAGGAGCTTTTTTTGCACCCATTCTCTTTAATCTCATTCTTACTGCCATGTTTTTCACCTCCTATTGTTATAATGATATGATTTATTTAAATCATTTATAAAAATTTATATAAAGCAAAATTGCTTAATACCGAATTATTTCATAAAGGGCATATTAAACATCCCTTTTTTACCTTTTTTGCCTTTCATCATACCGCTCATTTGTTTCATCATTTTTTTTGATTGTTCGAATTGTTTGATGAAACGATTCACAGTAGCCATCTCATTACCTGAACCTGCCGCAATACGTTTTTTACGTGACAAGTTCATAAGATCCGGGTTACGACGTTCGGCCGGTGTCATGGATAAAATCATTGCTTCCATCTTTGCCAGTTCTTTTTCATCAACTTGAACATTTTTCATCTGTTGTCCCATTCCGGGTATCATACCCATAATATCATTCAAGGACCCCATTTTTTTTATTTGTTGCATTTGTTCTAAGAAATCATCAAAAGAAAATTCAGCTTTCTTGAACTTTCGTTCCATTTCTCTTGCTTTATCTTCATCGATGGATTCACTTGCCTTTTCAATCAATGTTAATACATCACCCATACCCAAAATACGGGACGCCATACGATCTGCATGGAATATTTCAACATCGGTCAGTTTTTCACCGACACAGGCGAACTTAATTGGTTTTCCGGTAACCGCCTTAACCGATAAGGCCGCTCCACCTCGAGTATCTCCATCAAGCTTAGTTAAAATCACTCCATCAATTTCAAGTTGTTGATTGAATGTCTCAGCCACATTGACAGCATCTTGTCCGGTCATGGCATCAACGACTAAAAGGATTTGGTGCGGATTAACATTTGCTTTAATCTCAACAAGTTCATCCATCATGGTTTCATCTATATGTAAACGTCCGGCAGTATCAAGAATAATGACATCATTTCCGTTCTTTTTACCATGTTCAATCGCAGCTTTTGCAATATCGAGTGGTTTATTCTGTCCCATTTCAAAAACAGGAACATCGATTTGTCCACCCACCACTTGTAATTGCTTAATTGCAGCCGGTCGATAAATATCACAGGCTACTAATAATGGTTTTTTACCTTTTTTCTTAAGTAAACCGGCAATTTTCGCTGTCGATGTTGTCTTTCCGGCACCTTGCAAACCAACCATCATATAAATTGTTGGCGGTTCTTTAGCAAATGTTAGCGCCTCATCAGATTCATCGCCCATAAGCTTAACCATCTCTTCATTAACAATCTTAATAACCTGCTGTCCCGGCGTTAATGAATCTAATACTTCGACGCCAACTGCGCGTTCGCGAACACTGTTAACAAATTGCTTAACCACTTTAAAGTTAACATCAGCTTCAAGTAATGCCATTTTAACTTCGCGCATAGCAGCTTTGACATCTGCTTCACTGAGTTTTCCTTTACGCTTTAATCCAGCGAATATATTCTGAAATCTATCTGATAAACTTTCGAATGCCATTTGTAATCCTTTCTATGCTTTGTGATCTATTGTTCTATAGATTTTTAAGTACTTCGGATACGAGTCCCCGTATAGATTGAAGCGCAAGTGGTGCATCCGCTTCCTCTGTAAGACTCAATATTTTTCCCAATAGTAGTTGGTTTTCCTGAAACTGATGAATCAATCCCAGGGATTGTTCATAGTTTTCTAGAGCTTTTTCACTCCGTTTTATATTATCATGGACAGCTGCCCGACTTATATTTAACTTCTGAGCTATTTCTCCGAGAGACAAATCATTAAGATAATATTCTTCATAGACTTCTTTTTGACGCTTTGTCATCATATTGCCGTAGAAATCATATAACATTGTTTTATATCCTAAGTCATCCATTGCTCTCACCTTGCCTGTCAAGTATAATTACTTTACAGTCGGTATTATACAGAGAAAAAGCAGCTTTGTCAATAGAAATATTAAGAATTTGTATTATGTTGAATATTAAAGAGTGCATCCACAAAATCGTCAGAGTCAAATGGTCGCATATCATCAATACCTTCACCGACTCCAATGTATTTTACAGGAAGGTGAAGATCCGATTGAATGGCTATGGCAATACCACCTTTGGCCGTTCCGTCAAGCTTGGTTAAAATAACACCGGTAATATCGGCTACTTCTTTAAAAAGTTTGGCTTGTTGTAAGGCATTCTGTCCTGTCGTAGCATCAAGAACTAAGAGGACTTCCTTATGTGCATCCGGGTATTCGCGTGCAATAATCCGATGAATTTTATTTAATTCGTCCATCAAATTCTTTTTATTATGTAGTCGTCCGGCTGTATCGCAAATAAGAATATCTGTATTTTTTGCTTTGGCCGATTGAACAGCATCAAACACAACAGCTGCAGGATCCGAATTTTCTCCTTGTGCAATAATAGGCACATCCGCTCGTCTGGCCCACTCTTGTAACTGATCGATTGCTGCAGCTCTAAATGTATCTGCCGCTGCAAGCATGACCTTTTTTCCATCTGCTTTATATTGACTTGCTAATTTTCCGATTGATGTTGTCTTACCTACTCCGTTAACGCCTATAACCAATATAACTGTTTTTTGATTTGTAAAATCGTAGGCATCTCCATCGACATGCATAAGTTCTTTTAATTCATCCGCTAATAGTTGACGAACTTCTTCCGTATTGGTCAGTTTTCTTTCTTTTACTTTGACTCGCAAATCTTCAATAATTGTCATTGTTGTCGGAACGCCTAAATCTGCCATAATTAATGCTTCTTCAAGTTCTTCATAAAACTCTTCATCAATGGACTTGAAATTTTTAAGAACTTCTTCAACACCACCTAAAAATTGATCTCGTGTTTTCGTAAGTCCACTCACTAATTTATTAAAAAAACCTTTTTTCTCTGCCATATATAAACCTCGCTATTCTTTTGTTGTTTGATCAAGCTGATCTTGTATTAATTTTACAGATACTTGTGTAGATACACCTTTTTCTTGCATTGTAATTCCATATAAGGCATTTGCTGCTTCCATCGTACCTTTTCGATGGGTAATTACAATAAACTGGGTTTGGTCTGTCAATTTTTGTAAATAGGCCGCAAATCGATCCACATTGGCATCATCAAGCGCTGCTTCTATCTCATCAAGTACACAAAAAGGAGATGGACGCAAGCTTTGAATCGCAAATAACAATGCAATTGCCGTAAATGCTCGTTCACCACCGGATAATAGCATCATATTTTGAAGCTTTTTTCCCGGGGGTTGGGCAATAATTGTTATCCCTGCAGATAATACATCTTCATCATCTGTTAATTCTAAAAAGCCGGTTCCTCCGCCAAAAAGTTCTTTAAATACACTATTAAACTTGGCATTAATCTCATTGAATTTCTCTCTAAATTGAAGCGTCATTTGTTCATCTAAATCATGAATGATTTTTAGTAACTTTTCTTTTGCATTCATCAGGTCTTCACGTTGTGACGTTAAAAATATATAACGTTCTTTGACTTGTCGATACTCTTCAATCGCGTGTACATTAACATCGCCTAGTTGTTTCATTTCACTTTTTATAGAAGATATTTTACTCTTAATCGTTGATTCAGCAAGCTCAATATCGGTTTTAAATTCTAATGCTTTTGTATAAGTTAATTCATATTCATCCCACATATAATTAATTTGGGTTTCTTTTTGTAGTTCATTGCGTTCAATATTTCCGCCAATTCGAATAAGTTCCTTTTCTAGTTGATTGGCTTGTTCATAGGCTAATTCACGTTTAGAATCCATTTGTCCTTTTTGAACTTGAATGTCTTGCCGTTTATATTTCAAATCATTAACCTTGGCATTTAAGTCAACTAATTTTTCTCGTTCTTTTATTTGCTCGGCTTGACTCTTTTGCAAGTTTTGTGTTTCTTTTAAGCAACTTAATTCATGGGCCTGAATATCTATTCGAAGTTTTTTAATGGATTTTGTATGATCCGCTAATCCTTCTGATAAGCGCCTTATGTTTTCTTCATAATGGCGCATCTGTTCTTGTAAGCTTGTGAATGCCATTTTATCATTTGTTAAATCTTCCATAATAATTTTCAGGTCTTCTTTGAGGACTTGAATCTTTTCATTAAGAAATTCAACTCTTGATTCTGCATCAACGTGATCCGTTTGTGATGAATTCAATTGCTTTGACAAGCTGTTTTTTTCTTCCAATAGATGTGCTGTTTCACGTTTGAGCTCTTCAACTTCTGCCGAAATATTTTTCAATTCTTGATGATATTTATTATATTCAACTTGATTTGTATTTATCTGAGTGAGCATAGTATGATGCTCAATGTTCATACTTTGCTCTTGGTTTTGTATTTCTTCAATTTCATTTTTTAGTCTTATGAGTTCTTCTTCCGCTTCATGTATTGCCTTATGTAATTTTTGGACTTCTTGCTCTTCATGTTTAATTTCAGAAATCAAATATTCAATGTCATTTTTACGAGATAGCAATTGTCCTTTTTCATTTTTAAAGGCACCACCGCTCATGGCACCACCTGGATTAATCACCTCACCATCCAAGGTAATAATCCGAACTTTTTGTTGGTTTTCCCGTGCCAATTGAATCCCGTTATCGATATTGTCAACAACAAGTATTCGTCCTAAAAGATGGCGAATAATAGGACGATATTTTTCATCACAATCCACCAATTCACTGGCAATATTAATAAATCCTTTTGTTTTTTTAAAGGAATGGATACACTGTCCGTGTACATTGTTTAATGGTAAAAATGTTCCTCGTCCAAACTTATTTTTTTTAAGATAGTCGATGAAACTTTTTGCTTTTTGCTCATTTAAAGTAACAATATTTTGCAACCCTGAACCTAAGGCGAGTTCAATAGCCCTTGTATATTTGTTATCAACGTGGATGAGCTCTGCAACGACACCTAATGCTCCCGGGTCGTTTAACTCCATGACCTTTTTTACACTATAATAATAGCCATCATATTGTTCTTCCATATCTTTAATAGCTTCTAATTTTGACTTATTCTTATTTAATTCATGAACAATTTCTTGCGTCGATTTTTTTTCTTCAGCTAATTTCTTTTCTTTCTGTCCAATGCGACTACGTATTGTAAGCTTTTGGTCCAATAATTTTTGTTGATTGTTTTCAAAGTTATCTAAAGTAGACTGAGCATTTTTTAGTTCATTTTCTAAGGTTTGTACCGTCTGCAGGACAATAACTTTTCGCGAGGATAATTGTTCAAGTCGAGAGGAATTGTTTTCAATCATCGCTTCATTTCGATGGACTTGTCCCTTGATATTCGATCCTTCATTTAACCTTTGTATCATATCCGTCTGTATCGAATCAATTTCTTGTTCATATGTAGCAATTTCTTGCTGAATATTTTCTAAGACCTCTTGGTGCTCAGCGATGATTTTTTCTCCACTTATAAGTTTTTCACTGTGTTTTTCCTTAAGGCCTTTCATTTCATTCAGCTCAATTCTACGACGCATTTCTGTATCTTCTAGATGCTGAATTTCATTTTTTAATTTTTCAATCTGTATCGTACTATTCTTTTTCTTCTCTTCAGATAAACTGATGGTAGATTGGAGTTTTTCAATGGCTAATGATGTCGATGTAATATGTTCTCGGTATTCATCCAATTCTTCCTCAATTACTTTAAACTGCTCTTCATATTCATGATATTTTTGTTGCAAATCTTTATGAAAAGTCTTTTTTTCTTCGTATTCGTTTTGAACAAGGCCTTCTTTTTCTTTTAATTCTTTGAGTTTCATTTCGAAATCATCAATAAGGCGAATGAAACTATTGACTTCAAGTTTTTTTAGTTCTTCACGAAAATCCAGGTATACCCTAGCTGTTTCTGCCTGTCCCTCAAGTCCATCTTTTTGGATTTCAAGTTCACCAATGATATCTGTTATCCGTTCAAGATCCGTCTCGCTACTTTCTAGTTTTTTCGTTGCAGCCATTTTACGTGTTTTATATTTGACAATACCTGCTGCTTCATCAAATAAATCTCTTCGATCATTGGGTTTTGATGATAAAATTTTATCCACTTGTCCTTGTCCAATAATTGAATACCCTTCTCGTCCGACCCCGGTATCCATGAAGAGTTCATGAACGTCTTTAAGTCGACATGCTGTTCCGTTAATATAATAAGCACTCTCTCCAGAGCGATATACCCGACGCGAAACTGTCACTTCACGATACTCAATCGGCATCTTTCCATCAATATTATCAATGGTTAAATCAACCTGGCAATAACCTAATGGTCGTCGAGTTTCTGTTCCCGCGAAAATAACATCTTCCATCTTACTTCCCCGTAGTTGTTTGGCGCTTTGTTCGCCTAGTACCCAACGCACCGCATCAGCGACATTGCTTTTTCCACTTCCATTAGGACCAACAATTCCGGTAATTCCTTTATCGAACTTAAAAATCATTTTATTTGCAAAAGACTTAAATCCATATAAATCAATACTTTTTAAATACATAAAAAACCTCTTATTTACTCTCGATTTTTAGCAGCGCGTCCATAGCTGCACTTTGTTCAGCGCCTTTTTTACTTCGCCCCGAACCTTGTCCAATGACCACACCATCATGATATACATGAACATCAAAATGTTTGTCATGATCCGGACCCATTTCACTCATGACGCGATATTCAATTGGATAATCACTAAATTGTTGTATATACTCTTGAAGCTGGGTCTTACTATCAACAAATCGCTGTCTGGATTGAATATCAGCTAACAATGTATGTTCAATAAATTGTTTTGCTTCATCAATACCGCCATCCAAGTAAATCGCACCAATTAAAGCTTCCACTGTATCTGATAAAACGGAATTTCTCTTTCTTCCGCCCGAAGCATCTTCGCCTTTACCTAACAAAATATATTTATCCAAAGAAATTTCCTTTGCGAAGGTCGCTAATGTTGGTTCACAAACAAGGCTCGCTCTTAGCTTTGTAAGTTCTCCTTCAAGATTTTCAGGATATTTATGATACAAATAATCACTGGTGACAATTTCAAGAACTGCATCACCTAAGAATTCAAGTCGCTCATTATTTTCAATTTTTTTTAAATTGTTTTCATTTGCATATGAGCTATGTGTTAGAGATTGAATCAGTAATTTCATATTCTTAAATTGATATGAAATTACTGATTCAAACTCATGTAGTTTTTTGTGTTTCATCATTACCTCCTCACCGATTAGCATTTCAAAAAAAACGAACAAGTACTAAGGTGACTTGTTCGTTAATCCCCTATTCCATTTCTTCGATTCGGTTTCTTAGCATCTCCATGGCATCCCCAACAGTATTTACACTTTCCATCATATCATCTTCTAAATCAACATCAAAAGCTGATTCTGCGCTTAAAATGATTTGTGCTAAGTCAAGGGAATCAATACCTAAATCATCAACAAAATCCATTGATTCCTCAATATCATCTGCTTCATAAGTCGTAAATTCTGCAATAATTTCTAATAGTTTTTTTTCATCCATCTTTATACCTCCGTATTATATAAGTTGTTGTTTAATTTTTTCATTTACCTTCTCGTCTGAAAATGTTTTACATTGTACAATCGCATTTTTAAAGGCTTTTGCATTAGAGCTTCCATGAGCTTTAACCACAAGTCCTTCAAGACCTAATAAAGGGGCACCGCCATACTCAGTATAATCAAATGATTTTAACATTTTTTTCAATGGCCCTTTTATTAATAAGGCACCAATCTTTGAATACCACGTTGACGTGATTGCTTGTTTTATCTGAGACAATAAGAACATGGCCAAGCCTTCTGTATGCTTTAATATAAGATTTCCGGTGAAGCCATCTGCAATAATGACATCTGCTTGTCCGGATGCAATATCCCTTCCTTCAATATTTCCAATGAAATTTAATGAAGTATCTTGCTTTAAAAGTATGTATGTTTCTTTTGTTAAGCTATTACCTTTTTTTTCTTCTTCTCCAACATTTAATAGTCCTATTGTTGGCCTTGCTTTACCTGTAAAGGATTGACTATAACTTGCGCCCATCTTAGCAAACTGATGTAAAAAAATCGGCTTTGAGTCGACATTGGCTCCACAGTCCATCAGCAAAGTTATACCATTCTTGGTAGGAATAAATGAGCCTAAAGCTGGTCTTTCAACCCCTTTGATGCGACCGATAATTAAGGTTCCTCCTGCCAAAACAGCACCTGTGCTTCCTGCCGAAACAAATGCGTCTGCGTGTCCTTCTTTAACAAACCGTAATCCTTTGACAATGGATGATTCTTTTTTTCGACGTATCGCTAAAACCGGAGACTCATTATTATCGATAGTTTCTGTCGCATTGACAATATTTAGTCGGCTTTGATCATAACTCTTAGCCGCTAACTTATCTTTAATCATATCTTCATTACCAAATAATGTCAATATGATATTCGGCTCTTGTTCTAATGCCATAACAGCAGCATCAACAACAATATCCGGTGCATGGTCTCCTCCCATTGCATCAACAGCAATACTTACTTGATCCATAGTGTACCCCTTTCAATAAGTTCTTAGATTACTATACTATTTTTTTGCCGACTTTTCAAGTATATTCCCGTAGAAGAAAGCGACTATCAAAAAACAGGAAAACCAAAGGCTTTCCTGTTTTAGAAAATCAAATTATTCTTTTTCAACAACCACTTTATTCTTGTATGTTCCACATGCCTTACAAGCTCTGTGCGGCATCACTAACTCACCACATTTTGTACATCTTCCCAAGTTTGGAGCTGATAATGTCCAGCTTTGAGCACGACGCTTATTTCTACGTGATGAGGATACTTTTCTCTTTGGTACTGCCATCTTCGTTACACCTCCTTAAATTTGCTATCAAACAAATCTTTTAAATGAGCCATTCGAATATCAACATGACCTTTTTCACATGAACATTCTTGCTCATTGAGGTTTGCGCCACATTGTTCACATAGACCCTTACATTCATCAGAACACAACACTTTTTGTGGGAATTCAATTAACAATTCCGTTAACAAAAAAGCTTCCACATCAAGTTCTGCCCCTTGTAAGTAGGCAAATTCTTCGTTATCATGAAGGGATATGGATCTATGAATATTTACGTTCACATTTTGTATAACATCCACAGTACAACGATCACATGGAATTATCAAACCGATGCTAGCTGTACCTTCGACTAGAATATCATTTTCGCCTATTCGTTCAAATATCAAGTCACAAGATAAAGGTTCGACAACTTGATATTCATGGACGCCATCCTCGAAAACAAAATCATTAAACGTCTGTTTTAATGTTATTTGATCACTTCGAATAAATGCTTCAACTAAATGTAGTAACATATATTCACCTTCTTTTCGTTATTGCCTGATGTTAAATCGCCAAAATTTATTATAACCATTAGCAATTTGTTTGTCAACCATTTTATAACAAGTTAATGAAACTTATACTAATTTTAGCGTTTCACGTGCAATCATTAATTCCTCATTTGTCGGAATAACCATTGAATGACATGTCGCACTTTCTTTACTAAAATCACGTTCAATCGCAGTACAATTATTAAGTTCATGGTCAACTTCAATCCCTAAATACCCTAGTTGTTTACATATGTTTGCACGAACCGAGATATTATTTTCTCCGAGTCCGGCTGTAAAAACAAGTGCATCAAGTCCGTTTAAGGTTGCAGCATAGGAACCTATGTATTTTGCAACACGGTATTCAAAGACTTCCATGGTTCGAATAGCATGCTGATTACCTTTATTGGCAGCTGCTCGAATGTCTCTAAAATCACTAGAAATACCTGAAAGACCTAGTACGCCCGACTTTTTGTTTAAAATTTCGATAACCTTATGGACAGATACATTTTCTTTTTGAGCAATATAGTCAACAATTGCCGGATCAATATCTCCACTTCGTGTTCCCATAACAAGACCTTCTAAAGGCGTTAGTCCCATCGATGTATCAATGGATTTTCCATTATCAACGGCACATACACTTGCACCATTACCTAAATGACATACAATAATTTTAAGTTCCTCAATGGGACGTCCAAGTAATTCTGCGGCTCTATTGGCTACATACTTATGTGATGTGCCGTGAAATCCGTAACGTCTTATCTTGTATTTTTCATAATACTCATAAGGAATTGCATATAAATAGGCTTTTTCAGGCATTGTTTGATGAAATGCAGTGTCAAAGACAGCAATCATCGGAATCGTTGGCATAATACGTTGACAAGCTCGAATCCCCGTCAAGTTGGCCGGGTTATGCAGAGGAGCCAATTCGACACACTCTTCAATAACATCCATGACTCTCTCATCAATAATGACAGAATCCGAGAAAAATTCACCACCATGAACAACTCTGTGTCCGACTGCTGATATTTCATCCATTGATTGAATACATCCATGATTTTTATCAACAAGTGCTTCAACAAGATATTTTACAGCAGCTTCATGATTTCTCATTTCTGCTTTTAAAACAACTTTCTCTTTTCCCTCAACTTCATGTTTGATCTGTGACCCCTCTATACCAATACGTTCACAAATTCCAATCGCTAAAACACTTTCATTATCCATGTTAATAAGTTGATACTTTAGAGACGAGCTTCCACAATTGAGTACGAGAATATTCATAAGACTCTCCTTTATCTGCTTTGGTTAATGGCTTGAACTGCAGTAATTGCAACAACTCCTACAATATCTTCAGAACTACATCCTCTTGATAAGTCATTAACCGGCTTTGCTATACCTTGTGTTACAGGACCATAAGCTTCTGCCTTAGCTAATCTCTGGGTTAATTTGTATCCAATATTTCCGGAATCTAAATCAGGGAATACAAGAACGTTAACATGTCCAGCCACTTCATTTCCAGGAGCTTTGGCTTGTCCAATACTCGGAACGATGGCTGCATCTAATTGGAATTCTCCATCAATAGCATACTCCGGATATTGCTCTTTTGCTAGACGAGTTGCTTCAACAACTTTATCTACATCCGGATGTTTTGCACTACCAATTGTTGAATGTGATAACATACCTACAACAGGTTTTGCTTCAACGAGTATTTCAAAGGATTTTGCTGAACTTCCTGCAATTGAAGCTAGCTCTTCTGAATTTGGATTTTGAACCAATCCACTATCTGAAAAAATGAATGTACCATTTGCACCATATTCACAGTCCGGTACAACCATTACGAAAAATGACGATACAAGTTTAGTACCCGGAGCTGTTTTTAATATTTGTAATGATGGTCTTAGGACATTTGCTGTTGAATTAACCGCGCCGGCAACCATACCACCTGCCATACCTTTTTTAACCATCATAACGCCTAAATATAGTGGATCTGTTGTCAACAATTCGGTCGCCTTTTCTTCTGTCATTCCTTTTTTGCTTCGAAGTTCAACTAATGATGCAATGTAGTCCTTCATTTCAGTAAAATTATCCGGATCAACAATTGTCGCTCCTGAAATATCTAAGCCACCGGCTTTAGCCATGATGTCTTCTTCTTTACCAATAAGAATAACTTTTGCAATCTTTTCTTTTAGAATTTGTTCTGTCGCCTCTAATGTTCTTAACTCAAGTGACTCCGGTAATACAATCGTTTGAATGTTTGCTTTTGCTCTTTCTTTAATTCCTTCAATAAAACTCACTTTTATTGCTCCTTTCGTGTATGTAATCATACCCATCAACTACATTATAAACAAATTGTTCATTGTATACAATATCTTTTTACATTTTTTTCATTTTCCTTATTGCACTTTCTCTAGGAAAGCTTTAGTATAAAATAAAAACAAGGAGGTCAATTCATGAAAATCGCAGCAATTATATCTGAATACAACCCTTTTCATAATGGACATGCCTATCAAATTGCTGAGACAAAGAAGCGATTAAATGCGGACTATGTTATTGCAATCATGAGTGGTAACTACGTTCAACGTGGAGAACCGGCTATTTTTGACAAGTGGACACGTACACATCTAGCTCTCTTAGGAGGTATTGATGTCGTTATTGAACTTCCTACTCTGTATTCAACCGCTTCTGCAGAACTCTTTGCAAGAGGCTCTGTTGACTTGCTCACCCAACTAAATTGTATTGATTATTTAAGCTTTGGAAGCGAATACGGCAACCTGGATGCTATATCGGATCTTGCACATCTTTTTCTCAATGAGACAGATGCTTATAAGGACCAATTAAAGGCAAAACTAAAAAGCGGATATTCATATCCAAAAGCAAGAAGCTTAGCCGCTTCATCCATCTATCCGGACTATGAACACTTGTTAAAGGGTTCAAATAATATTTTAGCTATCGAATATTTAAAAGCTTTGGAAGGTTTAAACTCTACAATAATGCCATTTACAATTCAGCGAATCGGTTCATCCTATCTTGAAACAAAGCTTCACGGCAACTACGCTTCAGCAACCGCCATTCGATTAGCCCTAGAAAATAATAAATCAAATGAGATTAGCTTGACGATGCCAAGTGCATGTGGTGAGTATATAGCGTCTAAATTGAACCATACTATTTTCCCAATATTTGCCAAAGACTGTCATCCTTATTATCGCTATATATTAAGCCTTAACCATCCTTCTCTTGAAAATATTTTTGATTTTCCCCTCGAATTAAAAAATCGACTTCAGAATTCGATAACCCAAGCAAACGATTACGAATCATTTATCGATAAAGTTCAATCAAAAAATTATACGAAAACAACCATTCAAAGAGCACTACTTCATAGTTTTCTTAATATTGAAACGAACACTATTGAAGAAAAGCAAGACAGTCAACTACATTCATACGTAAAAATACTTGGCTTTAAAAAATCGGCTGGGCCCGTTTTATCTTTATTAAAAAAACAATTCCATCTTCCTTTAATCACAAATGTACATGATCATCAAAAAACGTTAGATCTTGTGGGACGAAAGATGCTAGACGAGGAAATTCGCTACACACGCTTATATAATAACCTTGTCTTAGAAAAATCAAATCAAGTTAAAAAGAATGACTATACGCAACCGATAATCATTCTATAAGTTTTATCTATTTATCTGTACGTTTGAGCTCATTACGATTGCCATGAATAACATCGAGTTGTTCACGCATATACTGATCATATGCCCCAAACTGCTGTTCACTGTTTTGCAACATATCTTCCATAACTTTTTGGCTTTGCGCTAAGATTGAATCCACATAGTCGTAGGCACTTTCGGTAATCTCATCTGCCGTTTGTTTTGTTTGTGCCAACATGGCCTCTGCTTCTTTTATTGCTTGGCGACGTATTTCGTGCTCATCAAGCATCTTTTCCGCTTGACGTTTTGCTTCTTCAACAATTCCCTGTGCTACCGCTTCTGCTTCACTAATAATCTTATCTTTTTCCTCAATTAAACGTTTTGAACGTTTAATCTCTTCAGGTAGCTTCATTCGCAAATCTGCCATGAATTCATATAAAACTTCCATGTTAACAACCACTTTACTTGAAAACGGTAAATTATTACACTCTTGTAAATAGCCTTCCATCTCGTCTAATAACAACATTATCGAATCCATAATACCCTCCTGTCATCGCTTTTCCATTGATGCGAATAAAACTCGCTCTGTTTCTTTAGGAACCATTCGAGATATATCGCCTCCGAATTGAACAAGTTGTTTTACCATGCTTGAACTGATATATGCATAGTCAGTTCTAGAAACTAAGAAAACTGTTTCTATGGTTTCATCTAACATATGATTTGTCTGGGCCAACTGTAATTCATATTCAAAATCAGATATTGCTCGAAATCCTCGTACAATCATTTGCGCTTTTTTTTCATTTACAAAATTAACCAGTAGTCCGGTAAACGGTTCAATGATTACATTGTCCAAATCTTTCGTTAATGTTTCTAATAAGGCAACACGTTGATTTACATCAAGTTGTGGTGTTTTATCCGGATTGTTCAACACGCCAACAATCAACTGATCAACTAACTTTGATGCTCTTTCAATTATGTCCATATGTCCGTTTGTCGTTGGATCAAAACTCCCTGGATATACACCTATTTTCATTCTATTTCACCTTTCTTATACTCTATGAACGTAAATTTATTGGTCCGATACGCCTTTTCACGCTTTACAATCAAATGGGACCATTCTTTATCATTTAACTGAGTATCTATGGAGCTCTCCACAACAATTAATCCGTTTTCGTTTAACAATTTTAATTCGTCGATTTTTTGAACTGCAACTGACTCATATCCATGATTATATGGAGGATCCAAAAAAATTATATCAAAACGTTCCTTTGATTTACTTAATGAATCAAGTGCGTTAACATAATCATACTTTATAATCTTGGCTTTTTCAATAAGTTTTGTATGATTTAAATTTTTTTTTATGATTTCAATTGACCTATTATTGTTGTCATTAAAAACACATTGATCGGCTCCACGACTCAACGCCTCTATCCCTAAAGCCCCACTTCCGGAAAAAATATCTAAAACCTTGGCATGATAAACTCTTGATTGAATCATATTGAATAGTGTTTCCTTGGTTCGATCCGTTGTCGGTCGAACACCTTCAGATGGTGATTCTAACAATAATCTTCTGGCACTTCCAGCAATAACTCGCATAATTTTCTCCTTATATTCCTATATTTCCTTCAAATTTATAATAAAACAATTCTAATTGTTCATCAATTGACGCATCAATTTCTGTGTTTTCAACAATTGTTTGTGTTATCTCTAAGAGTTCTTTATCTTCATATAAATTCGCCAATCTAAAAAATGGAACGCCCGATTGAGCCAAACCAAACAGTTGCCCGGGACCTCTTGTTTTTAAATCGTATTCAGCAAGTTCAAACCCATCGTCATGATCTCTTAAGAATTTCAATTTTTTCTTTGTTTCCGTTGATTTCGTATCTGAAATCAAAACACAATACGACTGCAGATTCGATCGGCCGACACGTCCTCGTAATTGATGAAGTTGGGCTAATCCAAATCGTTCTGCATTTTCAATAATCATTAATGTTGCATTCGGAACGTTGACCCCCACTTCGATAACCGTTGTTGATACTAAAACCTGCATTGAATAGCTTAAAAACGCATCCATTATCGCAGTTTTTTCTTTTCCCTTCATGCGTCCATGTAACATTCCTATTTGAATCGTTGAAGGCATAAACTCTCGCAGAGACTCAACATAGGATTCTACATTGGCAAGTTGAAGGTCTTCATTGTCCTCAACCATTGGACAAACAAAATATACGTTACGTCCTGCTTGAACTTCTTTTATCGCAAACTTAAAGATCCGTTCTCTATATGATGAGGATACAAGAAATGTATCAATTTTTTTTCGCCCAGCCGGAAGTTCATCTACAATACTAATATCCAAATCTCCATAAACAATTAGGGCTAAGGTTCTTGGGATAGGCGTGGCACTCATAACTAAAGTATGGGGATATCGTCCTTTATTGACTAAGGCTTCACGTTGCATCACTCCAAATCGATGTTGTTCATCTGTAATGACTAAAGCAAGGTCTTTAAATTCAACATGTTCTTGAATAAGGGCATGTGTTCCTATGATGATATCAATACGTCCTTCTTTTAGTTGCTCATATACGCTTCTTTTTTGTTTTTTTGTCATGCTTCCAATCAGTATCCCTACGGTCACATTAAATTCAGACAGTTGTGTTGACAAACTATGATAATGTTGTTTTGCCAAGACCTCTGTTGGGGCCATCATTGCACATTGATATCCGTTAAGAACTGTATTTAACATACAGATGGTTGCAATTATTGTTTTTCCACTCCCGACATCCCCCTGGATCAGCCGAACCATGGTCGTTTCACCATGCATATCCATAAATACATCATCTAATGCTTTTTCTTGGGCTCCTGTTAGTCGAAATGGAAGTCCGGATATAAAGCGTTCAATACCTTTATTTTTTCTTAAATAAAATGCATTGTTTTGTTTTTTGACTTTCTCTCGTACCCGTCGCATGGCCATTTGAAACAAGAAAAATTCATCAAAGGCAAGTCGCCTTTTTGCTATTTCTAGATTATTTTTATCCAAGGGATAATGAATTTTTTCGTATGCAAAGCTAAGAGAAGCCAAAGCATACTTTTCGCGAACAGTATTGTCCATATAATCGGATATTTGATTTTTCATAATCTCAAGCGCCTGATTCACATATCCTGTTAACTGTTTTAAGGTAACCTCTTTTGATAAGGGATAGATGGGTTTGAGTTTGATTTTTGTCAATTGTTCAAATTCTTCACTTTTTATTATTTTAGGATTTGTGATCATCTTCCGATTATTTTTTACAGAATATTTTCCTTTGAGAATAATCCAATCATTTTGATTCAATGTTTTTTTTATATAGGGTTGATTAAAAAACATGACTTGAATGCGTCCTGTGTCATCTCCTAATGTAAATCGAACCATAACACGACCGTTAAACCGCGAAAGCGTAACCGTTGAATCAATGCGACCCCGTATATAAGCGGTTTCATCCGGATTCAAAGATTCAATTGTCCGAAGGCCTTCAATCGATTCATAATCTCTTGGATAATAATGCAAAAGATCCGATATTCGGTATATACCTATTTGATTTAAGGCTTTTTTTGATTTTGGTCCTACTTTTTTTAATGACTCAACATCGTTAAGAAGTAAATTCATATATTCACCTTTTATGATACTATTTGATTTATTCACAGTGCAAAATAGGCTGCCAAAAGGCAACCTATTTTGACACAGTGCGTCCACACTCTTCTATGTAATATTATTCCACTGAAATAATATAATAATATAATGGTTGTCCACCATAATGCACTTCTATTTCCACATCTTCGTACTTATCTTTAATATATTCTGCAATAACTTGAGCTTGGGATTCTTCTACTTCATCTCCATAATAAATCGTAACTAACTCACTCATTGAATCAACAATTGTATCAATAAGTTCAAAGGTACATGCTTTTATATCTTTATTGACCACGGCAATACCATCATCGGATATTCCAAGGATGTCACCTGCTTGAATCGGCTTTGAATCAATGCTCGTATCTCTCACTGCAAAAGTAACTTGTCCCGTTTTAACGTCTTCACTCATTTGTGTCATGACATCAACGTTTTCTTCCGGAGAAACTGTCGTATCAAATGCAATCAGGGCAGATACACCTTGAGGTATTGTTTTTGTCGGAATGACATATATTTCTTTGTCTTCGACTAACTCATTGACTTGCCCTGCCGCCAAAATGATATTTTTATTATTGGGCAATATATAGATGACTTTTGAAGGAATCTCTGAGACAGCTTTCACAAAATCTTCCGTACTCGGATTCATTGTTTGTCCACCCGTCACTACATAATCCACTCCAAGACTTTTAAATATGGTATTAATACCTTCACCTACGGAGACAACTACAAAGCCATAGGGTTTTTCTTCCTTGGGTTTTATCTCAATATTTTCATCTTCTCTTAAGTAGTCATCAACATTTTTAATAATATGCTCTTCATGCTGCAAGCGCATATTATCCACTTTAATATTACTCAATTGGCCAATTGTCAATGCCCGCTGCATTGCAATTCCGGGATCATTGGTATGCACATGAATCTTAATGAGATCTTCATCCGCAACAGATACAATGGAATCGCCGATTGTTCCTAAAAAGCGTTTTAACCCATTGGCATGTTTTTCATTTTCTTCAAGTGTATGTCGATCACCTGTATCTATGATGAATTCCGTACAATATCCAAACTTGATATCTTTCTCCACATGTATAAAGGATACATGTGGTTCTTCATCGACAGATGGGCTTTCTTCACTGAGTTCAAGAGTAACATCCGTTCCGTTTTCTAAGGCCATGATGCCTCCTTGTATAATATACATAAGCCCTTGTCCACCTGCATCAACCACACCGGCTTCTTTTAATACCGGTAACATATCCGGTGTTTGCTCTAAAACCTCATTACCATATTTAAATACTTCATTTAATAAAAACAATATATCTTGAGATTCTACAGCGACTTCTGCGGCTTTCTCTGCCATTTTTCTTGCTACGGTTAATATTGTTCCTTCTTTCGGCTTCATAACCGCTTTATATGCTGTCTGAACGCCTTTTTCCATGGCATTTGCCAATATGATGGTGTCGAGTTCGTCATGTGAACTGATTTCTTTGGAAAATCCACGTAAAAGCTGTGATAGAATAACACCTGAATTTCCACGCGCACCTCGAAGTGATCCGGATGATATTGCTTTCGCAATCGCCGCCATATCTGAACCTTTGGCTTTGTCCACCTCTTTTGCTGCAGCTAAGATGGTTAATGTCATGTTTGTTCCCGTGTCACCGTCCGGTACCGGAAATACATTTAACTCATCTACATATTTTTTCTTTGATTCTAAATATTTAGCACCAGCTATGAACATATTCTTTATTACGTTCGAGTTTATTGTCTCTAAAGTCACTGGTCTTCCTCCTTCAAGTTATTATTCGTCTACGCGAACACCTTCAACAAACACATCGATTTTATCAACCTCCATACCTGAGAACGTTTCGACTTTATACTTCACTGTGCTGATTAGACTATCCGTAACAGCTTTAATATTTACACCATATTCAATGATTATGTGTAATTCTATTGAGATAATATTCTCATTAACCTGCAGGTCAATTCCTTTTGTAAGACTTTCACGCTTTAGTAACCTAGTTAGTCCCGTAGTAAAATTAACCATAGCCATACCGACGACGCCATAACATTCAATTGCTGATAATCCGGCAACTTTAGCTAGCACCTCATTTTCAATGACTACTTTACCAAGCTCATTTTCCATATTTCCAACCATGGTAAGCCTCCTTTTTCAGTTTACTGTTTTTTCATTATATCATCTTTTCCTACGATTTCAAATTATTATTTAATTTTTTTTAAAATTTCTTAATCTTTATCTTGCATTCTAAGACATTTTTTGTTAAAATTGGATTGTTGTATTGATATAGGAAGAAGTAAGGAGGTGCAACAATGGCAAAATGTGCAGTATGTGATAAAAGTGTACACTTCGGAAACCAAGTAAGCCATTCTCATAGACGATCAAACAAACAATGGAAACCAAACGTTAGAACTGTTAGAGCAATCGTTGATGGTAGTGTTAAAAAACTCGACGTTTGTACAAAATGTTTACGTTCAGGCAAAGTTGAAAGAGCTTAATTATTGGATATGAAGTTGAAAAAAACGATAAAACAGGACTTGCAATTTCTATTGCGCTAAGCGATATGGATTGCAGGGCCTGTTTTTTTCTATTAATCATTGGATTGTATTATGAAGAGTTTCCCGTCTTTTACATCAATGCTTGCTTGAGCATTAATCATTTCATTACTCACACCATAGCTATCATAAGGGGATAAAGTTGCAGATTTAAGAGGATACTTCAAATTCTTCGTTTGAATAATCCCAGTTTCCTCGATGGGAATAATAGAAATATATTTATAGACACGCTGTAATTCGTTGGATTTTTTTTCAAGTACAAGCTGACGATAACCATCAATAATATGAACAATATTATGTTCATCAAAAAAACGTATATTTATACATTTTGAATACTTAAATGCCGTCATTAAGGTTCCCAAGGAATGATCTAAGCGAGTTCCGAAAAAACCAAAGACATCAATCTCTTTGGCCTCGATCTTTTGAGCTTCTTCAAAAGCAGCATGGGTATCTGTGACATCTTTTACAGGGTCTAACGCATTGATGAAAATATCTTTCTTCATATAAAATTCTTTAACTTTTTGATCAAGTGTATCAAAATCTCCAAGAATCTGATGCGGAATAATATGATGGTCATATAGTAGCTGACATCCTCCATCAACTCCGATTATATAAAGGTCTTTATCTTGAATCTTTAAATAATTTAACAAATCATTCGGATTAATCTTTCCTCCACTTATAATCAAACATTTCTTCATCTTATAACCTCTTATAAATTAATGGACTTAAAGTTCTCGATTTGTACTTCCAAATCCTCTGCGTTAAATATAGCCGAACCTGCAACTATAACATTTGCTCCTGCATCAACAACCCTTTTTAAATTATCCAAGCCAATGCCGCCATCCACTTGTATATCAAAGGTTTTATTGTGCATGTCTTTCATTGTCGATAAGGCTTTAATTTTTTCATACATAGCCGGAATAAAGCTTTGTCCACCAAATCCAGGATTCACTGTCATAATCAGCACCATATCAATATCATCTAAAATATAATCCAAAACACTTAATGGCGTACCGGGATTAAGGGATACGCCGGCTTTAATGCCAAAGGATTTAATATATTGTAAAATTCGATGTAAATGTGTCGTTGCTTCTGCATGTACGGTAATAATGTCTGCTCCTGCCTCAACAAATTCCTTGATATATCGTTCCGGGCTTTCTATCATTAAGTGAACATCAAAGGTTTTTTCGGTAAATGATCGTATTGATTTAATCACCGGAGGACCAAATGTAATGTTAGGAACAAAATGTCCATCCATAACATCGATATGAACCATGTCACAACCTGCCGCGTCAATACGTTGAACTTCTTTTCCTAAATTTGCAAAATCTGCTGATAATATTGAAGGTGCTATTTTAATCATTTTTTTCTCCTTTAAGAACAATCGTATTTAGTATTTCTTTTTATCCATTATTTCATTATAGATGTGCAAATAATTATTATATCGAATTTCATGTATATCTCCATTTTTCAGCGCATCTTTTACCCCACATTTTGGTTCATTTATATGATTACACCCGGCAAATTTACACATTGGTTCATATCGCGCAAATTCTATATAATAGTCTTTAATTTCTTCTGCTTCTAATTCTTCTAATTGCAAAGAACTAAAACCCGGAGTGTCAACAACATATGAATGATGGTCAATCGGAATCAGATTTACATGACGTGTCGTATGTTTACCACGTTTAATCTTATCACTGATACTACCGGTTTCCATATGGGTATGTTCTTGAATCAAATTGATAATCGTTGATTTTCCAACCCCGGACGGACCGGCAAAAACAGTCGTTTTACCTTTCATTTCAGTCTCGATTTGATCAATCATCGATAGCAAATCACCTTCATCACCATGAACTGCACTCATCATCATCACTTTGTACCCGGCTTGTCTATATATACTGACAACTTCACTATCGAGTTTATCTAGCAAATCAATTTTGTTAAAACATATAATAGCTTCAATCCCATTGGACATGACAGCAATTAAAAATCGGTCTAACAAGTTTAAGTTTGGTTCCGGATGCGCCACAGAAAAAACGACAAATGCTTGGTCGATATTTGATACTGTTGGTCGAATGAGTTCATTTTTTCTTGGTAAAATCTCAAGGACATTTCCTTCCATGTCTTCCTCATGTGTTACTTCAATACGTACATTATCTCCAATAAGCGGTTTAATCTTTTGGTTTCTAAATATCCCGCGAGCGCGACACTGATATACGCCAACATGGTCAATATCTACATAATAAAATCCGGCAATGCCTTTAACGATTTTCCCTATCATTCATTCCCTCCATTGCTTTCTCCCGAATTTGTATTGGGGACTTCTTCAGTAAATTGTACAAAAAATTCATATTGTTGTACGCCATCATTATATACATGTATGATCCCTTCACCCGTTTCCGTTGCACTTAAGGTCATCGGAAAATCAGTATCTGTAACGACATCATTAAAGAGTGTTTTTTCTTCTCCATTTATTGCTAAAACAACTTTCAATTCACATTCTTCTTGGTTATGGTCAAGTATATTATTGATCACGAATGATTTTGTTTCAAGCCTTATCTCACGACCTAAGCTAACCGCAAGGTCGATAACATATCCTTCTGCAACTTCTCTGCCGGCATCTACCGACATACTAACCACTTTATTTTCTTCAATCGTATCATGATGGATATAGGTAATATTCCCGGCTTCTAAGTTAAGACTTGTCAACACATTTTGCGCTTCATCAATATCTAAGTTTTCTAATTGTGGAACTTCGACATAGGTAATCTCCGGACCCTGGCTAACATAAATGGTTACAAGAGTCCCTTCAGCAACCGATTCATTGGGTAAGGGATCTTGACGAATAACCGTTCCGGTTGGCGCCACATCACTGTATTCCGGTATAACTTCGACTGTAAACCCACTATTTTCCAGCATCTTCGTTGCATCATCATAGGATTGTTGTACGACATTATTTATTGTGAAAAGTTGTATTCCTTTACTTACTGTCACTTCAACAGTTGTATCTGCCAAAACCAATGTACCTTCCTGTGGTGACTGGGAAATAATATGATTTTTATCAATCTCTGTGTGGTATTCGTTACTTGTAACATTAATGTCTAGTTGAAGATTTTTTAGCATCTCACTCGCTTGACTTAATTCCATGTCCATAACATTTGGGATTTCAATTTCTTCGGGAATCATCTTTTTAGCATAATTATTATAGACAAAGATAACTAATATAGACACGATAACTAATGAAAGTAATATCCCACCAATCACCACAACTTTTTCTAAAGGATCTTTTTCTTTGCTATAGGCATTGACTTCCTGTTTATTCCATATATGTTTCATTTCTTCATTACGTAAAATCAAGGTTTCATCCATTTCCATGTCATTCGTATACACTAATATATCTTCCGGATTTGTCATGGCGAGTTTTAAGTCTTCAATTAGTTCTTCAGTATTTTGATATCTTAAGGATGTTTTCTTTTCTGTCGCTTTCAAAATAATCGTCTCAACATTTGGAGATATTTCGGCATTTATATCTGATGGTTTCGGCATGGGATCATGAATCTGTTTAAGGGCAACGTTCACCGGATTATCACCACTAAAAGGGAGTTTACCTGTAGCCATTTCATACATGGTAATACCTAGTGAATATATGTCACTCTTATGGTCTTGATAGCCGCCTCGCGCTTGTTCAGGCGCAATATAATAGACACTTCCCGAGGGGTTTTCATGAGCGTCTAATGTCTGGTCTGTTGCAATACGTGCAATTCCAAAATCAGCCACTTTAACTTTACCGTCTTTGGTTAATATAATATTTTGGGGCTTAATATCACGATGGATAATATGATTGATATGGGCATTTTCCAAAGCTGAAGCAATACTTAGTGCTATTTTCAGTAAATATTCTTCTTGAATTTGTCCTTGTTCTTTTATGTACTCTTTTAATGTTTGCCCTTCAAGGTACTCCATGACAATAAAATGGGTACGTCCTTCATTACCCACATCATAAATATTAACAATGTTTTGATGGGATAAACTAGCTGCTGACTGGGCCTCAACTTTGAACTTTTTCACAAAATTTTCATCAAGACAAAATTCTTCACGTAGAACTTTAATCGCAACATATCTTTCTAATTTAGTATCTTTTGCTTTATATACAATGCTCATTCCTCCTGAGCCGATTTTTTCTATAATTTCATAACGTTCATTGAGTATTGAACCTACTTGTAACATTTTTCCACCGCCTTTTAATTGTTCTCAATAACAATGCATGTAATATTATCGGTCCCGCCTGCACGTAATGCTTTATCAATCAATTCTTCACAGATTCGTTGAATTTCTTTTTCTCTATTAATCAACTCTGTGATTTCAAATTCTGAAACCATATTCGTTAATCCATCCGTACATATAAGAATATATTGAATTTCACGCTGAATCGTATCTAAATCAATGGTATATGTATCCACTTGAATCATAGGATCAATTCCAACGGCACGTGTGATTTGATTTTTCTTAGGATGGTTTCTTGCTTCCTCTTGTGTTATTGCTCCGACATCCACGAGTTCTTGTACGTAGGAGTGGTCCTTTGTCACTTGTTCTAAGTGGTCCGTAAATACATAAAAGCGGCTATCACCGACATGTGCAATATAAATATGGCGGTCAACAATACAGGAAACAATAATTGTTGTCCCCATATTATATAGGGTTGCATCTTCAATCGCTTCCTTAAAAATCCGTTTATTTGCATTAACAATTGCACTTTCTAATATCTCAATCGGTGCTATTTTGCTTTTTGCTTTTTGAACGCTTTGGATGACCGTATCAACAGCAAGTTTTGATGCCACTTCTCCGCCACGATGACCTCCCATCCCATCAGCCAAGACATACAAATTCTCCAGCGGGCCTATGGGGGTATCTTGTTGAAAAAAAGCATCTTGATTAACTTTTCGAATATATCCTTTATGACTTAAACCATATGATTGCATAGCTCCTCCTCTATAGGACTATAAATTCTTTCTGTATTGATTCCTTAATTGACCACAGGCCGCATCTATATTTTGTCCTAATGATCTTCGAATAGTGGATATAATATTATGATTGCCTAGTATCTTTTGAAACTTTAATACATGGTCTTGATCTGATGCTTCTTGTTCTTTCTCATCCACCGGATTAATCGGGATTAAATTCACATGACAGAGCAATCCTTTTAAGAGGTCTGCTAAATCAAGTGCATGCTGTTTTGTATCATTCACGTTATGAATCAAGCTATATTCAAAGGATATACGACGTCCGGTTTGACGAACATATTCATGACATGTTTGAATTAAATCATGAAGTTCGTTTTTCTTTGCTATAGGCATCATGTCTGCTCGCTGTTCTTGATATGGCGAATGTAGGGAAATGGCTAAATTTACTTGAGGTGAATCTAAAGAAAATCGCTGTATTTTTTCAATAATTCCACATGTTGAAACGGTTATATGTCTTCTAGAAAGGTTTCTTCCTTTCTCATAGGAAATTAACTCAATAAACCGTTGCAAATTTTCATAATTATCAAAAGGTTCACCTGTTCCCATAATAACCACACTATGTATAGGTTCTTCTAATTGTCGCTCAATATGATATATTTGTTCAAGCATTTCAGACGGAAGTAATTGTCGCGTTAACCCGTTTAAGGTTGAGGCACAAAAAGTACACCCCATTCGGCATCCAACTTGGGAAGAAATACAAACAGAATATCCATATTTATAGGACATAAGTACGGTTTCAATAAGTTGGCCATCCTCTAGTTCAAATAAATACTTCACCGTTTTATCCTGCAAATCTTCATTTTTTGCCACTTCTTTAAGCTGCGTAAGCGGATAGTCAGTTTGAAGCCTTTCTTTCAGCCCTACAGGAATATTTGTCATCATATCATAGGATTTACTCTGCTTTTCATGCAACCACTGAAAAATCTGTTTGGCCCGAAAGCTTTTCTCTCCGTATTCTTTAAGAATACTATTGACTTCATCTATATTCATTGATTGAATATCATAGCTATTCATTTTATTTGATTCTCCTCAGTTTAGCGATAAAAAAACCATCTGTTTTTGACGTATGGGTTAATAGACGTATATATCCATCCTTGACAAAGGGTTGTATGCTCTCATCTAAACGTTCTTTGCTTAAGTCTACTTTTTCAAAATTAGGATACCTGTCTAGAAACCAGTGCATCTGTTTTTCATTTTCATTTGAATTAATTGTACAGGTGCTATATATTAACTCGCCACCAATTTTAACATATTGATGAACATTATCCAATATTTCTTTCTGAATTTTAATAAGTGACTCGATTTTTTCCAGTGACATATTCATTTTAATATCCGGTTTCGTTCGTAAAATCCCTAATCCGGAACAGGGCACATCCGCTAAAACACAATCAAAGGCATCTTTCCAAGCTTCATTATACTGGCTTGCATCTGCCACCTGGGTTGTAATCGAATGTAAGGCTAATCGTTTACAGTTGTCGTCAATCTTTTGAACCTTTTTTTGTGACACATCACAGGCAATAATCGAAGCTTGATCTTCTTTTAATTCAGCTAAATGTGTAACCTTGCCTCCTGGGGCTGAACAAACGTCAATAATGGACTTTGCCTTTTGATTTACAAGTCTAGCCACACACATTGAACTTTCGTCTTGTACTTGAAAACAACCTTCTCGAAAGCCCTCCACGTCTTCTAAACGATTATAGTCTGACAGATAAAAAGCTTCATCGAATAAATAACCGTCTCTAACAGTATATTTTTTTGATAAACGTTCCTTAAGAGCTGTTGGCGATTGTTTTAATATATTGGTACGAATACATGTGTCTTTTACGGCCAAACTTGATTTTAAGTAAGCTTCAAGTTCACCTGCTTCATACATTTCCAATAAATATTTAATGAGTTCCTCTTTGACCGAATAGGTGATTGATAAACGTTGTTCAAACGGTAACGCCTGTATTTTAGCATATATGTCTTCATGATTACGCTCAATGTTTCGTAAAACACCGTTGACGAATCCACGTAGTTGAAACATTTTCCTCTTTTTCACTAATTTGACAGCCTCATTAATCGCTGCATGTGCAGGTACTTTATCTAAAAACAAGAGTTGATAAATACCAAGCTGTAAAATGATTCGAATGACCGGTTTGATTTTGTTGTTCTTAACACTTGATGATGCGTGGATATAATAATTGATTAATATTTGATTCTCAATTACACCATATACCAATTTTGATATAAAACTTCGCTGTTGCTTTGTTAAGTCCTCGTGTTGAAAATAGTCATCAATTACTTGGCTTACAAATATATGCTTCTTGTCAACCTCTTCTAATATTTTTAAGGCCAAATGACGTTCATTAATATTAGTCATCGCGTCGACCTCCGAATATAAGAATAAGACGAATCAAACTCAAAACAGACGTAGCTGCTGCCGCTACATAAGTTAATGCGGCTGCATTCAATACTTTTTTGGCAGGAATCATCTCTTCCACGCTGAGCATACGTTCAACATCAAGGATATGAAGTGCGCGTTTAGATGCATTAAACTCAACCGGTAAGGTTACAAACTGAAAAAAGACTGCTCCGGAAAAGAACAAAATACCTAATTGAATCATTAAATATCCAATACTTGAATTTCCACCAAATCCACCCAAAATAACCCCAATCATAATCATTGGCATCGACATTTTATTGACTATATTCACAGCAGGTACAATAGCATGGCGTACAGATAAAAAAAGATACTCTTCTTCATGTTGTATAGCATGTCCACATTCATGTGCGGCAACACTAATTGCTGCTAGTGATGTCTGACTATGAACAGTATCGGATAGTCGAACAACCTTTGTTTGAGGATCATAGTGGTCTGTCATCTCTCCCGGAACATGCTCAATTCTGACATGACTCATACCATGATCATCTAATATCCTACGTGCCACTTGGGCACCGGTATAACCATTTCTATTGGCAAATTTTGAATATTTTTTAAAGGTCGATTTTACTTTACTACTTGCATATAATGTGAAAATAATGGCCGGAAGCAAAATAATATATGATGCATACCATGAAAAACCATAAAACATAAAATCACTTCTCCTCTAAGCTTTTCTAAATAAATCTCCGATGCGAAGAGAATGTCCGTTAAGATAGTCCATCGCATTCATTCGTTTTTTTCCTTGCTGCTGAAGTTCCTGTATAAAAAGGACGCCTTGACCGCAACGAACGCCAATACCTAGAGTTTTATCGATATGACATATTTCTCCGGGTTTGGCTTCATGACAAGAAATCACGTCATCACTATTTTCAACTGACGCTTTCCATATTTTTATTAACTTTTCACCCAAAAAACTATAGGCACTTGGCCATGGGTTTAATCCGCGAATTAATTGTTCAATTTTTACAGCGGGTTGTAGCCAATCGATTTCACCGGATAATTTATTAAGCATCGGTGCATACGTTGCTGCATCATTATCTTGTTTTTCCGGTACAAGGCTTCCCTCTTCAATTGCCTTTAAAGTATCTAAAATAAGCGGTCCACCCATTAACATTAACTTGTCATGTAAGCTGCCCGCAGTTTCATCGGGAGTCATAGATATATGTGTCTTTAATAGCATGTCACCTGTATCCATCCCAACATCCATCTGCATGGTTGTTATGCCGGTTTCTTCTTCACCGTTAATAACTGCCCACTGATAAGGCGCCGCACCTCGGTACTTAGGTAACAAAGACGCATGTATATTGACACATCCATATGGGTGGGCTGACAAAACAGCTTCAGGTAAAATCTGTCCATAAGCGATGACAACAGCAATATCCGCATCGATTGAAGCAAATCGTTCAACTTCGTCATGATTCTTGATGCGTTTGGGTTGATATACCGGAATATTATGTTCAATGCACACTTCTTTCACCGGTGGCATCATCATTTTCTTGCCGCGACCTTTGGGCTTATCCGGTTGTGTGTAGCATGCAACAACTTCATGCTCAGATGCAATCAATGTTTTTAATGTCGGAATGCTAAACTCCGGAGTTCCCATAAAAATGATCTTCATTATATCACTCCTATTCTTGATCGTTCTCTTGATCGTAGTCAACCATTTCTTCTGCAATATCAATGTATAGTTGACCATTTAGATGATCTAACTCATGGCAAATTGCTCGTGCTAGCAGTTCCTCACCTTCAATTGTATATACATCACCTTCTAAATTAACGGCTTGTGCTTTTACATAATTAGGACGCTTTACAATCCCTGATTTTCCCGGAACACTTAAGCACCCTTCGATACCTTCTTGTTCACCACTGCGTTTAAGAATTTCAGGGTTAATCATAACAATAGGACCTTCACCGACATCAATAATAACGATGCGTTTTAATACACCAATCTGAGGTGCTGCAAGTCCTACTCCATTGGCATGATACATGGTTTCAATCATATCTGCAACGAGTTCTTTAATCTTTGGTGTGATTTCTTCAACGATTCTTGCGTTTTTTCGAAGAATCTCATCACCTTCAATACGTATTTGTCTTAATGCCATAGTAATCTCCTTTTCTATCAGTACATAATTAACGGATTGATATCCACGTGTATTTGCAAAACTTGACTTAATTTATTGTCAATACTATTATAAAGTTCTTTCCTAATATTCGTCAACTGCTTATATGAACTCCCTTTAACTAATAGACGATGACGGTACTTGCCTTTTACTCTACCAATACCTGCCTTAGCAGGACCTAAGACAATAATATCACCGAATTGTTTCTCCTTGTCAACAAAATTCTCAATCTTCTCAACACGTTCATTTAAAAAGCGCATGCCTAATTCTTCGTTTTCTGTAAGAGTAATCACTTGTAAAATATGACAAAATGGTGGATAAATCATGGCACGTCGAAATAGAATTTCTTCATTGTAAAAACCTATGTAATTTTCTTCAAGGGCGTATTTTAAGGCAAAATGATCAGGGCTATAGGTTTGTATAAATGCATGTCCATTAACATCCCCTCGACCTGTTCTTCCAATGACCTGTGTAACCAATTGAAAGGTACGTTCAGCCGCTCGAAAATCATCAATGTGCAGGGAAAGGTCTGCTGCTAAGACACCCACAACAGAAACATTATGAAAATCATGTCCTTTTGCAATCATTTGCGTACCAATTAATATATCAATTTCTTTATCTTCAAAAGCCTTTAAAATCAACTCATGTCCATGTTTTTTTTGGGTCGTGTCTTGATCCATCCTTGCTATTTTTGCATTTGGAAAGGTTTTCTTAATATAGGATTGAATTTTTTGAGTTCCTGCCCCAAAGGCTTTTAAGTATGACGATCCACATTCAGGACATGTTTTATCTACCGGTAAAGAGTATCCGCAATAATGGCAAATCATCCGTTTATTATTGGCGTGATATGTCATAGAAACATCACAATCTTTACAGGTATAAACAAATCCACATTTACGACAACTCACAAAGTTCGCAAAGCCTCGCCGATTAATAAATAAAATAATTTGCTCTTGTTTTTTTAAAGCGTCCGTAATGCCTTGCTCAAGTTCATTGGACAAAATACTCATATTCCCATTTTCTAGTTCATGACGCATATCAATCATGGTCACTTGACGTTTTGATCCTTCCACTGCTCGAGCGGTTAGATTAAGCAAGGTATAATTATCCGTCATGGCTTTATGATAGCTTTCGATTAAGGGTGTTGCACTTCCTAACACCACCGGACACTGATGATCAATACTTCTTTTTATGGCTACTTCACGTGCATGATATCTGGGATTTTGCTCGGATTTATATGTATGCTCATGTTCTTCATCAATAATAATGAGTCCGATTTTATTAAAGGGTGTAAAAATCGCTGAACGTGCACCCACCATAATCTGAATCTCGCCGCGTTTTGCTTTGAGCCATTGTTCATAACGTTCTCCGGCATTCAATTTTGAATGTTGGACCCCTACAACCGGCCCAAACCGTTCAACAAAACGCCGTGTTGTTAAGGGGGTCAATCCAATTTCAGGAATCAATACGATGACGCTTTCCCCTCGATTTAAGACCTTTTGGATAAGCTGCATATATACTTCCGTTTTTCCACTTCCGGTAATTCCATAAAGTAAAAAGGTCTCTTGTTCATTAAGTGAACACGCAACTTTGTCTACACACATTTTTTGTTCATTATTTAGTATAAGTTCTTGACTGGTTATTCCTTTTCGCAAGACCTGAATATCCCTGCCAATCTCATCATCGATAATCGTAAGATAGCCAAGTTCTTGAAGTGTTTTTAAGAGCCCATGGGTTGTTTTCCCTATTTGAATTGCTTCTTTTAAAGGTATTTTTATGGGTTTCTTGCTATCCTCATGCCATCTAGTCAAAAGACTTTTCAAAACTTCTTGCCGTTTAGTTGTTAATTTACTTACTTCTAAATCTTGGAAGGCATCTTGAATTTTGGTGATTTGATCTAATTCAAGGGTAACAACTTTATGTGTCTTCACTTTTGAATGAACATCTGTAGGCACCATCAATTTTAATGCCGATGTGATATTACATTCATATCGTTTATGTATCCAATAGGCAAGTTTTATAAGTTCCTTTTCAACTTTAACATCATGAATCACATCATGAATTTCTTTTAATTGATAATCCGGTTCTTTTGTAAGAATTCCTCGATCAATGACATAAGCCTCTTTTAAGGTATTCCCTTTACCAAAGGGTACTAAAACAACAGACCCGACTTCTACAAGATCTCTAAATGTTTTGGGTATAATATATGTAAACGGTCTGTCCAATGCTTTGGTAGATATACCAATAATCACTTGAACGATTTCCATAAATATCGCTCCTATTAAATGCTTAAGGATAAGACAAAAAGACGCATGTGCGTCTTTTTGTTTTATCGCTATATGATGTCTATTTTTCCTTCGTATAGTTCTTCAACTGCACATGATAATTCTTTAATATGCAAAGAGTTCTTCTTACTTTTAAAATCGTCGTCACCTTCGTCATGGGATTGGTTTTCTTCAATCAGTTGACGCGCGCGCTTGGATGTTGCAATGATAACGGAATAGCGACTTTTTACTTTGACACCGTCTTGTTCACTACGATCATTGATAACGCCCATTAAATCAGAATATGATGGATGTAACATAGCTATATGCTCCTTTCAATTTATAATGCCTTGTAATTCACCTTTTAATTTATCAATTAGATTTTCGTAATGTTTTACTTTTAGATGCTCTGCATTACGAATATTTTCTAACATCCTTACACTATCCGAAAGTTGATCATTCACAATAATATAATCATAATACTTAATTAAATCAACCTCTTCACATGAACGCCTTAAGCGATTCTTAATGACCTCTGCCGTTTCAGTTCCTCTGCCAAACAATCGATCTTCAAGATCTTTTGCATGTGGCGGAACAACAAAAATCAAAATCGCCTCATCATACATACGCTTTACTTGTAGCGCCCCTTGCATCTCTATCTCTAAAATAACATCATGACCTTCCTCTAATTGCTTCATGACAAAACTCTTAGGGGTTCCATAGTAGTTGTTTACATAGGATGCGTATTCAAACATATCTCCACGGTCAATCATATTCTCAAACTGATCTTTTGAAATATAATAATAATGAACGCCTTCTTGCTCACCTTGACGTTTTTCTCTTGTTGTTGCTGAAACAGACAATCGCACATCATTGTTGCGACTAATAAACTCTTTAACGATTGTTCCTTTTCCCGCTCCTGAAAAACCGGAAACAATTAAAAGCAATCCTTTTTCTTCCATTTCAAACTCCGTTCTAACTCTTATTCAATATTTTGTATTTGCTCTCTCACTTTCTCAATAAGCGTTTTAAGCTCAATTCCATGATTGGATACTTCAATATTGTTTGCTTTACTTAAGACGGTATTTGCCTCACGATTCATTTCTTGTGAAATAAAATCAAGCTTACGTCCTATGGCTTCATCAGCGTCTAATGTATCTCGCATATGAACAATATGACTTTCTAATCGAACAATTTCTTCATCAATGCAACTCTTATCCGCATATAAAGCAACTTCCATAGCAATTCGCTCAGGATCCACTAGTGCTTGGTCCGTAAGTTCAGATATGCGCTCTGTTAGCTTGATGCGATATTCATCAATGACTTTAGGTGTAATTGTTTTTAAATCATCAACATATCCTAACATATCCTCTAATTTAATTTTTAAATCCGTTTTTAACATCTGTCCTTCTTTTGAACGGGTTTCTTTTACCTTCATCAAGGCCATTCTTAAAGATTCTTCTGCCAAGCTTTCTAATATTTCTTCATCATCTTGCTCTTGATCTTCAAGAACTAAGACTTCCGGATATCTGGTTAAATGGGAAACTTTTATATCATTTTCTATATGAAACTCTCGGCTGATTTCTTGAAATCGGTCCATATATTGTTGTGTCAAATTGCTATTATATACGATACTATTTGCTTTGTCACTTCGGTCCTCATAATTAATAAAAACATCGATTTTACCACGACTAATTTCTTCTTTTATAATGTTTTTCAACTTATTTTCAATATGAAAAAGAACTTTGGGCATTCGTATATTAATATCACAATAACGATGATTAACACTTTTCATTTCAATAGTTATTGTTCGGTTGTTTCTGACAGCTTCACCCCGTCCGAAACCTGTCATACTTCTAATCATAATATTCCTCTTTTCTTATGTTTCTTTAGTATTATACATGAGGCGTCAACTTTCGTCAACACGCCTACTTTTTCTTCTTATGAACATTACGGATTGTCTTTTTCTTGCCCTTTTTTTTAACCGGCTTTGCAGTGTGTTGATTTGCATTTGCTTTCCCCTTATACCCACCTTTAGAAAAAATCAAACATTGCTTTCCTGAACCAATTAAGTCTTCTCGACCGGCTATGATTAAGGCTTCTTGAACTAAACGATGATTTTTGGGGTTGCGATATTGAATCAAGGCTCTTTGCATTGCTTTTTCATGCGGATTTTTAGCCACATAAACACTCTTGCCTGTTCGTGGGTCTATCTGTGTATAATACATCACGCTTGACATTGTGCTTGGTGTCGGATAAAAATCTTGCACCTGCTGAGGCATAATGTTTTCATCTCGTAAAAACTCAGCTAGCATAATGGCATCATCGATTGTCGATCCCGGATGTGATGACATTAAGTAAGGTACAATAAATTGCTTCATTCCATAATTTTTATTAAAACGATGATACTTTTCTGTAAAGTCCTTATAAACGTGGTGATGAGGTTTTCCCATGTAGTCTAAAACGCGATTTGAAACATGTTCCGGAGCGACTTTTAATTGACCGCTAATGTGATGTTGAACGAGTTCTTTAAAAAAAGTGTCGTCTTTGTCATACATTAAATAATCAAAACGAATACCTGAACGTACAAATACTTTTTTGATTTTTGGAAGTTCGCGCATTCTTTTTAATAATGCCAGATAATCAGAGTGATCAACATTCAACTGTTTACATGGATCCGACCCTAAACAATTTTTGTCTTTACATGGACCATACTCTAATTGTTTTTGGCAAGAAGGAATTCTAAAGTTGGCCGTCGGTCCACCCACATCATGTATATATCCTTTAAAATTTTCATCCCATGAAATTTCTTCTGCTTCTTTCAAAATCGATGCATGTGATCTTGCTTGTATTGTCCGTCCTTGGTGAAAGGTTAGTGCGCAAAAATTACAATTTCCAAAACATCCTCGATTACTAATGACACTAAATTGAACCTCTTCAATGGCTGGAACTTTTTCTGTATACATGGGATGTACTTGACGTGTATAAGGAAGACTATAATAATAATCAAATTCGGATTCGGAAACAGGAGGCATTGGAGGATTAACAACAACATGTATACTTTCATCATAACTTTCCACTAATGTTTTTCCAGATGCAAAATTCCCTTCTTTCGTTTGGATCAAAAAACTATCCGCATACTTCTTTTTGTCGCCAAGGAGACTTCGATAATCCGGAAGCTCTATATAGTCAATCACATCTTCTAAAGACTTTTTACGGTATGCCGTTCCTTTAACATAACCGATTTCACTAACCGGTATTCCATTGTCTAATAATGATGCAATTTCTAATATCGCTTTTTCACCCATGCCATAGACAAGGATATCTGCCGCTGAATCAAGCAAAATTGAACGACGAATTTTATCATCCCAATAATCATAATGGGCTAATCTTCGAAGACTTGCTTCAATACCACCTAAAATAATGGGTGTTTCTTTATAGGTTTGACGAATAAGATTACCATAAACAATTGTGGCCCGGTCCGGACGATGTCCGATTTTTCCGCCCGGTGTATAGGCATCATGGTCCCTGCGTCGCTTAGCAACCGAATAGTGGTTAACCATGGAATCTATATTTCCACCTGTAACTAAAAATGCTAGTCGAGGGGTCCCTAAAACAGTAACAGAAGTAGGGTCTTTCCAATCCGGTTGAGGAATAATTCCTACAGTATAGCCATTCGCTTCTAATAATCTTGAAATAATTGCAACGCCAAATGAAGGATGATCCACATAGGCATCTCCGCTCACTAATACAAAATCAAACACATCAATACCTTTTTCTTTTCCCTCTTCAAGGGTTGTCGGTAAAAACTGACTCATTTATTTTATTCCTTTCAATAAAGCTTGAATTGCTTCTTCATATGTATGAATGAAAAAATCAGACAATTCACGTTTTTCTTTGATTAAGGCCTTACTAAAGTCATCGTCGATGGCCACAACACGCATGCCTGCTCTTCTGGCCGCAACTAAGCCATTTGGTATATCCTCAAAAACCATACATTCTGATGGGTCCACACCAAGATCTTGAGCCACTCTTAAAAATATATCAGGGCTCGGTTTTCCCTTGTTCACTTCACATGATGTACGGATTGAATCAAAATGTGATTCCAATTCAAATTTTTCTACGATCATCTGCGCTAATTCTTTTGAGTTACTCGTTCCGATGCCTAGTTTTATATTTCGCTGTCGTAAATGTAAAATAAACTCCATGACAGATGCTTTTAAGGGAACTTTGTGCAAGTAATATTGAGACGCCATTGTATTCCATTCATTTTTTATTGTATCCACATCATCTTCAATCATAAATCGTTCTTTAAAGTATGCCGCTGTTTCTGAAAAACTCTTCCCTTCAATGGCATCTTGTAAATCCAAGGGTAGCTCATGATTATGTTTTGCTAAATATTCAATATCAATGGTTTTCCATAACCACATCGAATCAATGAGTGTTCCATCCATATCAAATATGACCGCTTTTATTTTGTCAAACATGCTTCACCTCATTCTATTTTTTGCTCAAATCCAAATATTCTTCACGTGTCAATTCTCGAAATTCTCCTTCACCAAGATCTTGATCAAGTTGCAATGCGCCCATCTTAACTCGTTTTAGCTCAAGTACATGAATGCCATAGGCACTAAACATGCGTTTGATTTGATGGAATTTGCCTTCTTGAATTGTGACTTCCACACTATACGCATCTTCTCTTGATGGGATTTTTACCAACTTGGCGGGTTTTGTCACATAACCATCATCAAGTTTAACCCCCTCATTGAAAGCATCTATAATACTATCATTAATTGCTTCATCTAACGTTGCATGGTATGTCTTATCCACATGTTTTTTTGGGGATAAAAGGTTATGTGCTAATTGGCCGTCATTGGTAAGTATCAATAATCCGGTGGTATCAATGTCAAGTCGTCCAACCGGAAATAACTTGTCTTTAAGGGGATGCTCGATAAAGTCCATTACAACCCTGTGCCGTGAATCCTCTGTCGCAGTTATACAATTTTTAGGTTTATTAAACATTAAATACACTAGCGAATGATAATGCACTTTTTGTCCATCATAATGTATATCGTCATCTATCGCATCTATCTTCATATCAATTTGACGAATCTGATGACCGTTGACGGTTATAAATCCTTTTTGTATTAATCTTCTCACATCTTTTCTGCTACCAATACCTTGATTACTGAGAAACTTATCTATACGCATTTTTGTACTTTTTGATTTCATATTCTTTCCTCTTATTCCAAATATAAAACCAATGGGACCTCCATTGGCTTTACAGACTTTGTACACGATATACTTCCGCTATATTATCTAAATGTTTGTTGAATGCAACTAATTTTTCGAGATTGCCTTCTTCCCATAATCGGTAAAATTCATCCTGTAATTGGTCAACCTCATGAATATCATCACCTTTTTTCTTGATATTTTGAAGATTGTTTAATATATCCGCAATAATATTTGATTTATATTGAAAAGAATTTTGAGCGTCCATAATCTCATCACGAATTTTCGACATTTCCTGATCCAGCATATGAGCCGCCTCTGCTGAACGAATTAAACGGTTTTGAATAGCAACAGGAATATTATGTCCATATTTATATTGCAATGAGTGTTCAATCGTCGCCCAAAAGTTCATGGCTAATGTTCGAATTTGGATTTCTGCTTGAATCCGTTTTTCTCCTAAAGCAGTATGCACATTATAATATACGATGATATGGTAACTGCGATATCCACTTTTTTTAGTGTTTTGTACATAGTCTTTCTCATACTTAACTTCCATATCGTTGCGTTTATGAATCAATTCAACAACACGATCGATATCTTCAACAAACTGACATATAATTCGTATACCGGCAATATCTTCTATTTCTTCTTCAATATAGGACATACTAATTTGTTTTTTCTTTGCTTTTTCTAATATGCTTGATATTTTTTTTACCCGACCTGTCACAAATTCAATAGGTGAATACGTTCCTAATCGGCGGCTTTCATTAACAATACTCTCAAACTTTATTACAAGTTCATTAACAGCCTGCTCATAAGGAATTAATATTTCTCGCCACATATAGGTTTCCATAGATCGTCTCCTTAATCTATTATACTCATACTACCATATTAACACAGAACCGAATTTCTTTCAATTTCAATCTTTTTTCAATTATCTGTTGACTTCTTTTCATTTTTCAATTAGAATATGTAGGTATGTAAATGTGATTATATCGTAAGTTCTACCCCACTAGAGTCTTGCGTTTATCTTATTGTACTCACCCTCTATTTGTACAATAATATAAGAAATTTATTATGGAGGTGAAATCATGGCTAATATTAAATCTGCTAAAAAAAGAATCAAAGTTATCGCAACAAAAACAGCGCATAACAAAAGCATTAAATCACGTGTGAAGACAATTATCAAAAAAGTTGACACAGCTGTAGCGAATGGCGATAAAGAAGCTGCTAAATCAGCACTTACTGAAGCAATCAAAGCTATTTCTAGTGCTACATCAAAAGGAATTTTCCACAAGAATACAGCATCAAGAAAGATTTCTAACTTAACTAAAGCTGTTAATTCAATGGAATAAATACATAAACTTTAGCCACAGATTATTCTGTGGCTTTTTTGTTTTGCTCGAGTATAAACACTTCTATTCCCATGGTCAAATCCATTTTCCCTTGTTTGAACTGATATTCCAAATCAAGTAATTTAGCTAAAATTTGGCGTAACGTTTTCATGTCAAACTGTTTGCTTTGCCCAATTAATTTATTGACAACAAAAGGCGGGATCTTTAGTTCAGAGGCCATTTGTTGCTGTCCTTTTTTAGCAAAGAGCATTAATTTGATCTGATAGATCAGCATCATTTGTCTAGAAATCATAAATAAAATACGTGTTGTTGGTTCCTTTAAATAAATCATGTCCTGATAGAGTTGAAGTGCTTTTTCGCGTTTTTTCGTTCCAATCGCATCCACAAGCTCAAATATTTTTGCTTCAATGTGCTTTGTCGCTATTTGTTCAATATTGCTTTTGCTGACGATGTCTTGGCCATGACAATAATCAATAATCTTGGAGAGTTCTTGTTCTAAAATATTTAATTCATATCCAACCATATCAACAAGAAATTTTGCATCGGCTGTACTGATTTTTAGATTTCCACCAGACAAACGTCGTCCGATATAGCTAATCAATGCTTTTTCATCTAAGTGTTTAAATTCATAAACTGCCCCAATCGCATTGATTTTTTTATATAGTTTACTTCGCTTATCAATTTTTTCTTCAATAATTATACATATTGTCGTATCGCCTAGTTGATCAAGCTTTTCTGTAAGCTGGTTGGATTTTTCTTTATTCTTCGCGTTGAATAAATCCATATTCCATAAAATAACCAATCGCTTTTCCGCAAAAAACGGTAATGTCTCAAGGCTTCCTATAATTAGTTCAAAGTCTTTTTGATCTACCGTATATTGATCAAGGTTCATCATTGCATCCTGTCCTTCAAATACTTTTTCACGAATGCGCTTTACATATAACTGGATAAGATAGTCTTCTTCTCCGGTAAATAAGTAGACTGACTTAAACGTATTATTCTTAATCGCTTCTTTTAATTGTTTCATAATTAATCCTTTATTAGATATGTCTTTATAGTTAGTTCTTTTGTATCGATGTTCACTTCTATCATACCATAATCCTTGGTAAGATACACGGGTATTTTTAATTCCTCATATCGTTTTAAGACCTCTTGGCTTGGATGTCCATGATTGTTTTTACCTACGCTGATAATTCCTACCGTTGGGTTTATGCTTTCTAAAAAACTCCTCGACGATGATGTTTTGGAACCATGATGTGCTACTTTAAGAAGATCAATACTTGTATTATTTAAACCCTCATTCACAATTAATTTCTCTACATCATCCTCAATATCTCCTGTAAATAGGATTTTTCTTTGATGGGTCACTAATTCTAAAATCAGTGAATTATTATTTTCATTCTCTTGATACGAAGTCTTTGCATATGGATAATAACAGATAAATCGAACGTCCTCTCCCACAATAACATCACCCGCTTCCAAATAAAGAAGTTCACTTCCATTTTCATAACATCCATTCACAAGTTCCTCAACTAAGGGATATTCTTGAAGACGATTTTGATCCTCAATGATGGTTTTATATACCCGACTTATTGCCACTTTTTCGATGTTCACATGCTCTAAAAGTTCTAATATTCCTTTAACATGGTCATAATGCATATGACTAATAAAGGCAACATCAATGTCATCAATTTTTTTATTCAATAAAAAGGGATAAACGACACGATTTCCAATATTACTTGCATCATCCATGTAACGATTCCCACCACCATCAATAAGAAATGTCTGTTGATTATGGGTGATAACACAGGCATCGCCTTGACCCACATCCAAATAATAGAGCCTTGTCTTATCTTTCCAATATATTGAGAACGCGATATTGAGAAGTATAAGAAGAATAAGTATAATTCCAATGACTTTCCATATACCATAACAATAAGCATGTATTTTTTCTTTTGCATCTTTTTCTTGTTTTCGATAACCGACCTTAATCATTTTCCTCCCTTTTTACATGTTCAAAAACAACATATGTTATAAGTCCACTATAATAAAGTACGATATATTCTAGTGCCAACGCACCATGATTTAAAAATCCAAAATCAACATCAAAGACAAGCATAACAGCTAGAATATATGACGATATGATCGTTGTCGTTCCCGCCAAAAAACGTCCAAGTAATGGATGTAGGAAGCTAGCAAATACGGATATGATTGAAGAGATATAGAACAAAGGAACAACAGGCAAAACCAAAACATTGACAATAAATCCCGATAAAGAAATTCCTTTGAAAAAATAGAGAAGAATTGGAAATGTTACCAATAAAATGCTAAAACTTATATTCAAAGAGTCAAGAATAAAGTATAAGAGAACATTTTCTCTGAAGGGATTATATTTTTTTCGTAAAATTGGATAAAGATAGAATAAAGCGAAAACTGCTCCAAAAGAAAGGAGAAAGCTAATTGAAAATAAGGCATTGGGAAATATGATGAGAAAAATACAAACAATCAAAAATAAAATACGATCTCGAACATACACTTTATCATAGGCAATTGTAAAAATCAGGATAAGCCCCATGCTCATAGCACGTATTGCACTAATAATAAATCCAAGCAACCATAAATAGGCTATAGATATACCAAGCATCATCCAGAAGCGAAAATTTCTAGACCATTGAAAAAATCGAAACATATATTCTAGGCATCCAATAAAAATCATTATATGAAGTCCGGAAATGGCTAAAATATGTGATAATCCATTTCTTGAATACAAGGTTAGCAGGTCCTGATCAAGCGTCGTTTTATCTCCTAAAATCATTGCTTTTAATATTCCATATTCGATTTGTCGAAAACAAACCGATAGTTGCTTATCCACTTTTTCACGAATGCGTTGACGATACTGGGCATTTTTTTGTCGAACTCCGAAAAAGAATTGTTTCGTTTCCGTATGATGATCTACAATTAATTCAAGGTCATCATATTCAAACTTGCCAAATGAACGCTGTCCCAGCAAATATATAAGCGGGTGTGTTTGTCCTGGATTTTTAGGATACCAGTTTTTTTCAAATTGACCTGTAATTCTATACCTATGCTTCAAATACTTGAATTCTGATAATTTGGAATGGTTTAGAAGTTGCTTTAGTTCATAATCTTTCATATAGAAGTAACCGGAATAGTCGGTAAGCGGAGATTGTCCTCTAGTCTTAACGATGTTAAATTGACATTGATACCCATATTCTGTCTGTCTAATTTCCCTAATATCGATGTCCAAGGTTAAGACTTCTTTAGAATCTCTTGATTCTAAGAAGTCCAATACTCGAAAATAAGAAAGTGTATAATTAGAAATACTATAGATACAAAGGATAAGAAGTAATCCCTGAAAACTCAAAATTTTGATTAAATATTTTTTTATTCGTTTTACCTCCTTCCTTATCGCACAATTTCATAGTTTTTACTTAAAGGTGTTTTTAAAGGAAATGTTCCCTGAAAATTATTAACGACTTCACCTTCCACTAAAATCTGCACTTTGGATATATGGTTTAATTCAGTTAAGGTATTAACAATTCCATAAATTGCCACTGAACTCGTAATTCCTTCCGGTAAGTAGGACACAAGAAATTGATTGTTTAAGTTAACATAGCAAATCGTTTCATGAATTTGAACGTCCAACACTTGCGTGTCCTTTGGCAAAAATTGGCACGATGCATTGGAAATCAAATATTCAACAATCAGCTCTTCTTGATGTCTATTTGGATGCAAGGTTATGTTTACCGTCTCTTCTTTTAAATAACGCGGATCTTCTGAAGGACAATAAATGGTAATCGATTTAGTAATCGATGTATTTGACACTGCATGCATGGTTAATAAAACATCCTTACTCGTCATGGGTCCAATGCGATTACCCATGTCATCACTCAATGTTTCTTCACCAACAAATATTTCAACTGAATCAATCATTTCAAAAGATACAAGACTCAAAACTAAGGAGTTTCTTGCGATTAATTCATCAAAAGAATTCATGTTTCCATATGCGTCATTAAAATTTAGGAGTATATTTCCTTGATTAAAGACGTAATAATCAAGAACTATATCCTCATGGAGTGTTGGACTTAGATTCGAACTATTGGCCCCCTGTGATAACATGCTTAATACATAGTCAAGTACTTGGTTGGTATCCTCTATATCTATAATATCTTTTAAGTACAAATCAACAGGTTCTATTGATAGCGATTCATCATTGAACAAATACACTTGAGGTACATTTGTCGGTCGAAAAAATGGATTTGAAGTGGTTTGACATCCTGTAAACATACTCATACATACCAAAATATATAGGAATTTTTTTAACATACTCTTACTCCTCTTCATAATTTCGTTTGATATGTTTCATGGGAATTGTCATAATAAATTCTGTCCATTGTCCAATCTCACTCTTACATTTTATACTTCCTTGATGCATATAGATTGTTTTTTGAACAATGGATAGACCAAGCCCTGTTCCTCCTGTATCTCTTGATCTGGTCTTATCAACACGATAAAACCTTCTAAAGACCTGGTCAATATGTTCTTTTGAAATCCCTTCACCGGTATCTTTAATTTTAATAAAAAAATTCTTAAAATCTGTATCTAAAACAACATTTATATATCCGTATTCTTTATTGTATTTTATTGCATTTTCAATAAGATTAGTAATGGCTAACTCCATTTTTGTTGCATCAATTTCCGCTTGAACATTACGGTAACTTTCAAACAACATTTGTATGTTTTTTAAATCCGCTAATGGCTTTAACCGTTTCATGACATCAACAATAAGCTGATTCACATCAACTTCTTTGATTCGCAACGAATTATCTTTTTTGTCTAAAGTAACGAGTGTAAGTAAGTCATTAATTATCTTGGTTTCTCTGTCGACTTCTTGATTAATGTCATATAAAAATTCTTGGTAGATTTCTATTGGTGAATCCGGCTGATGAATCAAGGATTCCGCCAAAACTTTTATCGAACTCATCGGCGTTTTCAATTCATGACTTACATTTGCAACGAATTCTTGTCGATGGCTTTCGATGGCTTCAATACGATCAAACATATTATTGAACGCCGTTGTGATTTCTTCTATTTCAGTGTTACCTTTGATTTGAACTTTTTCTTCAATATGCCCCTCTGTAATACGATTAATATGATCTAATAACTGGCGAAAAGGTTTATTAAAGGACCCGCTCAGATAATAACTGAGCATAAATATAATCACTGTTAATCCAACAATAAAAAACAAGGCAATATTCCACAAATATTTGATTGAATAACTAATGTCATTAAATGAATCCGATATAACAACAGCTCCTAAAACAGTCCTATAATCAACATCAACAATTGGAACCGTGACAACCCCAATATTCATATCTTCTAAGAACGAATATGAACTCTTGCCTCGAAGCGCAGATAAGACTTCAGGATTAACCAATGACTTTCCTTCATCTAAATGATTTGAATCGAATAAGATGCTTCCATTTCGATCAACAATCATACCTCTTCCTCGTACACTTGCTTGAACCGTCATTAAATATGAACGATTATGTTCATCTGAAAAATATCCCGTTGTCACCAAACTAATTGCAATCGTATTTGCTTGTCGATATAGTTCACGTTTCTTTTCCGTGAGATAACGTTGTTGAATCGTAAAAATAAAGGCTATTGATAAGACAATAGTTGTAATTAACCCAATGAGCATAAAGCTAATAAATAATTTGACACGTATACTTTGAAAACGCTTATTGTTGATAATAATAACCCACTCCCCATTTAGTATGAATATACTTTGGTTCACCTGGTATTTCTTCAATTTTTTCACGTAGTCGTCGAACATGTACATCTACTGTTCGTGCATCTCCCGGATAATCGTAATCCCAAATGATACTTAATAATTGTTCTCTCGAATAAACTTTATTGGGGTGCATTAAAAAAAGTTCTAACAAATCAAATTCTTTTGCGGTCAAATTCACTTCTTGCTCTTTTACAAAAACCCGGCGACTTTCTTTTTGAATTTCTAAGTCTCCTTTCAGGAGAGATTTCATCTGATCTTCGCTTTCTTTATTCACATATTTATTTCTTCGTATTATTGCTTTTATTCTTGCTTTAAGCTCAAGAACATTAAACGGTTTTGTCATATAATCATCTGCGCCAAATTCGAGTCCTAATATTTTATCCATGTCTTCGCCTTTCGCCGTTAACATAATAATAGGAACCGTTGAAAATTCCCGAATATTACGACATACTTCGAGTCCATCTTTTTTCGGCAACATAACATCAAGTACAATAAGGTCATATTGATGATTCTTAGCGTAATTTAATGCCTCTTCCCCGTCATAGGCACCATCAATATCATAGCCCTCTTGTTCTAAACTAAATCGTATTCCTTTGACAATTGTTTTTTCATCATCAACCACTAAAATTCTTTTTTTCATAATAACCATCCTTATTCTATTTTAAATGGATATAAGTTCCTTAATTATTTCAAATGTATTTTCTTTGATTCCAGGAACCTCCATAATTTGTTCTATACTTTCAAAGCGATTGTTCTTTTCTCGATATGCAATAATGGCTTTGGCTTTAGCTGTACCTATTCCGGGAAGTTCAGTCAGCTCTGATTCCGACGCTTGGTTCAAATTAATGCATGTACTTTGTTCTAAATCTTGGCCTTCCCATTGATTGAATGTTAATCCTTCAACTTCGTCTTGATTTGGAAAATAAATACTTTCTCCATCTTCTAATACACGTGCCAGATTAATATAATCCGATTTTGCTTCCTCTGTTAGCCCTCCAGCTAAGTCAAGCGCTTCAAATACCCTGGCACCTTCATTTAAGGAATATACGCCTTCGTTTTGAACACTACCACATATATAAACAATAATATTATTATGAAGGATATCTTCGGTATTGTCTACATCTAGCGAAACTTTTTCTTCAGATTCACTATTTAGCTCTTGGTTAATTTTCACCTCTTCTAAGACAGAGGCATTATCTCTATCTGAATGATAAACAACATGGTCTGTCGGTGTTACTATAATATAAACAATTCCTGATATGAGAATAAAAATTAATCCGATACAGATTAAGAATGCTTTGTTTTTCATGATATATTGCAGCCTCCTATATATTCTACAAAATAATTCAATTACATACAACAATTTATACAAAAATATGTTAAAATAATAGAGAAAGAACGAAAAATACTACAGTTAAAATAAAGGATGGTGTACGATGAATTCTTATGGATTTTCACGGGTTGCTAATGGTATTCCTACGATTAAATTAGGGGATGTTAACTTTAATCTTGAACAAATAAAAAATATCTATGATCAAGCTTGTGATCAAAATGTTGATTTAATAATTATGCCTGAATTATGTGTAACAGGTTATTCACTAGGGGACTTATTGCATCAAGCCCCTGTATTAGATGCTGCAAAAAGGGGATTAGATGAACTCGTAAGATATTCTTTAGATCGACGTACAATTCTTGTTGTCGGCTTACCTATGTTCATTAATGAGTCTGTATATAATGTCGCTGCAGTTATTTATGAAGGTGAACTCCTAGGTATCGTTCCTAAAACCTATCTTCCTACATATAATGAGTTTTATGAAAGTCGTTGGTTTGGACGTGCCGATCAATTAACGATTGATTCGATTACCTATAATAAACAAAGGGTGCCTATTGGAACCGATCTTGTTTTTAAGAGTAAGGAAGCACCTTACCTTACTTTTGCAATAGAAATTTGCGAAGATTTGTGGGCACCTGTTCCACCATCTACATATACGACCTTAGCCGGTGCACTTGTCATCGGTAATCTCTCTGCAAGTAACGAGCTTATCGGAAAACACGAATATCGCAGAGAATTAGTGAAAACACAATCTGCTCGACATTTTTGTTCCTATGTATATTCATCTTGCGGTTATGGGGAATCAACAACAGATGTTGTGTATGGCGGACATGCTCTTATTGCAGAAAACGGAAGAGTCCTTTCTGAGAATAAACGCTTTCAACTTGAAAATCAATTCATATATCATGACATTGATTTAGACCATTTGCGATATGACCGATTGCATTCAAACACCTACCGCGAATGTAAAAAAACAATAGGCAGTTCTCAAACTTGTCGGATAATAACCATTCATCAAGCCAACGTTCATAGAGAACTCAATCACACAGTTCAAATACACCCTTTTGTTCCTTCGGATAGCCACGATCGCACCGTTCGATGTGAAGAAATTTTCAATATTCAAACCCACGGCTTAGCTAAACGTCTCAACCATATCGGTGAACCTAAAGCAATCATCGGTATCTCCGGAGGCTTAGACTCAACTCTAGCTTTGTTAGTCACCGTTAAAACATTTGACCTCTTAAACCGAAAACGAAAAGATATTATTGGTGTAACAATGCCGGGATTCGGAACCACCGGCAGAACCTATAAAAATGCCATTGAATTAATGAAAGCCCTTCATATTACAATACTTGAAGTGCCTATTTCTGATGCGGTTGTTCAACACTTTAAAGATATAAACCATGACATAAATGTTCAAGATGTGACTTATGAAAATTCACAAGCACGTGAGCGAACTCAAATTTTAATGGATTTGGCAAATGAACACAAAGGACTTGTCATCGGTACCGGTGACCTCTCTGAATTAGCCCTTGGGTGGGCTACATACAATGGCGACCATATGTCCATGTATGGTGTGAATGTATCCATCCCTAAAACTCTCGTTCGCTACCTCGTAGAATGGGTGTCTCTACATGAAGAAACCCGAGAGGCGAAACTTATTCTTTGCGACATATTAAATACCCCCGTATCACCGGAATTACTTCCTCCTTCTTCAAACGGATTAATATCCCAAAAGACCGAAGAAGTTGTCGGGCCTTATGAACTTCATGATTTCTTTTTGTACTACATGATGCGTTTTGGATATGCACCGTCAAAAATTATGTATCTGGCTAATTATGCATTTAAAGGGAAATATACTGCAGATTTAATATACAAATGGCTCACTATATTCTATCGTCGTTTTTTTGCACAACAGTTTAAACGTAGTGCATTACCTGATGGTCCTAAAGTCGGTTCCATTTGTTTGTCTCCACGTGGAGATTTAAGAATGCCTAGCGATGCAGTTGCAACACTATGGCTTGAAGAATTAGCATCAATGAATGATCATCACAATCAATAATGCACTTACTATTATTCATGAAAACACTTCACTTGACAATAGTACTTAACCACTATAAAAATGCACACTTAACTATGAGAGGGCTATTACATGTTTAAAAAAAGCATGCGTCATGCATTAGATGGTATTATTTTCACGTTTAAATCAGAACGTAACTTTCGAATTCACTTAATTGTTTATTTATTTATGGTCATCCTAAGTTTTTATTTAGATATCAGCATTTTAGAATGGTTGTTTTTACATTTGGTGTCTGCTTTAGTTATCATATCTGAAATCTTTAATACAGCCATTGAAAAAACCCTTGATTGGCTTGAACCAAACCACCACGATGTTGTCAAAGTTGTTAAAGATATTTGTGCCGGCGGTGTTTTAATAAGTGCTATCACAGCAGTAATTATTGGTTTGATTATTTTTGTTCCTCATATCATTCAACTTTTCTTTAATTCTTAGTGTCCGGGTAAATGATCATAAAAAAACTGTGCTTAACACTTTATATGTTAAGCACAGTTTTTTTGATACATTTATTTCTTATCTAAAATCAGTTTATTATAAATCGCTTTTGCCGCTTTTTTTCCGGCTCCCATTGCTAAGATTACCGTTGCCGCTCCGGTGACTGCATCTCCACCCGCATAAACATTGGCAACCGTTGTTTCCATTGTTTCTTCATCTACTTGCAAACAATTCCATTTGTTTAATTCTAGGTTTGGGGTTGCATCTGTTAATAGGGGATTGGGTGTTTGTCCAATTGCAATGATTACTGTATCTGCATCAATGATTTTTTCACTTCCCGGAATCTCAACAGGACGTCGTCGACCAGATGCATCCGGTTCGCCAAGCTCCATTTGAATGACCTTCATACCGGTTACTTTTGCATCTTCACCAATAATCTCAAGTGGATTATTTAACAAATCAAAAATAATACCTTCTTCAATCGCATGATGAACTTCTTCTTTTCTTGCCGGTAACTCTTCCATGCCACGTCGATATACCACGTGAACTTCTTTTGCACCTAATCGTTGGGCTGTTCTTGCGGCATCCATTGCCACGTTACCACCGCCAACAATAATGGCTCTATCGCCCATTTTAACCGGTGTGTGGTTATTGGGGAAATCATAAGCTTTCATCAGGTTGACACGTGTTAGGAATTCATTCGATGAATAAACTCCATTCAAATTTTCGCCCGGAATATTTAAAAACTTAGGTAATCCGGCCCCACTTCCGATAAAGACGGCATCATATCCATCATCAAATAAATCATCGATATCTAATGACTTACCAATGACAACATTTTTTTCGACATGAACGCCTAGATCTAGAACCAAATCAATCTCACGCTTAACTAAATCCTTGGGTAATCGAAACTCGGGGATTCCATACATTAATACGCCACCCAATTCATGAAGCGCTTCAAAGATGACAACTTCAAATCCTAATCGTGATAAATCCGACGCACAGGATAAACTTGCCGGTCCACTACCAACAATAGCTACTTTTTTACCATTAGGTTTAATATGGGGTGGTTCCTGTTTTTCATTGGCCATAACCCAGTCAGCTACAAATCGCTCAAGCCGTCCGATGCCTACAGGTTCGCCTTTGATTCCACGGACACAAACACTTTCACATTGACTTTCTTGTGGACAAACACGTCCACAGATTGCAGGAAGTCCGTTATCTTCTGTGATGATGTCATAGGCTGCTTTTATATTGCCGTCTTTGACTTCTTTAATAAATTCAGGAATCTTTATGTTAACGGGACACCCCTTTTTACACGGTTGGTGCTTACATTCAATACAACGATTAGCTTCATCTATTGCTTCTTCTAACGTATATCCTAATGCAACTTCTAAAAAATTTTTATTCCGAACCAATGGGTCTTGCTCTGCCATAGGTATTTTTGTCATTCTCATATTAGCCATTATTCGCACCATCCAATCGACATGCATGCTTTTCTTCTTCCACAAAATGCGCTTGACGATCCATAGCTTGGTCAAAATCAACAAGTAAACCATCAAAATCCGGTCCGTCAACACATGCAAACTTTGTCTCACCGCCAACAGTTACTCGACATCCACCACACATTCCGGTGCCGTCAATCATAACAGGGTTCAAAGATACACCTGTTGGTATATTCAAAGGTTTTGTAATATCCACAACTGCTTTCATCATAATCAGTGGCCCAATAGCAATGACTTCATCGTATTCTTCGCCTTGATCTAATAATTGTTTGAGTACATCTGTTACAAAACCTTGATGACCTAATGATCCATCATTCGTTGCATAATATACATTTTTACAAATATCCTTAAATTCATCTTTGAGAATGACTAAATCTTTGTCACGTCCTCCAAGGATAACATCAACTTCTGTGCCCATAGAAGCTAATTTTTTTAACTGTGGATATAAGGGTGCACTTCCTACGCCACCACCAATTCCTAATACACGTTTATGATTTTTAATCGGCGCCGCTTTACCAAGAGGCCCAACAAAGTCTAAAAGCGTATCTCCCACTTCTTTTTCAGCAAGCAACTGAGTTGTATAGCCAAGAACTTGGTATACAATTGAAACTGACTGCTTTTCACGATCATAGTCCATAATCGTAAGTGGAATTCGCTCGCCATTTTCAGCAACGCGTAATATAATAAACTGCCCCGGTTCGCACTTTCTTGCAACAAATGGAGCTTCGATGACCATTTTTTGAACGGCATCATTTAAAATCTCTTTTTCTAGAATTTTATACATGTTTATGTCCTTTCGTCCTATTCGCTTTATCCTATTAACTTCTAAAAATTATAACACCATTAATTGAAGAATTCAATAGCTCCTTTATGAATCACATATAATAATCAATAGTATCATAGTCAATGTATTCTTGACTTCTCTGTGTTTTTAAAGCTTTGATATAAGCATCTACCGTATCTAAACACGTAAAGTTCGGAATATTTAAATGCTCTGCTAAACTTCTGAGCTTAAATCCAGCTCGACGTACATCTTTTCCTTTGGTCGGTATATTAATCATCATGGTAATGGTTTTATTCTTCATTTGTTCTTGTACACCAAGCAAATCGTCCCCATCTACTTTTTTTGCTTCCATACCTTTTGATTCTAAAAACTGAGCCGTTCCTGCTGTTGCCATTAAGCCAAAGCCCAGTTCTTGAAAGGTCTTGGCATATTTTAGCACTTCATCTTTTGCCTTGTCTGCAACTGAGATGAGCACATTTCCTTGTTTGGGGAAAGCAAATCCAGCACCTAAAAAAGCTTTAAGCAAGGCTTTTTCATAATTAGAATCAATTCCGAGCACTTCACCCGTTGACTTCATTTCCGGCGTTAATGCTGCATCAACATCATGTAACTTGACAAAAGAAAAAACAGGTGCTTTTACAGCAATTAGGTTGGAACTCGGTAATAAGCCAACACCATACTTTAAATCCTGAAGACGTTTGCCTAAAATAACTTCCATAGCAATTTGAACCATAGGTATCTTGGTTACTTTACTCAGAATCGGTACCGTACGAGATGCCCTCGGATTTACTTCAATAATATAGACCTTATGATCTCTAACAACGAATTGAATATTAACAAGGCCACTCACTTGAAGAGCAATCGAGATTTTTTTTGTGTATTCAATAATTGTATCAATAACACTATCTTCTAGGGTTTGTGGTGGATAAACACAGAAACTATCACCGGAATGGACACCGGTTCGTTCAATATGTTCCATAATTCCCGGTATTAAAATATCTTCACGGTCGCAAATCGCATCCACTTCAACTTCTTGACCTTCAATATATTCATCGATTAATATGGGATGCTCACTGGACAATTCGGTTGCTTCTTGAACATATCCGGATAACTCTTCATCATTATATACAATCATCATGGCGCGACCACCAATTACATAAGACGGTCGAACAAGGACCGGATAAGATATATCGTGTGCAGCGTCTAATGCTTCCTCAATAGAGGTTACAGCTGTACCTTTGGGTTGAGGAATATTCAATTCTCTTAATAAACGCTCAAAACGTTTACGGTTTTCTGCTACATCTATCGCTTCGACAGATGTTCCTAAAACCTGAACTCCTCGACTCACAAGTTTAGGCGCTAGATTAATTGCAGTTTGTCCACCAAACTGGACAATAACGCCTTTTGGCATTTCTTTTCGTACGACATTATAGACATCTTCAATAAATAATGGCTCAAAATAGAGTTTATCCGATGTGTCAAAATCCGTACTCACGGTTTCCGGATTATTATTAATAATGATGGATTCATACCCTAACTCTTGAATTGCCCATACAGCATGTACCGAACAATAATCAAATTCAATTCCTTGACCGATACGAATGGGACCGGACCCGATAACGATAATCTTTTCTCCACGACTAATAATATTTTCTTCTTCTTGTTCATAGGTTGAATAGTAATAAGGCGTCGATGATTCAAATTCTGCTGCACAGGTATCCACCATTTTATACACCGGATACATACCATGCGCTCGACGAATGGCATCCACGATTTCATATTCATTGCCCGATAAAGCAATAATTTCCGTATCTGTAAAGCCCATTTTCTCTGCTGTTTGAAGTAATTCCCCTGTCATGGGTTCATTGGCTAATTTTTGCTCCGTACGAATAATATTCATTATTTTTTCTAAAAACCATGGGTCAATTTTTGTCAATTGATGAACATAGTCAACCCCAAAACCACGACGAAGTGCTTCTGCAACCACGAAAATTCGCTCATCATCTACTTCCACAAGATTTTTCTCAATCATTTCCTTTGGCCACGTGGACATATATTCTTTACGTAATCCCGTTTCCTTACCTTCTAATGAAACAACTGCTTTGAGAAGAGAACTTTCAAAGGTTCGGTCAATTGCCATAACTTCTCCGGTTGCTTTCATCTGTGTTCCTAATCGGCGATTGGCATAATCAAATTTATCAAATGGCCATTTTGGTATTTTTGTAACAACATAATCTAGTGCCGGTTCAAAGGATGCTTTTGTTTTTTTTGTCACTGAGTTAGGAATCTCATGAAGATGTAAGCCCACTGCAATTTTTGCAGCTATTTTTGCAATGGGATAACCGGCTGCCTTTGAGGCCAAGGCCGATGAACGACTGACACGAGGATTGACCTCAATGACAATATATTCTTTGCTCTCAGGATTTAAGGCTAATTGTACATTACATCCACCCTCTATTTTTAATGCACGAATAATCTTTACACTGGCCTCACGTAGCATATGATATTCATTATCGCTCAAGGTTTGGGACGGTGCGACAACAATACTATCCCCAGTATGAATGCCCACCGGATCAAAGTTTTCCATATTACAAATAATGATGCAGGTATCATTTTTATCACGCATCACTTCATATTCAATCTCTTTCCATCCCGCAACGGATTGTTCTAAAAGCACTTGATGAATGCGACTATGCATGAGTCCTGTATGTAAAACTTCTTTCAACTCATCAAGGTTATCAGCAATCCCTCCACCAAGACCACCCATGGTATATGCCGGGCGAACAATAATTGGAAAACCGATAGATTCTGCAAAATCCAATCCCTCTTCAATTGTACTGACGATTTCGCTTTTGGGAATTGGTTCTCCGATTTCAATCATGAGGTTTTTAAACTCCTCACGGTCTTCTGCTTGTTTTATGGCTTCTAACTTGGTTCCTAAAAGATTAACATTATATTTTTCTAAAACACCGGCTTCAGTAAGTTCTACAGCCATATTTAATCCTGTTTGACCGCCTAATGTCGGTAGCAAGCCATCCGGACGTTCTTTGGCAATAATGTATTCTAAGCTATCCACCGTTAATGGTTGAATATATACGTGATCGGCAATATTATCATCGGTCATAATCGTTGCCGGATTACTATTGACTAATACAACTTCTAATCCTTCTTCTTTTAATGATTTACAGGCTTGGGTTCCCGCATAATCGAACTCTGCAGCTTGGCCGATAATGATAGGGCCCGATCCGATAACCATAACTTTTTTTATTGATTTATCTAATGGCATCTGCTTTTTTCCTTTCGATTTTGTCTAACCACTCTTTAAATATTACCGTTGCATCTGTTGGGCCCGGTCCTTCTTCCGGATGAAACTGAACCGATTCAACAAACCATTTTTCACTAACAATTCCTTCGACTGTATCATCATTCACGTTGATATGCGTTAACTCAACGTCTGTTGGAATAGACTCTCTAGAGACCGCATAACCATGGTTTTGCGCAGTCATATATACCTTTTGAGACCGTAAGTCAATCACAGGATGATTGCTGCCACGATGGCCGAATTTGAGCTTGTATGTATCTCCACCAAGACTTAAGGCAAGAATTTGATGGCCAAGACAAATACCTAAGAGCGGTAATTTCCCTTTTAAATCCTTTGCTAAGTCGATTGCTTCTTGACACTGCTTGGGATCGCCAGGACCATTGGAAAATAAGACTGCATCAAACTGTTCAATATCCAAATCTTCAAGGCTTGTATTTGAAGGATATATGGTCACATGACATCCGTTTTGACGTAAATTACGAACAATGCCTCTTTTAATTCCAAGGTCAATAACCCCAATATGTTTTGATGCTTGGCCTGATTCCGGTTCATATTGAAGTATAGACTTGGTTGAGACCTTCTTGACAATATCTTTTGGAAATGTATATGCGTCCAACCCCTCAAGCAAAGCCTCAATCGTTAACGTTTCATCCGTTGTTATAACACATTTCATGGCACCATGATTACGGATGCGTTTTGTCAACATTCGCGTATCCACATCATAGACGCCCATTATTTGATTTTCTATTAAATAGTCATTCAGACTTGTATTCATCTGCCAATGATTTGGATGAATACTATATTCTTTGACAATGAATCCGGACACCTTTATTGACGAGGATTCAAAATCTTCAATATTTATACCATAATTTCCAACTAATGGATAGGTCATTGTTACGATTTGTCCTGCATAGGACGGATCGGTTAAGATTTCTTGATAGCCGGTCATCCCTGTATTAAAAACGACTTCTCCATAGATTGTTCCTTGACTGCCAAAACTTTTTCCTTCAAATAAGGTCCCATCTTCTAACATAATTCGTGCAATCATGACAACACCTCTCTTAGTATATGGATACACGCATCAATATGTTCTTTTTGAACCACTAAAGGAGGCACAAATCTTATAACATTACTTCCTGCACCTACAATAAGTAGCTTTTTATCATAGGCTTTTTTAACCACATCAATGGGAGGAATATTTAATGCAATTCCCTTCATGAGTCCCAAACCACGTATTTCTTCAATACATGAAAAGTCCGCTTGTAACTGTTCCAATTGCTCCGACAGATAATCGCCCATTTCTTGAATATGGGTCATAAATTCATCTGACATCACTTGGTCAAGGACGACATTAACCGCAGACATGGCTAATGGATTCCCACCAAAGGTTGCTGCATGATCTCCAGGCTTAAATCCTTGTGCCACTTCTTTGGTCGCTAGCATGGCACCAACAGGTACACCACCACCTAAGCCTTTCGCTAATGCAATAATATCCGGTTTTACATCATGATGCATGTAGGCACAAACTTCACCGGTTCGTCCGATGCCGGTTTGTACTTCATCAAAAATCAACACAAGTCCTTTTTCATCACACAAGTCACGTACTGCTTGTATATATGCCGCGTCTGCCTGAATAATACCACCTTCACCTTGAATAACTTCCATCATGACACCACACGTAATATCTGAAACTGCTTCTTTTAAAGCATCGATATCATTATATGTAACATGTTGAATGCCCGGAAGCAAAGGATTTAATCCGTCCTGATATTTGGTTTGCCCTGTTGCAGAAATCGCACCAAGGGTTCGCCCATGAAAGGAATTCTTCATAGTTATAATCTCATAACGTTCATTATGTCCTTTGAACTTAGCATATTTTCTAGCTAACTTTAAGGATGCTTCAACCGCTTCTGTTCCTGAATTACAAAAGAAGACACGATCCATCTTTGTCGCTTCTGTAATTTTTTTTGCCGCTTTTAATTGCTCATCATTATAGTAAAGATTTGAACAGTGCAAGAATTCATCCACTTGCTGATGAAGGGCATCTTTTAAGCCTTGATGACTATATCCGAGTGCATTGACTGCAATTCCTGCAACAAAATCTAAATAACGATTTCCTTCTTGATCAATGAGATACACATCTTCACCGTGAGTAAAGATATTGGGTAACTGATTATATGTATGCATAATACATGTTTTATTTGCTTCCATGATGAACCTCCTTATAAATCTTTTCCGAACATGGTTCCGACACCGTTTTTGGTAAAGATCTCGAGTAGTAGACTATGCTCAACACGTCCATCTAAGATATGGACATTTTTAACGCCTTTTTCAATTCCTTCGACACAGCACATGACTTTTGGAATCATTCCACCAGAGATAACATTGGTGTTAATATAATGATCCACTTCATCAATATTAATTTTTGAAATCAAGGAATGACTATTATCTACATCTCGAAGAACACCTTCTACATCCGTTAAGAAAATTAATTTTTCAGCGTCTAAGGCACCGGCAATGGCACTGGCTGCAAAATCTGCATTAATGTTATAGGTAGCTCCATCTTCATCGGTTCCAATTGGTGCGATGACCGGAATAAAATCATTTTCAATTAATGAATAGATTAATGTTGTATCCACAGCACTTACTTCACCAACGAATCCAATATCCTTGCCCTCTACATATTTTTTCTTAACTTTTAATGTCTTACCATCTTTTCCTGAAATACCAACAGCGTTTATATCATGATTTTGAATCAGTTGAACAACATCTTTATTGACCTTGCCGGATAAAACCATTTCAACAACATCGACAGCTTCCTTGGTTGTGATGCGTAATCCATTAAAAAACTCGCTATCAATGCCCATTGCTGTTAATGTCGATGAAATTTCTTTGCCTCCACCATGAACAATAACAGGCTTAAAGCCAACTAATTTCATCAAAACAATATCTTCGATAACGGTTTCTTTGATAAGGTCATCAACCATGGCCGATCCGCCATATTTAATCACAACGATTTTCCCGTTAAATTGCTTTATGTAGGGAAGTGCTTCAACTAATATCTTTGCTTTTTCAATTAATTTTTCCATAATAACCTCCATTATGTTCTGTACTCTCCATTTATTTTAACATATTCATAGCTCAAATCGCATCCCCAACCGGTAACTTCGGCTTCTCCTTGATGACAATCAACAACGACCTTGATTTCTTTTTCTTTTAAAATCTCTAGTGCATATTCTTCATCAAAGCCAATGGGCTGTCCTTGCTCTAATAATTTGATTGTCCCTGCCGGACTAACATAATCGACATCGACAAGGTTGGGATCAAATTCAGCACCAGAATAACCTAATGCACATAGGATTCTTCCCCAATTCGCATCTTCACCAAAAAACGCTGTCTTCACTAAATTTGAAGTAATCACTGCATGAGTCATCTTACGTGCTTCTTCTTTATCATGCATATTTTTCACGGTCACTTCAATAAATTTAGTTGCGCCTTCACCATCTTTAACGATTAACTTTGCTAGCTCCTGGTTAAGCATATAAAAGGCTTCTCTAAAAATCGCATAACCCTCTGTATCCTTTTGAATGGGTGCATTTGACGCCATACCATTTGCCAAAACTAATACCATGTCATTGGTAGAGGTGTCTCCATCAACACTAATCATATTATAGGTATCGGATATTGTTTCTTTTAACAAGGTTTGTAGCGTCTCTTGGTCGATGCTTGCATCGGTTGTAATAAAGGAAAGCATGGTTCCCATATTTGGGTGGATCATTCCGGATCCTTTAGCCATACCGGAGATTGTAATTATTTTTCCGTCCACTTTTATTTGAAGGCATTTTTCTTTTAAAAAAGTATCCGTTGTCATAATACCTTCCGCGGCAGCTGTTGCATGTTGGCGACTGTTGCCATAGTGTTTAACAATTTCATCAATTCCTTGATGTATTATATCCATGGGTAAAGGTTGTCCAATCACACCTGTTGAAGCTACAAGTACAGATTCTTGATCAATTCCCATCTTGTCTCCATAAACTTTTGCCATCGTTTTTGTATCTTCATATCCTTTACGACCTGTACAAGCGTTTGCATTACCACTATTGATAATAATACCCTGTATTGCTTTTTTCTGTTTTAGCAACTCCATATTCCAATTTACAGGAGCAGCTTTAACAATATTTTTTGTAAAAACACCTGCATATGAACAAGGCCTTTCTGAAAATAACATGGTTAAATCTTTATTTTTCCGCTTTATTCCACAATGAATCCCTGTTGCACTAAATCCTTTGGGTGCTGTAATTCCATCTGTAATCCAATTCATAAGGCATACTCCTTTTTGCTTTTTTATTATTATACATTTTATTTAATATTTATGCAAGAATTTTTCGATATTTTTTTGTTTATTCCTAACAAATATGGTACAATATAATTCAAAAACATATATAAAAACGGATGATTAGGTGAGGTATTGATATGATAGATATAATTCAATCATTTACATTTGACTATGCAATGTTTATTACATTAAATTTGGTTTTATCAACCATCGTTATTCTCTTAGAGCGAAAAAATTCCACAGCCGCTTTGGCTTGGTTATTTTTTTTGAATTTGTTCCCGGGTTTCGGCTTTTTCTTCTATATCCTTCTCTCTCAAAACATCTCTAAACGAAAAATTTTCGCTTATTCTAAAGAGGAAGAACGTCTATTTAACAAAGCCCTCAACCACCAAAAACACGCTATTCGAGAAAATCAGTTTGATTATGGCAATGCTGAAACCATTGAATACAAAGATTTAATATTATTTCATAATCGAATGTCCAATGCACTCTTGTCAACCAATGATCATGTTGATATTTTCAACAACGGTCCTGATTTATTCCACCAACTTTTTGAAGATATCGCCAACGCACAAGAACATATTCATCTCCTCTATTTTATCATAAAAAACGATGAAATCGGTAATAAACTCATTAATGCACTCATTCAAAAAGCTGCTGAAGGTGTCGAAGTACGTCTGCTCGTTGACCATGTAGGAGGACGAACATTATCACCAAAGCTCATTGGAAAGATCCAATCAAGTAAAATACAGTTAGCCTTTTTCTTTCCTTCAAAGTTTAAATACTTCAACTTAAAAGGAAACTATCGTAACCATCGAAAAATTGTTGTCATCGATGGAACACTTGGTTATATTGGTGGATTAAATGTAGGAAATGAATATGTTGGCAAAAGCAAACGGTTCGGCTATTGGCGAGACACCCATCTACGCTTATACGGAGATAGTGTGATGTCTTTGCAACTTCGTTTCATTCTAGATTGGCGTAACGCTTCCATGGAAAAACTTGCAACAACCGCAAAATATTTACGACACGTCGTTTCTGATTCAAAGACAGCCATTCAAATTGTTTGTTCCGGACCGGATAACATTAATCAACAAATTAAACAAGGATACCTTCAGATTATCCATAAGGCAAAAAAATATATATATATTCAGACGCCTTATTTCATTCCTGATGACAGTATATTAGAAGGCCTAAAAATAGCTGCTGCTTCGGGTGTTGATGTTCGTATAATGATTCCTCAAATGCCGGATCATCTTTTTGTGTACTGGGCAACATACTCGTATTGTGGAGACTTGATTCCCTATGGTGTAAAAATCTTCATATATGAACGTGGTTTTCTCCATTCAAAAATGATTGTTTCTGACAACACGATTGCATCTGTTGGCTCATGTAACTTTGACATTCGTAGTTTTAAGCTGAATTTTGAAGCCAACGCCTTCATCTACGAGCGACGAACATCCATTGGTTTACGTAAAGAATTTGATGAAGATTTACGCTACTGTCGCCAATTAACCCAAACAATTTACGATAAACGTTCATTTTGGATAAAATTCAAAGAATCCATCTCACGTTTATTCTCACCTGTGTTATAATTAGGATAAAGTGACTCTGTCACGTTATCCCAAAGGGATATTATCCGCGTAGAAAGAGTTTCCTTGACGTCATCTGACATGTTTCAAGGCAGATGACTCAAATAGGGACACTCTTTCGAAGCAAGGAGTAAAGAGGCTACGCCTCGTTCCGCTCCGCGGATTGCTCGCGGCGGGAAAGCTCCTTGACGCTTTCTGCTATGCTTCAAAGCAGAAAGCTAAATTAAGACTTTCCTAGAGCAAGGATAAAGTGACTCTGTCACCAAAATGCAAAAACAATTTGCATATTTATTAATATTAATGTATAATTAATCAAAACAAGGAAATAAGGAGGCATTTATAATGAGTAAAAAAGTTGTATTAGCATATTCCGGAGGATTAGACACTACCGTAATTATCCCATGGTTAAAAGAAAACTATGATTATGAAGTTATTGCAGTATGTATTGATGTGGGCCAAGGAAAAGAAATTGAAGGTTTAGAAGAACGCGCCCTAAAAACAGGTGCTTCAAAACTATATATCGAAGATGTAACCGATGAATTTGTCGATGACATCGTTGTTCCAACTGTACAGGCAAATGCCGTCTATGAAGGAAAGTATTTATTAGGAACGTCTATGGCAAGACCGGTTATCGCTAAACGTCTTGTTGAAATTGCTCTAGAGGAAGGTGCTGAAGCTATTTGTCACGGTGCTACCGGAAAAGGTAACGACCAAGTCCGATTTGAGCTTACAATAAAAGCACTTGCACCACAATTAAAAATTATTGCACCTTGGAGAATTTGGGATATTAAATCACGTGAAGATGCTTTAGCTTATCTCGAAGAACGTAATATCGAAGCGCCTATGAAGAAAAAAGATAGCTATAGCCGTGACAGAAACTTATGGCACTTAAGCCATGAAGGTCTTGATTTGGAAGACCCTGCAAATGAGCCAAACTATACTGAGTTATTACAAATGGGCGTTACACCTGAACAAGCTCCGGATGAACCCACCTACCTGACCATTGATTTTGAACAAGGGGTACCCAAAAAATTAAATGGTGAATCTATGAAGGCTTCTACCATGATCGAAAAACTTAATGAAATCGGTGGGGCTAACGGCGTCGGACTCATTGATATTGTCGAAAACCGTGTTGTTGGTATGAAATCCCGTGGCGTCTATGAAACCCCCGGTGGAACTATTCTCTACTATGCACACAATGAACTTGAATATCTATGTTTAGATAAACAAACAATTGCTTATAAAAACCAAGTAGCTATTAAGTTTGCTGAACTTGTTTACTCCGGCGAATGGTATACTCCCCTTCGTGAAGCATTAACAGCTTTCGTTACTGACACACAAAAAACTGTAACCGGTCAAGTGAAATTGAAACTTTACAAAGGAAATATCATTCCTGCAGGGGCTACAAGTCCATATTCATTGTATAACGAAGACATTGCCAGCTTTACAACGGGTGATCTTTACGATCATCATGATGCTGAAGGCTTTATTAATCTCTTTGGCTTACCACTTAAGGTTCGTGCAATGATGAAACAATTAAACGAGAAAAAATAATTGAGGTGACACTATGAAATTATGGGGAGGACGTTTCTCCAAAAGTACCGATGTCATTGTTGATGACTTCAATTCATCAATACGCTTTGACCAACGACTGTATAGAGAAGATATTGAAGGTAGTATTGCCCATGTTACAATGCTTGCTGCCGCTGATATTCTTACAAATGATGAACGCAACATGATTATATCCGGACTCAAAGACTTAGAAATTGCCATCGAAAAAAATGAAGTAACCTTTGATATTAGTGCCGAAGATATTCACATGAATATTGAATCATTACTTATTCAACGCATTGGTGATGTTGCAAAAAAAATGCATACAGGACGAAGCCGTAACGATCAAGTAGCTACAGATATGCGCCTTTACATAAAGAAAGAAATTGTGGCCATTGACCAAGACGTATTTGACCTATTATCAACTATTTTAAGCTTATCCGGTCAGCATACCGAAACCATTATGCCCGGTTATACCCACCTTCAAAAGGCACAACCCACAACATTTAGTCATCATCTTATGGCGTATTTTGAGATGTTTAAGCGGGATCGAGACCGATTGATAACCACATATAATCGAATGAATCAATCGCCACTTGGAGCCGGTGCTTTTGCTACAACAACCTATCCGCTGAATCGCCAAATGACCGCTGAACTTCTTGGTTTTGACTCGATTTGTTTAAACAGTATGGATGCTGTTAGTGATCGGGATTTCTTATTAGATGTCTTGTATACGCTTTCCATGATTATGATGCATCTGTCGCGTTTTTCAGAAGAAATCATCTTATGGTGTTCTCACGAATTTCGATTTATCGATTTAGATGATGCATATAGCACCGGAAGCTCAATCATGCCACAGAAAAAAAACCCGGATATTCCCGAATTGATTCGTGGAAAAACCGGCCGTGTTTATGGGGACTTAATGTCCTTACTAACAACTATGAAAGGGCTTCCCCTTGCCTATAACAAAGATACACAGGAAGATAAGGAAGTGACTTTTGACGCAATTGATACGCTTAAAATGTGTATACCTATTTTTACAAAATTACTTGACACCATGACTGTCCGCAAAGAGGTTATGCGTTCAGGCGCTGAAGGTGGTTTTACAAACGCCACAGATGCAGCCGATTATCTTGTAAAAAAAGGATTGCCTTTTAGGGATGCCCATGAAGTCTTGGGAAAATTGGTTTTATATTGTGTAAACAATAACACCAATCTAAGCGAATTATCACTTGATGAGTATCAAAAACTCTCTCCACTCTTTACTGAAGATGTTTTTGAAGCAATTTCTCTAGATACCTGTGTTAATAAGCGTCAAGTTATCGGCGGACCAGCCAAAGAACAAATGGAAACGGTCAACCAACTTGCCAAAGACTATTTAGAAAAAAATGCAACTATAGAATAAAAAAAAGAGCGATTACATTAATATCGATGTAATTGCTCTTTTTTTATTCTATGTATATTCTTCTTACTTAATATACTTTAAGAAAATCGTTCCAAGTGGAGGCACTTTAATATCTAAACAGTTTGGCTTATGGTCCCAAGCAATTGACTGCGTCTTCAAAATCCCTTCATTTAGAACACCACTGCCTCCATATTTTTGATGATCTGAATTGAGTATTTCTTGATAAGAGCCTGCACGCGGAACGCCAATACGATGCATATATTTAGGAACCGGTGTAAAATTACTAATCACTATGATATGCTCTTCATCTTTTTCATCTTTTCGAACAAAAGATACGATACTTTCTAAGGCATCTGTACAATTAATCCATTCAAACCCTCGGTTGGTAAAGTCATCTTCCCAAAGGGCTTTTTCATCACGATATATTTTATTTAAATCAGAGACAAATGTTTTCATTTCACGATGTTTATCAAATTCTAATAGATTCCAGTCTAAACTTTTTGCTTCACTCCACTCATCGAATTGAGCAAAATCACATCCCATAAACAATAACTTTTTACCTGGGTGCCCGTACATAAATCCGTAGGAACATCGTAAGTTAGCAAACTTTTGCCAATAATCTCCCGGCATTTTATTAATCATGGAACCTTTTCCGTGAACAACTTCATCATGCGACAAGACGAGTATAAAGTTCTCAGTAAATGCATAAACTAAACTAAAGGTTAAATCATTATGATGATATTGTTTATGAATTGGATCTTTGGACGCATAGCGTAAAAAGTCATTCATCCATCCCATATTCCATTTTAATCCAAATCCTAATCCACCTATATTAGTCGGGCGAGACACTCCAGGCCAAGCTGTGGATTCTTCCGCAATCATTACAACACCTGGATTACGACCATATATCACTGAATTCATATGCTTAAAAAACTCAACTGCTTCAATATTTTCCCGTCCTCCATGGGGATTAGGAATCCACTGACCTGCTTCTTTTCCATAATCTAAATAAAGCATGGATGCAACTGCATCAACACGAAGACCGTCAATATGATATTTTTCAATCCAAAATAAGGCGTTTCCAATTAAAAAGTTTTTGACTTCACTACGTCCATAGTTAAAGATCATGGTTCCCCAATGTGGATGTTCCCCTTTTCGCGCATCATCATGCTCATAAAGTGCCGAACCGTCAAAACGTCGTAAGCCATGAGCATCTTTAGGGAAATGGGCAGGTACCCAATCTAATAAAACACCAATATTATGTTGATGCATATAATCGACAAAGTACATAAAATCATCCGGCGTTCCAAAGCGAGAGGTTGGCGCATAATATCCAGTAACTTGATATCCCCATGAGCCATCAAATGGGTGTTCTAACACAGGCATCAATTCAATATGGGTATAATTCATTTCTTCTAAGTAGTCCACAAGATCATGGGCTAAATCTCGATAGTTTATAAACCCATGCTCACTATCATTTCGTTTCCATGAGCCTAAGTGCAATTCATATATTGCCATTGGTTTTTTCAGCGAGTCATTTTTCATTTGTTCATTTTGCCAATCGGAATCTTGCCATTCATAGGAAGACGTATCCCATACAATAGATGCAGTTCCCGGTCGCATTTCAGCATATGAAGCATATGGATCTGACTTTTCCAAGATCATACCATCGCGTGATTTTATTTCAAACTTATATATTTCTTCTGTATTGAGTCCCGGTATAAAAAGTTCGTAAATCCCTGAGTTACCAAGTAAACGCATGGGATAAATTCTGCCATCCCAGCCGCAAAAATGACCAATTACACTCACCCGGGAAGCATTTGGAGCCCAAACAGCAAAAGCGACACCTTCAATTCCATTGACGGTAACTTTATGTGCACCGAGTTTATTATAAATCTCATAGTGAGTCCCTTGGCCGAATAAATACATATCAAGATCTGAAATCGTTGGTTCAAACGAATATGGATCATAATTTTCCCAACTGACATTCTCAAAGTTGGTATATCTGAATTTGTAGTTGATTTTTTTCTTGAGCTCTAGTGTAAATACCCCTGTATTTTCAACCGACACCATCGGGTATATGTCATTTGTATCTAAATCAATTACTTCAATTTTTTTTGTATATGGTTGATAAGCATTGATATATATACTTTGGTCCGGTAATTCATGCATCCCTAAAAAATGATGCGGATTTTGATGGGTCGATTCAGTTATGCTATATAATTCATCTGAATTTATGTATGATTTCATAATGCCCCTCCTTAGGTTAAATCAAGTTAAATTATTATCTAATATATATTTTATCCCTAATTTTATAAAATAGCAATGAAGAACTAAAAAAGATGCTTTTAATAATTATTAAAAGCATCTTCTTTCTACTTATTCAAGTGTTTCTAATTCTTCTACATCCGATACTACCGGTTGCATTCCAGCTGGATAACCACCAATAAAATTAAAAATAGCGTTGTCGTTATCTAAGAATATGGTGCTACCTTGAATGTTTTCGTATATCTCCATACGTTTAATAAATTGGAAAAATTCTAAATCTTTTTGTAAGGATTCTTGATAAATACGAATAGATTCTGCATCCGCATCCGCTTTTATAATAGCAGCATCTTCAACAGCTTTACTAACAATCTCTGCACGTTGACGATCGGTAATTGATTGTGCTTTAATATATTCACTGTCACCTTCAGCAATTAATTTTTCCGATTCTTTTTCAATCTCTTTTGCCATTTTTTCTTCGATGTTAGATACATTTGATTGCGGGAAATTCTTACGATTAATACCAATATCGGTAACAAATAATCCATACTCAGCCACCAACTGTTCATTTAATGCATCTTTTTTCGAATCCAATAATTCGGATAATGTATTTTGATAAAAGAATTCATCAAACTTTAGTGTGTTGGCTGAGTTAATGACTGTTTTATAAACATATTCGTCCATTCGTTTATTAGCTTCGACTTTATTTCCTACTGCTAATCCATATACAACCGGATCAAGAACTCGATATTGGGCATACATTTCAATCTCAATACGTCGTTCATCATTGGTATTTATTAACTCTGTATTGGAAGTATAGGTTAAATATTTTGCTGAATATCGTTCAACAGTATCAATAAAGGGACGCTTGAAATGCAGGCCTTTTTCCGTGATGACACGAATATTTGGATAATTATTACGTTTCAAGTTATTATTAACATCCTCTGCATCATCTGCGGCAATAATAACATTGTTAATTTTTCCAAAGGTCTTAACAATAGCTACTTCATCTTCACGCACAATATATACTGAATTGGCCAAGGCAAATAGTCCTAGCACAACAACTACAGCAAAAACAATTCCTGCTATACGTTTCATATTTTTCCTCCTTTCTAATTGGTCACCGACTGTTTAATTGCGGCATCATCAAAATTATAAAATTTATAGATATCGCCTTCAGCCGTACCATCAACAACAATTTTATTGTTACTTAAAAAAGCCGTCATCGAATCAATATAATAACGCTCTTTTAAGATATCCGGATTATTTATATATTCTCGATATAATGCATTAAATTCAGCTACACCCGCATTAGCATTTGCAACAACTTCTGCCCGGTATGCATATGCATCCTCAACTAGTTTTGTAGCTTCTGCTTGCGCTTGTGGAATGACTGTATTATTATATTTTTCTGCATCTTCTCGCTTACCATTTTTGTACTGATTCGCGTTTTCTTTCTGCTGATATGCAGCTTCTACATTTTCCAAAAATTGAACATTTTGTGTACCGACAAGAATAATTTCAAGACCGGACTCATACTCAACCATCTTTTGCTGTAATTTAGGAAGCACAGATGCATCGATGAGCTCTTTTTGTGTCTTTGCTTCATCTAAAGTTAATGATTGAACACTTGAACGGATAACATCTTCAAGGGCAAGACGTAGCGTTCCTTCTGGATCATCCACCTTAAACAAATAATCCACCGGATTATTTACACGGTACTGAATAATCAACTCAATTAAGGCAATAGAAGCATTATTATTAGCTCCATCCACAATAATTGTGGCTTCTGCTTGTTGATCCGAATACTGTGCACTTTCTGTTTCTGTACCGGCTGATTCGGTTCTAAATCCATACTCCATATTATAGATCGAACGAACGTCCACCTTCTCCACTTGATCCATTAGCGGTACTTTAAAATGTAATCCAGGATCGGTTACCACTTCATTGACTCGTCCAAAGCGTAATACAACTGCATTCTCTCTGTTTTCTAGCATATATATACTATTTAACAAAACAAATGCAATGACGAGTACAATAATTATAATGGGTCCGAAAGTAAAGATTTTCTTACGCATTGCTTTCATATCAATATCGACAACATTGTCATCATCTTTATTGTAAAATTGTTGACTCATTCTTTTTCCTCCTTTATTTATATGCTTTTTATGCTCTGTTTATTATAACATACTCTTAAGGTCTATCTATTAAAATCCTATTATTTTTTCATTATCTTAACCAAAGGAAAATCTCAGGTCATAAAACCTGAGATTATGATTTATCATGTATTTTGGCTAAATAATTAATTCCTTGGAACCCTTAAACTATTTGATGTATAAACAAGCCACTACGTAACTTAGGTTCAAACCATGTGGATTTTGGTGGCATCAACCGATTTGCATCGGATACATCAATGAGTTCCTGAATCGATGTTGGCTTCATCGCAAAGGCAATGACCATATCCTCATGAACGCGTTTTTCAAGTTCAGCAAGACCACGAATGCCGCCTACAAAATCAATGTGTTCACTCGTTCTTGGATCCTCTATCCCTAGAATGGGTTCCAATAGAAACTCTTGCAATATGGCAACATCTAAACTTCTAACCGGATCATCACCAAGACGTTCAACACCATTAAAGACCAAACCATACCATGTATGGTCAAAATACATCCCAAAGGTCCCTTTATCTCTAGGCGCAAAAGGCTCCTTCGATTTTGAAAGAATGGTAAAGTTTGTTTCTAATCGCTCAAAGAATTCTTCTGTAGATAAGTTGTTTAAATCCTTAACAACACGATTATAATCTAAAATCTCTAATTCAGAATCCGGAAAAGCTACCGCCAAAAATTGAGCAGATTCACCTTCAAAATGATATTTTTCTGCAATCTTAGCTGCAGAAGCTGCACGATGATGGCCATCTGCAATATATAAGCTGTTCATTTTTTGAACTTTATCTTGTATCTTTTCTATATCCGTCATATGTTCAATGACATAGCCTTTGTGTCGAACTTCATCATCACCGATAAATTCAAAAATCACCTTAGCCCTAGCAAGCACATCTTCAAAAGCTTCCTGCATGTCTTGTGTGTTCTTGTAGGTCAAAAAAATCGGTCCCGTGTGTGCTTTTAGGGCATCAATATGTCGTATACGATCATGTTCCTTAACTTCACGTGTATTTTCATGTTTTTTAATAGTACCGGATATATACTCTTTGGCCAATACACATCCAACAATACCACGTTGAATTTTTCCTAATCGTTCCAATTCATAGATATACAAAGATTCCGTTTCATCTTGAATGAATTGCTTTTCATCAATCATTTGATTAAAACGGGTCTTTGCCATTGCATATACTTGGTCGTCGTATAGACCAATCTGATCATCAATTAATGTCTCACCACGGTCGATTTGAAGAAAAGACAGTGGATTTTTTGATACCAGGTCCTTGGCTTCTTGACGATTATAGACATCATAAGGTAATGCAGCAATCTGTCGGACTAAATCTTTTGCCGGTCGCAATGCCTTAAACGGTTTAATTGTAGCCATTTTGTCCTCCTATTTGATGACACGTACTTTTAATACACCATCAATTGCTTTAAGTTCAGACAAGACGTCCTCTGTTACCGCCGCCTCTAAATCTAACATGGTATATGCATTTCCATTTTTACTTTTATTAAGCATATCTGTTATGTTCAAATTAGCCTTTGCTAAGACCGATGTAATTTGACCGACCATATTAGGTACATTTTTGTGTAATACACTTACTCTTGCAGCCGAACCACAAATGCCTAAATCAACGCTTGGATAGTTAACTGAATTACAGATATTTCCATTATCTAAATAGTCTTGTAGTTGTGCAACTGCCATCTTAGCACAGTTTGTCTCAGACTCCGGTGTTGATGCACCTAAATGAGGTATGGCAATAACACCTTCCATATCAATGGTTCGTTCATTAGGAAAATCAGTAACATATCGACTTACTTTTCCGGATTTTAGGGCTGTTTCAATGGCATCATCATCAACTAATTCACCTCTTGAAAAGTTAAGGATACGTACACCGTCTTTCATTTTAGACATTAAATCGGTGTTGACCATCCCTTTTGTTTCTTCCATTAGAGGTACATGAACACTAATATAATCTGATTTTTCTAATAGTTCATCAAGGCTGCTTGCTTTATTGACAACACGCTTTAAGCCCCATGCTGCGTCCACTGAGATGAAGGGATCATAACCGTAGACATCCATTCCTAATGAAATTGCAGCATTTGCAACCAAAGCACCAATTGCACCAAGTCCAATAATTCCTAAGGTCTTACCCATAATCTCCGGTCCAGCGAAATTACTTTTTCCTGCTTCGACTTTTTTCGCTACATCCGTTTGACCTTTTAAAGTTTTGGCCCAATCAATAGCCCCCGGAACATCTCTTGACGACATTAACAAACCTGCTAACGCTAACTCCTTCACTGCATTAGCATTAGCTCCCGGTGTATTAAAGACAACAATACCTTGTTCAGAACATGCTTCAATAGGTACATTGTTTACACCTGCTCCGGCTCTTGCTATGGCAGCGACTTGTTTTGACATAGGATACTCATGAAGTTTAAAGCTTCGTAAAACAATACCGTCATAATCTCCATCTGCGTTTTCATCAATGACCTTATATTGATCTGATAATAAATTTAACCCTTGTTCATCAATTTTATTTAAGGTTTTAACTGTAAACATTTTATCCTCCAATGTGTTCAATCTATTTTTGTATTTATTATGAATGTTTTGCTTCAAATGCTTTCATAAAATCGACTAGCTTTTGTACACCTTCTACCGGCATCGCATTGTATATGCTTGCACGCATACCACCGACACTTCGATGTCCTTTAAGATTAACCATGCCTTGGGCTGCCGCTTCTTTAATAAAGTCTGCATTTAATGCATCATCTTTACAGATAAATGTTACATTCATTTTTGAACGACTCGCTTTATCTACCGGCGCCACATAAAAGTCTGTGGAATCAAGATAGTCATACAACAAGTCTGCTTTTTCTGTATTTATTTTTTCGATTGCTTCTAATCCGCCATTTTCTTTTAACCATTTAAATACTAAGCCGGCAACATAAATACTATAGGTCGGTGGTGTATTAAACATGGAATCATTTTCCGCATGTGTTGAGTATTTTAACATTGTCGGTACAGTTTCCGGAACCTCTCCAATAAGGTCCTTACGTATAATGACAACGGTCATTCCCGCTGGTCCCATATTCTTTTGCGCACCGGCAAATATTATTCCATAATCTGAAACATTAATCGGTTTTGATAAAATATTTGATGACATATCTGCGACTACGGGTACACCTTTTGTGTCCGGTAAACTTGTGAATTCCGTACCGTAAATTGTATTATTCGATGTGATATAAAAATAATCTGAATTTGGATCGATATCGATTTTACTCAAGTCCGGTATATATGAAAATGTATCATCTTCTGATGAAGCTAGCACTTCAACGTCGATAAATTTTTTGGCTTCTGAAATCGCTTTTTTTGACCAGGCACCTGTATTAATAAATTGAGCTTTTTTGTTTTTTGTTCCAATATTTAAAGGAATCATTGCAAATTGAAGTGATGCTCCACCTTGTAAAAATAAGACTTCATAGTTATCAGGTATTGATAATAAATCAATAAAGTCTTGTTTCGCTTCTTCAATAATCTTACTATACGCTGCTGATCGGTGACTCATCTCCATGACACTCATTCCTGCATCTTGATAATTCACTAATTCGCTCGCTGCGGTTTTTAATACTTCCTCAGGCAACGTTGATGGTCCAGCTGAAAAATTATACACACGTTCCATTATTATCACTCCTATTTGTCAGATTTATCAGAATTTATTTGTTTACGCCATTAATAGAAAAAGTTTCTCTGTGGAAAACATTCGTATATCTCGCGCGTACACTGTTAACATTTTATCATATACTTCACCACGTTACAAGCGTTTATTTATGAATCTTAGCAAAATCTTGTCCGCTAGGCACTTGAAATAAAGATAAGCCAAAATATGGAAGCACTGAAAAAATATGTTCAAAAATGTTCGCTTGTATTTCTTCATAACTATTCCAACGTATATCATTACAGAAACAATAGATTTGCAAAGGAATCCCTTGTCCGGTTGACTCTAATTGTCTTACCATAACAATAAAATCCTTACTAATTGAAGGATGCATCTTTAAATACTCGCGAATATATATACGAAGTGTTCCGATATTAGTTAAGCCTCTTTGATTTAAAGGATGAGTATCTTGAACATTTGTGTTATGTTCTAAAACTTCTTTCTCTTTTTCTTCTAAATAGGTCCTTAATAATCTGACTTTTTTTAAGTTTTCTATTTGGTCGGCTTCCAAGAAACCAACACATCCTCCATCAAGAACAATTTGACGTGAAATTCGCCGCGCCCCTGATTTACTCATCCCTTCCCAGTTAATAAAGGATTCTTCTATAAACTTGTATGCCGGTATATGGGTAATGGTTTTATCCCAGTTAGCTACGGAAACTTTTGTGAGAGAGACATCAATGACTTCCCCATTAGCTCTAAACTGGGGCATTTCAATCCAATCTCCGATGCTTAACAAATTATTGGTTGATAATTGTATTCCGGCAACCAAACCTAATATACTATCTCTAAAGACTAAAATAAGTACAGCTGACATACCACCAATACTTGATAGTAATGCTAAAGCCGAACCACTATTGCTAAAGTTTACCAATCCGATAACTAAGGCAAATACCAATACGATAATTTTGATAACTTGGAGAAGGCCTTTTATTGGCATATCCTTTGCATAAGGTTTTAGATTATATATGTCATTAATTGCATCAAGTAGTTTATATAGTGCAATAACGGTTATACTAATACCAATAAACACAAGAATGTGACGTATGATTTTTCCTAAATCCTCATAGGAGAAACTAAACAAATATAAGATGATGATTGGAATATAATGAGCAATCCAGTGAAATACTTTCCGCTCATAGAGCATTTCATCTTTTTTTGTTGGCGTTTTAAATACGATTTTTTTCACGATTCGATTTACGACAGCAATTGCAATGCGGTCGACAAGTATTGCTAGTAATAATGCTAGGGCTGTCATTATTACAAAGATAATAACAACTCCAAGTCCACTTTCAGAATCAACAATAGGTGTTAATAAATTTGATAATCGATTTTTTAACAATTTTCTCTATCCTTTCTTTGTCTTTGTCTCTTATTATGATATACTATTTTTAATAAATATTCAAAAAGGGGAATATATTATGTCTAATCCAAAAAAACCAATTCTTACAGATAAAGATACTGAAGTATTATTTGAAGAAATAAAAGAAACCAGAAATATTTATACTTTCATTGAAAAAAACTCCGAACAACTCTACCGGCCATCACTCTCTGATTATTTAATTTTCCTTTTAAGCAAGTATAATCTGACTAAAAGTAAATTAATCTATCTCTCGGGAATATCACGGCAGTATGCCTATGAGATTTTTTCTGGACAAAAACATCCTTCACGTGAAAAGATTTTATCCATCATTCTTTCTCTTCATACGAATCTAGAAGAGTCTCAGCGCTTATTAACCTACGCCGGTCATCACCCTTTACACCCTAAAGATTTAAGAGATTCAATTATTATTCACAGCATACAACAAAAGATGTCCCTTGTAGACACAAACGACATCTTTTATACTTTATCATTACCACTTATTGATTAGTGCGTGGTCTCTTTTATATGGTCATGATCATTCAAATGTTCCATACAATATTCATGATATCCATCACATTTTGAACAATACCTAAACTCCATTGTGGGGTCTTGGATTTCTGTGATTCCGCAAACGGTGCATTGATGCGCATGCTCATTTTGTCGTCTCACACCTTTATCATACTGTTGTTTTCTTACTTGACTCTTGATACGTGTCTTTCGATTCATCACAATCTCTTTCCCAAAAAATAAAAAGAAGTTTGTAACACCTGCTAGAACACTGATCTTGGTTGATACTCCACCGATAATAAATTGAAAGACTAATAATCCGGCACTAAAATAAGCCAAATATTTGATCTTAACCGGTAAAATAAAGTATATACGTACTTGAAATTCCGGATGCAGTCGGGCAAAAGCAAAAAATAAGGTCATATTCAAATAGGTTGAGCTTGCTGTAATACCAAAGAGTAAACTTGTGGCAATAAGCATGACAACACCTGTAAAATAGTACACATTAAATTTAAAGCTTCCCCATGTCTGCTCTAAGGTATTTCCAATTAAATAATAAAAATACAAAACAAAAATAATAAAGATTACACTATCTGTTGGCGGAATCATTATAAAGGTGATTACACGCCATACTTCACCTGCAAATACGCGGTCTGGAATCAGCATTAATAGATAACTCAAGGGTGTTGGATCTAATAACTCTAATATAAATACCGCAGCATTTGCAAAAACAATATATAACATTAAGTTCGGAATTGCAAACTTTCCGAACTTACGCTGTAAACGATCTAAAAACTTCATGATTATACCTACTTGTCTATTTTATGTGCTAGGTTGTATGTCTTCTAATGTTTCTTCTAACGTTTCATCGATAACTTCATCGATGAAATCTTCGACCTCCGACATATCGTCTTGTTTCGGAGCCGGTTGCGCATCCGTAACCATTAATCCTGATGCTGTTAAATCATAATTCAAGTATAACTGTACTGTCTTATCCACAAATTCATCTTGATTAATTTGAACACCACTAGCCTTTACCGTTCCGTCACAAATAACTTCTACATGTGAGGGTACAATGAGCTTAATCCCACTGCATAAGGCATAAATATCCAGGTAAACTTCATCTTCTTCAAAAACTGCATCTTTTAGATTAATCTCAATGCCTGAAAACATCGCTGCCATTGCATTACCATCGAAATGGTCATAGACTAATTGTTCGCCTTTAAACATATAAACTTTGTTATACATTGTACGAACTGCATCATATTTCTTGTAGACCCATGTTGCCGCCCCGATTACTGAGCCAAAAAACACTAACTTTCCAAAACTGTTTCGTCCCATTTTATCACCTCTTGTTCATTTAGTATGTATATTATAACATATCTCTAGATAAAGAATATTATAATTTTATTAACTCTTTTTCATTATAACCTAAAATAATAGTATCCTCTTGAACAATCAAAGGACGTTTTATTAACATACCTTCTTGGGATAATATATCAGCGGCTTCCTCGATTGACAGAGAGTCAACGACGTCCTTTAAACCTCTTTCACGATAAATCATACCCGAGGTATTAAAAAAACGTCGTATGGGCATATTACTTCGCTTGATAATATCTATTAGCATCTCTTGATCCGGAGTTTCTCGGTTGATGTCTTTTTCAACATAGTCTATCTTATGTTCATCTAACCATTTTAAGGTTTTTTTACATGTACTACATTTGGGATAACAATAAATTGTAATCATACATTACTCCTTTACCGAAAATTGATAATTATCATCTGAATAGTCAATAACAATACAATCTCCATCTTTAAACCGGTCTGCAATAAGAGCTTTTCCTAATTGTGTTTCAATGACAGACTGAACAAATCGTTTGACCGGCCTTGCTCCAAACACAGGATTATAGCTATCATGAGCCATTTTTTCCAAAGCATGCTCTGTGACGTCAAGGGTCATGTGTCGATCTGCAAGACGGTGTCTTAATTGATCAAGTATCAAATTTACAATACCCTTAATTGCTTCCATTGTCAATGGTGTAAAAAGAACAATCTCATCAATCCGGTTTAATAATTCCGGTTTAAAGGTTTGATGCATAAGGTTCATGATCTGGTCTTTAATCTCTGAAGGTATTTCACTGTCATTTATCGATTGATTCATATAATCAAGTAATATGCTACTTCCAATATTTGATGTCATAATAACAAGAGTATTTTTGAAATCAACAACATGTCCTTGATTATCCGTTAATCGTCCATCATCAAGTAATTGTAGCAAGACATTAAACACTTCCGGATGGGCTTTTTCAATTTCGTCAAACAAAATAACACTATAGGGTTTTCTGCGAACCGCTTCTGTTAATTGCCCTCCTTGCTCATATCCAACATATCCCGGCGGGGCACCAATAAGTCGTGAAACTGCATGACGTTCCATATATTCACTCATATCAATACGCACCATATTGTCTTCATCATCAAACATGGCTTCAGCAAGTGTTTTTGCAAGTTCGGTTTTTCCGACACCTGTGGGCCCCAAGAAAATAAAGGATCCAATAGGCTTTGACGGATCTTTGAGTCCGGCACGCGC
>DDQW01000074.1:94131-116390 GCA_002342805.1 Clostridiales bacterium UBA2432 | reverse complement strand
TTTTGTGATAGGTATCCCTGTCCATTTTGATATAATTTGAGAAATTTCAAATTCTGTTACTTCTTCTTTCAATAATGCCCCTTCTTGAGGCTGTTTATGTGTATCTTCTATTTCTTCAAGCTGTTTATTCAGTTCTGCCAACCTTCCATAACGAAGTTGAGCTAATTCTTCAAGATTATAGTTGCGTTCAGCCTCTTCAATCTGATGTTTAACCTCTTCAATCTGTTCTTTAACTTCTTTTTCCTTAGTGATTGCTGCTTTTTCTACTTCCCATTTTGATTTAAGAATATGAAACTCTTCTTTAAGTTCAGAAATTTCACGTTCAAGTTCTTGCCGTCTAAGGGCTGAGTCTTGATCTGTTTCCTTGGACATAGCCTCTTTTTCAATCTCTTTTTGCATTATAGATCGCGACAGTGCATCCACTTCTTGAGGCATAGAGTCGATATCTGTTCGAAGCATTGCTAAGGCTTCGTCCATTAAGTCAATGGCTTTATCCGGCAAAAATCGATCCGGAATATAGCGATGCGATAGCTTTGCACAAGCAATTATTGCACCATCTGTGATGCGTACTCCATGATGGATTTCAAAACGTTCTTTTAGTCCCCGAAGAATTGCTATTGTTGCTTCAACCGAAGGCTCATTAACAATTATGGGTTGGAAGCGACGTTCTAAGGCAGCATCTTTTTCAATATACTTACGGTATTCATCCAAGGTTGTCGCACCGATTAATCGTAACTCTCCTCGTGCTAACATTGGTTTCAATAAATTACCTGCATCCATAGAGCCTTCTGTTTTACCTGCACCGACAATCGTATGAAGTTCATCAATAAAAAGTATGATTTTACCTTGGGATTCTTGAATCGCTGTCAGAACACTTTTCAAACGCTCCTCAAATTCACCGCGATATTTTGCCCCGGCAATGAGCGCTCCCATATCAAGTGCATAAATCATCTTATCCTTTAATCCTTCAGGCACATCTCCAGCTAGTACACGTTGAGCCAATCCTTCAACAACCGCTGTTTTTCCTACTCCCGGTTCTCCGATGAGCACTGGATTATTTTTTGTCCGTCTCGATAGAATTCGAATCGCCCGTCGAATTTCTTCATCGCGTCCTATAACAGGGTCGAGCTTGCCATCTCTTGCCATATCTACTAAATTGCGGCCGAACTTCTCAAGAGCATTATATTCATTTTCCGGATTTTGTGATGTGACACGTTTATTTTCTCTGATTTTTTTTAGGCCACTTAAAAAAATATCTTTGGTAACCCCCATCTCAGCAATGATTTTTCGATTCACACCTTTTGCAACATCAATCATTGCCAAATAAATATGTTCGACACTTATATAATCATCTTTTAAGTTCTTAGCTATATCTTCAGCTTCAATAAGTATTTTATTCAGCTCCCGGGATGCATATAAGTCTCTTTGATCTGTTTGAACTTGGGGTTCTTTATAAAGTGTATTCAACAATTGTTCACGATAAGAGTCAACCGGAATATTCATATAACTTAAGACATTGGCGATTAATCCTTTTGAATCTTCAAGTAATCCATAGTGTAAGTGTAATGTATCTATCTGTGAATGATTTAATTTTATTGCCATTTTTTGTGCCGTCTCGATGCTTTCCAATGTTTTTTGCGTCATTTTTTCAGTATTCATAGCGCATTCTCCTTTCCGTTAGCACTCTCTCGCTAAGAGTGCTGATAATATTATAATACAAAAAAACCACCTATTTGTCAACAGATGGTTTATCTTTACATTATAATGAGTAATGGAGCTTACACCGTTCCATACCATAATGAATGTGATGTTCCATTGCTTGAAATGCTTTGTCCGGATCTCGTTCAAGCAAGGCCTCCATAATCTTTTTATGATCTGCAAGGACAACTTCACTCATCTCAGGATTATCTTTCGTTTTTGCATATCCCCCTTTGATCCCATTATTAATAATCGGAATAATGCGATTCATAATGGGGTTATGGGTTGCTTCTGCAATCGAATTATGAAAACGAATATCGGCGCCTGTATGATTTTTACCGGTTTTAATTTTTTCACAGACCTCTTCATATGCCTTTTCAATGCGAAGAAGGTCTTCATCCGTTCCTCGAATTGCTGCAAGTCGAATCATCTGTGGTTCTAAAATTAAACGCATTTCAAAAAAATGCAAGAGAAGATTATCTTCTTCCATAAAATATAGGCCCAAGGGATCATTTGACACGCCCGGATTACTGGTTACAAAAGTTCCACGACCACGTTTAACTTCAAGCACATTCGTTGAAACCAATATTTTTATCGCTTCACGAACGGTTGACCGACTGACATTGATCAACTCTGACATCTCAATCTCATTTGGTAATTTATCCCCTGGTGAAAGATTCTTCTCCATAATCATTTGACGAATATCATCAGCAACTTTTTCAGATAGAATACCTTTATCATAGATTCCCATCTTGTCCTCCTCTATCATACAAAACGGCGATTAAAAAACTGATATTGGGACTTATGACCCAATATCAGTTATTAAGCCTGCCTGATATTATACTATGTATTTTCTATTAATGTCAAATCGAATATTTATCTTTGAACACGACCGGATGCATCACCTTCAATAAGTGTTTTAACTTCATCAACAGTTACTAAGTTTGCATCACCAAAAATTGTGTGCTTTAAAGCAGATGCGCCTACCGCAAATTCTAATGCATATTTAAAGTCATCACTGGATAAAAGACCATAAATCAATCCACCTGCAAAGGAATCTCCACCGCCAACACGGTCAATAATTCGAATATCGTAATGCTTAGATTCGTAGAATTCATTCCCATCATAAATCAATGCTGACCAACCGTTATCGGATGCTGAATGACTCTCTCTAAGTGTTGTTACAACATACTTAAATCCAAACTGATCTTTCATTTGCTTGAAAATACTCTTATATCCTTCTAATTCTAACTCACCTGATGTAACATCAGTCGTTCCCGGCTTAAAGCCTAAAACTTTTTCCGCATCTTCTTCGTTACCGATACATACATCCACATATTGCATTAGGTTTGTCATGCATGCTTTTGCTTCTTCCGGTGACCAGAGTTTCTTACGATAGTTTAAGTCAACAGAAACCATAACATTATTACGTTTTGCAGCTTTTAATGCTTCCTCTGTTAAAATTGCAGCTTCTTTACCCAGCGCCGGTGTAATTCCGGAAAAATGGAACCAATCAACACCTTCAAAAATCGCATCGAAATCAAAGTCAGCTGCGGTTGCTTCTGCAATTGATGAATTTGCACGATCATATACAACTTGAGATGCACGCATAGATGCACCGTGCTCAAGATAATAAATACCTACACGTTCACCACCACGAACAATATAATCTGTATTAACACCGTAATTTCTCAGATGATTAATAGCACTTTGTCCAATCGGATTATTCGGTAACTTTGATACAAAACGTGCGTCCATGCCATAGTTGGCTAGAGAAACTGCAACGTTTGCTTCACCACCACCATATATAACGTCAAAACTTTGTGCTTGTACAAAGCGTTGCTTATCTGGTGGAGATAATCTTAACATGATTTCGCCTAAAGTAACAATTTTTTTCATTTTAAAAAACCCTCCAATATTATAATTCTTTTCTTGCTTCTTTAACAGCTTGAACGAATTTCTTTGCAGTTTCAGTTACAGCTTCATAGTCGCCTGTTTTTGCGCCTTTTGTAAGAACGCTACCAACACCAATTGCTACCGCACCTTGTTGAATCCAATCTTTTGCATTATCAAGATCAACACCACCTGTTGGCATGTAATTTCCTTGAGGAATCGGGCCTCTGAATGCTCCGATAATTGAAGGTCCAAATGCATTACCTGGAAATACTTTACAAATATCTACACCGGCTTCAAGGGCTGCCACCACTTCTTTTGGTGTCATTACTCCCGGCATAATCGGCACAGCATAACGATTACACATTTTAACTGTTTCTAAATCAAAGTATGGGCTAACGATATATTTTGCGCCTGCTAATATACACGCACGAGCGGATTCAGGATCTAAAACTGTTCCGGCTCCAATAATTACATCTTCATCTTTATATTCTTCAACTAAATCTTTAATAATGTCAACAGCTCCTGGAACTGTTAAAGTAATCTCTAAGGCTTTAATTCCACCTTTTTTTACAGCTTCAATAATATTTAATCCTTGTTCTTTTGATTCTGCACGTACAACTGCGACTACACCACTTTCGATAATCGCGTTTAATGTATCATATTTTTTCATGACAATACCTCCAATTCGTTTTAAGAGAGCTTCAAGGGCCGCTATTGCTGAGCTATTACAAATCACGAACCCCTGAATTTTTTAGGGGAATAAAACTTCTGTTGTCCGCAGTCTGTTGTCAGACAACTAACTACATCATATACCCCTTGCGGGGTATTGTCAATAGATTTAGCTAAAATTTTCCAAATAAAAATCTTCTTTTTTATCAAAAACCATTTGCTGAATTTGAATACCCTTTTCAGACAATACACGATGGACTTGTATAATAAATTCATCGCCACCAACGATATAAAATACACCTTGGTCTAATGTTTTGTCTTCTTCAAAAAGTTGATCCAATTCTTTATAAAAGCCTTCTCTTGATTCGACATATTTTTGTTTAAAACGGCTTTCTTGTTTCATATATTCTTCCATCTCATTGAAAAACAAATACTCTTTACTTGAATCAACATTTAGACTGATGACTTTTTCAATTCCCTCTGTATGATGAATAAACTTTCTAACCAATGGCCGTATCGTTGCAATACCGACGCCGGCAGATAAGAATATAATCGGCCCTTCTTCTCGTCGTAATGTCAAACGGCTTCCAACCTTAAAAAGATAGAATACGTCGCCTTTTTGGGCCGTTTTTAATTCTTGCTTAAAATCCGTACACAAGTCCGGTAATCGCGTGGTCATTCGTAAGGTCTCTTCATCCACTAAGGAACAAATGGAAAAGTGGCGAACATTTTTCTTTTCCCACCAACCCATTTCTTCATCAAAGTGGTTTAGAGCAAGATGTGTATGGGCGCCTTCATCCCAATTCAAACCATCCGGTTTAGTGAAAATATATGTGTATGTATTTTTCGCCTCTTTGATTATATCTAATAATACTATTTCATAAACTTTATAATTTTTAGATGTCTTAAGCATCAAATCACTCCTTAATGATAATTATTCTCATTAAGGATATCATATTTTACTGACTAATTCAATACAAAGCTGAAAATTATTCATCAATACTCGGAATTTTAAACTCCGTATTAACATCTTGTTCATAATCTATATCATCTCTTGAAAAACCAAACAACTTATAAAACTCTTCTTGATAGCTTTCAATGTCAATCATTTCTTGCATATTGTCTGAATCCACTTGCTCAAAGAGTTCAAATGTATCCTTTTGCGTGCTATCATCCATCTCATACTCATCGATTCGAATACGCTTCTTTTCATCGTATATATTTTCTGCTTGATTATTATAAAGTTTGGTTGAGAACAAACGATAGATTTGTTCAATACATCCTTCATGTGTTCCCTTCTTTTTCATGACTTTGTATAAGGCAGCCATATATAAGGGAACAATCGGAATTGCTGCACTTGCTTGGGTAACGAGTGCTTTGGCGATAACAACACAGGCTTGTCCATCAACAGGTTTCAATAATTGATTTAACTCGATTGCCGTCGACTCTAAGTGTTGTTTTGCTCGACCAATTGTACCTTCTCGATAAATCGGCCGTGTTACTTCAGGACCTATATATGAATATGAAATTGTTTTTGCATTTTTTTCAAGTACATCATTCTTGATTAAGGCTTCTATCCATAGCTTCCAGTCTTCTCCACCCATAACCTTGCTTGTGTTTGCAATTTCTTCGTCACTTGCAGGTTCAATTGTTGCCATACTAATGGTTTTATTATGAATATCAATTGATTTATTTGTATAGGGTTGTCCGATTGGTTTAAGTACAGACATATATTTTTCGCCGGTTTCAGGATCAATACGTCTGGGTGCTGCCAATGAATAAATCACTAAATCAACCTTACCTAGATCTTTTTTTATGGTTTCAATGACTTCATCTTTAATTTCATTGGAAAAAGCATCTCCATTGATACTTTTGGCATATAATCCTTTTTCAATGGCCATCTCTTCAAAAAAAGCCGAATTATACCATCCCGGGGAAGCTGTACGTTTGCCCTTGGCTTCTTTTTCATAAAATACACCTAAGGTATTTGCTCCGCATCCTTGTGCTGAAACAATGCGTGACGCCAATCCATAACCGGTCGATGCCCCAATAATGAGTACATTTTTAGGTCCATCTATTTTTCCATTTTCAAGAACATAATTTGCTTGTTCCTCAACATTTTTTTTACAGCCAATTGGATGCGCCGTTGTGCAAACAAAGCCTCTAACTTTTGGTGTTATTATCATAGTTCACGTCTCCTCTTTATCATTATTCCTTTAAATTCTAACTAAAAAACAAGCACTTGTCAATTGTTTTGATTATCAAAGTATTTTCTTTCAAAAAAAACTGCGCATTTAAGCACAGTTTGTTTCTTATGCCAATATTTTATGTATAGCTACATATTGAATACATGTTGCCAATACTTCAATGGCAAGTTCAAGTTCTTCTAAAGGCGGAAATGTAGGTGCGATACGAATATTTGTATCCCTAGGGTCCTTCCCATATGGGAATGTAGCTCCTGCCGGAGTCAGTGTAACACCATGACTTAAACAGCAGGCTACAACTTCTTTTGCGCAACCTTCCATCACATCAAGATTAATGAAATATCCGCCATTTGGGTTATTCCACTTTGCAATATTTAATCCACCTATTTCACGTTCTAGTACTTCAAGAACTTTGTCAAATTTAGGTTCTAATATTTCCGCATGCTTCATCATATGTGCTTCAATTGCATCCGCTGTTGGCAAAAAACGAACATGCATCAGCTGATTGATTTTATTCGAACCAATTGTTTGATATCCCATATGCTTACGAACATCATCTGCGTTTTCCTTACTCATAGCCATTACCGCGATTCCTGACCCCGGAAAAGTTACTTTCGAAGTGGAACTATACATATAAACACGATTCGAATTGTTTGTTTTTTTACACGCAATCAATAAATCTTTTAATTCGTCTCCGTTATTATTTAAATGATGAATATTATAGGCATTATCCCACATTATTCGAAAATCATTAGCTGCACATTTCATAGAAGCCAGTCGATCAACGACTTCATCTGAATATGTAATTCCTGTTGGATTGGAGTATTTGGGAATACACCAAATCCCTTTAATCGTTTCATCGCTTTGTACAAGCTCTTCGACTCGGTCCATATCTGGGCCATCATCTGTCATCGGAACCATAATCATCTCAATTCCCAGATCTTCACATATACCAAAATGTCGATCATATCCAGGAGACGGACATATGAACTTAATTTTTTCATATTGCGACCATGGTTTTATACTATCGACCGTTCCAAATAACATGGCTCTCACTAATGTATCATACATTAAATTTAAGCTTGAATTTCCGCCGATGATTAATTCTTCCTCTAAGACGTTCATACTTTCAGCAAACAATTTTTTTGCTTCAGGTATTCCATCTAACAATCCATAATTTCGATAATCAATATTAATACTAAAATCAATGCTTCCATCAATCATTGCATTTGACAAATCTAGCTGTTCTTTACACGGCTTGCCCCTAGCCATATTCAAATTTAAACCCATTCCTTTAAACTTCTCTAGTTTTTGTTTCAGTTCATTCTGATACATTACTAATTCTTCATGTGATTTACCTTTAAAATATTCCATCTTATTCGCCAATCCTCCTAAAACTAACAACCTTTTGTATAATAATACACAATTTTTGCAAGATAATCAATAGATAATTTCATTTTTCGCGTGTTTTCTTTAGATTTATTTGGATTTACTGGATTTTCTCGGTTTTTATCTGCAAGTATACAATATTTCAAATTCACATATGGCTATTTCCTTTACTTTATCAAAACAGTTGATTTTTCAGGTAAAAAGGGGTAAAGTATTATAGATGTTCATATTAAGGAGGCAATTATGTTATCACATAAAATCGCGAAGAAAACCAACCCCTATTTTTACTATGGTTGGGTCATTGTTTTTATATCAGGTGTGAGTATGTTTTTCTCCGCACCGGGACAAAGTTTTTCTATTTCCACATTTATTAACTATTATATAGAAGACTTTGGTTATTCACGTACATATATTTCATTTATTTATTCACTTGCAACTGTATTGTCGGGTTCATTGCTTTTTTTCGTTGGTCGACATATCGACTTTTTAGGTCAACGAAAAATGTCCTTTATTCTCGGGTTTGCATTAGCCGCTGCATGTCTGTTTAATAGTTTCATAGCCAATGTAGCCATGTTATTTATCGGTTTCTTTTTACTTAGATATTTAGGGCAAGGTTCTATGATGCTTATTCCAAATGCCTTGATTCCCCAGTGGTTTGATAAAAAAAGAGCTTTCGCCATTAGTTTAGCAACGCTTGGTATCATCCTTGCTAATGTCATTGTTCCACCTATAAATATCTATTTTATTCAAACGTATGGTTGGGAGATAACTTGGCGCTTTTGGAGTATTGCAATTATCCTTATTTTCATACCCCTATCCTATTTTTTTATGATTAATAATCCAGAAGACGTTCATCTTCTTCCGGATAATGCCCCTGTAAGTTCCCATCAAGATTTGCTCGACGAAATGGAAAAAGTCGATCGTGAATCTTTTACTCTAAAAGAAACTCTACGCACAAAAGAATTTTGGTTTATCGGCATTATCAGTATGATTGTTCCCATGATTACAACGGGAATTATGTTCCACTTCTTCTCAATTATGGATTTACAGGGAATTAAAGAAGAAGCCGCTGCTTTTGCAATCGGCCTCATATCACTTCCCGGATTTTTTATGCCTTTAATCTCCGGATTAATTATTGATCGTTTTCGTTCAAAATATATTGTTGCTATAACTCTAACTGTTGTTGCTCTTGACATGTTATTTATGCTTATTGTCAATAACATAGCTATGGCTGTTATTTTTATGCTTGTTTACGGCTTAGCAACAAATATTCAAAATCTAACCTTAAACATTATTTGGGTCAAATACTTTGGGAGGAAATACCTTGGAAGTATTCGCGGTGCTGCTACTGTCTTTGGCGTTCTTGGCTCCGCTTTTGGTACAATTCCTTTTGGATTATCCTATGACCTTACTGGCAGTTATGTTGCTGTATTTACTGTTATGGCCATAATCACTTTTGCCGCACTTGGAATGGCGCTTTCCATAAAAAGACCAATAAAACCTTAAAACAGCAATTGTGCAAAATAAATGACGATAGGAATCGTTAATGCACTAAAGGCCGTTGAAAAGAAAACCGTTTGGGATGCATATTCCGGTTCATTTTTAAATTCAATGGCTAATAAGACAGTGTTGATTGCCGTTGGCGCACCGCTACAGATTAATACAACCTGAGCTGCAATACCGTCAATTTGAAATAGCCATAACAAAACACCGGTAATCATTGGTGCAATAATCAATCTGATGCCACCGGCAAGATAAACACGCATGGATCGAAATCGCAATTGAGTATCTGCTAGTTGTGCACCCAGCGTAATTAAGGCTACCGGTACCAATCCTTGACCGGTTATACTTAAGCCGTCTTGTATTGGTTGGTAGACTGGAATATTAAATAATTGAAACCCAAATCCAAGAAAAATTGCATACATCATCGGCAATTTAAAAATATCTAAAATGGCTTCCTTCCCGCTCTTATGACCAATACTCGTGTTAAAAATCCCAAAAATATTTAACAAAATATTCTGTATAAACATAATAATAATCTGGATTGCTGATGCAAATGGATTATTAAACAATAAGGCAATAAGGGGTATACAAAAATTGCCGCTATTATAAAAGCATGACGCATTAATAAATGCGCTTTTTTGCTTAGCATCGTATCCGATGATTTTTGCAAAAGCTAATCCAATTAAAAATAACAGGATAAAGGCTAATACCAGAGTAATAACAATTTTAAAAAATAATCTTGCATCTAGTTGTATTGTATACATATTCATAAATAAAAAAGCCGGTATCATAACATAAAATTGAATTTTAGTTAAAGTATCTACATTTAAAGTGAATCGCTTATGAAAATAGTAACCCGCCAGAACAGGTATAAATATAGGCACTAACACATTAAAAATCACAAAGACTATATAGGCCATAATTTCTCCTTAATGATTGTCTTATTTTTGTTAATTTATTTTTTTCATTCGCAACGCGGACATAAAGATAATAATGTATCCGATCACACTGAAGGCATCTGGCTGGGAACCAAATATAATCAACCCAAATATAGCTGAAAAGACGACACCAAAATAATTATATAGAGAGACGTCTTTTGCCTGCGCATGTTTATATGCCAAGGTTACACCATATTGTCCTCCAACTGCTGAGATTCCTGCCAAAATAGCATACATCAATTGTGTATCTGTCATTGGTTCATAGCTGACAATAACAATAGGAAGCAGTGAAACAAAAGTAAACATAGCAAAGAAGAACACAACAACCGATGGATGTGTTCCTTCACCTAATTTTCTTAACATTGTATAGGATAATGCAGCACCCGCAGCCCCTAAAATCGCTACTAAATATGGGACAAATTCAAAGGATAATTCAGGTTTGACAACAAAAATTACACCTATAAATGCAATAATCATCACTAAAAATTGTTTTTTTGAAATATGCTCTTGCAAGAAAATCCAGCTAAATATCACCACAAAAATTGTATTTAAGCGAAATAGCACCGTTGCATCAGATAAAATCAAATGGTCAAGAGCGTAATAATTCATCACAATGGCTATTGTTCCTGTTAATGAACGTAGTGTCAATAACTTAATCTGATGAATTGGAAAAATTGGAATATGATGAAATTTAATCAAAACAAAACTAATATTTGCAATAACCACTGCACGTATGAGGGTTTTTTGTACCACTGGAATATCTCCAGTCAATTTAACAAAAACACCCATTAGGGAAAAAGCCAAGGCGGAAAATACCATATAGAGTATTGCTTGTTGCTTATTGCTTAAACGAGAAAAAATACGTATCATGTCGTCACCTTCCATTGTCTACTTTGTTGATAACATTTCTCAGTCATCTTACTATAAACTAAGGAAAGCGTCAAGAGACTATACCGCTCTTCTGCGTTGTTTTCTTGCGGCTAATATACTTTGTAAAATAATAAAAAAGGATAGTAATGCACCAATCGTTATTTTAGTCCACCAAGATGACAATGTTCCTTGAAAGTTTATTAGCGATTCAATCGTACCCTTAATAAGTACACCAAACAGACTACCTATAACGTTACCAACACCGCCCGTTAAAAGTGTTCCTCCGATGACGGCGGATGCTATAGCTTCCATCTCGAATCCCTTGGCTTGTTCGACGAATCCAGCACATGTATTTAATGCAAATAAAAATCCTCCAAAGGCTGCTAAAAAACCGTTAATGACGTAAGTGAGTAATTTTGTACGCCGAACGTTCAATCCCATCAATAGAGCTGACTGCTCGTTTCCTCCAATTGCATAAATTGAACGTCCAAATTTTGTATACTTTAGAAGAATAAACGCAGCTACTAAGACCAATATTGCAAGAACAACACTTGGATATATATATGGAAAAATAATATCCCCCCGTTTATTCTCATATCCTCCAAAGGGTAAGTAAAACTTTGCATTGGCCCAGCTTAAGAACATCTCATTTTTAATACTAATCATCTCTGTGCTAATAACCGCTGTCATTCCTCGAGCAAAAAACATTCCTGCCAAAGTTATAATAAAGGGTTGCAAATTAAGATATGAAATAAGCCAGCCTTGAACAAATCCAAAAGCAGTACCAACAATAAGCACAATGATGAGCGCACTAATTGCACTGACGCTTTTATGTTCCATCATCCATGCAAGAAGCATACATGTCATTGCAACAACAGATCCTACAGAAATATCAATCCCTGCCGTAATAAGAACCATGGTCATGCCTGTTGCAACAACAATAAGACCTGCATTACTAATAAACAAGTTAAAAAACACTTGAATACGTCCAAAATTCTTATCACCAAAGAGTAGGATACCACTCATATACATGGCTATAAATAAAAGCACCGTTATTATTAACAAGAAGGTATGGTTATTCATTTTGATTTTTACATGTTTCATTATGCCGCCTCCTTATCAGTCGTATTTGTCGCTAATTTAGCGCGTATGTTTCGCACCATGCGTTTAAGCTCTGAGGATTGTAATGCAACAATAATAACAACAACAATCGCTTTGTAGACCGGAAGTTGATCAGCAGATACTTTCATTGCATATAAAGTTGTCGTTAAGGTTTGAATGGTAATCGCACCAATGACACTTCCAATAAGCGAAAATTTTCCACCGGATAATTTATTACCACCTAAAGCAACAGCTAAAATAGCATCTAATTCCATATTTAACCCTGCATTATTGGCATCAATTGAATATACACGGGACGTTATAATTAGTCCTGCAATACCCGCACATAATCCACTATAGACATAACTTAAAAATTGAATAAAAACCGGATTAAGTCCAACTAGTCTTGAAGCTTTTGCATTTATACCTACAGATTCTATATATAATCCGATAGGTGTTTTTTTCAGTAATAAATACGTCAGCACAACGACCAAAATAGCAACAAAGACCGGAGTCGGTAGTGGCACGCCGGGAATAAATCCTCCTAGACCCTTATAGTGATCTACACGTAAATATAAGATTTGACCTCCTGTAATTAACTGGGCTATACCTCTTCCTGCTGTAAACAAAATCAGTGTGGCAACCATAGGCTGTATTTTCATCTTTGCAACTAAAAACCCATTCCACACGCCACATAATCCACCTACAAAAACTGCCGCTACAATTCCTAAAATATAGGGCGCATGATAAAAATCAGTACTTGTCTCTCCTCCACCTAAGATAAATATAATGACGGCTCCAGATACAGCACTAACCGCTCCAACGGAAATATCTGCACCACCGGATGCAGCGACAACTAAGGTCATTCCAACCGCTAGAATAACAAGCTCTGAAGAACGATTGATAATATCAATAATATACCCGTAAAAGACACCATTTGTAATGCTTATATTAAAGAAATTCGGAGTTTTTATGACATTAATAATTAGTACGAGTAACAAAGATAATATGGGAAGAAACAACTTCATTTCCGTTATTTTTTTTACGCGTGTTCCAAGCGTCTTACTCACGTTCATCACCTCCTGCTATCATTTCCATAATATTTTCTTGGCTTAACTCATTCTCGTTAAGCGTCCCTACCATTTCCCGATCTCTTAAAACAATCATTTTTACACACGTTCTTAACATTTCCTCTATCTCAGAAGAAATAAACATAATTGCTTTACCATCATTTGCTAGTTTTAACACAAGTTTTTGTATCTCCGTTTTTGTCCCAACATCAATACCGCGAGTCGGTTCATCCAGAATAAGAAAATCCGGATTTGTTAATAGCCAGCGGCCTAAAATCACTTTCTGTTGGTTTCCACCACTTAGCTGCTTCACTGGGGTCTCTCTGTCAGCGGTTTTGATTTTCAATGCATCGATGTAACGGTCCGTAAATTCCTCTTGCTCCTTTTTTGTATAAAGTTTGATCAAACCTTTTTTTACTTGAAGGGCAATCATGATATTTTCTCGTACAGATAAATCGGCAAAAATACCTTCTTCTTTTCTATTCTCCGGCAAATATCCCATTCCTGCTTTCATGGCATCGATAGGCGCATGCACCTTAATCACTTGTCCATTAAACTTCAAAACACCTGAATCCGGCTTGTCTGCGCCGTAAAGTGCACGTGCAAGTTCTGAACGTCCTGACCCTAATAATCCGGCTAAGCCGACAACTTCATGGGAATGAATATTCATAGAAAAAGATTTAATCGTTCCAATATGCTCAATTTGTTTTGCTTCTACAATACGCTGCTCCTCTTTTTCATCTTTTTTTTCTTTATTGTGTTTGATTTTTGCTAAGTCATCAAAATCTTTCCCCATCATTTTAGCAACAAGTTGTACTCTTGGTAATTTATCAATTTCAAATTCGCCAACCAATTCCCCATTTCTAAGAACGGTAATGCGATCACAAACTTCATACACTTGTTCCAAAAAATGGGTAACAAAAACAATTCCCATCCCCTCGTTCTTAAGCTTTCGCATAAGGTCAAATAATTTTTCCACTTCTGATTCATCTAGGCTTGATGTTGGTTCGTCAAGGATCAATACCTTGGCTGAAATATCCACCGCTCTTGCAATGGCAACCATTTGTTGTAGGGCGAGAGAATAGTTTTCAAGGGCTTTTGTCACATCAATATGAATATCTAAACGATTTAATAATTCTTCTGATTTTCGATTAATTTGCTTCCAATCAATCATCCCGTTTTTTTTCGGTTCTCGTCCTATGAAAATATTTTCGGCTACCGATAAATTTTCACACAAATTTACTTCTTGATAGACTGTACTGATGCCTCTTTCTTGGGCTTCCTGAGGTGAACGGTTAATAAAGGACCCTCTTGTTCCTTCAAGAGTTATTTTTCCCTTTTCAAATTCTTCTACACCCGTTAAAACCTTAATTAATGTTGATTTTCCTGCACCATTTTCACCCATAAGTGCATGGATTTCTCCTTGTCGCAAGGTAAATTCTACATCTAATAAAGCAACAACTCCTGGAAAATGTTTATCAATATGACGCATCTGTAGTAAAACATTGCCTTTTTGTTCCATAAAATGTCATCCTTTCCATAATCTTGTTGAACAAAAAAAGCATAAGCCTGGATGATGAAGATTCCATACTTATGCCTTTTGTCATACTACGGATTTCTTAATATGCACGTGTCGGCATGATTTCAGCTGCTGTTTCTGCTGGAAATACACCTTCTTCAACATACTGAAGTTTATCAACTGAACTCCCCGCTTCAAGTTTTTGAATAATTTCATCCACACGTGGTCCATGAAGTGGATTACATTCTACAGATACATTCATATCACCGTCAATCATAGATGCAAATGCCGCTTGAACAGCATCAAAGGAGATAATTGTAATCTCACCATCCGGTCCGCAAGTACGTCCGGCAGCTTTGATTGCATCGATTGCTCCAAATGCCATATTATCATTTTCAGCAATAACCACGTCAATGTCATCATAGGACTTTAGGAAGGACTCCATAACTTCTTGCCCTTTTGATTGTGTAAATTCTCCGGATTGTCTTTCTAACATAGTCCAATTAGGATAATCCGCCATTTTTTCTTCCACACCTTCAGTACGTCCTATTTGAGCCGATGAACCAATCGTTCCTTGTAAGGTTACGATGTTAATTTCTTCATCTGTTCGACCGTTTTCTTCAAGATATCCTGCTAACCAAGACACAGCATCATAACCTTCTTGTTTAAAGTTTGAACCAACCCAACATTCAAACAAATTATCATCGGATACATCAATCATACGGTCTACGATAATAACAGGAATTCCTGCTTCATATGCTTCATTCAATACAGTATCCCATCCTGTTTCTGTTACAGGTGCAATCACAATATAATCAACTTCTTGTTGGATGAAGTTACGCACGGCTTTAATCTGATTTTCTTGTTTTTGCTGTGCATCACTAAAAATAAGCTCATATCCGTTGGCTTCTGTGAATGTCCCTTTCATTGATTCTGTGTTTGCTGTTCTCCAATCTGATTCTGCACCGACTTGTGAAAAACCGACCACAAGTGAATCTGATCCTGCATCACTGGATTCTGTATCATTCGCCTCAGTTGTATCTTCTTGTGCGGCGTCACTACTTTCTGTGTCTGATGTTTCAGTTGCCACATTCGATCCGGTATCTGCAACTGCATCATTTTCTCCACAACCTGCAAACATGACTGTCATCATTGATAAGATGACTACTAATCCCAATACTTTTTTCATAAAATCCTCCTTAAAATCCCTTTGTATTATTTTTTGTTGCATCTATAGTTTAATCATTTTCTAAGTCTAAAAATACAGCCAACCATTCGTATTATTTATGTTTTAAGTCCAATTATTCCTTATTTACTAAAAATCAATAGATATATGTCGATTTCATTTGAATTACTTAAGTTTTTATTCGATTCCTTTTATGGGAAAGCTTACCGTGACTTTTGTTCCTTCGCCATATCGACTTTCTATGTGAATTCCGTATTTCCTGCCATATTTTAACTTAATGCGTTCGTTGACATTTAAGATTCCAAAACCATCAATTTCCGACATTTTAGGAGAATGCACGAGTAGATTTCTTAAGTATATGAGACGTTCCTCTTCTATTCCTCTTCCGTTGTCTTCTATAACTAGCACAACAAGGTCACCATCGCGTTTTCCGCTTACGTTGATCATACCTTTTCCTCGTTTGTTTTTTATTCCATGATAGATTGCATTTTCTATAAGGGGTTGAAGCGTTAACTTCAGAATATTTTCATGTTTAATCGCCGAATCAATATATATCGTATATTCTAAAATGTCTTGATAACGATATTGTTGAATTCGTAAGTAACTACGCACATGAGCCTCTTCTTGTTCAATGGTTATAATATCTTTTCCTTTATTAAGTGATGTTCGAAAAAATTCTGAAAGCAAAGAAACCATCTTCATGGCATTTTCTTTTTTATTGGCTTCAATCAACCATATAATATTATCCAGTGTATTATATAAAAAATGTGGGTTAATCTGCGCTTGGAGAAGTTTTAATTCTGTTTCTCGAAGATTTTTTTGCTCTTCCTTGACATCGTTAATTAACCCTTCAATTTGCTCAATCATTTTATTGAAATTATAGGTCAGCGTTGTCACTTCATCCCCTGTGCTAAGCGATGCTCTTGTCTTAAAATCCCCCTCTGCAACAAGTTTTGTTGTTTCACTAAGTTCATGCAAGGGTTTTGATATGCTCTCTGCAATTAGACGAGAAACATACCAGGTAATCGCCAAAATAATTACAAAAGCAATCATACTCACCTTTAATGTAGTATTAATCTCAGTATTTATCTTTTGACGCACCGTTTCCATACTGCTTGATTCATAATAAATATATTCTTGGATTTGTTCTTGAATCAATTCTGTTAAAATATAGATATTCGTTTCCAACTTAAAAATATTTTCTTCATAGGTCCCGATCTCTAAAGGTTTTTCAACATTTTCCTTGATCTCATCAATGCGCTCTTCCAAAGTATTTAGATGTTTTATGACATTACTTATACGTTTTTCACTTTTATCAGTGCTTGCGATTGCACGTAAATTAATGAAAGTTCCTTCTGCATTTTCAATTAAAGCATATGGGTCGCGAATTCCCTCTTCCTCATCGAAGCTATCAAAATCTGCTGAACCAATAACAATTCGATACATTGTATAATCGATGGACTCTTTAAAAGACAGATTATAATCATTTGCTCGGGTAATATTGGTCACAATCGTATCATAACGGTTACTAAAACGAATCATGGAAATAAACAAAACCATCATAAGGATGGCTAAGGGAATAAGAATGACATAAAGGAATATTCGAAGTTTATCCTGTAAAGACCCGTTAAGTTTATTTACGAATAAAGACATCTTAGTCTTCCCTCCCCAATTGCTTATAATCTCTTGGTGTATAGTGATTTATTTTTTTGAAAATATAGCTAAAGTATTGTGGATTTTTATAACCGACTTCAAAACAAATATCCGATGTTTTCATCGATGTACACCGTAATAATTCCTTTGCCTTATCCATACGGACTTCTGTCAAATATTCTGTAAAGGTTTTTTCAGTTTCCTTGCTAAAGATAACGCTAAAATGGCTGGGGCTCATATTGACATGATTGGCAACTGAGTTTAAAGAGATCAATTCATCATTATATTTTTCCTGAATATATAATTTTGCCTTTTCAATTATTTGTGTATATTTTTGGGTGGTAATCGCGTCTCTTAGTTCAACAGCATTTTTGATTAATCCTTTTACATATTCTTTCATAGTATCTAATTGTTTCATCTTGATTTGGGCACCACTTATTTCTTCGCATACACTTTCGATTTTTTTTCGATCATAGCCTAATTCATCAAGAAAGGTTACAACTAAAATGTATATATTCATGGCAATATATTGTCGAAACATCAATGAACTTAAATTTTTACTCCCTATACATTCAAAATACCGTTTCAAATATGCATCAACTTCATCCGCTGAACCTATTTTTAAAAATTTTTCAATACTCTGATTATTAAGTTCTTCCGGCTTTAATTGGTCAATATCAATAATTGTCTCAGAGTATGCATTATTTTCTTCATGATAAGAACTCTCCATCACTTTATTCTCATTTAAAAGATAGCGATATGCAAACACCCGCTTTGCACTTTCAAAGGCCTTAGGTAATTGACTTAAACGATTGACTTCATCTCCAATTCCGATAAAGTAGCGGACATTCTGTGCCTCCAAACTTTGGACACTACTTGCTATAAATTCCTCTCTATATTTTTTTAATTGATGAACGTCGAGGGCTTTTATAATAAAGCCATAACCTTCCAAATCTCGATCCAGACATATGACCCATTCATTTTGCTGATGAAGGCTTTGTTCAATGATCCAATATCCATCGGTGTGTAAAAGAAGTATTTGATAAAACTGTCCGCTTAAATCAATATTTAATTTTTTTCCTTCTTCAAGTATTTCTGCTGCCCCTAGTTGGCCAGACAACATTTTATTGAAAAATTCTTTTTTAAATAGCGCTTGGTTAATGGCCGTTTCTTCATGGATTTTATTATAATAATCTTCTTTTGCCTTCTCTTCATAAATTATATCCGAAACACGCCTAATTGCTTTAAGTAATTCTTGACGGTCAATAGGTTTTAATAAATATTCTGTGACTCCAATATTAATGGCTTCTTTTGCAAACTCAAATTCATCAAATCCACTCAGAATAATAATTTTTATCCATGGCATGTTTTTTTTAATTAACTTTGAGAGCTCTAATCCATCCATAAACGGCATTTTAATATCAGTGATTACAATATCCGGTTGAATCTCTCTGATCATTGGATATGCTAGTTCCCCGTCTTGAGCTTCTCCTGAAAATAAAAAGCCTTCTTTTGTCCAATCAATATTCTCTTTGATCCCTTCTCTCATTATTTTTTCATCTTCAACCAAAAAAACTTTTAACATAATATGCCCCCTTTATCCTTTAACTATACTCCAAATATTTTTTAAAATAAATGTCTTTATGTTTTGACTTTGTAATGCTACAATATGAACAAGGCAAATTATAAACAGGAGTATAGCAGGCAATGATTAATATAGGACAAATAATACAAAGGCATTCAATAAAAATATTTTTCCAAGTCATTTTGCTTCCAATGGATGCATATTCTTTTAGTGTAGAAAGTTTTGTTCGTGGCATTGACCCATTGACCCAGAAGATTATTTCTCCTGGAGAGCTTTTTGCAGCAGCCCATCAAGAAGGTTTGTCCGAACAATTAGACCAGCTATGTATCTGCAAGACGATTGAAACATTTAAACCCATTGCTGATCAGAATCCAAAAGTCATGCTTCATATTAATATTAATATTTCTTTCTTTAAACCAGCCATCGAATCAAACTACATCGAAGACTGTGCTAAAAAATATGGCCTGTCTACTGACCGTATTGTTATTGATATCGATAATCTTTCTATCCAAGAAGATGACCTACCGCTTATACACCATTTTATTAAATATCATCGTGAAAAAGGTTTTTATATCTCTATCGATGATATTGGAAAAAATTATAACAATATCGATAAGATTATGTTATTTAATCCCGATATAATAAAACTGAATCAACAAATGTTGAATAAATTAGTATATTCTGAGTATACAAAACTTCTGGTTGAATACATTACAAGCATCGCTCATCGTATGGGGATTTTAGTTATTGCAACCGGTGTTGAATCAAAAGTTGATTTGGAAAAAGCGCTTCGGTCAGGCGCTCAAATGATACAAGGTTATTACGTCTCTCCAACACAAGCGTTTGATTATAATCAAATACTCCATGTCATTGATTTATTCGACTATGAGTCCGCCCTTGAGATTACCAATGCCCGATATGAAAAAGATGACAAATCTGTCCTCATTAATATTGTAAATTTCAACAGTCATTTGAAATCCATTTTTGAGCACATTGACACGAAAGACCTCATCCATGTGATGAAGGATTTATTAAATAACTACGCCTTCATTGAAAGCAGTTATTTTCTTGATGATAGAGGTGTTCAGATTAGTGATTCATTTATTAATAAATCCAGTTTTGGAAATCGCAACAAGGAATTATTCGGCTTATATCCGAAAGGGTTTTCTCATGAAAACGAAGAATATTTCACCCGATTATTAAACCCCTTACTCACGGATTGGGTCACAAAACCTTATCGTTCTCGTCTTAGCAATGACGTATGTGCAACGACTTCATTTAAGATAACAAATCGATCCGGTAATACCATCGTCGTTGTTCTAAACTATAATTACCTACCCTTTGATTCCTATATAAGCGCTAAGAAACCTAAAATCAAGTTATTCGAAGATTAACAATCCCTTTATTCGCCACATTCATCAGCATGTTCATGTTCATGACACACAGAACCGGTGGATTCTAAATCTCCACGAAGATAAGCATCTGTTGCTTGTCTTGCATCTCCGCTTGCCCCAACAATAACTTCAATGTTATGTTCATTGAAAATATCTACAGCGCCGCCACCCATTCCACCGGAAATAATAACATTAACACCTAAATCATTTAAAAAATTCGGCAAAAATCCAGGTCGATGTCCAGGGTTATCAATTGATATTGCTTCTTTGATACATCCATTCTCTTCTTCAAAAATATTAAAATTAATACAATGTCCAAAATGTTGTGTTACCTGATTTTTTTCACTCGCTACTGCAATTTTCATAAACGTCCTCCATTATAATCTCTTTTTTATCGTTTCATAAATCTGACCGACCGCACGACCTGATGCACAATCAATATCAACAATTGTATTTCCTTGATTAATTGCCTTCACTGCCTGTGTATCATAAGGAATGCGACCGACAAACTCTAAATGTTTCCTTTTTGCATAATCTTCAATTTTATCTGTATACTCTGTATTAACATCATATTTATTGACGCATATAAACGTTTTCACTCCAAAACGTGAGGCTGTAGTAATAATACGTTCCATATCACTTATACCTGATATGGATGGTTCAGCAACAATTAAGACATAATCTACTCCACTTATCGATGCTATAACTGGACATCCAATGCCAGGTGAACCATCAATAATTGCAAAATCCGTATTTATTGCTTGTTCCATCATTTGTTTTTTTACTTGAGTCACTAACATCCCTGATGTTCCACTTCCCATTTTTAACTGTGCAGTGGAAAAAATACGCTCAGCTTTGTATAATTGCAATTGTCCATCAATACACGATTCTAAATGTATGGCACCTACCGGACATATGACTTTACAAACACCACAGCCTTCACACGCATTATGATCGATAAAATATGTTTCTCTCTGTTGATCATGTACAATCGCATCGAATCTACATTGTTTTTGACATTGTCCACATTCAATACAAACATCTTCATCAACAATAGCCTTCGCCATACCGAAGTAATTTGTCGTCATCGGTTCCACTGTTTGGTGCATAACTAAATCTAAATTCGGCGCATCCACATCACAATCTGCAAATGCTTTTGCTTGCGATAGTTGAATGAGGGCGCTAGCCACCGTTGTTTTTCCTGTTCCACCTTTTCCGCTAAGTACGAGAAGTTGTTGCATATCCTACCTCCTCAACTATGTGCTCCAAAATCAATTTAAAGATTGTCTGGTATTGTGGATCAATTCGTGATACAATCTCGCCTCGCGAACTTAAAACAGCCAAATCCTGACTATAATTGATTTTACCGATAATATTTATCTTGTGGTCATTACAATAGCTTTCCGCCGGATTGTCTTCATCTAAACACTTGTTTAAAACAACTCCAAAAGGGATTTCAAACAACTCTACCAATTCATGAACCATGCTTAAGTTTTGAGTTCCAAAAATGGTAGGTTCTGCAACTAAGACGCAATAATCTGCATCTTTAATACTTTCCATAACAATGCAAGCGCTTCCTGGGGG
>DDQW01000074.1:726-94034 GCA_002342805.1 Clostridiales bacterium UBA2432 | reverse complement strand
GAGGCTTCCCCCATATTCAAAATTCCCGTATGCACTTGAACCTTTTCTGAAATTCCTCTTTCGATTCTCCCAATCGGTTTATCGCTCTCTGTTATAGCATTTTCGGGACAAACGAGCATACAGCCCCCACAAGAATGACAAACATCTTCAAACACTTTCACTGAGTGATTAACATATGCCAATGCATTAAATCGACAAAAGTCTACACATTTTCGACATCCTGTGCATTTTTCATTATTAATCTTTGGAATTTTCACTTTTACGGATTCAACATGTTCGATCATTGGCTTGAAAAAAAGATGTCCATTGGGTTCTTCAACATCACAATCCACATAGCTTGCTTTCTCTGCAACAGAAGCCAAATTAACGGAGACCAAAGTCTTTCCCGTGCCACCTTTGCCGCTTAAAACTGCAATCTTCATCTTAGTTGCCTCCGTGATTATGGTATCCTGGGTGTATTTCTGTTAATGGATTTAATTGACCGTCCAAAAAAGCTTTAATATTATATTGTACTGAAGGATTGAGTGTTTTATATACTTTCATGTTTGCACCCAAAATAATATCAGCCGCATTTTTCCCACATCGTGGTGTCAATAAGACTTGTGCTTGGGAATCTACAACAATTTGTGCTGCTTGAATTCCTGCTCCACCCGGACTTGCTGCCGCAATGTTTTTAATAAATTCATAAGTGGAATCTTCTGTATTATATATCAAATAGTATGGCGCTCTTCCAAAGGACATACAGACATCTGTATCCTTTACTTGTTCATCAACGGGTATTAATATTCGCATGGTGTTCCTCCTCTTGGCGGCATGAATGACATATTCCGTCAAAAACTACTGAATAATTTTCAACGATATCTCCAAACTGCCCTTCAATATATTCTTGTTGCTTTATCATTTGGTTAAAAATTTCTCGATTATTATATTCAATAATTTGTCCACACCGTTTACAATGAAAGTGCATATGCAGGCGCTTTTCACTAAATACATTAAGTTCATATACATTTTCATTATTAATGTTTGTCTCCTTAATAATACCCAGATCCTTAAAGACTAATATATTACGATAAACGGTGGGCAAACTAATGGAGTCGTGCTTAATCTTATTATAGATTTCTTCTGGACATAAATGATCTGATGTTTCCAAAAAAAGCTCAATCATTTTAATTCTTGGTTTGGTCAATTTATATTCATGCTCTTGTAGAATTTTTTCAATTTCTTTGATTTTAGTATCCATCATTCACACCTTTATGATTTGACCTGTGTAAAGTTTATTAAGTTGCATTCCCAAAATCTTAGACAATTGCTCATAAGCAACTTCACCGGTGCAATGACCAGTATATGCTTCGATTTGCTGTTCTTTTAAAAATTCTCCCACTTGAGCAATCATATTAGGATCTTCACTTTTATTTTCTTTGTGGTTATACATATGAAAGCCACTTACAATGTGGGTAATCTTATATTGGCTACGTTGATTGATCTGTTCTACAATATTGACAATACCGGTATGGGCACATCCTGCAATGAGAAGATGCTTATCACCATCATGAATCACTAAACTTTGTTCATGTCCAAAAACATCTAATATGTATTGATTATCATCCTTTCTGAATAGTCGATTATTCATACTTGGAAAATATTTATTGGGTTGAATCTTCATAAATAATTCTAATTCATTATCAATGGTTATATCTTCTGCAGTAAATACTATTTGGTCAGAATGTTTTGTTGTTAAATCCAATCCAATGTAGTGGAAATCAGAATTTTCTGTTTGAGAGAAAAACGCTCCAAACGCTAATTGATTGATGTAAATTTTTGCGCTTGTATTTAGTTCCAAAAAAGCTTTTAATCCACCACCATGGTCATAATGTCCATGAGATAAAATCATAATATCAACCTCTTGGAGATTTACACCTAGTTTTTTTGCATTTTGTAAAAAGCGAGAACTGGCACCTGTATCAAATAGAACCTTATGTTTTTTAGTCTCAATATATAAGGAAAAACCATGTTCCGGTATATAGACTGGGTTTCGCGTGGTATTTTCAACTAAAACTGTTATTTTCATTCTAACTTCTCTTCTTTCCATGGTCGTCTACAATGCTGACACGAGCCTTGTCCATGAAAGTTTTGCCTACGTCCTTCATCACATAATTGATAATGTCCGCCTTCAATTTTAATACATTTTCCTTCAACAAGCGATGTTGCAATCTTATTGCGTGCATTCATATAAATACGTTGTGCCGTCGTTCTTGCCACATCCATTTGCATCGCGCATTCTTCTTGATTATTTCCTTCATAATCGATTAATCGAATCGTTTCGTACTCATCAACAGTCATCCGGATGCACGAATCACGTAGTGCTCTTTGTCCAATAGGACCATATGTTCCATACTTTGGCAATTTACAAATATATCTTCGTTTATTTGGTCTTGGCAAAATATCACCTCATTTCTTTTTATAGCATATGCTATTTATTATAGTACGCTTATTATTGGCATATGTCAATAACCTTTTTTTCTTTACATCAATAACAAAAAAGTTGGATATGTTCAGTATAAACCGAACATATCCAGCTTTTCTCTTTTTTATTTAACTTTCTTCATACATCCAAACACGCATTTGATTTAATCCGCGATTCCCCCATGTAAAGTAGGGAATAGCCGTTAACATTAGCGGTTCACTTGTTGGTCTTGTTTCAGAGTATAACTTCTGGCTAGTTTTTACCCTAAGCCCTTCAACCTCAAGCACTCGCATGTTCTCAAGGAGGTTTTTATCCTCTTTACTTACTTGAATATTGCCATCTTTGCGAATGCGAAGTGCCTGTAACTGTTCTCCATTATCCACGCCTTCAAATGCATAAACAATTGGTCCTCGCATAATAGATACTTGACCAGCATCTTCTCGTACGGCCGTATTTGCATAAATCTTACGAATAGGTAATTCCATAGTTAAATCAACGACATCATCTGCTTGCCATACTCGTTGAATATACATATATCCATTTTTCATGACATCTTTGCCCAATTTTTCGCCATTAAGTGATATATCCACCTCTTTTACCCATCCCGGAATCCGAATGGCTAATGCAAAAGATTCTTCTTGTTTTGGCGATACCGTGTACTTTATATTTCCCTCCCAAGGATAATTGGATACAACGGATACATCTGCTTTGTTAAGCTCGGCTGTCCCGCCTAAATATAAATGGGAATATATCGTTTGCTCATCTTCTCCCCATGCATATTTTGCAAGTGACGTTAGCAAACGTGCAACATTGGGAGGACAACACGCACACGCATACCAACCCGGTCTTTCCGGCAGTACATGCTCATGATTATGAAGTTTACCAGATATTCCCGGATTGACTTCTAATGGATTGACATAAAAGAAGCGTTTACCATCAAGTTGCATTCCGCTGAGGACGCCATTATATAATGCCAATTCCATGACATCAGCATACCGGTTTGACACATCCATATCTAACATTTTACGTGCGAAGAAAATCAAACCGACCGAAGCACAGGTTTCTGCATATACCGTATCATTGGGCAAATCATAATCAATTGTAAAAGCTTCACCTTGAACGGTTGAGCCAATTCCGCCGGTTATATACATTCTTTTATTCGTAATGTTTTCCCATATAACTTGACAAGCCTTTTTTAAACTTGGATCATCTAACTCAGCTGCTAAGCTCGCCATTGCTGTATACATATATACTGCCCGAACACTATGTCCTTCCGCTGTTGTTTGTTCACGAACAGGTGCATGAATCTGACTATATTTTTGGTCAACAGGGTTCATACCAAAATGTGTCCACCCCCGCTTTTCAGCTTCCTTTGCAAAGTATTCAGGATCCTGACCACGTTGATCAATAAAAAACTGAGCTAACTTTTTATACTTTTCTTTGCCTGTCGCCCAATACATCCGCATAAGCCCGATTTCAACTTCTTGATGTCCGGGAACCCCTGTCTCTTTATCAGGACCAAAACGTGCATCGATATGATCTGCCATTTTCTCCATAATCTTTAATAAGCGATCTTTTCCACTTGTTTCATAATAAGCAACAGCAGCTTCCATCATATGACCTGCACAATATAATTCATGACATTCCTGAAGATTTTGCCAACGATGTTCCGGTTCTTTAATTGTAAAATATGTATTTAAATATCCATCGTCTGCTTGGGCCTTACCAATTGTTTCAATGATATCATCGACACGTTTTTCAAGTTTGACATCCGGTTTAATCGCAAGTGAGTATGCCGCAGCTTCTAGCCACTTAGCGACATCACTGTCTTGAAAAACCATACCATAAAATTCACCTTCTTGTTGACCTGCCGCAATTGCAAAATTCGCCAATGCGTGACTCTTCTCTACACCCGGTATGTCATCCCCCAAAATCTTTTCTTGATATGGGATGACCACATCGGTCACAAGATTTTGGAACTTAGACCAGAATGGATCATTGACAGTTACTGATTGAATCGGAACTTCTCTTTTCACATTCATCACTCCATCTCCTTAAAATTTAAACGTTTAAATTAATTTTAACACGCAAAATACATTTGTCAATATACTTTTGGTTTATTTTATGATAAACTAAGTTTACACGTTTAAAAAGGATGGATGATTATGTATACAATTATTGATGTTGCCCGACTTGCGGGCGTATCTACTGCCACTGTTTCAAATGTAATCAATAAAAACGGAAAAGTTGCTCAAAAAACGGAAGAAAAAGTCTTACAAGCGATTAAGGAATTAAACTATATACCCAACCACATTGCAAAAGGGTTAAAAACCAACTCAACACAAAACATTGGCATCATTGTCGAAGACATCAATGCCTTCTCTTCGAGTGATGTTATTGACGGTATATGTTCCTATTGCGAAGAATTCGGTTACACCGTGCACTTGACCAACTTACGTGTACATCAAAAAATTGACACTCCCCCTACATCCCACTATGACCAATTAGAAACGTCTATAGAGTTTAAAACATCTATAGAAAATAATATTAATCACCTTTTGTCGTCCAGAATCTCAGGACTAATATATATCGGTGTGCATCCACGTGATGTAAGTCGTCTTATTCCAAAACTAGATATCCCTATCGTTTACGCCTATGCCTATGCAACTGAGGAAGATTCAAGCGTTAACTATGACGATTTTCAAGGTGCAAAACTTGCTGTTGATTATCTGATTCAAATGAATCATCAAAAGATAGCCATCATTAGTGGCCCGATTAATTCATTCCCTTCACATCAACGATTACTGGGTTATCAAACAACACTCATTGAAAATGGAATTAATTATTTACCTGAATATATCAAAATTGGTAACTGGCACTATGAAGATGGATATCGATTATGCAATGAGCTTCTCGATTTATCCACTCCACCGACGGCTATTTTTGCTATGAATGACTTGATGGCTATCGGAGTAATTAATGCTGCAAAGGATCGTAGTTTATGTATTCCTGATGACCTCTCTATTCATGGATTTGATAATTTGAGATTAACAGACTATTTACGCCCATCACTTTGTACCGTGGATTTACAGTTAAAAACAATTGGTATACGGTCTGCTAAAGTACTCATTGAAAAGCTTACCACTCAAAACTCGACACCTGATCAAGTAAAAATTCCATGTAAACATATTCCACGAGATTCTGTAAAAAGCATCTAATTTCTTGCTTTTAATACTCTATTTTTCAAAATAATAGTCATTCACGAGAATCGGCTCAATGATTTCATTTGGTATGATAAATTCAACAACCCCCATATATCCCGGAGTAATTTCATATTTATCAAAGGAAATGACCAACTGATAATCTCGGTTAATATAAAAAGTTTGATCTGGTTTGATCTTTTCAAATCGTACAAAATCATCTTCCTTTACCCAATAAATAAGATTTTTATCTTCTTCCATCTGTCGCTTCATCTCATCAATAATATACTCACTGATGATTTCCACATAAGAATCATCTTTAAATAGCCCGGGTAAGGTTAGGACATAATCATTCATCTTATCTACCGTATCATAATGCATTGTTGTCGAGGATGAACCAACAGTATTTACATAATACCTTGAAATAACTAGCAATTTTTCATCATCAACAATGACTTCATATCCACTATCAATTCCCATATTCCCACCACCATTTTCCTCTAAGACATTCATGTCTTTAACAAATTGTTCATATAACGCTTGACTTTCAGCTTGATATTTTTCATTAAGATATTGAAATGTCAGTTTATCACTGTTTTCTAGTTCTTCAGCTCCAACTTGAGTTGAATGTTCTACAATTTGCGGGACATCAATTTGTACATGGTAACCATCCTCTTCAATTTCATAGCTTGTCACTGTAATAACATCTACAATTTGTCCAATAAAGGGAATCGTACTCATCTTTTGTGCTAAAACAGTGTTTGTGTTTATTGTTACAACAAAAGCTAATCCTAAGGCTGCAACAACCCCTATTTGCTTATATTTTGAGAAAAATTCTTCTCGATTTGCTTTCTTTATGGATTGCTTTACTTTAAAGTCCAGCTCTTTTGGTATTTCAGCCTCATGATACTTTTTACGTTCATTATCCATCCAACTCATTTCTAATCTCCTCCTCATCTAAAGCTATTCTTAGTTCCTTTAATGTTTTATACAATTTGGTTTTAATCGTATTTACATTTTCATCCATTATCGATGCAATTTGTACAAACGTCATCTCTTCAAAATATTTTAATCGAAGAATAGTCTGTTCATAAAATGAGAGCTTTGAGAGTGCATCATCCAGATCCAAATCCTCATATATGTCGTAATGGGGCTTGGTCTGGTGTTCAATTGCTTCATCTTCTGTGGGTAATTGTCGCCTTTGTTTTCGCATAAAATCATAAGTTGTCGTTGTCATCACTCGGTAAAACCAAGGTTTCACCTTATCAATATCTTCAAGTTGTCGGCACTTTTTTAGTGCTTTGACAATACTATCTTGCAAAATATCCATTGCATCTGCAGGATTCTTTACCATGCCATAGATATATCGATAGTGGGCTTTTTGATTTTCGACAAGATATGCTTCCACACTTTTTCGATGTGTATCAAACATATACTTTCTCCTTTTTTATTTGGTCTATACTATATAGACGCACGAGTTAGAGAAAAAGTTTTAGATTTATTAACATTTTGTCATATTTCCATGATATCTTTTATTCCATAAAAAAATTGTCGCTATAGCCTTTGCTTAAGCGACAATGTGTGAATATCAACATCTATATATTATTTATTGCACTCTTTTTTACGCTTCGAAGTGCTTGAGCAACGGATGGAACAAGAACAATAATTGCTGTAATCACCCCTTCAACGCCTATGTAAGAAAAGTTGTACCATAGTGAATAAACAAATGGGTTCCATGTCTCAGGTGCATAGGATGCAAAGAAGATGATTCCACTTAAAAAATGAAAAATAAATCGTCCTGTACAACCAACTAAAATACCTGCAACTAATCCATGTTTTTGATTAGCAAACACCCCAGATAATCCAAGGGCTCCAAAAGCTAACGGATAGTCTAATAATAACTGCATAGGATGCATAACCCAACCACCAAAAGCAAGTTGTAATAACCCATACACAACACCTGCAAGTACGCCGGTCTTCACTCCGAAAAAATATCCAATAAGGATAATAAATAACATGGAAAATGGAGTAATCGATCCACCTTGAGGTAAACTAAATAGCCTAAATTGCGACAATACAAAACTTATAGCAATCGCAATAGATGAATAGGTCAATGCCTTAACTGACATTTTCTTTTGATGGCCACCGAGTGCAACTGCCAATAATAATAAGACTAATGCAATCACAACAATAATGATCTGGCCAAGGGTTGATGTAATTATGGCTTGTAAATCACCACTTGACACTGCTTCTAAAAAACTTTGGAACATAAAAAAACCTCCTTATAATTCTAAGGAGTATTAACTGATTATACTGCACTTCCCTTCGACGGCACTACCCGTATCAGGTTATTGAGGGTCAGTTAACACTTTCTCAGCCTTGCGGCTCCCCTAGTGATGTATAATCATTGTATATCATATTATTCTTATTGTCAATCCGCGTTTATAACTTGATCTCTCCTGTTTTCACACGTTGGATTAATTCTTCTACTTTCACTTTGATTAAATCTCGCGTTAAACGAAAGTCTTCAATCGGTCCACCGGACGGATCATCTAAGCCCCAATCTTCCTTGTGTTTATTTGGAACATGTGGACATACGACATTACATCCCATCGTAATTAAGATGTCCAGCTCACTGGGTATATCTGTTAACAACTTGGGATGATGTTCACTCATATCAATACCGGCTTCTTCCATAACTTCTACTGCTAATGGCTTCACTTGGGGATATTCTTCAGTTCCTGCTGAATATACTTCAAAAATCTCTGATCCTAATTGTTTAGCCCATCCTTCAGCCATCTGACTTCGACACGAGTTATGTACACATACAAATGCTACTTTATATTTCATCATCAATACCTCACTTTTGTTATTATGTCATGATACATAATTATATAATGACTTTAACATACATATCGATGTTTGTCAATGTGTTACTTATCTTAGGTATTTCCATGTAGATGCAATTTCACCTAACTCTTTTTCAATCGCTTCTCGTTCTGTTTTATCGATTTTGACATTTAGAAGCAAATGGATTCGATGACTAATTTCTTGAAACGTTCGGCTGAAATACGCATTCTTTTCTTCTTCACTACCTTCAAAAGCCACCGGATCCGGCATACCCCAATGGGCATAAATTGGTTTATTTGGAAATACAGGACATTCTTCCTTCATTTTGTCGCATAAGGTAATAACAAGGTCAAACTCTTCATCAATAAACTGATCCATACTTTTAGGTTTAAGAGACGTCACATCATACCCACTATGTTCAATAACTTTCATGGTGTGGGGATCCACTTCATCCTTGGGTGCAGATCCTGCACTTTTTGCAACATACTTACCCTTCCCAAACTTATTTAATAATACTTCTGCCATCTGGCTTCTCGCCGAATTCCCAGTGCATAAGAACAATACTTTAATCATAATCAACCGCCTCCATATTTTCCGTCTATTAAAGTATAAGTATACGGATATATGGAGGACGAATCAATTAAGTGTATTTTAAATTTGGGTTATTTTATTGTAAAGCGTTTTTCTTCTGCTACTTTATTCCTAATAATTCAATATGTTTGCCAATGTGCTTTATCAAGCCTTGTGCATATTTATCTTCATTCTTGTCTAATGTTTCGAAAAATGCATCTTTAAACAAGGACTTACCCTCTGCGTCTTTTGCTTGAAGAAGCAATCCATAGGTAATATGTAAAAGTTGTCGTGCATTATCGTCATTCATATAAGAGGGTAATTCTTCATTTGATAAGTGATCAATATCTTCAATAGCATCGATATTCGTTGTCACGTGATAGTATTTCTTGGCTTCGCCAAAATGATCTAAGGCATACTTGTGCATCTTGCGATATAATTCCGGATTTTCCTTGGCAATGATTCGAACGGCTTCTAACCAATTGGTACCGGCCGTTTTAACATGAAATCTGCCTTTTGTATATTTAGCAACGATTGGAAACACATGAAACTTATCGCTACCGGAATGGATACTTAATTTATAGCCAAAGGTATCTGCTATTTCTGCATGGATTCTAAATGTTTTTTCAAATTGGTCGATATCTCCCATATAATCGATGCCTTTTTGAAATTCACCAATAAACCTTGGCGCCATACTATTCACTTTTACTCCATTACTATATAGCTCATTCGCAATGAAATAATGAGATTCAGGCGTCGTAGGGGTACTGGTTTCATCAATAGAGATCTCAAAGTCAACCCCTCGTTTAGCGGGTTGGATATATTTGTCATAGACATGTTTCATGAATTCAATCGCGTTCCCATAGATCAGTACATATTTCATGACCTTTAAACGATCATATGTCATTGTTGAGTTGGTTAATTTAAATTCCTTATTTAAATACTTACCTTCGACTTCTTCTCTTTCTTCTTGAGGAAGTGCCATATATTTTGATTCAATGTCAGCTTCCGATGCTTCATCAATAGTATCATCTATTTTATCCGTGCAATCAAGTGTAAGCATGGTAAAACCTAAGTCAATGGACATCTGGATATCCTCTTCTTCTTTAAGATGATCCCCATCGGCTCCGAATCCTTCCTTGTAACCTTCTTGAAAAACAGCAAAACAAGCAGCATCCATAACATCTTTGTAGCTTCTATTCGTTAAGCTTAATTCTCTGATACTCTGTTGTGCTAATACCGGGTGAACCTTTTTATCTTCAATGGTTCTTATATGTCCGGGTGATGCCAGACCTAGTCGATCACCTAAGCCAATGGTTGCACCTTTGTTGCCAAGAGCTATGGGATTTGTATACTCAAGGTATGTGTTGAGTACCAAACGGTTCTCATGGGTAAGCGGACATCGTTTATAGCCCTCTTGTAAGTCTCCCTGTATATCATCAAACAGCTTTCCTTGTCCGGTAACAACAATATATTTTTGATTATCTATCTTAATCATCTGTAGCATGCAGCCTTCGACTTCTACGTAAGACTTTTCATAGACATGCACTGTATTTTCGCTTTCTTTTAAGTCAATAATTACCTCATTCATTGTCATGATAAAACCTCCCATTACTTAATCCAAAAATAAGTATCTTATTCCATTGTACCACTTTTGTAGAATCTTTTAAAATCATTGATTTATTCATTTTTATTAGTGTTACAATATAAATATGAATTTATTTTATTTTATTTTTGAAAAATGCAAGGATTTTATAATCTCAATCGTGTTATAAGTAGAAGGGAAGGAAAAGCCAATGGAAGATCGGGATCTCTACATAAATGAAATACTTTCAAAGTATGCAGATACAGTTTATAGAATATGTTTTATGTATCTTCATAATAAATCGGATGCTGAAGATGCCTTTCAAGAAATATTTTTAAAGCTTTTCCTTAATAGCAATTCGATAGAAGATGATGAACATGAAAAAGCATGGATTATTCGGGTATCAATTAATCATTGCAAGGATACACTTAAAAGCTATTGGTATAAAAAAGTAGAAGTTCGTAATGACATACAACCATCGTTAGAGAAAAAAACGGATTATGAATTACTTGAAACCGTACGTTTATTACCAAAGAAGTATAAGGATGTAATTTATTTATTTTATTACGAAGGTTATAGTGTTGTGGAAATGTCTAAAATTTTAAAGATGAAAGAAAATACCATCTACTCACATTTACATCGTGCGAAAGAATTATTAAAAGAAAAATTGGAGGAATGTGAAAATGGATACTCATTTTAAATCAGCCTTGAACCAAATAAAAGCAGATCCAAAATTAATAATGAAAACAGAACGACTTTTAATAGAAAGCAGACAAATTCATATAAAAGAAAGAAGATTACCTTTTACAATGAAAAGAAGTTTAACTGTTGCTAGTATGATATTAATGCTATTTGTTTTTTCTTTGGGAATTTTCGCTGCTTATACTAGTCCTGTTGCCTATGTTAGTGTAGATATCAATCCAAGTATTGAACTAAGTCTAAACGTATTTAATAAAGTGATTGAAGCTTTTTCCTATAATAAAGACGGAACAGCGATACTCGATTCTCTTTCATTAAAAGGAAAAACTGTTGATGATGCCATTAATACAACAGTAAACTCTGCTATTGAAAAAGGGTACATCTTATCCGATGGAAGCACTGTTATTTTAATTACTTCTGAAACGAAAAAACTCAAATTAAGTAACACCATAGATAAACTAGCAAGAGACGGTGCAACATCTGCCCTTAACAGCATGAAAAAAACTGCAGTCATCCAAAGTGAACATATGAATGTTCAACTAAGAAGTGAAGCAGCAAATTATAATCTTTCTCCAGCAAAATATAATTTAATTCGTACAAATATAGATGATAGCAGCGAAAGCTTTGAAGAACTTAGAACAATGAGTATGAAAGAAATCATGATTCAAATAGAGCTTGAAAGACAAGAAAAAAATATAAACACTGAACAAAATGAGAATACTAAAGAAATTCAAAATAATATTGAGGATCATGACAACCAAGAACAAAACAACAATAATGACGCTAATTCTAAGGCTCAAAACACTGTTTCTGAAGACTCTGGTCAAGGAAACGCCACCATCGAAGACGTTGGTAGTTCAAATACAAACCAAGAACCTATAAACGATGCGATTATGAATAATAAGCAAAATTCATCCGGCACCCAAGGTACTGAGGATAACATAGGTGGACCAAAAACTAACACAGGTTCCAGTAAAGTTAATGGTGGGAAAAAGTAACCATAATAGTTTGAACATCAATATCGGGATACACTAAGCAAACATTTAGAATACTATTGCTGTCAATAGTTTCGCCTATATAAATATGAATTATGTAACTAAATATTAATTTCAAATGTTAAAATTCAAAAAAGGAGTAACTAAAATGAAAAAAAGATTATTAAGTATTATGATGTTAAGTATTATGTTATTATCTGTAACAACAGTATCCGCAGCTGACCGTAATCGAGATAGAGATAAATTACAAGATGGTTCTTGTCAAATAGAATCTATAAACGAAGAATGTACTCAAGATCAATTACATGATCAAATAAAAATAAAAGATCAACTTAAAGACAGATTACATGATGGTTCCTGTTTGACCGATTTAATTGTAGCCAATATGCTTAAAACTCAAACCAAAGATCAAAAGAAAGATGGCTCCTGTCTAGTATAATAAATGCGAGACTTTTGACAGCAGTTTATAGACTGTAGGTTTAAAACCTACAGTTTTTTATTGTACATTTAAAACTGCCGTGTATCCCCTTCATTCATTTTAAATAAATCGCCATAGGTAAATAATCTTGAGTAACCCGAAAACCCACATATAAAAGAGCTTTCAATAACAATCATGCGCTGCTATTAATTTTAATGTTTCTATTGCTTGACTATATGAAGTATCATCATATACTAATTTTTTTGTTATATTCTCATAATCCAATTTGTAAAAATTCTTGTCAATAATTTCTTGTAGCAAATTCTTAATGTTTTTTTCTTCCAATATTGAAATACTTTTGATATTATTTTTTCGTTCTTCACGTACAGCTTGGATTAATTCAGTAATATCGTCTAAACTTTCAATTTTATTATATAACATATGAAGATCGTATATATGTCTCGAATGTTCATACGCCTTGTCTTCAAGATAATAATCACAAATAGCGTATACTTTATCAATAAAGGTTCTTGAAATATCCTGTACATTCACACTAAACCCATGTAGTCCATAATCATCAATTAGGTTATTCATATCCATATCTTTCAAATAACTTCCTATCATTGATTCAATATCTTTTTCAATTACAGGAAAAGATATTGTTAATATAGAATTTTCAATAATAATATGGTCTCTAACCACACTATCCTCTTCTTTAAAAGCAAATTCAGCTTCAAATACTTGAAATTTTCTTCCAGACTTAAACTCTTCTTCATTTTTAAAAATGAAACCAAGATGATTGATAGCTTCTTTTATTCCTTTATTTGCTCTTTTTATTTTTCCAGATGTTATATTCTCATGAGCTGTAACATAGTAAGATAAATCTATATCTTCAGAGAATCTATTGATGGCAGAAAAACATTTAGAAAGAGAAGTTCCTCCCTTAAAAATATATTGCGGATAATAATCTTTTAATGTTTTTAAAAACAGAGTTACAAAATAATCTTTAACAATAATTGAACGATGAATTGATAACTCATTTTGCATTTGAGTTATAATAGTATCAAACATTTTGTCATCAAGATGCAAATTCATCTATAATCCCACTTTCTACCAATTTCTTATATACGTTTTTTGGATAAGAAACCAATATTTTATCCAACTCATTTCTCCTAATATTATTTTCTTTAATGTATGATGTTATTTTGCCAATTTGATCATTTTGAATTGTTTTAAGTGTCTTTATTGCTTCTAATACTTCTATTAATCTCGCATTTTCACTATTTATTTCAACTCTTGCTTTACGTAATATCAGTCTTTGTTTTCCGACAGTAATTTCTCGTTTTCTATTGGTTTCATTATTAGTGACAACCTCTATTACATTTGGTACTTGAGTGGTCAAACGCAACTTATTTAGTAATGTAATACCTGCATATACACCTGAAGCTCTTTTTCCTTGTCCTAAATATTTAACAACAATAACTTTGTCCGGGTTTAATTTAGAATCTCCAAATATGGTTTTTTCAGGTATATAATATACACCTCTAGAAAATCTTCTTATATCTCCTGCTTTAAAAAGAAGTGACATAGATTTTCTAATTGTATCTTTAGTGTAATCAAAATCACTTTCAACATCTTCAATGAAAATTGGGGTACCGGGTTTATACATTTCTTTAAGTTTTTTTGCAGTAATCATTTTCTGCCACCTTCCTTATACTTATTATATACTAATATTCTACCATGTTCAACTAATTTATCATTTTATGTATAAATTAGTGAATTCAGATGAGGGAAATCCCACCGCAAGGGTGCCACTGGCACCCTTGCTTTCAGGCCACGTCCGATTCTTTTATCTCCATCAAAAAAAGTCATACCCATAAGGTATGACTTTTTTGATGCGCTGGAGGTGAGGGGAATCGAACCCCTGTCCGAAAACCCATCCATTAGGCTTCTTCCATTATAGTTGGTCTTTTGACATTCCCTCTACGATACGCCGTCCAACAGGCTTATCGCTTTAGTAGCTTCATGATTTCTTTTGCTAACTCAAAGCTTTGTTAGAAAAGTTCCTCGCCTGAATGGCGCCAAGACTCTAAGCAGCGAGATACTTAGAAATGACGCGCAGCCCTTAGGCTGCGAATGCTAAATTATTATCTTCAGCGTTTAAAATTTTTCCAGCTTGATGACGCAGACGCCGGAACTGCGAATGGCTTCCCTAACTTCAAAATCCCCGTCGAAACCAGTACACCCCCGTACTGGCAAGCTTTTTACCCAAAAGATTTAATAAAGATTTTTTACTTTAAAGTCTTTTTCGGCAGCTCTTCGTTGATCTTTTTTGGCAATATCTTCACGTTTGTCATAGATTTTCTTACCTTTACAAAGACCAATTTCAACTTTCATTAGGCTACCTTTTAAATACACTTTTAAAGGCATTAAGGTATAGCCTTTGGTTGCGATAGCACCTTCAAGTTTGTTAATCTCATATCGGTTAAGCAATAACTTACGTTCACGTAATGGATCTTTGTTAAAGATATTTCCTTTTTCATAAGGTGTTATATGCATGCCTTGAATGTAAACTTCACTGTTGCGAATACGAACATAACTCTCTTTTATAGAGGCTTTTCCTTGTCGCATGGATTTCACTTCAGTTCCTGCTAGAACAATACCGGCCTCAAATTTTTCCTCAACAAAATAGTCATGATATGCTTTTTTGTTTTGTGCAACTAACTTATATGCATCTTTTGATTTAGCCAATACGTTCACCACCTTATCTATCCTTACGTGTTTGTACACGTGCATTTTATTATATCATACTCCCAATAAAATGCAAGTGTTCTGATATTACAGTTATATTACTACATTTTACTCTTTCTATTCCTCATCATCGAAATCTTCGTAGATAATCCCAAAGTCGATAGTTCGCATTCGTTTATCAACAGATAGGACTTCGACAGTTATTGCTTCACCTAAACGGAATATTCTTCCGTTACGTTCACCAATGAGGGTCATGTGTTTTTCATCATAGTTATAGTAATCATCCGTTAATCGATTCATTGGAATCAGACCTTCAATGGTATTAGGCAGTTCCACATAAATCCCCCAATTGGTTAGGCCACTGATAACACCTCTATACATTTGCCCGATTTTATCTTCCATATACTCAGCTTTTTTGAATTTGGCAACTTCCCGTTCAACTTCTTCTGCACGCCGTTCTAACCTTGACGTATCCGCGGCTACCTTGTCCATAATGTCTTCATAGTGTTCATAACGCTGATCATTTAATCGTCCGTTAATGACATCTTTGATAATACGATGAATTTGCAAGTCCGGATAGCGACGTATGGGGGACGTAAAGTGTGTATAATAATCTGTTGCCAAACCAAAATGTCCATCACTCGTTGTGGTATATTTTGCTTGCTTCATAGAACGCAATGCCAAACGACTGATAATTGTCTCTTGTTCACTACCTTCTATTTCAACTAAGAGCTTTTGAATTTCTTTTGGGTGAGGTTCAAGTTCTTTTCCTTTTAGCTTGTATCCATAGTTTCGAATAAATTCCGTCAAATTACGTATTTTTTCAGGATCGGGATCTTCATGACTACGATATAAAAACGGAATTTCTTGCCAATGAAATTCCTCCGCAATGGTTTCATTGGCAAGTAGCATGAATTCTTCAATGACTTTTGTTGCTACGCTACGTTCATAGGCATATATATCAATAATTCGTCCTTTATCATCAAGCTTAAACTTTGCTTCTGGGAAATCAAACTCGATGGATCCCCGCTGTCGACGACGTTCTTTTAAAATACTCTGAAGGTCTTCCATTGTTTTAAACATATCCATTTGCTCATGATAACGTTTCATGAGTTCCTCGTCATGATCAACAAGTATTTGCTTAACATCGTCATAATTCATACGTTCATTAATATTTAAAATCGACTCCACGACACGATGTTTTCTAACTTTTCCCTTCATATCAATTTCCATGATACAACTTAAAGCAAAGCGGTCTTCGCCGGCATTTAAAGAGCATATTCCATTAGACAAACGATGTGGTAGCATAGGAATTACACGGTCAACGAGATAAACACTAGTACCGCGAGATAATGCTTCTTGATCGAGTGCGGTTCCTTCACCAACGTAATGGGTAACATCGGCTATATGAACACCAAGTTCAAAGCCATTGGATATTTTTTTCAATGTAATGGCATCATCTAAGTCTTTGGCATCTTTTCCATCAATCGTTACGGTCATCTCACCACGAAGGTCTTCTCGATGGCTTTCTTCGCGAATCATGTCTTGGGTAATTTTGTCCGGAACCAACTTGACTTCTTCCATGACCTCTTCTGGAAAGTCAACTGGAATACCATAGGCAAGTATAATTGATTTGATTTCTGTCTCAGGATCATTGATATGTCCTATAATAGATATAATAACCCCTTCTGGGTTTTTACCTCCACCACCCCAATTTAAAATCTTTACAACGACCTTGTGGCCATTGACTGCTCCGTTAGTTTTTCCATTTTGAATAAAAATGTCTTTATTTAATTTTTTATGATCCGGTACAACAAATCCAAAGTTTTGACTTTTTTGAAAGGTTCCAATGACCGTATCAATACCGCGTTTTAATACTTGAACGATTTCTCCTTCTTCTCGGCGGTCTCCCGATTTTTCTGTTTTAATATTAACCGACACTGTATCTCCATGGAAGGCATCTTTTGTAAAGTCTGCCGGTATAAATATATCATCTTCCCGATCTTCAACTTCGACAAAGCCAAAACCTTTTTGATGAGATACAAAGGTACCTACAAGATAGTTTGTATCTTCATTAAGAATATACTTTTTTTTGTTGGTAAGTATAAGCTTACCTTCTGTCACTAACTCTTTTAATAAGGCTTCGAGTTCTTCAATCTCTTCATTTTCCAGTCCTAATAAAATTTTGAATCCTTTTAGCTTTAATGGTTTGTATTCCTTACTTGAAATAATATCCATTAAGACTTTTTTTCTTTCTTTACTCATGCACTCACTCCTCTATTCACTATATGTATGAAAGGGCACTTTAAAAGTGCCCTTTCATGTTTACTTCTAAGTATATGTTGCCTAAATGACATCCGGTAATAATACAAAGGAGTCAATTTCAATAACTTCAACAGTTTCTAATCCAACTGCATTCTTTGCATAAATAGCATACAATCCATTTTCAGTCACCTCTATTTTTTCTAGAAGAACAACATCATCTTCTGAATCATCTTCGAAAGGACTGTCATCATCTGTTACCATTGGATTGTTTGACGAAGCCTTTGTCCCAACAAAATCATCCGCTGTTGCTGTTTCTTGATCATCTGCTAACTTTTTATATGCTGTTTCTACGATATCAACTTTAATACCATCGAATTTTGCATGTACTGTTATTGCCGGTTCATTTCCTTCGGATTCTTCACCTGAAACAATAATCATATCTTCATCAAACTCTGTAGAAATAATTGGTGGTTCATTAAACAGCTCTTTGGCTTCAATAGGAAGTTCAGGAAAGCTTAATTTTCGGGGATTTTGTTCAGTATCTACATACGTTACAAAAGAAGCTTCATCGTCGCCGAAGACATAATTTCCTGGTTCTTCAATTTCAACTTCAACACTAAATTCAATTGGAGCAGCTTCATACATATTGTTCTCTGTATTTAATGTATATTCAATGTTTCCAAACTCTCTAGAAATCACTTGCTCATTTTGCATAAATCCCTCTGTTACAGAAATGACTTTTACATTAGCAGGTAAGGTTTCTTCAAATCGGACATTATCTAAGGCCATTGTTGATGTAATATCATTAGCAATTTGATCATAAACATTTTCCATATCAGTCGCTGAAAACGCTTGATAATATTGAGCATCTGCATCATCTGCCAAATTATCTAATACATTACTACTTGCATCCGAAGAAAAAGCAATATAATGGGGATTAATATTAGTGTTTTTAATCATTTCAGATAATTCTTTAGCATATGTATATCCGAAACTTTGATAATCATTATTGTAAGACACAAAATAATTTTGAGCAACTCCAACATTCACTTTATAATCTGGTAAATCATTTATACTTCTCACATAGTTTAATTTTGAATCATAATATTCTCCTACTTTTGTATTCCGCCAATAAGCAGGCGTATATTCAAGAGAATCTGATACACTAAAGGAAGTTGGTTCACCATCTGTCATAAGCACAATATGTTTATCTGCTTGGCTACCATTGTTCAATGCATGATAAGCTAATCTCAGCCCATCACCAGTATTTGTACCACCACTTGCGTATAAGTCACTTATTTTACTTCTAACGAATTCTTTATCTGACGTCAAATCAACATCAACATCTGCTTTAGAATCGAATGTAACCAAACCAATTTTTGTATTTGAATATGCACTAAATTTATCAATAAAACTTCTTGCCGAAGCTTGCGCTACTTCTAGTCTTTCTCCATTCTCCCATGTACCTGCAATATTATTTCTCATACTGCCTGACGTATCAAAAACAAGTATTATTTCCCGTTCGGGATTTTCATCAGTTAAACTGGTAGCTTCAATTGGCTTAAAGGTTATATTGTAATCTAATTTAATATGATTTTCTTCTGGGGCACTTGATAATTCAAAACTTGTTCGATCAGCAAATCGGGATAATTTGAGATAACTATCTTCCCCTTCAACAAATGCTTCAGCAAGCAATCTTACTTCATCAAAATATTTATGTCCCAAAGTACCGTCCAAATCAGTGTAATAGATTCCTGAATTGCTTGTAGACAACAAATATTCTCCAGCTTCCGTTACGCGAACTTTAACCTGAAAATTGAGTGTAGGCGCTTCGTAATAACCTGTTGACTCATTCAATGTATAGTCAACACGTGACCATGTTCCTTGTATGACATTATTATTGACTTCAAATCCATCCGGAAGCTCTACGACTTCTATCCCATTTGGTAATTCTTCTTCAAACACAACATCATTTAAGCTTGCTTCAACGCTAATTTCTTGTGCGATTTCTTCATATACAGCATTGATATCCTCAGCTGTTAGGGCTTGATAATAAGATCCATCCATTGAAGTTGTAATTTCTTGTAACTTATTACCTGCTGCAAGGTCTGAAAAAGCAATACCATAATTCACCGTTGATGTATTGGCCACAAGGCTACTAGCTATTAAATTAGCATATTCTAAACCTTTAGTATAATGATTGCCATTATTATAATTTATGGCACTCCCTGAACGCGTTTGATAAGAACCGTTATTTTCGTAGCTATAAAACGTCGGTTCACCATCTGTCATTATAACAATATATTGATCTGCATCAGCATTTCCATCTTGTCCCAAAAGATAGTGTGCTTGGCGTAATGCATCTCCAATATTCGTTCCACCGTTTGCGTTAAAATCATCAATTTCATCTTGTATATTATTCAAATTTGTATCGTTTAAGTCAAATAATTTTGTACTGCCACTGCTATAAACCTGTGCTACATATGAATAATTTATTAACGACACTTTTACATTATCCAATTCTGACAATTGATTTAAAAAAGTTTTTGCGGCTTCTTGAGTAATATCCAGTCGTGAGTCTTCATTCCAACTTGGGTTATTCCCTTCAAGGTCCCAGGCCATACTACCTGAGGTATCAATAATCATTACAATTTCTTTGGGTTTTCGCTGTCCTTCAATTTTCGCTCTCTCAATAGGATCGAAATCAACCGAATAATTCAACAAACTTTCATTGCCTGTTGCAAATTCTTCATCGAACATAAAAGTGGTCTTGTCTGCCTCACGATTTGTTGATACTTCAGCTTTAAAATCATAAGTTTTCGCTTGAACTATAGGCCTTGATATCCATGATGAACTTAGGATAATTGTTAATGTTATGATATATGCCAACACATGTTTTAATTTTTTTTTCATTTTAATCCCTCCCTATTTTAACCTATATTCATACCTGAACTCTATATAATCCACTCCATCTTCTTCATAAGTACTTCCAAAGATTGATTCGAATGCATTAAGTTCACGATAAAAACTTCCACCTTCGTCTTCAAGTTTTGTTTGTTCTTGCATTATTTCATAAGAGACATTCGGATTATCCTTCATCATTAATGTTATGGTTAAAAAATGGTCTAAAGCTGAGGAATCTTCACCCTTTTCATAGATAACTCTTATGGATTGGAAGGTATCAAATGAGCTTAAATTTAGACTACTATTTCCATACATATTTAAAGAAATATGATGAGTATCTAATTCTTCGATTATAACATTATTCGAATCGATTAACTCATTATAAATCATTGTTGTAATCTCATCATCAAATTCTTTAGAAAAATCATTGAACAGTGTTGAACTTTCATAAATGGCTTCATCGGTTTCCTCATCATACCCTGTTAAGACCTTCACTGGCTCAAACACTTCATCCCGTAGCAATTCATTTTCCTTTGCTAAGCGATACAATAAAACAATCGACTGCTCTCGGGTCGCTTTACCTTGTGGTGAAATTATATCTAATCCATTGTTGTTTTTACCAATGCCTTTCATAATATCATTAGTATAACAATAATCAATGTATGGCTTAGCCCATCCTGAAATACTTGAATTATCTGCATACTGTATGCTTTGCTCTTGTATATTAACCTCATCATCTTCTAAGACCTTCACAAGGTTAACAACCAGTGAAGCAATTTCTTCTCGGCGAATTGCTGCATCTGGACGGAAGGTTCCATCACCATATCCTTTTATTATACCCGCATTATATGCTCGAACAATTTCTTCTTTATATGTGTGCTCAAGTATATCTGTAAAAGGATATTGACGAACAATAGATACATTAACATTTTCTTGATCAAGAACTTCTAAAGCTAATAGCACATATTCATATCTTTTGATGTTTTCTTGATATTCACCTTGTAAATTTGAGTGTACCAATCCTTCTTCTATTGCAGTGCTTACTTCCATTTGTGCCCAAGAACTTGCATCCTCAACCGCTGCCATAATTCCTGTTTGAAGTAAAGCGTTAAACAAAAAAATAGTTACCATTAAAATACTTAATTGTTTCTTCACGCGTATTCTCTCCTTTTATTATTGATTTTTTACTGAAAAATCATGATATATGTTCTTATTATAATATATTTAACAAAAATATACTAGGGTTAGATACTAAAAAGGCCATACCAAACGGTATGACCTTCAATTTTTTAACATTATGTCATTTATTCACCAGTATCTCATTCGCCGTAGTCATGGACAATGAATGGTGATTCATGATTTATCCTATCTCTGCAAGTATATTAATCAACATGGTCATGAAGATAAACACAACAGATAATATAACAGTAAGCTTATGTAAGCCACCTTCCATTGATCTTGCTTTGTTCTTTCCCCAATATGATTCGCCTGCACCGGCAATAGCTCCGGATAAACCTGCTGTCTTACCTTGTTGAAATAATACAACTCCGATAAGCGCTATACACACAAGTACGTAGAGTACTTTAATGATAACCAACATTGTTCCCATGATTACACCTCCTAAAATAACAACAGTAGTATTCTAGCATAAAGCAGAACCCTTTTCAACACTTTTTTTACTTAAGATTAAACCATGCATCTAGACCAGGATATACTGCTACTTCTGCAAGCTCATCTTCAATACGTAATAATTGATTGTATTTCGCAACACGGTCAGATCGGCAAGGTGCACCTGTCTTGATTTGACCAGCGTTCACAGCTACAGCGATATCTGCAATGGTTGTATCTTCTGTTTCGCCGGAACGGTGAGAAACAACCGCTGTATAACCGGCACGATTTGCCATTTTAATGGCATCAAATGTTTCTGTTAATGTACCGATTTGATTTACTTTAATTAAGATTGAGTTTGCTACTCCGTCTTTAATTCCACGTGCTAAACGTTCCGTGTTTGTAACAAACAAGTCATCGCCAACAAGTTGAACTTTAGAACCGATACGCTCAGTAAGGAGTCCCCAACCTTCCCAGTCTTCTTCATCTAAACCGTCTTCAATAGAGATGATTGGAAATTTATTCACAAGTGCTTCATAGTAATCAACCATTTCTTCACGTGTACGATAAACATCTTCGCCCTTCATTTTACTTTCTCCAGGGAAGAAATATTTACCCGTATCTTCATTGTATAATTCACTTGCTGCTGCATCAATAGCAATACGAATATCATCACCAGGCTTATAACCTGCTTTTTCAACAGCTTCAAGAATAACTTCAATGGCTTCATCCGACGATTTAAGGTCCGGAGCAAATCCACCCTCATCACCTACACCTGTTGATAATTCCCGCTCATTTAATACCTTCTTCAAGTTATGATAAACTTCTGATCCAATACGTAGTGCTTCTGCAAATGACGTTGCACCAACAGGCATAATCATGAATTCTTGAAGGTCAACTGTATTGTCTGCATGTTCTCCACCATTTAAGATATTCATCATTGGGACCGGTAATGTATAGGCATTGAATCCGCCTAAATATTGATATAAAGACATGCCAAGTGCTTTTGCTGCCGCATCTGCTGTTGCAATAGAAACACCTAATATTGCGTTAGCACCTAACTTGGATTTATTCTGTGTACCATCTAATTCAATCATACGTAAATCAATGTCACGTTGGTCTAAAGCATTTGAACCAATCAGTGCATCCGCGATGACTGTATTGACATTCTCAACGGCTTGTTGAACCCCTTTACCCATATAACGGTCTCCACCGTCACGTAATTCCATGGCTTCAAATGCGCCTGTAGAAGCACCTGATGGTACTGCTGCCCGACCGACAAACGAATCTTCTATAACAACCTCAACTTCTACTGTTGGATTGGCTCTTGAGTCTAATACTTCGCGTGCGTAGATATCTGTAATTTCTAAAAAACTTTTCATACAAAAACTCCTTTCAACGATATAATTATAAAACTTCTATTCTAGCGTGTTATTTAGGATAACACTTACTCTTCAAGTATATCAGTAAACCAAAAAATTTCAAGTTATTTTATTATTGCTTTAAATTAATACGATACGGATTTAATGTAATTTGCAAATCCTTTGTTGCTCGATATCAAGACAGCAGAATTCAAAAAAAGTACTTCTTTGATATCATGTTCTTTTGCATATGTGACAGCACCTTTTTTATAATGTCTGGGATCAATAATATGTATTTCATCATAATGGGATGTTAAGTAAGGAATAAAGGCATTACCATAAGAATCTTTAAAAACAAGTATTTTACGGCCATTATCTAAGTCGGTATCAATCACTGACAAGGGATTATCACCACTTAAAAACACCATATATTTATTGCTTTTCTTTGCATAATTCATATTTATCACATCTAAATTTATCCTTCGATTACCTTGTGTTATTACTGTGTACTCATTCTCAACGAAGGGATGATATATTTCAACTGTATCCGGATTGTTTTTGACGTTTCGATTAAAATTCTTATAATATAAATAGCCTAAAAATCCTTCAAGTTCTGTTTTTTCAAATCGGTCTAACTCATAAGCATTATCGCCAATCTTGTCTGCAAATACCGTATAGGCATAATAGGCTCCCCGCCCTGTCCAATGGTGGTCCGAACGAAAGTATATATATTCATCGCTGTGTTTGGCAAGTATACTATACGCATTAATAGGAACAATTGATTCTATAAAAGTCTCATTAATACGATTAATCGCATCCGCTTGTGAATCGGCTAAACTTCGATATTTTTGACTGGATAAAAATTCAATATGACTGGGTACAACCATGGAATAAACGGTCATATCCTCATCAAATTTTTCAGCAAAGGAATTAATGGCAGATGCGTAGTAGTCACATGCATTTTCCGTGTAGCCAAAAATTTCATAAATCGTATCTTCGATAATGAGCAAACTATTTTTACGTTCTCCTTCTATTGTTTCATCATCCGTAACCTGTAATTGTTCTAACAATGTATCATCATCAATGCTCTCAACTTCAATCGGACGAATCTCCGTAAACCGTTCGATGTCCCTTGCTGCAAAATTATATACACGTTGATTCAAGTCATATGCCGTTTTGATCGGTTGCCTCTCTTCTTGATGCATAACCCTTTCTCGTAATTCCACCTCTGGAGTGAAATCAGCCTCAGGTGATGTAAGAACAATCTCAACTTGATCTTCGCCCTGAGATCCCTTATAAGATTCTATTTTTTTGCTTAAGATTAATAAACGTTCTCTTTGGGCAAAGTGATCCGAATAGTAATTGATAATGTCTTGAAAATAGCTTCCATCAAAAAGAGTCTCTTCACTCAATATCGGAAAAGTTACTAATTGTCTGTTTTCTATTTCAGATATCTTCATGTTGTTGTTTGATAGCAAAGTCATTCCACCGAATCCATAAACAATGACAACAAACAGTATAATAAGAATCCAATGTTTCGTTTTACTTTTTTTCATTTGTTCGCCTCAAATCTAAAATCTAAAATACAAAAACGGATTATATGATTGTCCCATTAATAAAACAAAGGCAACAATAAAAATGCTAATAATTGTTAAGGGATAAAAAAACGTTAAATATATGGGGCGAAACAAACTTTTCGTCATAGTCACATCGATGGCTCCAAATAACTTGGTCACTATTGGCGTCACGCCAATAAATGCCAATGTTAAGAACCACATATTATTCATCAACATAACTTCTGATGTCACATCCCATAGATACTCCATATTGATTAGGCCACGCATAAATTGAAGACCACGATTAAGATCTTCAAAATAAAACAAGGTCCAACCAAAGATGGTCACTACAAACATATATCCATAATTGAAAATCGCCGGAAGTCGGAAGGACTTAAAAATCCACCTTAAAATCTTTTCAAAACCACTGAGCACACCATAATATAATCCCCAAAGGACAAAATTCCAACTGGCACCATGCCATAGTCCTGTCAAAAACCATACAATGAAGAGATTACGAAACTGGTACCGCCGATTTCCTCCAAGAGGAATATAGAGGTAATCGCGAAAAAAACTTCCTAGAGACATATGCCAACGTCGCCAAAATTCTGTAACACTCTGAGAAATATAGGGATAATTAAAGTTTTCTTGATAGGTAAATCCAAACATTCGCCCAAGGCCTATCGCCATATCTGAATATCCCGAAAAATCATAATAGATTTGAAATGCAAACAAGGTCATCCCAAACCAATGCCCCCCCATGCTCAGTTCAACCAGCTGTCCATCCAAGAAATTTGTTGCGAGAGCTCCGGCCGTATTTGCAAACACAACTTTTTTTGCTAGTCCTATGGCAAATCGACGAACGCCGTCTCCAAATTGTTCTGTTGAAAAAAACCGTTGTTCTATCTCAGTCGATATATCCTTATATCGTACAATAGGACCTGCAACAAGCTGATGGAATAATGAAACAAACATGAGAAATTTCCAAAAGGATTTTTGCGCCTTGACTTGGCCCCGATATACATCAAACACATAGGAGATGGTTTGAAATGTATAAAACGAGATACCTATAGGCAAAGAAAAGCCTTTAAAATTCAAGGGAATGTCAAATAAAGTACTAAAAGTACTCACAAACATGCCTGAATATTTAAATAAAATGAGTATAGCTAAATTAATGATGAGGGAAGAGATTAAAGCAGCCTTGCTTTGCCAACGTTTAAGATAACGTTCGGCAATACGACCATGAAAATAATCTACAATTGAACTGATTATGAGTAGAATAACCCATACAGGTTCTCCCCAAGCATAGAAAACAAGGGAAGATACAATCAAAACACCATTCTTCCACGTTCTAGAGGGGATTATATAATATAATAATAAACTAATCGGTAAAAAAAGAAATATAAAAAACAAACTAGAAAAGACCATAGTTACTCCAAGCGTCAAGATTTTATATCATTCTCATAAAAACAACACAATAATAAGGATACTCACTTACCTTGAGTATCCTTATTATTGTAGTATGACTTGTTTATATTGTCAATATTGGTTTACGCTTTAACGAGTAAGCTTTCACCTGTCATTTCTTTTGGTTTTTCTATGTTCATAATATCCAATAAGGTCGGCGCTATATCCGCAAGCTTACCACCTTCTCTTAAGGAAACACCTTCTCCTGCATTTACAAGGATAAAAGGTACCGGATTCGTCGTATGCGCTGTAAATGTTTCATGAGTTGTGTAATCAAGCAATTGTTCTGCATTCCCATGGTCTGCACATACAAACATAGTTCCGTTATTTCGACATATTGCATCAACGGCATCTCCAACACAACTATCAACCGTTTCTACAGCTTTAATTACAGCCGATTCAACACCGGTGTGTCCCACCATATCCGGATTTGCAAAATTGATAACAATCAAATCATATTTTCCTGAATCAATGGCATTCACCAAATTTTCACTGACTTGGGCCGCACTCATTTCCGGTTGCAAGTCATAAGTTGCCACTTTAGGAGATGGAACCAGAATACGTTCTTCACCCTCATTAGGTTCTTCAACACCACCGTTAAAGAAAAAAGTGACATGGGCATATTTCTCAGTCTCGGCAAGACGTAACTGTGTTTTACCAAGGCTTGATAAATATTCTCCAAGTGTTCCTTCCAAGGAAACTTTACCGTACGCAACTAACTTATTTGGAATGGTAATGTCATAATTGGTAAAGCATACATAGGTTAATCGCATAAAGCCTTTCTGACGTTCAAATTCTGAAAAGTCTTCTTCGCAAAAAGGACGTGTAATCTGACGTGCGCGATCCGGTCTAAAGTTAAAGAAAATAACACTGTCGTTCTCATTTACCGTTGCAATCGGTTGCCCATCTTCAGTAATCACTGTTGGTAGGACAAATTCGTCATTTACATTGTTGGCATAGCTATCCACAACACATTGAACGGCATCTGTCGCTTCTTCACCGATACCATTTGCTATTGCATCATAGGCCAACTTGGTTCGTTCCCAACGATTATCTCGGTCCATTGCATAATATCGGCCCATAACTGTAGCTATTTTTCCTACACCGATTTCTTTCATCTTAGATTCAAGTTCAGCGACATATTCACGACCGCCAGTTGGTGGTGTATCACGCCCATCCAACATACAGTGTACATAAACATTCTCAAACTCCTCTTGTTTAGCCAACTTTAGCAATGCATATAAGTGGGAATTATGACTGTGCACACCACCATCCGAAAGCAGTCCCCACAAATGCAAGGAACTATTATGGGTTTTTGCATTCTCAATAGCTTTAAGAAGCGCTTCGTTCTCAAAGAAATCGCCATCTACTATTGCCTTAGAAATACGTGTCAATTCTTGATATACAATTCGTCCTGCTCCAATGTTTAAGTGACCGACTTCTGAGTTACCCATTTGACCATCAGGTAACCCCACATCCATTCCGGATGCAAATCCCTTTACATAAGGATATGCCTCTTTCATCTTGTCAATATTTGGCGTATTCGCCTTAATAACTGCATTACCTTCTACATGATCATTAATTCCATATCCATCAAGGATCATTAAAACTGTTGTTTTTTTATTCATATCTTTGCTCCTTCTCTATAAGCTAATTAATATATAGAGCAAACTATTTGTAGTTAACAATCTTTCCAAAATCTGCCTTTAAGCTTGCTCCACCGACAAGACCACCGTCAATGTTTGGTTTTGCAAATAATTCTGCTGCATTCTCCGCATTGACAGATCCGCCATACTGAATACGCACTTCATCCGCAACTTCTTGTCCGTAAAGTTCAACTAAAAGTTCTCGAATTGCAGCACAGACTTCTTCTGCTTGATCACTTGTTGCTGTTACTCCGGTTCCAATCGCCCAAATCGGTTCATATGCAATAACAACCTTCTTTGCATCTTCAGCTTTTACATCTTTCAAGCCAACCTTGATTTGCTGACGAATCAAATCAATAGTAACACCTTGTTGGCGTTGCTCAAGGTATTCACCACAGCATAAAATAGGAACTAGATTATGCTCAATTGCTTTTAAGACTTTTTTATTTACCGTTTCATTTGTCTCTGCAAAATACTCACGTCGTTCTGAATGACCGAGAACAACATACTTAACTCCGATTTCTGTTAACATATTCGGTGCAATTTCTCCCGTATATGCCCCACTCTCTTCAAAGTACATGTTTTGAGCACCGATTTCAACATTTGATTCTTTTGTTAATTCTGTTGCTAACATTAAGGAAACTGCAGGTACACAAAATACAACATCTGCCTCTTCTGTTTTCACTAAAGGAATGAGTTCGTTAATTAATTCAATCGTTTCCTTTGGCGTTTTATTCATTTTCCAGTTTCCTGCTATAATCATTTTTCTCATGGGAATAAGTCCTTTCACAATCTAAGTTTATATGTTTTTTTTACTTATCGTCTGCTGCAACAACACCAAGTAATTCTTTACCTTCTAAGAATTCTAAAGAAGCACCACCACCTGTTGAAATATGTGTCATCTTATCTCCAAATCCCAAGATGTTAACTGCTGCTGCTGAATCACCACCACCGATAATAGTTGTTGCATCAGCTTCTGCAAGGGCTTGAGCAATTGCTTTTGTCCCTTTAGCAAAGTTTTCCATTTCAAATACACCCATGGGGCCATTCCATACGATTGTTTTTGCATCTTTAATTGCTGCTGAATATTTTTCAATCGTTTTTGAGCCAATGTCAAGTCCCATATAGTCGCCTGTAATTCCTTCGCCTGCATCTTCAACTTCTTTAAAAGGTGCATCATTATTAAATTCAGTTGAGACAATATGATCTGTAGGTAATAATAAGTTAACACCCTTTTCTTTCGCCTTTTCAACCATTTCAAGTGCGTAGTCCATTTTATCTTCTTCTAGAAGTGATTTACCAATTGAAAATCCTTGTGCTTTTAAGAATGTATATGCCATTCCGCCACCGATAATTAATGTATCTACTTTATCCAGTAAATTATTAATGACATTAATTTTATCTGAAACTTTTGCACCACCTAAAATCGCAACAAAGGGGCGTTTTGGATTGGCTACTGCATTACCTAAGAAATCAATTTCTTTTTGCATTAAATATCCAACCACACAAGTGTCAACAAATTCTGTGACACCTACATTAGAACAATGAGCACGGTGAGCAGCACCAAATGCGTCGTTAACAAAAATATCTGCTAAGGAAGCTAAATCTTTGCTAAATGCTTCTCCATTTTTTGTTTCTTCAGCTCTAAATCGAGTATTTTCTAATAGTACAATATCACCATCTTGCATTGCATCAATTGCTTTTTTCGCATTGTCACCGACAACTGTATCATCCGCTGCAAAGGTCACTTCTTGGCCTAATAGTTCTGCCATTTTTTTAGCAACCGGCGCTAAGGATAAGTCAGGTGTAGGTCCTTTTGGCTTACCCATATGTGAACAAAGAATAACTCTTCCTCCATCATTGACAAGCTTCTTAATCGTTGGTAATGCGCCTTCCAAACGATTAAGGTCTGTTATAACCCCATCTTTGATAGGCACATTAAAGTCACATCGCACAAGTACTTTCTTTCCTTTTACCTGGATATCGTCTACTGATTTCTTGTTTAACATAATTTTCCTCCTAATAATTAATCTATAAATTTAGTTCTTTTGATAACACTAATATCTTTCTGGCACAAGCTTCATCAAGAATAATACTACCGTTTTGAATGAAATGCCGTACTGAAAGAACTGCTAACGCCTTACTCTCACCGCCTGCAACAGCAATAGGATGCACGTTTTTCTTAAGTTCATCTAAATGAAATCCAATTGTTTTTGAATCATAGACAATTTGTCCTTGCTTATTAAAGTAATATCCTAAGGCTTCCGCAACAGCTTTACGTTTGGTCAATACATCTATGACTGTTTTATTCAAGTCACGTCGATATGCCATCTTTCCTGCATTTCCAATTCCAAAAACAATAATATTCGCTTTTTTAATATATTCAATAATTTGACTGATCTTTGGGTCTTTGGATACACTGATAATTGCTTTTTCGCTTAAATTATCCGGCAAATTCAATAGCTTGTACTGGCATCCTATTTTTTTAGCCATCTCTTCAACGAGTGTGTTCGCTTGTGTTTCAACATTGTTACCTAAACTTCCTCTTGCCGGAACAACTAACATTCCTTCTAAGGGTTCATTCTTTGAATGAATATGTTTTACAACACTTTTCATTGTGTTACCACCGGTAATTGCCACAATAGAGTCATTGCTAATTAAGGATTGCAACAGCTTCGCTGCACTTCGGCCTATATTTCCCATTGCCTCTAATTCATCATCCGCATTTCCGGATACAACGATAATATTTTGACATTGAAATACAGACTTTAGTTCCTCTTGTAGGCGTTTAATTCCTTCAAGCTCATTCATTAACTCCTTTAACTGGTCTAAGAGATTAATACCAGCCTCTGTTAATATCATACCACTAGTTGAAACATTTACATACCCTTCTTCGCGAAAAAAATCAATATCTGAACGCACAATTTTTTCACCAATATTTAATTTGGCGGCAATCATACGACGACCGATAGGTTGAACTGCATATATTGCCTTCAAAATATAATATCGACGTTTTAAAATATCCATTTCTTTGGGAATAATTTTATAAAGTAGTGCAACTTTTCGGACCATATACATCTCCTTGTGGGACAATATAGTCCCGGCGAACAATTTAAGTCCCTTTACTTAGAAAAAAAGAGAGAGATTCATCGTCTCTCTCATAATTATAACAATTCTCAGCAAAAATTCAAGTCATTTTATAACAATACTTCATCTTTAACATAATAAGCTAAATTCAACGCATGGTCAGATATACGTTCATAGTTGCTGATAACATCTAAGAATACAACGCTTGATTGGGGTTGACATTCGTATGAAGACAAGCGTTGAATATGTGACTCCCGTAATGATTCTTCCATAGCATCGATTTCATCTTCTCGATCTTCAACTTTACTTACAAGCTTTTGATCATTATTCTCACGAGCCAACAAGGCATATTCAACGGTTTCTATTGTATAGTCCGACATTTCAATAAGCTCTTTGACTGCAATCTCAGAAAACTCAAGTTCATTAACTACATTGTATTCTGCTAGTTCTACAATATTCGTCGCATGATCACCTATACGCTCAATATCATTAACAGAATTAAACAGATGGGTTACAACCAACTGCTGTCGCTCTGTTAAATGCGTATTATTAATTTTAATTAAATAACCTGTAATCAGTTGTTCTAGTTTATTGACGTCTTTTTCTATTATTTTGACTTTTTCAATTTTTTGTATATCCATTTCAATGAGTGCTTCTGTCGCTAAGATTAGATTATCTTTAGCAATACGACCCATACGGACGACTTCTTTAATTGAATTCTCAACCGCAAAACTTGGGGTCTCTAAAATACGCTCATCTAAATGGCGTAATGTAATCGCCTGGTCCGAATCATCCAATATGTCAGTCCCCGGAACAACCCGCTCAGCCACTTTAACAAGGAGCTTAGCAAACGGGAATAGTAAAATCGTATTTGAAACGTTAAAAATTGTATGGAATATAGAAATATCCGTCGCAGTTACTATTTGAGAAGCCAAGGTCATGTTAATCCACTTAAAGAAAATCAGGGAACCAATCACAAAGATGACAGTACCGATAAGATTAAATAACAAGTGAACAATTGCAGCTCTCTTCGCCGTTCTATTAGCTCCGATACTCGATAACATTGCAGTAACACAAGTACCGATATTTTGACCGAGAATAATATAAACCGCTGCTCCCCATGGAACCAAGCCATTCATTGCTAAGGTTTGCAAAATACCAACTGAAGCCGAACTACTTTGAATAATCGCTGTAACTACAAATCCGGCTAACACTCCGAAGAATGGATTTTCACCTAATAGAATAAATGCTTGTTTAAATATCTCACTATCTCGATATGGCTTAATGACGGCACTCATTAGTTCTAATCCAATGAATAGTAAACCAAAGCCAACAATGATCTCCCCTATTTGTTTCTTTGTTTGATTTTTGCCAAAAAGCATCAAGGCGACACCGATTGCTACTGCAAGTGGTGCGATTTCTGATGGCTTTAAAAAAGCAGCCCATTCTGAACTTGATACAATCCAAGAAGTCACTGTTGTACCGATATTGGCACCCATGATTACTCCTGTTGCTTGAATTAAGTTCATTAGTCCTGCATTTACAAAGCCGACAATCATAACTGTGGTAGCCGAACTACTTTGTACAATCGTTGTTACAAGCGCTCCTAAACCAACTGCCATCAGTCGATTTGATGTTAACATGGCAAGTAATGATTTCATTCTCTTACCGGCAGACATTTGAAGACCTTCAGCCATAATATGCATCCCATATAGAAACATACCAAATCCACCTAAAAAAGAAAATAATTGAAATAATACATCATGAAGCATTTCTGTCGTCATAACATTCTCCTGTTATCTTGTTATTTTTACGTTAGTTTCGTGTTTAGGACAAGTTAAGTTGTCCTTTCTTATATTATCATTCATAAAAGAAGAATTCAAGAAATACTTTCTTTCTAATTTCTGTAAATTATGATAGAATTAGGGGCATAAAACTGTTGATATTCACCAAAAAAAACTGTTTTTCATCATAAGAAGCATCCAATATAGAAAGGGGCACAAAAAACATGTTAGCTGATTACCATTTACATAGTGATTATAGTGGGGACTGCAATGTCCCTATGCAAGAAATGATTGAAGGCGCCATTGCAAAAAAAGTGGATAGGCTTTGTTTTACTGAGCATCATGATCTTGATTTTCCGGATATTGGTATTGATTTCACCCTAGATATCGATCGATATTATGAAGAACTCATGAAATATAAAGCGATTTATTCCAATCAAATTCAAATTCTCTTTGGGATTGAACTTGGTATACAAGGCCATTTGTACCCTCAGTTAAGTCAAATTGCATCCTCATATCCATTTGACTTTATACTTGCTTCCAATCATTTAGCAAAGGGAGCTGATCCTTTTGACCCATCATACTTTCAAACGCGTTCCCAATATCAAGGATACTTTGACTACTTTGAAGATATGCTAAATAATGTCACGCATTATTCTGACTTCGATGTTTTCTCTCATTTAGACTATGTTATTCGTTATGGGAATTTTAAGGACAAAAAAATCTATTACCCGGATTTTATAGACCTCTTGGATGCCATATTAAAGACCATCATTGCAAAAGGAAAAGGAATAGAAATCAACACATCGGGGATTCGATATGGACTCGGACAGCCCCATCCCTCCTATGAAATTCTGGCAAGATATAAAGAACTCGGCGGCGAAATCATTACCCTTGGATCCGACGCTCATACTGCCAAGGATATAACGCGTCATTTTGACCAAGCAAAAGAACTCTTAAAAAAAGCAGGATTTTCATACTTCACAACATTTGTAAAGAGAAAACCCTACTTTCATCATTTATAATATACGTTTAATAATCGTGCCTCCGCCTACAACAAGTTCTCCGTCATATAAAACGATGGCTTGACCCGGTGTGATGGCACGTTGTTTTTCTTCAAATATACATTCAAGTTTTTCATCATCACGGAGTCGCACCTTACATTTTGCAGGCTTGTGAGAATATCGAATCTTAGCCGTAAATTCCTGTTCTCCATTAATAGAATCTATTGCCATTAAATTGATATCGATTGCAATACATCCACTTGAAAAGACATCTGCATCTGTCCCAATCATGACTTCTTTTGTCTCCGGATTAATATCCACAACAAAGCCGGGACGGCCTAGGTTCAAACCCAACCCTTTACGCTGTCCTATTGTATAGTGCACAATCCCCTTGTGCCTTCCAATAATTTGCCCTCTCGTATCCACAAAATTCCCCTGTTCAAAGGTATCTCCTGAATAATCTTCGATAAATTTAGCATAATCATTATCCGGTACAAAACATATTTCTTGACTGTCCGGTTTATTTGCCATGCGTACACTAATATTTTCTGCGATTTCACGGATTTCATCTTTTGTATAATCACCTACCGGCATTAATGTTCGAGACAGTTGATCTTGAGTCAAATTATATAGTGCGTAAGTTTGATCTTTTCGAGATGTTTTGGACATTTTAAGTGTATATCGACCGTTATCTAATTGAACGACTTTTGCATAATGACCGGTTGCAATATAGTCTGCACCTATGGCTAAACTCCGTTGCAACAAAGATTCCCATTTCACATAACGATTGCAGGCAATACATGGATTGGGTGTCCGTCCCTCTTTATACTCTTTGACAAAGTAATCGATAACATCACGTTTAAAATCTTCTTTGAAATTCATTACATAATATGGGATATCAAGAACATTGGCGACACGCCTTGCATCATCAACGGCAGATAAACCACAACAACCACCGTTTTCTTCCATTAACGAACGCTCATCATCTTGCCATATCTGCATGGTCACACCAATAACTTCGTATCCTTGTTCCTTCAATAAGTAGGCTGCTACAGATGAGTCAACGCCTCCTGACATACCTACGACAACTTTTTTATTCAAATTCATCTTCCTCTTCTACATGGTGGTCATAATCTTCTGTGTCTTCCGGTGGTTCTAATCCTTCGATTTGAATATTGTTTTTTTGTGCATAATCCCAAATAGCTGCATGCAAAGCTTCTTCTGCTAATAGCGAACAGTGCACTTTTGCTTTAGGAAGTCCATCTAAGGCTTCTACAACAGCATCATTTGTTATTTTTAGAGCCTCTTCAATCGTTTTTCCCATAACTAACTCTGTTGCAATACTACTTGTTGCCACTGCCGCACCACAACCAAAGGTTTTAAATTTGACATCTTTAATGATATCATCTTCAACTTTTAAATAGATACGCATAATGTCGCCACATTTTGCATTTCCAACGGTACCAACGCCATCTGCATGATCGATTTCTCCCATATTTCTAGGATTTGTAAAATGGTCCATAACTTTTTTTGTATACATAAAATCGTCCCTTTCTAATTTTTGTATTGAGTTTCAATAACAGATTCTATCTTCTTTTGCATATAATCTTCATATACGGGTGACATATCTCTTAATCGTTTTACAATCGTTACCAAGGCATCAGCAACGTAATCTAACTCTTCGCGACTTGTTTTTTCACCCAGTGTAATTCGTAATGAACCATGGGCAATCTCATGGGGTAATCCAATGGCTAAAAGGACATGTGACGGGTCTAGCGAACCGGATGTACATGCAGATCCGGAAGAAGCACAGACATTTTTCATATCTAACATAATGAGTAAAGACTCACCTTCAATGAATTCAAAGCTAAGGTTTACATTGTTCGGCAAACGCTTTATTGGATGTCCATTTAACTTTACATAGGGTACTGTCTCTAATACTTTTTTTATAAAATAATCACGAAGTTCAACTTCTCGAACAACTTCCGATTTCATCAAGGCCATCGCTTCTTCTACTGCTTTTCCAAATCCAACAATGGCTGGTACATTCTCTGTTCCTCCACGTCGGCGTCGTTCTTGGGCTCCGCCATGAATAAAAGCCTTCATACGAACACCTTTACGGATATACAATGCTCCAACACCTTTTGGGCCATATATTTTATGACCACTCATCGACATTAAGTCAATGTTCATATCACTAACATCAATCGGAACATGGGTAAAGGCTTGAACTGCGTCAGTATGAAAAAGCACCTTATGTTTCTTAGCAATCGCACCAATTTCTTTGATGGGTTGAATCGTTCCTATTTCATTGTTGGCAAACATGATGGTAATTAACACCGTATTTTCTTTAATCGCTTTTTCTAAATCATCGAGTGAAATCAAACCATCTGCATCAACATCTAAATAAGTCACTTCACACCCTTTTTTCTCCAAGTATTCACAGGTATGTAATACTGCATGATGTTCCATCTTTGTTGTAATAATATGATTACCTTTTTTTGCATAATTCTCAACTACACTGGAGATCGCCCAGTTATCGGCTTCTGTCCCACCTGATACAAAAAAAACTTCTGCCGCTTCTGCATGAATTGCATCTGCTATGATTTGTCGACTCTCATCAATGGCTTGTTTAGCATTTTGAGCAAATTCATAAATACTTGAAGGATTGCCGAATTCTTCTGTAAAATAAGGTAACATTGCATCAACTACAGAAGGCCTTGTTGATGTTGTTGCTGCATGGTCTAAGTATATTTTTTTCTCCATCTTTACACCTCTTCATTTAATAGTTCGTCAATTTTATGCTGTTCCTTAATTAAATCCTCTAATGTAATATGATCAACAACATCATTAATACTTTCACTAATCTTTTTCCAGACATATTTGGTCACACACATCTCAGATTCATCACACGCTTTATCTTCATTAACAGCCACACAATCCACCGGATTAAGATCACCTTCTAAAGCGCGAAGAATATCACCAACGGATATATCTTTAGGGTCCAAATTTAAGGCATATCCACCTTTAGCCCCACGTGTACTTTTAACAAATTTGGCTTTTTTAAGTGTTGAAATAATTTGTTCTAAATAATTTTCTGAAATACTCTGGCGTTCAGAAATACTCTTAATTGATACAACATCGTCGGTTGAATTCAAAGCTAAATCCAGCATTGCTCGAAGTCCATATCGACCTTTTGTTGACAATCTCATAACACACCTCCTTAATCCCTACTAAATGACTAGGATTTAAGCTAAGGATAGATTATCACCTTTTTAACAATCTGTCAAGAATCTTCCCACGAAAAAAACAAAAAAAAAAGTAGCATAAAACTACTCTTTACCAGTGCTTTATATATTTGCTCGTTTTACCCTACATTCAGCGTGACATCTTTTTTGCTTGGAATGACAATAGACATCTTGGGAATGACATACAGGACAAGAATGTCGATCCTTGATGTTTTCTAACATATATTCTTTGCCACAATGATGACACTCAATTTTACATTCCATTATTTTGTAGTTACCGCCACCAATACGAATGGCTTTTCCTTCTACAAGGGCTGATACAACCTTATTTCTGGCACTATCTATGATATTTTGAAATGTTTGGCGTGATATTTGCATCATGGCAGCCGCTTCTTCCTGAGACATTTTTTCAATATCTTTAAGTCGCATGGCTTCAAGTTCTTCCAATTTCAAATTATATTCATCCACGATATCTACTTCTTCCGGTTTAAAAAACTTGCTTTGCGGAACATAACTAATTTTACGACATTTAATCGGTCTTGGCATTTTAATCACTCCTTCTTAAGGTATTATATCATGGATTTTTTAAATTTCTATATAATTCCTACTAGATTATCTATCCTTTTATAATTTCTCCGGTTCTGAAGGCAATCGCAAGAACACCGCAAGCCCAATAACAAATAATGGGACAATTGAAAGAATGGAATATCTTGCATTTCCTGTTATCGTCGTCGTAAAAGCCATTATAAAGGGCCCGACAATAGCCGCAAATTTTCCGAAGATATTGTAAAAGCCAAAGAATTCATTGGATTTATTCTTTGGAATAATTTTTGCATAATAGGAACGACTGAGTGCTTGAATTCCGCCTTGAGCCGAACCAATAAGTCCACCAAGAATAAACACATGCCAAAGTTCTGTCATTAAATATGCAAAAATTGTTGTTCCTATATACGTCAGTATCGCAACGACAATCATCTTCTTTGCCGTAAAGCGTTTTGCTAATATTCCATATAATAAAGCAAAAGGGAAAGCAATGATGTTGATAATAAGCAAAATACCTAAGAGCATAAAAGTATCCGACGAGCTTAAGCCTAAGGTTGATTGTGCATAAGGAACTGCCATTTTTATGATGGTATCGACGCCATCAATATATAGAAAATACGCAATCAAAAAGCTTACGACCACTTTATAATGTTGAATATTTTTAAAGGTTAAAAACAAACGTTTAAAACTTTTTTGAACCGGATTTTTTTCAGGTTCAATAAAATGTACTTGAGATACATTTTTAATCAGTGGTAATGTAAATAGTCCCCACCAAAGTGCTGTGATGATAAAACCAAGTTGGTAGCCAATTTGCTTATCCATGCCAAGAACAAACACAGCAAGTAAGGTTAAAACAAAGGGAATAACGCTTGCTATATAGCCATAGGCAAATCCCTGAGATGAAATCCGATCCATCCGTTCATCGTTTGTCACATCGACTAAAAAAGAATCATAAAAAACATTGGCACCTGCAAACCCTATCGACGTAAGCACATAAGCAATTGCAAGAACAAACCATTGCCCGTCAGGTATGACTGCCATTAAGCCCGTAACACAAATTCCTAGTAAAGCGAAAAAGGTGAAGAATCTTTTCTTGACGTCCTTATAGTCTGCAATCGTTCCGAGAATCGGACTTAAAATTGCCACAATTATACTTGCTAATGTATTAAAATATCCTAAATCCATACTACTACCACGCTTCATCATACCAAAATATACCGGAAACAAGGCCGTTGTAATTGCTAAGGAATACGCTGAGTTACCACAGTCATACATAATCCAACTTTTTTCAGTTTTCGTTAGCTTCATCATAATCCTCTCTTCCTCATACCTTTCATCCCATACTTTGTGGGCTGCTTAGCATATACTAAACAGCCCACATAATTAAAACAGGTTACTCCTCATCATTTTCACGTTCAGCTATGACTTTTTCCTGAACTTCTCTTGGTGCTTCTTCATATCGATTAAAGGCTAATGTAAATACCCCTCGACCTTGAGTCAGAGAACGAAGGTCTGTTGAATATCCATACATTTCTCCCATCGGTACTTCTGCTTCAATCTCTTGCTTACCTTTGACCGGATTCATTCCAAGCACTCTACCACGGCGTTTTGTTAAATCTCCCATGATATCTCCCATATAATCATCTGGAATGAGTACTTTAACAGATGCAATCGGTTCAAGTAGTGTTGGATTTGCTTTTGCAATCCCCTCTTTGTAGGCATTTTGCGTTGCAATCTTAAATGCCATTTCGGACGAATCAACTGGATGGTAAGATCCATCGACTAATGTTGCTTTAAGTCCTACGAAAGGATATCCAGCTAACACACCTTTACCAACAGAATCTTGTAACCCTTTTTCTACAGCAGGAAAATAGTTTCTTGGTACGGATCCACCAAATATTTTTTCTTCAAAAACAAATGGCGTCTCTAAATCACCAGATGGTTCAAATTCAATGACAACATCACCATATTGACCATGACCACCGGATTGTTTCTTATGTCTACCTCGAACAGAAACTTTCGCTTTGATTGTTTCACGATATGGAATCTTGGGTTTTAGTAAGTCCACAGACACTTTAAACTTTTCTTCTAATCGACTTGTAATAATCTCAAGGTGTTGTCCACCGACACCATACAATAACTCTTGATGATTTTCCGTGTCCATAACCACCTTAATGGTTGGATCTTCTTCCATTAAACGATGTAACCCGGATGCTATTTTATCTTCATCACCTTTGGTTTTTGGAACAATTGCACGATAAGCGAGAGATTCCGGAAAAGTGATTCCGGGTAATCTTACCGGGCGATTTGAATCACAAAGTGTATCTCCGGTGCTTACGTTATTCAGCTTTGCAAAGGCTCCAATATCACCTGCGTGAATTTCATCCACTTCAATTTGTTCTTTTCCTCTTAATATATAAATATGGGGGATTTTTTCAGTTTCATCCGTATTTGCATTTAATAAGCTATCATCTTTACGAATAATTCCTGAGTATACTCTAAACAATGACACTTTTCCAATATATGGGTCAATAATTGTTTTAAAAACAAGCGCCGATGCTGGCTGATCTTTTTCACAGATAACATGAATCTCTTCTTCTTCATTATCCGGATTCACACCAAGAACTTCCGTATGTTCTTCTTTTGGCGCAGGCATATACTTATTAATTGAAGACATTAATACGCCTACTCCTGTGGTATTCATTCCAGAGCCACATAAAACAGGTACAATGGATCCGTCAACAACGCCATTATGAAGGGCTGACTGAATTTCTTCTAATGTAAACTCTTCACCTGCAAAATATTTTTCCATTAACTCTTCGTCACTCTCGGCAACTGCTTCAAGTATCATCTCACGTACCGGTTCAATTTCAGCCATTAATTCTTCCGGTATTTCACAGGATTCGACATGATCTTTTACAAACTTACGGCCTTCCATTTTAATAATATTTACAAATCCGACGAAGTGCTCTCCTTCTCGTATCGGAACTTGAAAGGGCGCAATGCATTTTCCAAAAGATGTTTGAAGCTGTTCAAGTATTTTGTGTAGATCTGCTTTGTCATCATCCATATCGGTGACAAAGATCATTCTTGGGATTTCCATCTCATCTGCATGTTCCCATGCAATCTCCGTTCCAACTTCTGTTCCAGATCTTCCAGACACAACAATAATAGCGCTGTCGGCAACCCGAGTCGCTTCCTTTGCTTCTCCGACAAAATCAAAATATCCCGGAGTATCAAGAATATTTATTTTGCAGTCTTCCCATTCGAGTGGAATACATGACGTGTTGATTGAAAAACCTCGTTTAATCTCTTCTTTGTCAAAATCACTAATGGTATTACCATCAGTTACTTTACCTTGTCGCTTTGTTACATTTGCTACACGGGCCATGGCTTCAGCAAGTGTCGTCTTACCTGCTCCACCATGTCCCAAAAGGACAATGTTACGGATTTGTTCGGATGAATAAATTTTCATAAGGATTCCCCCATTCGTAAGATTTTTGAACAAATTACTGTGCATTGTGTTTCGTTGATTTTTAACAAAATTTCTCGGTAATACTCTTAATATTCTACATAATGAATAGAATTCCTTCTTTTATATAATAGTCAAAATATTCTGATTTTCACTTTACCACACGAAATTGTTGACTTGCCTTATAAAAAAATGTAATATAGGATTAATGTTAAGCATAACGCAATGACACAAAATGAAAGGATTATTATGTTTTCAAAAATCGGGATATTAGGATTAGGATTAATTGGCGGTTCCCTCGCACGCGCTTTAAAAAAATATAATTACCCTGCTACTCTTTATGGTTATAATCGGAATCAAGAGGCATTGTCTCAAGCTTTAGATAGCGGCGCCATTGATATTGCCGTCCACGACTGGAAAGAATTAAATGACTGTGATCTTATCGTATTATGTTGTCCGGTAAATATTAACATTCAACTCTTTGAAGCAATACAACCTTTTCTAAAGGACAATGTTGTTATTAGTGATGTCGGTAGCACAAAAAATGATATCTATTCGGCATTATCCACCTATGATTTTAAGGGCTATTTTATTGGCGGTCATCCAATGGCAGGTTCAGAACAATCCGGTTTTGATGCAACAAAAGCAGAATTATTCGAAAATGCATATTATGTATTAACCCCACAACCTTCTACACCAACGCAATATATCGAACAAATGGCTCAACTCGCAACATCAATACATGCCATCCCAACGATACTTGACCCAAAACGACACGACTTTATTGTCGCTGCGATTAGTCATGTCCCTCATATATTAGCATCATCGCTTGTGAACATGGTGGAATCTCTTGATTCAGCTGAAAAAGAAATGTATACATTAGCCGCTGGAGGTTTTAAAGACTTTACACGAATCGCTTCTTCTTCACCGGAGATGTGGCAACAGATATGTGTTGCCAACCAAGATGCCATTACACAGATCCTAGATTATTATATGAAACAACTTACAAACATTCGTGAACAAGTGATGGCCCAAAACAGTACTTATATCTATGATTTTTTTGATCAATCTAAACGTTTTCGAAACACCTTCCAAAACAAGGCTCGAGGCAGTATTGATAAATCTCTTGCTCTTTTTGTTGATATTAATGATGAAACAGGAGTTATCGCAGATATTGCGACTCGTCTGAGCAAAAAAGAAATAAGCATAAAAAATATAGGTATCAATAACAATCGGGAAGATTTCGGAGGTGTGCTCGAAATCCTCTTCTATGATGAGTCCAGTTTAAATGAGGCCATTCATGTTATTGAAAATGCCAATTATAAAATAATAGAAAGTTAAGGTGAATCTTATGCAACTTAATCCAGTATCTAAATTAAGCGGTACCGTGAATGTTCCGGGAGATAAATCTATCTCTCACCGTTCTATTATGTTTGGTTCTTTAGCTAAAGGGACAACACAGGTTACCGGATTTCTCAACGGTGCTGATTGTCTATCAACGGCACATATATTTCAGCAAATGGGTGTAACAATAAATTTCATGAATGATACAACGTTTACTCTAGATGGACTTGGACTACATGGACTTGTACCTCCGACAACTATTCTCGATGTAGGTAATAGCGGAACAACCATGCGATTGCTTTCTGGCATTCTTGCCGGCCAAAACTTTTCAAGCACCTTAACCGGAGATGCATCTATTCAGACACGACCCATGAATCGCGTTATTGATCCACTTCAAGCGATGGGTGCAAACATAAGATCCAAAAACGAAAACGGTTTGGCCCCTCTAGTGATTGAACCAAGTCAACTAACAGGCATTACCTATCATTCAAAAGTCGCAAGTGCTCAAGTTAAATCCTGTGTTCTTTTAGCAACACTATATGCAAATAGCGCCTCAACAATTATTGAGCCTTGTCTATCTAGAAATCATAGTGAACTTATGCTAAAATCCTTAGGTGCAGATATATACTCGGAAAATGCCCAAGTCACTATCCAACCAAATCCAATATTAGAGGCGACAACTATCGATATTCCCGGAGATATTAGTTCTGCAGCCTACTTTCTTGTTGCCGGATTAATTATACCCAATAGCGATATTCTATTAACAAATGTAGGTATTAATCCAACTCGAGATGGTATTATCCGTGTGTTAAAAGATATGAATGGCTCTATTGAATACATTAACGAACGCACAATCAATGAGGAAAAACGCGCAGACATTCGTATTCGATCAAGTCGCTTGACGGCAACAACAATTTGTGGAGATATTATTCCCACCCTCATAGATGAAATTCCCGCCATTGCTGTTGCAGCATGTTTTGCTGAAGGGACGACGATTATTAAAGATGCCGCAGAGCTCAAAGTCAAGGAAAGTAATCGTATTGACACAATGGTTACTGAACTAAAAAAAATGCAAGCTTCTATTGAAGCAACAGACGATGGCATGATTATTGAAGGTACACATCGACTTTCCGGGGCTTCATTAAAGAGCTATCATGATCATCGAATTGCCATGAGTTTATCAATTGCTGCTCTTGCCGCTTACGGCCCTTCAACACTACATGGAAGCCAATGTATTGATATCTCTTACCCCAAATTTTTTGATGATATTCAACAACTATGTGAATAAAAAAAAGAGGCTTAACTATCAAGCCTCTTTTTCATTATTCATCATTAACAACCCAAAATGCCGTTTCTCGAATTTTGATCCCTAGCATGGCTAGGTGGGTATCCGCACTACCACTTTTGCCGTCCACTTAAGGCATGACATCCATGATAAAATATAAGATTCCCGTATTCAATATGTAGGTTCAAAATATCGAGAGTATCGAACATCTCAGGTATCTTTTATATGCTTATTATACACCCGAAGACAGTTTTTATCAACCGTTAACCCAGTTTATTCTTTGAGAACTTATCTAGAATCAATATAAGGACCATTCCAAGAAGAATAAAAACAAAGCTTAGAATATAATTCCCTTCGATTTTCCAGGGTAATACAGCTACTTCTTTGAGAATAATTGCCTTGTCTCCAATAAACTCTTGTTCTATAATCACCTTATAAGGCCATATTCTTCGAAGACTGCCAAGCATCATTCCTGTCAAAAAAGCTAGTGTTCCTTTATGCCATCGATGAAGAATTCTCCGTAAAATTCTTGAAAATCCCATAATTCCAACAAGGCATCCAAGTCCAAACACCATTAAAATCAGAATACTATTTAAATGAAAAGGATCTTTAAGTATGCCGGTAATATAATGGTATTTTCCCATGATTAATAACAAAAAAGCTCCAGATATTCCCGGTAAAATCATCGCACTAATGGCAATAACACCTGCAAAAAAGATAAACCATAAATCTTCCGGTGTCTCTATCGGTACTAGTCCAACGATAATAAAGGATGAGATTGCTCCAACGATAAAAGTGATTAAACGGGTTTTTTTCATTTCCCATTGTTTCCCAATGACAAATGCACTTGCAAGAATCAGTCCAAAAAAGAGACTCCATGTATATAATTCATATGTCTCTAATACATAATGCATCAGTTTAGCCATCGTGAAAATCGCAGTTAAAATACCCAAAAATAAGGGTAGAATAAAGTTCCAATGAATCCGACGGATGCCTTGAGCAATCCTTCCAGCAAAAATATCTTTTAATACATCCATATTAACCGAATGAATGGCATCTAAAAATTCTTCATAAATGCCGGTAATTAAGGCAATACTCCCTCCGGAAACACCAGGTATGATATCTGCTGCTCCCATAAAGAGTCCTTTAAAAAACAGTAAAATTTTTGTCATTGTTGTTCCTCCAAAAGTCCTAAGTGATAACATGCGGTCAAAATACCACCTTCACTAATCGGAGGAGATACATATGATGCCACTGCTTTTGCTTCTTTAACTCCGTTACCTACTGCTACAGAATTCTTAATATGTTCTAGCATATGCAAGTCATTGTAACTATCTCCGAATACATACACTTGATTCATTGGTATGTCAAGATAATTAGCTAAAAACTGGATTCCTGATAGTTTTGATATGCCTTTTGAATATACTTCATACCCTTTTTTTCCCCAGGCATTAAAATCCAGTTTTTTAAAATCCAATTGCTTTAGACCATATTGTCGAAAAATCATCATACTTAAATAGTCCCTAGGAATAGTATCTAATTTTTTTATAGGTGTTATTCCAACAACCGGTTCCTCACCTTCAAGAATATTCTCATTGCGAAACAATTCTTTTCGAACACGTCCAAATAAATCTTTAATGTAAATATTTTTTTCATCAATTGCAATCATCGGGAATGGGGTATGAATAATCTTTTTAATCAAACGACTGGATTCTTCTCGATCAATGGCTTGTTTGAAAATATCTTTTCCTTGGTGTGTGACTAAATGGCCTCCGAAACTTACTGCTGTATCAAGTTCGAGGGTCTTCATAACATAAGCAATATTGGGAAAACTTCGGCCAGTCGCTAGTCCTACACAATAGCCCTTTTCTTTTAATGCCTTAATTGCGAAACGTGTTTCTTTGGGTATTTTTGATTTTGGCGATTCATGATCAATAATTGTATCATCCACATCAAATAAAATTAATTTATTTTCCATTCTATCTTCCTATCTAAAATATGTCATCATCTCAACAATACGATTTTTTTGATAACTCCAGAAATGCATACGTCGTTTTGCAACTTTTTTTATCAGTGTAATATATTTTTCCAATATTTGTATTTGTTCTATCTCTGGTACCTTCCTATTATAGAATGCTTTCTCTAAGGTTTCAAGGAAATCTTTGAATCTTACTTGGGAAAGGGGAATTTCCTCTTGAATTCGCTTACCATATTCGCGTATTGTTTCTCCTTGTTGCTTTTCCATTGTACATTCATTTAAGTATAACAAAAGAATGTGATAATCCAAATATATACGCTTAATATAATTCTTACGATTACTGTGTCGACGTTTAAGTAGCATGGCGATTAAACTTAACACTAGTAAAATCCCAATTGCTGATAGCCCCCAAAACAAAATATCGTCACGGTTTACAAAGGTCACACTTGCTGAAGCTGTCTCCTCTTCTGTTTGACGTTCTAATGCTTGAGGATCGAAAAACGAATAAAAGCTCTGTCCCGCTGTTGGTTCAAACTGGACCCAACCTACCCCTGGGAAGTAGCTTTCAACCCACGCATGAGCGTTATGATCATAAATGGTTTTTTCCTCCGGAACTTCACCATATGCATACATCAATGAATCGGGTATATCATCATATGATTCAATATCCAAAACGTAACCGACCACAAATCTAGATGGGATCCCTACACTTCGCATCATCATAACCATTGAAGATGCAAATTGTTGGCAAAAGCCTTCTTGAGTTTCAAATAAAAAAGCATGAATCATATCATCGGTAGAACCATATTCCGGTGCTTCATTATACAAATATTCTGATGATAGATATGCTTCAATACGCCGGCCTTTTTCATAATCCGTGCTTGCTCCTTCCGTAACCTCTTGGGCAAGTTCTTGAAGACGGTCAAACCCATCCGGAATCTGCATAAAGCCCTCAATAGATTGACCATTACTCTTTTGTTCAATTGCTTCTTGCCATGCAATGGTTCGATAACGTGGAATAACTGCATCAATCGTATAATTAAATCCTCTTTCTAAAATTCCATTTTCGGCGGCTAAGGATTGCATCTCCTCTGAAATATTTATCGCATCCCAATGTGGACTCAATAAAAGTCGATTCGTTATAATATTCTCATATATTATCTCCACAGTTTCTCGTTCATATAAAGCTTCATCATATTCTATTGACGGAGTTAACAATTCATCCCTTGACTGACGCCAAACCCCTTCTTCATAAATATCATAGACATCGGTAACATAGTACTTTAAGATATCTGCATCAACAGAAAAAACAGCTATACCTTCATGTTCAAAAGAAGACTGTACCTGATATGACCCATCTGAAATATCTTGAACAACTGATCTTTCATATTCTCGTGATTCATTATTATCTTCTAACATATTTGAACTGACTGTGGTTGATTGTGCTTTTTTTTCAAAGGGATTCGGCCGATAATGATTAAAGAACATTCCAAACCCAACAATTCCAAGAGCAAAGATTATTCCCATTCCATAAAATGTATACCTCTGTCTTCGCCTTATATCTGTAACATTCCTAGAGGAATATACCGCAAAGTAATATATGACACTGCTCATTAAAAAGAACAAGAAAGACCGATGATCTTTCGGCGTTGTTAGTGTGCCTGATAAAAAAGCTGCAATCACAAAGATAAAGCCAACAATTATTGGTATCCATTGTAATTTTTTTCGTCGATAAAAAAAATGATAAAGGTAAAATAGTAGTAGGCTTATAAATGCAATCAATATAGCTTGGTATCCATGACTAATGTAATAGCCGTCAAGTATCACCGAATAATAATAGGTATTAATAAAATCTTGAATGGGATTCATAAATACGTCAAGGTTATCATTGCGATAATAATATATAGTCACCCCAACTCCGACACTCATTAGAATCACTACAAATACAATAACCCACTTCTTATATTTGTTGATAGCACTATATAGAATAAAAACCCCAAAAACAATAAAAAACAGCTCGATATCACCCATATAATAGCCAAAGGCTCCTGAAATAACCCCAATAATACCAAATACAATAATAAAAAGTATACTCACTAGGACACCTCCAGTCTTACCGCTCCATCATCCATTCTTAAATAGTAGATAGGTATATTCGATGTATTAAGAACAAGCATTAGGCCTTCATCCGTTGCTTTTTTTAGATCATCTAGTTGAATACTTGATGCATGAACAAGTACTACTGTAATTTCAAAATTACGAGACTTTAATTGAACTAGCAAATCAACAAACTCCGGTTGAATCTGTTGTGTTGCAAAAATCAAGTGGCTAGACTCCTTTTCAAGAAGCAATACTTTATTGATCATCTTAGTATAATTATTCTCATGATAAAAAGTCATGTGTGCAAAGGCATCATAAAAGATATTAAAGGCAGACATTTCTTTCCCGCTAATATTTTGAATACCATGATAGTCATAATAAAGTTTCAATTCTACCCGATCACTAAGCAAATAATGGACCAAAGAAATACAGCCTTCCACCATATAATCTTCATAAATAATTCGGTGATCTATTGACAAGTCTAAATCATACGTATCTAAAAAAAGATATGTCGTATTTGTTACGTGGCCCATATATTCTTTTGAAATCCATGTATTTTTCTTAGCACTTAATTTCCAATGAATCTTATTTAAAGAATCTCCGGGTTGATATTTTCTTACATCTGTAAAAACTGTAGAACTTCCAAAATCATGACCGACAATTGTTTCCGCCGTTTCACTCATAACTTGTCGCATAACATCAGATTTGAACTCACGTAAATTCGGATAGACAAGAATTTTGTGTTGCTCTATGTCCTTATAATCAATCGAAAAAAAACCAAAAAAATCCTGCATCTTAATGTAATCAACTCCTACAGAATAGTTTCCTCGATAAAAACAGGTCAAATTCTTGTGAAGATCACGTTGAGATTTAGGATATAAAACCAACCACGCGTTTTTTTTATCTTCTTCAAGATGAAACAGTTCCTTTGAAGATAAATAATGTATGGTCATCGGCGCTAATATGAAAGGTGTTGCATTATGCAGACTCAATCGATAGGTTACTATGTCACCTTTTGATACAAAACGTTGATCCACATCATGCGTCAAGCGAAAAACGGTATAGGTAAACCCAAGATGAACAAGACTTATGATGGGAAGCATCAAAAGACTATAAAATAAAACACTCGAAATATATCCGGGATAGACTCGGTTAAAAACGATACTATAGATTAATACAATAAAATATATTCCCCACGTTTTAAGCAATAAACTCACCTGCCGGAACATTAACTTTTTTCAATATTTGTTCAAGTATATCCTCACTTGATTGATTTTCATATTTCATTTCCGGTTTGATCATCATTCGATGGGCGCAAACCGGCACAAATAAGTTTTTAACATCATCCGGAATTACATAATCCCGTCCGGAAAAATAGGCTTTTGCTTTAGCCATTCGACTCAAAAACAAACTTCCACGGGGGCTAACACCTAACAAAGTTTGCTTAGATTCTCTCGTTTCTCTAACTAGACTTAATATATATCTTTGAATACTTGGATCCATTGTAACGGACAAAATGGCTTGCTGGATTTCATGAACTTCTTCTAACGAAATTACCGGTTGCAAGTCCTTAAGGGGATGGTCATCTTTGAATCTTTCCATAATGAGGAGTTCTTCTTCTAAATCCGGATATCCAATATGCATTTTTATAATAAACCGATCCATTTGTGCTTCCGGTAAAGGGTAGGTGCCTAAATACTCAACCGGATTTTGCGTAGCAATGACCATAAAAGGATCCGGTAAATCATAATGCTTTCCGTCAACAGTTACATGATGTTCTTCCATGGCTTCTAAAAGCCCTGATTGTGTCTTGGGCGGTGTACGATTAATCTCATCCGCCAAAAATATATTGGCCATAATTGCACCTTCATGATATTCAAACCGTTCATGCTTTGGATTATACATGGTAAAGCCTGTAATATCTGACGGCATAACATCCGGCGTACATGATATTCGATTAAATTGTCCGCCAATTGATTTGGCCAACGCGAGCGCTAGTGTTGTCTTTCCGGTTCCCGGAACATCTTCAATCAACACATGACCATTACACATAAAAGCCAAGGTAATCAGTTCAATAACATCATCTTTGCCGACAATGACTTTGCCCATATTATCCATTAAATGCTTAATCCGTTCTCTCAAGTGTTTTTCTCCTTCCTATCTTGCTTTTTTATGCGATAATCGATGATGGATGTTACAATAAAACTAATCACCAATAAAGTTATTGCCAACATCATCCATGTCGAGTTGTTTTCAATCGGACAGACTCCTTCAGGCAATCCTCGCTGATCATACCAATTCTTAAACATCACTCCTGCTGCAAATATGATACTAAAAACAAATAGAATATCTGAAATTTTTTTAATTTTTTCCGGCTTCATTTTATACCTCCAAATAAGGTCAAGTTCTAAAGCAACTTCCGCCTATGAATTCACGCAACAATGAATTCTGGGGAATATGTTCACTAGTAACACCTAGAATATAATCTAAAAACTTAATTAGACGTTTTGCTTCAATATGTTCAGGACATGTATCCGGTATACTATATAACAAAGGATCTGCATATTGTTTTAAAACAGCAATTTCATAGATTAATGCTGAGTTAAACATCACATCTGCCTTCTCTTGAAATGGAAAAATATACTGTTCTTCGCCTCTTCTTACCGACTCCCACATTTTTATCGTTTGTCGCGCTGAGACACCACGATATTGGTAATCTCTTACTATTCGTCGAATCAATCGACCATCTGTCGTTGGAATTCGATTATGATAATCCAAATTCAATTGTGTCATTGCACTAATATATATCTTATATTTATTTTCATCCGGCAAGTCATATGACAACATGTCATTGAGTCCATGAATACCTTCAACAACTAAAATTCCATTTTCTCCCAATTTAATGGGATTCTCACGATATTCACGTTTTCCGGATATAAAATTATAATAAGGGATATCCACGGCTTCATTATCAAGTAATTGTAACATATTTTGATTAAATAATTGGCGATCAATAGCATCAATCGTTTCATAATTAAAGTTACCAAATTCATCAAGTGGTGTTTTTTCCCTGTTTACAAAATAATTATCTAATGAAATGGTCTTGGGATTCATTCCAAATGCTCGAAGTTGTATTCCCAAGCGATGTGCAAAGGTTGTCTTGCCTGACGATGAAGGTCCGGCAATAAAAATAAAGCGTTTTTTTTGTTGATTATTCACGATATCATCAGCAATCGAAGCTATTTTTTTTTCCATTAAAGCTTCTGCTACTAATAACAAATCATTCATATCACCTGCCGCTATAAGCTCATTTAATTCACCAATCGTTGTCACATTCATTAATTCCGCCCAACGTGATGTTTCTTTTTGTGTATCAAATAGCATTAAGGCAGGTTTAAACTGTGCTACTTTTTTAGGTTCTGCTTTTGAAACATACTGAACCATTACCCCTTCATCATGGGCATGCAGTTCAAACATACCAATGCTACCATAGGAAGGAACCATGTATCCATAATAATAATCGTAAAATCCATCTAGTTCATATATATTGGTATTTGAAACACTGCGGTATTTTAATAAACAAACTTTATCCTTCATTCCCTGCTTTTTAAATATTTTAATAGCCTTGCTGGTTGTTACTGTACTTTTATATATAATGGCATCTTGATTTACATATTCTTTCATGCGACTTTCAATCGCACTTATAATCGAGTCATTCAAAGGTCTTTCTTGATTATTCAAAACTTCACAATATAATCCTCGGTTAATCGTAAACTGAACACGTACATCCACATTATTCATTCCATATCCTTGATAAATATCTCTTAAGGATTTAATGAATAAAAGGGTCAAGGAACGTTGATATGTTCGATATCCGTCTTTATCGGTCAAATCTAAAAATTCCACTTCGCAATCTGATTTAACCCGTTTATATATTTCTTTTAGCTTACCATTAACAATGGCAAGTGTGATTGGTGCTTCAAAATCATCTTGTACCCTTTTTGCAACGTCTTGTAAAGGTGTGCCTTTTTCAACTTCAATTGTCGTATTATTATGTTTAAGTATTATTTTTACAACCAACGCATATACCTCCGATTTAATATATTCATGTACCTATACCATACGAATAGGATCAAAAAAATCTTCGTGTTGATAGACCTTTATATTTTTTTTAAATGCTTGTGTAAGAATGTTCTCAAATAATTGGCGACAGATAATCTCTGTCCCAAAATGTCCTGCATCAATGACTGGTATACCAAAATCCATAGCTTTTACTGCATCATGATATTTTACATCGCCAGTAATATATGCATCGATTCCATTTTCAACAGCCATATCAAATAAACTCATACCACTTCCAGAACATACCCCAATTCTTTCGATTGAAGCATCTATGCTTCCTACATATCGTATATTTTTCAAATTTAAACGATCGCGTATTTGAATAATTAATTGGCTAAATGACTGTGGCTCTATATCACAGATTCGAATAAGGTCCACTTCTTCTAAATTCAATTTTTTATTCGGTTTGAGACCAAGTGTTTTACATAAATAGTCATTCAACCCTCCATCCGCCTTATCAAGATTTGTATGGGCCACATATAAACTTATATCTTCTTTAATCAATCGAATAATTTTTCGACTTATGCTATCATCTTGAGTAATTCTTTTGAGTGGTGAAAAAATAAGTGGATGATGAACAACAATAAGTTCACACCCTTTGTTGATTGCTTCTTCAATTAGCGAATCCGTAACTTCAAGGCCTACGATAACTTTTCTTACTTGCTGCTGGGAATCACCAACAAGCAATCCAACGTTATCATATGCTTCAGCTAATACGGACGGAGCTACTTTTTCAATACTCTCCATAATATCCTTTACTTTTATTGCATCCATTTAATCACCTTTTTTCGAATAGCAATATCATGCTCTAATTCAGCAATTCGATTAATAATACCTTTTTCTTTTAAAATAGCAATCAATTGTGTGTCTCTCGTATTTTTCATCTCAAGTTGTTCCATCAGCAGCGGATGTTTTTTGGTCACTAAGCACTTTCCATAAACAAAATAAAGTGGATTTTCATTTGGTGAATAGGGTAAATATGCCACCTCTTTTGTGTCTGTTATGGCGATAATCAGTGTATAGTAGTGACCGTCTTCATAGATCATATCTTCATCAATAATTGCAAGCCCAAGTTCCAAAAGTGTCTTGCGCACCACTTCAATATCTTTATGTGGCGATATAATCCAACGTTTATATGTATGTAATTTATCTTTTGATTCTCTTAATATTTGATCAATTAATCGTCCGCCCATTCCACATATGATTACACAATCGACTTCACCTTCATCTAAAGTCATAAGTCCATTACTGAGTCTTACTTCAACTTTGTCTTCTTGATGGTATGCTTCCATATTATTCTTGGCTTTTTCTAAAGGTCCAAAATTAATATCCATGGCAATGACTTTAGGCGATATATTGTTTTGGGCCAAATAGATCGGAATGTAGCCATGATCTGTCCCAATATCAGCCACACGTTCGCCCGGTTGAACATATGACGCAATCCATTCTAAACGTTTTGAAATCTCCATGTTATTTCCCCACTTTCAATAAAACCATGAACAATAGTCATCATTCATGGTTTTATGCATACTTATTCTAGATAATCTTTCAATTTTCGACTTCGGCTAGGATGTCTAAGCTTTCGTAGTGCCTTGGCTTCAATTTGTCGAATACGCTCACGGGTTACATTAAATTCCTTGCCCACCTCTTCAAGTGTTCTAGCACGCCCGTCATCAAGACCAAAACGTAGACGCAAAACTTTTTGCTCACGTTCTGTTAGAGTATCTAAAACTTCAACAAGCTGCTCTTTAAGTAATGTAAATGCGGCGGCTTCCGCAGGAACAGGAACATTATCATCTTGTATAAAGTCACCTAAATGTGAGTCTTCTTCTTCTCCGATGGGTGTCTCTAATGACACCGGTTCTTGTGATATCTTCAAAATCTCTCTTACCTTATCAACAGGCATATCAAGTTCTTCTGCAATTTCTTCCGGTGCAGGATCTCGTCCAAGCTCCTGTAAAAGTTGACGTGATACGCGTATGAGTTTATTAATCGTCTCAACCATATGAACTGGAATACGTATCGTTCTTGCCTGGTCAGCTATGGCACGTGTAATCGCTTGTCGAATCCACCATGTAGCATAGGTACTAAATTTAAACCCTTTATTATAATCAAATTTTTCAACAGCTTTGATAAGACCTAAATTTCCTTCTTGTATTAAATCTAAAAACAACATACCTCGACCAACGTAACGCTTTGCTATACTTACCACAAGACGCAAATTTGCTTCGGCTAAACGTTGTTTTGCAATTTCATCGCCTGCTTCCATACGTTTTGCCAAGGCAATCTCTTCTTCGCCTGTAAGCAAAGGAACTTTCCCGATTTCTTTTAAATACATACGAACGGGGTCATCGATATTTATCCCTTCAGGTAAGGATAAATCTAATTCCTTTTCTTCTTCTTCTTCGTCATCTTCTACCTCACCTAATACATCAACACCACTTTTTTCTAGAACCTCATAAATCACTTCAATTTTGTCGGGTTCCAACTCTTCATCTTTAAATCTGGCCTCAATCTCTTTATATTCTAAAACGTTCTTCTTTGTTTTAGCTATGGTGACCAATTCTAAGATTTTTGCTTCAAAACTTTTTACATTTTCTTCTGCTGCCATTATTTTCAATCCCTTCTATCGATTTCATCTAGGTGAAGATAAAAATTAAGTAACGCTTTTTTTTCTTGAATTAATGTCATTAATCCAGACGGATCATTTACATTCATGCGTTTTTGTTCCAGATAATCACCTTTGATATTTCTTATGGTGTCATTTAACAATTTTTCAAGTTGCTGCTGATTTTCGACTTTTAACTCTTCACTGAAAATATTTGCAATCATTTTTTGATCTTCAATTTGCGTAAATCGTCGCATAATATCTGCAGGTTCAATTTCTTGTTTTGTTTTATATATATCAAACACAATATAGGCTACTTTTTGTAACGTATCATGTGTGAAATACTCTGGTTGAATAATATCTTTTACGCCATTAAATATTTTATAATTTGATACGAGAATGGCTAAAAGCTGTTTTTGGGCAAGTACCGTACCTTCTTCTCGTTTTTTGTGTGAATTGCCTCCCATATCTCTCGACATGGTTTGCGGTGTTCGTTGAGCAATTCCTACATTATTGCCATGCTTGGCCAAAAGTTCATATAATCCACTTTTTGACATATGATACTGAGACACAATGGCCTCTAAATAATTATCACGTTCAATCTTTCCTTCAATTGATAATAGTTTTTTAGCTACTTCTTCACTAAAGCGCGTTCGATACTCCGGATCAGTAAGATCAAAACGTTTACTTAATTGTTTAATCTCAAACATAAAACTCGCTGTTGCATTGTGTAATAAAGTTTGAAAGGCTTCAACGCCTTGATTTTGTATAAACTCATCTGGATCTTTTGCTGTCTCCATGTTCAAAACTCGAACAATTAATCCTGCCGATTTCAAAATAGGAATCGATCGAAGTGCTGCGTTAACGCCTGCTCCATCACTATCAAATGCAATGACAACTTCATCTACATAGCGTTTAATCAATTGTCCATGACCGCTTGTAAAGGCTGTACCTAATGATGCAATTGCATTATCAAAGCCAGCTTGATGTAAAGCAATCACATCCATATAGCCTTCAACAACAATCATAAAAGACTCTCTTGATTTGCGTGCAATATTTAGTCCATATAGATTTCGACTTTTATCAAAAAGCTTCGTTTCCGGCGAATTCAAATATTTAGGTTGTCCCTCACCAAGAACTCTGCCACCGAAAGCTATTACTTTACCATGCACATCAAAAATAGGAAACATTACACGATTAAAAAAACGATCATAATATTCCCCTTTGTGTTTCTTATCTTCCAGCAACAAGCCACAATCCAATAATTCTTGATCCAAAAAACCTTGTTTTTGTAAATATTTATATAAATCATCACGAAACTGTGTGGCATAACCTAGCCCGAATTGTTTCATAATATCTGCACTCAATTTTCTATCTTGAAAATAGGCTAATGCACGTTTTCCCACATCTTTACGTAACAAGCTATAATAGTATCTGGCAGCCAAACGGTTGGCATCATATAAACGTTGTTTATAATTGATGGCTTTTTTAACTTCTTCTGATACTTCAGGCTCAGGCAGTTCAATATGCGCCCGTTCTGCTAAGTATTTTACTGATTCAACAAAGGAATAGTTTTCGTAAGCCATTATAAAACTAAAAACATTGCCTCCTGCACCACATCCAAAGCAATAGTACATCTGTTTATCTTTACTTACAGAAAATGAGGGTGTTTTCTCATTATGAAAAGGACATAATCCAAAGTGAGAACTTCCTTTTTTTTGAAGGTGCACATAAGAACCTATGACGTCAATAACATCATTATGTAATCGTACCTCTTCAATTATTTCATCCGGATAAAACATAACCTTTCATTCTCCGTTCTTCTATTCAACATTTTATCACAATTCTTTCCAGGAAGATGGAACAAATAAATCCATAAATTTTCGAATGGCATAGCGATCCGTCATTCCTGCTATATAATCACTTACAACACGCTCAACGAGTTCTCCGTCATCAATCATCACGAGAAACTCTGGAGGCAATAAATGTGTATGTTCCTTAAAATACAAGAAAAGTTGTGTCAACATATTCTGTGCTTTCTCTTCATGTTCTTTTGCTTTTGAATCAATATATACATTTTCAAACATGAACTGTCGCATGCCTGTCATGGCAGTCATAATATGTTGACTCATTATAATGGCATCTTGATCCATGCTATTTGTCACAATGTCATGCACCATAATGCTAATACGTTCTTTGGATGTCAACCCAAGAACATCTGTATATTCTTTTGGCAAATCTTTTTCACTTAAAATATGTCCTCGAATTGCATCATCGATATCATGGTTAATATAAGCAATTTTATCGGATAAACGAACAATAGCGCCTTCTAATGTTGAGGGTCTTCCTTTTGTCGGATGATTTAAAATTCCATCACGTACTTCCCAAGTCAGATTTAAACCCTTGCCCTTGTTTTCAAGTATTTCCACAACACGAATACTTTGTTGATAGTGTTTAAAGCCTAACTCAGAAACACCATTCAAAGCATATTCCCCGGCATGACCAAAAGGTGTGTGCCCTAAATCATGTGCCAATGCGATGGCTTCTGTTAAGTCTTCATTTAAGCGTAAGGCCCGTGCAATGGTTCTCGCAATTTGGGACACTTCTAAGGTATGCGTTAATCGCGTACGATAATGATCACCTTCCGGTGCAATAAAAACCTGTGTTTTATGCTTTAATCGTCGAAAGGATTTTGAGTGTAGTATGCGATCTCGATCACGTTGGTAATCCGTTCGAATATCACATGGTGTCTCTTCAACTTCCCGTCCGCGACTGTTTCGACTAAAGGAAGAATATGGGCTTAATATTTCAAATTCGCGTTCTTCTTGTAATTCTCGTAAATTCATAACAACCTCCTAGCTGAGATGTCCATTCACAAAAACCGTTAATACATACTTCTATATATACAACAAAAACCACGAATTTCCTTTTTTTTCATGTATATTCCTTTATTTTGCTTGATCGATTTTCTTGGGATTACTGTCTGCAGCTAAGGTAGCTAGTTCATCACATCGCTCATTTTCAACATGGCCATCATGGCCCTTAACCCATATAAACTCAACTTGATGGGGTTTGACAGCCTCGACCAGTTGTTCCCATAAATCTTGATTTTTTACAGCTTCTTTTTTCTTTCCTCTTCGCCAATTGTTCTTAATCCAGTTGTTTAACCAACCTTCGGTGAACGCCTTAACAATATACTGAGAATCCGTATGTACGCGAATGTTACATGGAGATTTCAGTGCTTTTATTGCAACTAATACACCCATCAGTTCCATTCGGTTATTGGTTGTATTTAAGTATCCATCACTTAATTCTTTGATATGCTCTGTCCCGTCAGCATCTTTATATTTAAGCACTGCCCCATATCCTCCCGGACCATCTGGATTGCCACGGCATGCACCATCTGTAAAAATATCTATAGTTTTCATAATATCTCTTACGCCTTTCCTCTAAAACAAGCTCATCTGGTTCGTCTCCGGAAGCCCTTTTAGTATTTCTTCACTCTTTAATAATTCAATTAATGATTTTCCTGTTTTTGTCCGCAATCGAAAATCTTCAATTGATATGAATTCTCCACCTTCTCGTCCGGCGACGATCCCTTCGGCGGCTTTTTCTCCCATTCCATTTATTGAAGATAGGGATGGCATGATTTTGCCATCAATAATTCGAAAGCGTTTTGCTTCCACTTGAAAAAGATCAATAGGTAGAAACTCAAATCCTCTTGCATACATCTCTTGAACAATGCGCATATCTTTGATCATATCCTTTTCTTTTTTGCTTAAATCATTAAAACGATTCTTAAAATCCTGAATATGTGCATCCAATACGCTTTTTCCTTTACACATGAGTCCATAATCAAAGTTTGAGGCCCGAATACTAAAGAAGGCCGTATAATATTCTAGAGGATAATAGACTTTAAAATATGCGATGCGATAAGCCATCATGACATAAGCAGCTGCATGAGCTTTAGGAAACATATACTTAATCTGTTTACAGGACCAAATATACCAGTCAGGTACATCATATTTTCGCATTTCTGCTTCCCACTCATCACGGAGCCCTTTTCCTTTACGTACACTCTCCATAATTGTAAAAGACAATTCTTTGTCTAATCCTTGATTAATCAAATAGGTCATAATATCATCACGGGTTGAAATTACAGTTGAAATATTGGCTTTTCCTTCTTGTACAAGCTGTTGTGCATTATTTGTCCACACATCTGTTCCGTGGGACAATCCCGATATTCGTATCAAATCGGAAAAAGTTGATGGCTTTGTTTCAATCAACATTTGCATAACAAAATCAGTTCCAAACTCAGGTATTCCTAATGACCCCAAAGTAATTCCACCAATATCTTCCGCCTTAACGCCCAATTCTTTACCTGTCCTGAATAAGGACATGACTTTGGGCTCGTCGAGGGGTATTTTTGTTGCATCAAGACCTGTCATATCTTCCAAAAATCGAATCATGGTCGGATCATCATGTCCAAGAATATCCAGCTTCAATAGATTATGATCAATAGAATGATAATCAAAATGGGTTGTAATGACGGTTGAAGATTGATCATTTGCAGGTTTCTGTATAGGCGTAAATGTATATATCTCTTGATCTTTCGGCACAACGATGATTCCGCCGGGATGTTGTCCGGTTGTCCTTCGAACACCGACACAACCTTGAATAATTCGATTAATCTCTGCTTCCTTCACTTGAATCTCACGTTCATCAAAATAGTTTTTAACAAATCCATAGGCTGTTTTATCTGCCAAGGTTCCTATCGTTCCAGCTTTAAATACATGCCCTTCCCCAAATAAGACTTCGGTGTATTTATGTGCTTTTGCCTGATATTCACCGGAGAAGTTCAAGTCAATGTCCGGCTCTTTATTGCCTTTAAAACCTAAAAAAGTCTCAAAAGGAATGTCATGGCCTTCTTTTAATAGTTGCTCACCACAGTTGGGACATGTTCTATCCGGCATATCTACACCGGAACTACCGGCATATTTTTTCACTTCAGGCGAATCAAAATCACTGTACTGACAGGCTTCACAAACGTAATGGGGAGACAGAGGATTTACTTCAGTAATACCTGACATTGTTGCGACAAAAGAAGAACCGACAGACCCTCTTGACCCCACAAGATATCCATCATCATTGGATTTTTTCACTAATTTTTGAGCGATGATATACATAACAGCAAAACCATTGCTTATAATTGAGTTCAACTCACGGTCCAAACGTTCTTGGACAATCTCAGGTAAGGGGTCACCATAAATAGATTTCGCCTTCATATAGCACATATCTTCAAGCTCTTTTTCTGAACCTTCGATAACCGGTGGATATTTATCGCGTTCAACCGGCTCAATATATTCTAGGGAATCTGCAATGAGGTTTGTATTTGTTACTACAACTTCAAAGGCTTTTTCTTCTCCCAAGTAATCAAACTCATTTAACATCTCATTGGTCGTTCTAAAGTAAAGTGGCGGTTGATTGTCAGCATCTTTAAATCCTTTGCCTGCCATGAGAATACGTCGATATACTTCATCTTCCGGATTCAGAAAATGAACATCACATGTAGCAACGACAAGCTTATTGTATTCTTCTCCCAACTCACAAATACGTCGATTCACTTCCTCAATTTCTTTTAAATCCTTGACCTTTCCATTCTCAACCATAAAGGCATTATTGCCAGTGGGTTGAATCTCAAGGTAATCATAATAGTCGATAATCCGCTTTATCGCCTCATCTGACCGTCCTTCAAGCACCAACGGGTATAACTCACCCGCTTCACACGCCGAACCTAATACAAGGCCCTCACGATGCTCATTTAGCATGCTTTTTGTGATTACCGGACGTTTAAAGAATGTTTCCGTATGAGACTTGGAAATTAATTTATATAGATTTCGCAAACCTTCACGATTTTTACACAGTATAATGGCGTGGGATGGCCGAAGTTTTTTATAACTCGCCTGATGGTTTTTTTCAAACACTGAAAAATCGCTTAGCTTTTTAACGCCTTTGTTGTGTAAAATATCAATGAGCTTAAGAAAAACACCTGCCGTAGCTTCTGCATCATAAACTGCTCGGTGATGTTGAACTAAGCGCACATCAAGTGCTTCAGCTAATGTATTCAAGCGATAATTTTTTAGGTCAGGAAATAGACGGCGGGCTATTTCTAAGGTATCAATATAGGTAAACTGGTCTTCAATATTCATTTTACCCATAGCATGAATAATGAAACTCATGTCAAAGTCGGCGTTTTGAGCAACTAATATGCCTCCTTCGCAAAATTCAATAAACTTAGGCAAAACAACTTCAATCGGCGGAGCATCCTTGACTGTTTCATTGGTGATATGGGTAAGTTCTTGAATAAATTGTGGTATAGATACACCTGGATTTACAAATTCCGAAAAACGATCCGTAATTTTTCCATTTTTAATTTTCACTGCACCAATTTCAGTAAAGCGATCTTTATGCGCACGTAAACCAGTTGTCTCAATATCAAAAACAATAAGGGTATCTTCAAAGGTGCGCTCATCAAGGTGGTAGCCCACAGGTTTTTGATCATCTGCCAAGTAAGCTTCTACTCCATATAGAATTTTAATATTATCATCATGCACACAATGAAATGCATCCGGATAGCCCTGGACGCCACCATGGTCTGTTATAGCTACAGCTTTATGCCCCCAGGCAATCGCTTGGTTAATACCATCCTTAACACTCATTACTCCATCCATATCACTCATTTGTGTATGCAAGTGGAGTTCCACGCGTTTTTCTTTGGCATTGTCTTTACGCTGTATTTTCAAGTTCGCTTCAATGGTTTCAATGGTATTGACAAAAAACACACGCGCTCGATCATAATCGTCATATTTATAGGTGCCTCGTATACGAAGTGTCTTTCCTTTTTTTACATTTTCTTCAACGCGAGGATAATCTTCTTTTTCAACAAAGACTTTTGCTGTAATCGAATCTGTAAAATCGGTCACATCAAATTTCATAATCATCTTACCGCCACGCAATTCACGTGCATCCGGTTTGCTAATGACTTGAACATCAATGTTAGCATAAGTAGTATCCTCATCAAAATTCTTGAGTCTTAACACTTCACCTGTAATGGGCTTTTTACCCATGACAAGATTTTCATAGGTCTCTCGAGTAATATCTTCTTCCTGAATCACGACTTTTTCTTCAATATGTAAATGTCGGTCACGCTTTTTAAGAAGATTTTTCTGTTCTATATCACGATGGCGTATAAATTCTTGATACATATGACTGTTTACATCATCTTCAAGAATTTCTATATCAATCTCAATATCAAATTTTTGTTTAAACAATTGAATGATTTTTTGATCAAACTCCAGATTTTTAATATATTCAAAACCAGTCTTACTTACTTGATAGACCAAATCATAATCACCAATATCAACCTGTGAACTTCGAATAACTGCTGCACCTACCGGATTGATTTTTTTTAAGCTATAAAGCAAACCTTCTTCATAGGCACTATACATGTCTTTTAGCGACAAAGCATAGCTCAGATGAAAACTATCATGGATATAAATGGCTATTCCCTCCGGATAACCTAAATGACGATAAATGGCTTCTTCTAAGTGTTCAACAAACTTTGGATGCACAATTGTATTAAGCGTAAGTGAAATACTCACAGCACCTTGGTCTTTGTTCATAATAATAGAAGAAACTATCGCATCTTTAAAAAAGATTTGGCTTTCCGGACTCACCACCAAACCTTCAAAAACTTCAAACAAATTTTTTCTCAATGCATTCTCACCTTCTTATGCTTTGTCCATCATCGCTTGAATCTCACGAATTAAGGCATCGACAAGTTCTTCTTCCTGAACTTTTCCAACCACTTCACCTTTTTTAAAAATTAGACCCACACCGTTACCACCTGCAATACCAATATCTGCTTCTCGAGCTTCACCAGGACCATTAACCGCACAGCCCATCACGGCAACCTTAATTGGATACTTAACCGTTCCTAAACGCTTTTCTACCTCTTCAGCTATACTTATGAGGTCAATTGAGGTTCGACCACATGTTGGACAGGAAATAAACTCAACTTGCTGGGGGTAGAGATTCAAACTTTGTAAAATTTTCTTTGCCACATGAATTTCATCAACAGGATCACTTGTAAGGGAGACGCGTATTGTATCTCCTAACCCTTTTGCAAGCATGATTCCTAAACCCACTGAAGATTTAATCGTTCCATTTTCTTTTGTTCCCGCTTCCGTGATTCCAAGATGAAGCGGATAATCCACAGCTTCTGCCATCCGTTCATATGCCTCAACTGTTTTTAATACATCTGAGGATTTTATCGATATTGCAATATCATAAAAGTCTAATTCTTCTAATATACGCACATGAAATAAGGCACTTTCCACAAGCGCTTCGGGTGTTGGATGTCCATATTTTTCTAAAATATGTTTCTCAAGCGACCCTCCATTCACACCGATTCGGATGGGTATGTTATTTGCTTTGCATGCATCAACAACTTTTTTTACCCGTTCTTTACTACCGATGTTTCCCGGATTAATTCGGATTTTGTCGATACCTTGCTTAACGCATTCAAGGGCTAATCGATAATCAAAATGAATATCTGCAACAAGGGGAATGTGTATACGTGATTTAATTGATGATACTGCTTTAGCAGCTTCCATTGATGGAATCGCTATACGAACAATATCACATCCCGCCTCTTCAAATTTTAAAATCTGCGCAACGGTTTCGTCAACGTTTTCTGTTTTTGTATTGGTCATGCTTTGAATGGCTATCGGATGACCTCCACCAATCGTTACATCACCAATGGTTATTGTTCGTGTTTTTTCTCGTAAAATCATTCAATAAGCCTCCTATACCTTTGCTTAACTAAACAGACGTTGAATATCGTTAAAAAGCACAAAGACCATCAATAACATTAATAAGGCAAAGCCAATAAAGTGTACAAAACCTTCTTTGTCAGGTGCTAGTGGTTTTCCTCGAACTCCTTCAATGAATAAGAAAATCAATCGTCCTCCATCTAAGGCCGGAATCGGCAATAAGTTCATGACGCCTAAGTTCGAACTAAGCAATACAATAAAGAAAGCTATATTCGAAACAACCGCTTTTATGCCATATGCTAAACTAGCTTCGTAGCCACTACTAAATTCATCAACAATAGCAACCGGCCCAGATAGAGCTGTCATAGATACATTCCCTGTAATAAGTAGTCCAAGGGAATAGAATACAATTTTTATCCATGATGCAGCTTCTAAAACACCGTATTTTATCACTGTAAAAATATTTTTTTGAATTTCCTCATAATTAACACCAATTACATAATAATTATCACTTTCTTCCGGAGGCACTGTTTCGTCAAGTTCAATCACATGAGGAACCACAGTGAAGTTCAACGTTTTGCTATCTCCATTTTCACTTCGACGAACCTTAACATCTAAAGGCTCACCTTCCGGCATATTAATATAGATTCTCGCTTCCGTTGAACGCAAAATACGATGGCCATCAATAGACACAATCTCATCACCCGGACGAATACCTGCCTCATAAGCCGGTAAATCTTCGGGGACTTCACTCACAACATTTGAAAATGTCGCTGTCATTCCAATATAGATAAAGGAAAAAAATAAAGCTAAAATAAAATTAAATAGAGGGCCTCCAAAAATAGTCGAAATCCTAACACCAACGGATTTTTCATAAAATGCGCCCCCATTAAGCTTTTTAACGTTTTGATTTTCTTGCACTTCTTGCTTGTCTTGTGGCTCTGAGCCATCTTCTCCATGCATACGACAAAATCCACCAATAGGTAGTAAACGTATTGACCATTGTGTTCCTTTTCGTTCAAAGCTGAACAATTTAGGGCCCATTCCAATCGCGAATTCTTCAACCGCGATTCCACCACGTCTTGCAAATATATAATGTCCAAATTCATGGACAAAAACGATAAAACTAAATACTAATAAAGCTACAATAATACTCATTGGTGCCACCTTCTTTCAATGTATTGTTCTGCCCACGCTTGGGCTTCTAAAATACGATCTAACGTTAACTCTAACTTAGAATCGTAGTATTCTTCAATATACGTATTCATAACGTCTTCTATATAATCCGCAATCTGAAAATATTGAATTTTTTTATCTAAAAACATAGCTACAATAATTTCATTGGCCGCATTTAAAATCGTTGGGATAAGGCCTCCACACTCTAAAGCTGTAAATGCCAATTTTAAACACTTAAATGTATCTATATCGGGTTTTTCGAATGTTAATTTGTGCAATTTTGTTAAATCTAATCGTTCATATGGCATATATTCTCGTTGGCTTTCAAAAAGGGCATATTGTATGGGAAGTCGCATATCAGGTAGTCCTAATTGTGCAATAACTGATCCATCAATATATTGTACCATAGAATGAATAATGCTTTCCGGGTGAACAAGAACCTCAATCTGGTCCGGTTCAACATCAAATAACCATTTTGCTTCAATAACTTCGAGTCCCTTGTTCATTAATGTGGATGAATCAATGGTTATTTTTGCTCCCATTTCCCAGTTTGGATGTTTTAGGGCATCTTCTAAAGATACATTTTTTAAATACGCCGCATCCTTTCCCCGAAAAGGTCCCCCAGATGCTGTTAAAATAACTTTTTCAATTTTTTTGTATGCATTGCCTTGTAATGATTGATAAATAGCCGAATGCTCACTATCAACCGGTAATATCTTAACAGAATGCGCCTTGGCTAATGGCATAATCAATTCACCTGCTGTCACAAGTGTTTCTTTATTGGCAAGCGCAATTGTTTTATTCGCTTTGATTGCTTCAATCGTTGGAACAAGGCCAATCATTCCAACAACCGCTGTAACTAAGATATCTATAGGTTTATATTTTGCAACGGCAATTAAACCCTCCATCCCCCATAAGACATCAACATCTAGATCCTTATGTTTTTGGAGACGCTCACTTAATTCTTGCTGGCTATTTCTATCCATCAAAGCAACGATTTGGGGTCTATATTTTAAACATTGTTCATATAATTTATTTACATTTGTATTGGCTGTAAGTGCCACAACTTCAAATTCATCATGTAAGTCAATAACTTCTAAGGTTTGAACACCTATAGAACCTGTTGAGCCTAATATCCCTATTCTTTTCTTCATTATTACCTCTTTTTCTTTATCATCATTTATAATGATAAAATTAGCATCGATGCATAGTATACAAATGGAGCAACAAATATGATGCTATCCATTCGGTCAACAATTCCTCCATGCCCCGGAATCAATGTGCCGAAGTCTTTGATTTTGGTAACTCGTTTCATTGCAGAAGCTGTCATATCGCCAAATTGACCAAAAATCGATCCGACAATGCCCATTAAAGCAAATCCAATGAAATGATGTAACTCAATATTTGTCTCCGTATAGGCTAAAAAAAAGGTATACAAGGTTGTCAGAATTCCTGACCCAAGAATTCCTCCAATTGCACCTTCTATGGTTTTATTTGGACTTAACTTTGGTGCTAATTTATGTTTTCCTAAAAACACACCTGTAAAATATGCAAAGGTATCACTTCCAAATGAAATTAACAAAATGAGCCAAATAAGAATATGTCCATATTGATCCATATTTCGGACTAAAACAATATGACTCATCATAACTGAAATGTAAAAATAGCCAATTAATCCTATAAATACTGTTTGTAATTCGACTTTTGGATAGCGAATAATATAATATATAAAGGATAAAATAATCATTAAAACAAGACTAATGAGAATATATTCTAAACGTCTACTGTACTGTAAAATAAAAAGTCCCAAGGTTAATAGGAGTTGTAGAAAATAGATAAAACCTTCTTCCATCTTAAAGGCACGATTAAATTCCCACAACCCAATAGAAATCGCCACCAATATCAAAACCGAAGTCAGCCAGCCCCCTAAATATAGCGGAAAAATAACAATAGGTAAAGCTACGATTGCAGACAGAATTCGTGTTTTCATTTTGTGGTTCCTCCAAATCGTCGTTCTCTTCGATTATATGCATCGATTGCTTTTTTTAATTCTGTTCTATTAAAATCCGGCCAATATACGTCTGTCACATAAAACTCTGTATATGCCAGCTGCCATAACATAAAATTACTGGTACGAAGTTCACCACTTGTTCGAATTAATAATTCCGGATCAGGAATCCCAACCGTGTCTAAGTAGTATGAAAATTTATCTTCATCTAATTCTTGCATAGCTAACTTTAAATCATGTTTAGAAACTTGATCTGAACCATCATTATCAAGTAAATGTTGAAATACGCCACGCATGCCACGTATGATCTCATCTCTTCCGCCATAGTTTAAAGCAATCTGTAGCTGTAATCCGTCAAATTCTTTTGAAGCTTCTTCTAATGATTCAATCGCTTCAATAATATCTTTATCTAAATCACTGCGTCTCCCGATAACTCGTACACGCATATTGTTTTCTTCTGAATTTTTAATGCTTTCATTTAAATATTGTCTAAGAAGTCCCATTAAAAAAGAAACTTCTTCTTTCGAACGTTTCCAATTCTCTGTCGAAAAAGCATAAACCGTTACATATTTTACACCTAAATCGTATGCATCTTTACATATTTGTTTTAATGTTTCACTACCCTTTTTGTGACCAAATGTACGTGGCTTCCCTTTAGATTTTGCCCATCGTCCGTTGCCGTCCATGATTAATGCAATATGTTTTGGAACCATCTTTTCACCTCTACTACATAAATAATATTCCCCTCTTTCGAGGGGGATTTTAGGTTAGCGTATTAAGTTATTTTTATACTTTTAAGATTTCTTCGCTTTTTCTTGAAACATGTTCATCAATATTTTTAATAAATTTGTCAGTCAATGATTGTACCTTATCTTCAAGTTCTTTTAAATCATCTTCAGTGATTTTACTGTCTTTTTCTTGACGTTTAAAATGATCATTGGCATCTCTACGAATGTTACGAATTGCAATTTTTGCATCTTCACCTTTTTTCTTAATATCTTTTGTTAATTCTTTACGTCGTTCTTCCGTTAATTCAGGGAATGATAATCGAATACAAGCGCCGTCATTTTGTGGATGTATTCCAATATCTGACATGTTTATTGCTTTTTCGATTTCAGCTAACATTGTTTTATCCCAAGGTTGGATTTGCAACAATCTTGCTTCCGGCACACTAATGTTTCCTACCTGGTTCAAAGGTGATGGTTGACCATAATAGTCAACTTTGATTTGATCAAGCACGTGTGGATTCGCTCGTCCAGCTCGAATACTATTAAATTCTTCTTCTAGTACGTGAATCGTTTTTTCCATCTTCTCTTCATATTCTTTTAATACTGCCTCCATAAGTAGCCTCCTAAATTATACATAAACTAAAGTACCCTTATTCTGACCATTCATTGCATTGATTATGCTATCTTCATCATTAAGATAAAATACGTGCATATTAATTTTATGCTCTAGGCACATAATCGCTGCAGTCAAATCCATAACCTTCAATTCTTGGTCAATAACTTCTTTCAAGGAAATGCGATCATATTTAATAGCCTCTGAATGTTGATTTGGATCCGAATCATAAACTCCATCAATATTTTTTGCTAATAATATTATATCACATTCTGTCTCAATTGCACGCAATGCTGCTGTTGTATCCGTTGAAAAATACGGATGTCCTAAACCACCTGCAAAAAAAGTGACAACTCCTTGGCTCTGTTTTTCCATACATGAATCTTTATCAAATTCTTGAGTCATCTGACCAACTTTGAACGGAGTCATTACCAATGTTTTTAAACCAAGCGTCCGAAAAATTTCTGCTGCATATAAGCAATTCATAACTGTAGCCAGCATACCAATCTGATCTGCTTTTGTCCTGTCCATGTTTTCACTCGTTCGGCCACGCCAAAAATTACCGCCACCAATAACAATTCCAACTTGGACTCCATTTGTTACAAGTTCTTTCACTTGCCTTGCAACTTCTAAAACATTCTTTTCTGAAAAACATTTTCCGGCTTCTCCGGAAAGAGCTTCACCGCTTAACTTTAATAACACCTTTTGGGGTTTTTTCATCGTACACCTCACATTTATAATTTATCATAATTTCAACAATATTACTAGATAAAATTAAAGGAAACACCAAGGTGCTTCCTTTAAAACAACAATTCTATGACTAATTATTGTTGCATTTGTTTAGCAACTTCTTCAGCAAAGTTTTCTTCTTTCTTTTCAATACCTTCGCCTGTTTCAAATCGTACATAGGATTTTAACGTAATCGATGTACCAGCATTTTTAGCTACTTGATCAATATATTTCTGAACAGTTAAATCACTGTCTTTAACATATGTCTGATCTAAAAGACATACTTCTTTTAATTGCTTATTTAGACGTCCGATAATCATTTTGTCAATGATGCTTTCCGGTTTATCAGGATTTTCATTAATTGCTTGTTGTTTAAGAATTGCTTTTTCTGATTCAATATAGTCTGCATCAACTTCTTCACGGCTTAAGTAAACTGGTGGTAAAGCTGCGATTTGCATAGCAACATTACGAAGTGCTTCTTGAATATCATCATTAACAAGGTCTGTTTCAGCTTCAACTAAAACGCCGATTTTTCCACCTGCATGAATATATGACGCAACCATTCCATTGTCAACTGTAATTTTTTTGAATCGTCGAATACTAAGTTTTTCTCCAATGACTGCGATTTGAGAATTCACTTCTTCTTCAACCGTTTTTGACTCGTCTGCAATCCATTTCTCAGCTAAGAAAGCCTCAATATCTGTTGCGCTTGTTTTCATTGCTTGTTCAGCTACTTGAGCAACATACTTCTGGAATTTTTCATTTTTAGCCACAAAGTCTGTTTCAGAGTTAACTTCAACAAGTACCGCTGATTTCTGGTCATCCGCTACATTTGCAACTACCATACCTTCAGCTGCAATACGTCCGGCTTTTTTTGCTGCTTTTGCAAGACCTTTTTCACGTAACACTTCAATCGACTGTTCAATATTACCGTCAGTCTCCGTTAATGCTTTTTTGCAATCAAGCATTCCGGCGCCTGTTCTTTCACGTAATTCTTTTACTAATGCTGCAGTTACTGCCATATCCATTACCTCCATATATTATTCATTAAGATTCATTCGTAAAAAATGCTTCAACATATGTTGAAGCATTCAGTTTTATATTATACATAACATGACATAAAATGTTATGAACTTATTCAGCTGGCACTTCAACTTCGTCATCAACATTCATTTGTGCACCTTGATTTGCTTCAATTACAGCATTTGCCATTGTTGAAGTAATAAGTTTAACTGCACGGATTGCATCATCGTTACCAGGAATAACATAATCAATCTCTTCCGGATCACAGTTTGTATCAACAATACCGATTAAAGGAATACCAAGGATATGTGCTTCTTGAATAGTGATACGTTCGTTCTTTGGATCAACAATATAGATAAGATCCGGAACACCGTTCATCTCTTTAATTCCGCCAAGGTTTCTCTCAAGTTTTTCCATCTCATGACGTAAACCAATAACTTCTTTTTTAGGTAATACTTCAAATGTACCGTCTTCTTCCATCTTTTCAATTTCTTTTAGACGATTAATACGACTTTGAATTGTATTAAAGTTTGTTAACATACCACCTAACCATCGGTTATTCACATAGAACATTCCACAACGCTCTGCTTCTTTTTGAATCGCTTCTTGAGCTTGCTTTTTCGTTCCTACGAAAAGAACTTTACCACCTGCTGCCACAACTTCTTTAACCACGTCATACGCTTTATCGATTAATTTTGTTGTTTGTTGTAAGTCGATGATATAAATCCCGTTACGCTCAGTATAGATATACTCAGCCATTTTAGGATTCCATCTTCGTGTTTGATGTCCAAAGTGAACACCTGCTTCTAATAGTTGTTTCATTGAAATAACGCTCATTTTACTACCTCCATTGGTTATCTTCTTCCATAGGATTCTTCTTCTTGGCAAACCTTCACGGCACCATGCCAGAAATCGTCCTATGTGCTTTTTTTACCCGTCTGATAGTGTACCATATACACACAAAAAAAACAAGTACTTTTATTCACTAAATTCCATGCCAAGTTCTTGAGCTTTTTTTATAACATCCTCATCTGTTAAGTAAACATCCTCGACTTTTGTTAGGGGAATCATCCCTAACTCTTGTGCGCGTTCTCTAACTTCTTCATCTGTAATTGTCTCTTGAAAACTTTTACTCAAGGGTTCTTTCCATATAAATAGGATGATTCCGGCTAGCAACAGTCCAATGCCAATCCCTTGAATCATCCATAATACATTGTCTTTTTTTATGCTCTTCATCCTTTTAATCTCCTATTTAAATAAGTTCAACACCAGTTCTACTTGTCCTGTACCTATATTTAGACGTTTTGCAATCTCTTGATTCGAATATCCTGCTATGGACATATCAAGTATTTTTTTATTATAATGAATGTCTTTATACACTTCAACTTCTTTTTGACTGACTGCATTTAGATGCATATCTTGATGGCTTTCAAGCTCTTGTGAACTTTCTGGAATAGGATCCGTACGCCGAATTTCTTTTTCCCTTTCATTAATCATCTGGTATAAAAAAAGGAGTTCTTTATGCTTTGCATCAAGTTCATTTTTTAGATATTCACCATATTCATTGAGTTCTAAAATTTTACTTTTTACTTCATCATACACAAAATCTTCATCGTCCTCATTATATTCTGCATTCTCATCGATATGATTTATGCCATTTCGGATAATGACAAAACTTACTATAAAAAGTAGTCCACCAATAAAGATTAACGTCACTAATAAACCATCAAAACTTGTCATAATATCTCCTAACTAAATTCGTACATCAATTTTATGATAGCTTTTTGGTTTCTTTTTTTCATTTGCTTGGTCGCGTTTTTTATTGGGCGGTTGATATCCATACGTGTTTTTTCCTTCTTCTTTTGCATCGGCTTGAGCATCTGTTTCTTGTCCTTCTGAAGAATGTTTTACTCGATGTTGATCATGTTGGATGTCTTTATTATTTTGGTTTGCAATATGACTTTGTTCAAGATTCGAGCGTTGATTTTCTGCATGTTTCATTTGTGCAACTTCTTGAAGCTTGGGTACCATAACTTGCATGTCTAAAGGTCTAATTGCCATATAATCAACTCCTTACATTCAAAAATTATAACGCTCGCATACGTACATCTGCACCATCTTTATAAAATGCAGCATATTTAACTTCTTCCTTAACAAAGTAATATACATTACCAATCCCAATTCGAACACCAGGATATACATTCCCTGAAACTTTAACTAACCCAGAATTTCTATGTCCGACTTCGTCTTGAAGTTCTTCTATTCGTCGTTCATTTTTTGTGATTTTATTTGTTAAAAACACTTTGTTACGAACTGCTGACTTATACATTTCAGCCTTCTCGTCGTCTAATTCTCCCGTCATTTCTTTTCGCTTATTTAATAATAGAATGACTTTTTCAAGGTTTTCTGCCTCTTCTTTTAACTTGCCGATCCCTCTTCTAAGCTCATTGTATTCTTCAAGTAAGGCAGGGTCAATTCCCACTTCAACTTCAGTTACTGTTCCCATATGGGATCCAAGAATACGGCTTGATACAAGTTGTCCAGCTCGAACACGGCCACCGGAAATCATTCCCTTTTTACCTTCTACAATAATTTCACCTTTACATGAAACATTACTATGCAATAAAGCTTCACTATATATATTTCCTCCACAAGACACATCTGCCTGTTCAATAAACTTCGTGTGCAAGTCTCCACCACATTTAATATTACTTTTTCCCATGCCTTGGATTCCACTATGTAGAGTAATCATGCCTCCCGCAAGAAGTGTAGCTCCTTCAACAACGCCCATGACTTCTATATCCTCTTTGGCTTCAACACGAAAACCTGTGATAACATTCCCATGAACGACAACAGAACCATCAAAGGTTATATCGCCGGTTGAACTTCCTACGTTGCCTGGAATATCATAAATATTATTAACAACAATCTTTTCATCAATGACTTTAACGAGTCCGCTTTTATCTGCATATAATTCTGTCTTATCTTCATTGATTCGAGTATTCTTACCATAGCGTATACGAATGTTTTTTCCTTTAGCCGGAATGAGCTCATGCCCTTTAATGTTCATGCCAGCTTGACCCGGTTCTGTTTGAATCAAACGCGCTAATAAGTCGCCTTCTTTAACAAGACTAATGACACTTAATTTATGAAAATTCACATTTCCATTTGCATCAACTTCCGGTTTCATATCTGCATTTAATTTAAATAGATATTCCACTTTACCCGGAATTGCCGGAGTGGCTTCTTGACCTTGAGCTATAATATAAGGCACATTAAAGTCATGATTAGCAAGTACTTCTTCTAAATAGTCAAGTTTTATACCATATTTGATACTACGTTGTTCCAATTCATCTAGGATTTCATTAAAGGAAATATTTGCGTTTTCTGCTCCAGGATAAAACGTAACATAAGCTTCCATCCAGTTATCGGAAACTTCAATTCTATATACATTTTGTTTTCCAGTCACTTCGTCTACATTATACGAGTCTGAAATCTTAATAACAAGTTTGTCATCCATATTCTTCATCGATTCTTGTAGCTTCTCCATATCTACATTCATCATCCCGCTATTTCGAAGTTCATCTTTTATCTCATCAATGGTAACCGGTTTCCCCTGATCTACCGGTGCATATATTTCAAGATAGTGACCATCTGTTTTTTCTATGATTGTATAATAACCATCAAACGCTGCATTTCCCATTATAAAACCTCCAGTAAACTTTCAATATAATGTTGTCTATACATTATATCGTCACATTTGGAAAATTTCTACATCATTCCCTAATACTTCTTTCATTTTTTTTAGTGAACGTGTATGCAATTGACTAATTCTCGATTCAGATACTTCCATAATAAGCGAAATTTCTTTGAGGGTCAGTTCCTCGTAATAATAAAGTGTAATGACTTTTTTTTCTTTCTCCGTTAACCCTTCAATTGCCTTAATCAGAGTTTTCTTAACCTCTTCTTCTTCAATTGCTTTTTCCGGTTGATCAAATCGCTTTGTCATCATCTTATCCGATGTCACTTCTCCTCCTTGTTCAAGGAATTCTTCAAGGGAGGATAAGTTTAGCGCCTTTGTTTGGTCTTGCCATTTATATAATTCTTCAACAGATATATCTAATTCTTCTGCTATTAATGTATCTGTAATATTTTCTTTTGAATCATTTTCAATTTGAAATTTAGCTGCTTCAATCATTTTTTGCTTTTTGCGAATCGATCGAGGTATCCAATCCATTTTTCGAATGTTATCTAAAATTGAGCCACGAATTCTCAACGAAGCATAGGTCTCAAATTTAATACCTTTTGAGTAATCAAACTTATCAATCGCATCAATAAGTCCAAAAACACCATAGCCTGTCAAGTCATCAAACTCTACATTGTTACCGAGATACATGCTTAGTCGACCAGCAACTAGTTTAACTAATCCTGCATACTCAATGATTAGTTGTTCTTTAATTTGAGGATTTTTAGTTTTGTCATATTGTTGCCATAACTGATTCTTAGCTGCATCATTCATACTGTCCTCCTTAAATCATTCCTACTCTTTTTCTTGCTCAGGATCAGGAGTTATATTTTCTAATTCTTTGACTTCTTCATCAAGCTGTTCATTAATAACTTTATTTTTTTCCAAATTATTTTTTTCAATAATTGCATTTAATCGACTTTGTATTATTGTACCTATGACAAAAAACAAGAGCATAACAATAAGCATTGTATATATAATTCGTATCATAGAATAATTATACACAATACTATAGATAGCAACAATAATTCCAGCAATTAACATTAAACTTATATTTATATTACGAATACGCATAACTTCACCCAGCCTTAGATAATTTTTATTTCTTTACCTATTGTTTTGATATGCAATTCTCCGGTTTCTGAATAGAACTCAATCGTTCTTCCATAATTTTTTCCACACTCTTCTGCTAAAAGTGGTATCCCTAGCTCTTTAAGCAATTTTCGCGTTGCTTCAGCATTACGTTCTCCAATTCGCATCATATCATTATTGCCACTAAAGGAAAACATTTGCGCCCCTCCTGCAATTTTTGAAACGAGTCGCGACTTGTGTGCTCCTATCTTTTCCATCTCTTTTATTAATTCATAAATTGCCGTATCAGCAAATTTAGCTTTATTTTCATTTTTTTTGATTTGTGTACTATCAGGCAACATAATATGTGCAAGACCACTTACTTTTGTTCTTTGGTCATAGAGTATAATCCCAATACATGAACCTAAACCGAGCGTAGTTAAGGCATCCGGTGACTTGCACACATTTAAATCTGCCATACCGACTTTAATCATTGTCATCTTGAATAATTCCTAAACTTTTTAATATTTCAGCATACGAATCTAATTCAGGAATCAAAATAAAATACCCAAATACACGCTCAAGTTCGCCACCGAAATCTGTTTGAATTAATAGTGCTCTATCACCAACTTTTCCAAATTCAATAGCTGGAACACTTAATATGGCACCTGCCATATCAATGGCCATATTAGGTACAGTACCGATAATCTTTAAATTTGTGAGAGTCGATAATGAAGAAAGATATGCTCCTGCAATGATATTTCCGATTTCATTTAATGCAGACAAATCCATTTCAGTGAAATCTTCAAAGCAATCAATATCTCTTCCCATAAGCATATTCACTAAATTGTGTGCTGATTTTTGCTCTAAGACAAACATCATCATTCCATTGATTTGTCCTTCTACACCTATGAGAATCCCAACAATCGGATTTTCTGCACCGCCTAAAACTTCTGCTAACTCTTTAAATTCTAGAACATTAACCTGTGGAACTCCCATGTCAATTTTCTTATTAATCATTTGAGATAGGGCTGTTGTAGCATTACCAGCACCAATATTTCCGATTTCTCGTAAAATATCCAGGTGCATGCTATCTAAGCTATTATAATCTAAATTGCTCATATACGGTCACCTTTCTTAATCATCTACGCCTATGATTGATCCTACGTTGAGTAACGTAACTAATTCTTCTCCGACTTTTCCAACGGCATAAACATATTTAGATTTTTCATCATCAGAATCACTCACAATTTTTTCAATTTGTGCTTCGGATAATTGTATGACTTCTAATACTTCATCGACAATCAATCCAATGGCGTTCCCATCAATTTTCACAATAATAATCCGTGTAGCATTGGTAAATTGATCTTCTTCTAACTCAAACTTAACACGAACACTCATTACAGGAATAATTTCTCCTCTTAAATTAATAACTCCTTTAATATATGCAGGAGCATTTGGGACGCGTGTGATATTAGGCATTCGAACAATGTTTTGAACGATTTGAATGTTAATTCCATATTGTTCATGACCAAATTTTACAACAATAAATTGCTTTATGTCTTCATTTTTTGTTTGATTATTTTCCATTATTACCCTCCTGTTTATACTAGTGAATTAACATCTAGAATTAATGCAACTTCACCGTCACCTAAGATTGTTGATCCAGCGATGAGTCGGATATTCGTTAGATATTTGCCTAAAGTCTTAATAACAATTTCTTGTTGTCCTATTAATCCATCCACAACAAATCCAGCTTGTTTGTCACCTTTATTAACGATAACAACCGTCATCGACTCTTCAGTATTTTCTCGCTCAATTCCTAATAATCCATCTAAACGTACAATAGGTATAACATGTCCACGTAAATTAATGACTTCTTGGTTTTGAATATATTTTATATCCGAAACTTTAACATCTTCAATGTTTTGAATTGTATTTAATGGAATCGCATATTTTTCATTTTCTAATCGGACCATTAAAGCTTGTATAATTGCTAATGTTAATGGTAAACGAATAATAAATGTTGACCCTTTTCCAAGTTTCGTTTTAACTTCAATATCTCCGCCTAAGGCTTCTATTTTTGTTTTAACGACATCTAGGCCAACACCTCGACCAGATACATCTGAGATTTGATCTGCTGTTGAAAAACTAGGTTTAAATAATAGCTCTACAATATCTTGATCACTCATTGCATCTGCTTGATCTCTTGATATTGTTCCATTATTAAGGGCTTTAGCCTTGACGCGTTCCACATCAATACCATTACCATCATCTGCAACTTCAATAACAACATTGTTTCCATCTTGATATGCGTCTAAATATACATTTCCCACTTCATTTTTTCCACGACTTTTTCTTTCGCTTGGCATTTCTTGTCCATGGTCACATGCATTACGAATCAAGTGAACAAGAGGGTCTCCTATTTCATCGATAACTGTCCGATCAAGTTCTGTTTCTTCACCTGACATATGTAATTCGAGATTTTTGTTTAACTTTCTCGCCAAATCACGCACCAAACGAGGAAAACGATTAAATACTCTTTCAACAGGCACCATTCGTACCTTCATAACGGCATCATGTAAATTCGTTGTAATACGTTCTAAATATTCAATCTGCTCATTCATATTTTGATTATTGTTTTCTACCGTTTCCAAACCATTCTTAACAATTATTAACTCACTGACTAAATTCATTAAGTTATCTAATCGTTCGATATCCACACGCACTGTTCGATTTGCTTTTGGCTTGGTTGGTGCCTGCCCTTTACTTTCACGTTTCTCTTTATCATTGTTTGAATCATCTTGTACCTGGTTTGTCTCTTCATCAACTTGTTTGTTTTCCCTTTGTTTTTGACCAAATTCTTGGACGGTACCTTCAAGATGAATTTCATCAATAAGAACTTCTTCAACTTCGGCTATTGAATTAAGTTCTTTTAAGAATTTTTCTTGACTCTCACTTGAAATAAGGAAAACCGAAAAATCTAAATCAAATTTTTCATCTTCAATATCTTGTACAGATGGATGAGACTTGATTATTTGACCTAACCCTTCCAATGTTCTAAATATAATAAAGGCTCTTGCTGATTTAAGAACACAACTTTCCGCAATGATAATAGTAATACCATATACACTATAACTCTCTTCTTGCGCTTTTAATATTGCATTCTTCTCGTATTCATTAAAGGATAACATCTTATGTTTTCTTTTTGCCGATTCATCCGTCAATCCAGATTCCAATATCGGTTGATTATCTGGCTGAGATGCGGATGTATCATTTCCATCAACCTTTTCTTGGACCTGTTCGGCTGATTTTCCCTCTAAGATAAGGTTCAAACGGTCAATAATAGGTTGATTGGTCTTATCACCTTCAGTACCAGTTTCAATAATTTGATCGACGTATTGCTCCAAAGCATCTAAACATTGAAATAGAACATCTAAAAGCTCTGCTGAAATCTCAATTTTTCCATTTCGTATTTCAGATAACACGTTTTCCATATCATGCGTTAATACTGTCATTCTCTTGAATCCCATGGTTGCTGCCATTCCCTTTAAGGTATGTGCAACTCTAAATATTTCATTAACTAAATCCTTGTTATCATCTGATTTTTCCATTTCTAACAAAGCTTCGTTTAAGTTTTGCAAATGTTCTTTTGCTTCTTCAATAAATATTTCGAGATATTGTGATACATCCATTTAAAGCACCTCCACTTTTTTTGTAATTACTTTTGCCAATTGATCAAGAGGAATAATCTCGTCTGCTAATTTAGCTTCAACAATTGCCTTGGGCATACCGTATACGACGCATGATGCTTCTTCTTGTACAATGATGTGAATTTCTCGTTTTTGTTTAAGATTTGCTACCCCTTCTCTTCCATCTGCTCCCATTCCTGTCATAACAACCCCTATAACATGTGGAATAGAGATTTCAGCAAGTGAAGTCATCATTTCATTGACCGATGGCTTATGGGCCCCATTTTTAGGTCCGTCCGATAAATGAATAACATATTGATTCCCTTTTTGCTTAACCATCAAATGACGATCTCCTGGTGCAATATAGGCTGTCCCATTTAAAATTTGTTCACCATCTTCGGCTTCCTTGACTTGGATTTCACTAAGATTATTGAGCCGATCAGCTAAGGATTTTGTGAATCCTGGAGGCATATGTTGAACGATAACAATTCCTGCCTCGATGTCTTTGGGCAAATATGGCAGAACATATTGTAAGGCTCTCGGCCCACCTGTTGATGTACCTATTGCCACTAACTTTGTCACTTTATCCCTTACGTGACTCACTCGCGGTCGGTCTGTAAGCACCTGTACTTTCTCAGGCTTAGATATCGGGGTTGATATCTGAGAGCTTTCATATCTCGCACGACTCTGAGTTGCAGTCATGATCTTTTCAATAAGTTCCGTTCGGATTTCTTGAGAATTCACTTTAAATATATTATCTGGCTTAGCCACAAAATCAAAAGCTCCAAGTTCAAGCGATTGTATTGTCTCAAGGGCACCTTCTTTTGTTAATGTACTCATCATAATAACAGGAATGTCATATTTTTGCTTCATGGTTTTAAGCATTGTCAACCCATCCATAATAGGCATCTGGATATCGAGCGTGATGACATCAGGTTTAAGATGTTTAAGTAATTTCAATCCATCTTCTCCATTTGCAGCCGTGCCAATAACTTCACATCTTGAATCACCATTAATTATATCAGATATCACCCTTCGCATGAATGCAGAGTCATCAATTACTAATATTTTTTTCTTAGCTACCATATCTTCACATCCCTTTTTCTTTTTTACGTCGTCGTCGTTCTTCTTCGAATATGAATTTAATAATTGTTTCTTGCTTCTCTAAAGATAAATCTATAAATTCTAGACGATTTTGAAAAGTTATTCTTTCAGGCTCAATCAATTTACTTTGAATGACTTTTCCTTTAACAGTAAGATCTACTGTCTCATCTTTTAAACGAAGACACAAATGACACGTAATAACCTCTTTTTCATTTAACTCTTTTGGTGTAGCAAATCGCATTCCTCCACCACTGATATCTAAAACAATACCTTCCCCTGCCTCATTGGTTTCCGAATCTTGATAGATTAAATTCAATGTGCAATTTAATCTATAGTATTGACGTCGTTGATATTTTTTAAAAAGAGTGAGTGGTTTCATAACAAGAATATGAAGGTGTTCTGTTTTTTCACGCTGTTCTACACTTGCTTCAGCACGTAATAAACCTTTTTCTGTATACACATTCATATAATACACCTCATCAAATTGTAAGGGAATGATCTTCCCGCTTTCAATCGGAGCTTGTATACGCAACATATCATCATCAATGCTATAGATCATACTGAAATATATATCAGAGTCTAATAAATCTGTTTTTTTTATCAGTTCTACTTTATCTCCGAGTTTTATAGAAGCCTGCATAATATTACCTCCTATCTTTATGTCTTAAAAAATTCGTAAAAATATTCCCAAGCCCACGAGTTGTTTTTTCTTCTTCATCATAATCTTCCATAATTTTCGTTGATAATTCTTCAAAACTTTTAACAATATTTGCTTTGGGATATAAAATCGAAATCGGTTTTTGCTCGATAACAGCTCGTGGTAAAAATCGGTCTTCAGGTAAATAACCAATGGTTCTTAGTTCTATATTCAGAAATTTTTGACTTACTTTATTAAGCTTATCAAAAATTTCTCGTCCTTCTTTATCACTTCGAACACGATTTACTAACACATGAATATGTCCTTCTATTTCATCGATTTTATTATTTCTAATTGCTTTTAGAACGGCATAAGCATCTGTTACCGATGTAGGTTCAGGCGTTGTAACAAGAATAACTTCATGTGATGCTGATAAAAAGCTTAATACAGCATCACTAATTCCAGCTCCGGTATCAATAATTATTACATCCGCATATCGATCCAGTTCTGCTAATTTGGTCACTAAGAGTTCAATCTGTGTTTTATCAAGTCTAAGCAATTCTTTGACCCCAGAACCTCCTGACAAAAATTCAATACCTAATGGACCATTTGTTAATACTTCAGTAATGGTTTTATTATTATAGATGACATCAAATAAATTATACTTAGGGATAACGCCAAAAATAACTTCAACATTAGCTAATCCAAAGTCCGCGTCAAAGACAATAACACTTTTCCCCATTTTTCGTAACTGAATTGCAAGATTAACAGATATATTCGATTTTCCGACGCCACCTTTTCCCGAAGTAACTGTAATTACTTTTGCTCGACGTCGATTAGCTACTTGACTATTTTTTACAATATTACGGAGGTTAGTTGCTTGATCCAAATGTTCCACCTCCTAAAAGACTTTTTGCAATCTCATGAGGATTAATCTCGCTGATATCATCTGGTACATTCTGTCCGAACGTGATATATGATAGTCGGACACCTGTCGCTTTACGAATATTAAAAATATTACCATAGCTGACCGTCTCATCTAATTTTGTGAAGATTACTCTAAATTCAGTCATCGCTTTATATATATTTACCATTTTAAGCATATCCTTATATTTTGTCGCAACACTTAAGGCTAAGAAAACTTCTTTATCTGAAACAGCTTCTAAAAGCTCTTTAAGTTCCTGTTGATGCTCTTGATTTTTATAGGAACGACCTGCAGTATCAATTAAAACAAGTTCTTTATCAGAAAAGAAGTCAATTGCTTCCATCATTTCTTCCCTCGAATAAACCACTTTGATTGGAATTCCTAAAATATTTGCATATGTTCGAAGCTGTTCAACTGCTGCAATTCTATATGTATCCGATGTTATTAATGCAACATCTTTTCCATAGTTCAACGAGAACAAAGATGCAATTTTTGCAATTGTCGTTGTTTTACCCACACCTGTCGGGCCAATAAAAAAAATATTTTTATTCATTTTATTAATTTCTATTGTATCATAATCAGACATATTCTTGACAATTCTTTTATAAATAATTGAAACAATATCATCAATATTAGTTTCATTTCCATATACATATTCGACTAAACCCGCCATCAATTCATTTGCATATTTTTCGTCAATCTCATTTTCTAATAGTTGTTCGTAAATCACCCGAAGCATAGGAATATCTGTAGGGTCATCTATTTTTATCTCTTCTTGTGTTTCCGGAATAGTTTCCGGAATAATTTCAATGGATTTTTCTGCCGGTTTTTCAATGACTTTTTCTTGTTTTTCTGAAAACTTTTCTATAAAGCGTTTAAATTCATCTAACTCTGAATCTTCATAATCAACCTTTTGTTCTTGCATTGTTTTATTATTTTTTTGAATCAAGGCAGCATTTAAACTTATCTTCGGTAATGTACGTTCTATTTGGTCATCTGATATGGCACGATCATCAACCGCTGCCGTAACTTCGACAAATGATTTTCTAAATAGCTTAAAGACACCTTTCGGTCGTACATGCTTAACACTAACAATTAGGGCTTCCGGACCGAGTTCTGCCTTAATTGCTGTCATCGCTTCTTTTTCAGTCTGTCCTTTATACTTATGTATATTCATTAAACACTCACCATCCCAACTGACTGTAATTCTGCTTGATTATCAATTTCTCCATAAGATATAACCACAATATCCGGATATCTTTCTTCAATCAATCGCTTGTAATATACTCTTGCAATTGGAGATGTCAATATGATTGGAGTTCTTCCCATAGCCTCTTGCTTTTGAGCCGCCGCTTGCGTAGCGCTGAGTATTTTTTCAACCTTGTCCGGTTCTAAATTCAGAAACATGCCTTGTTCAGTTCGTTTCACTGAATCCATAATCATTTGTTCAATTGAAGGATCTAATGTCAACACTTGATTCGTCTCTTCGTCAAAAAACTTTTTACTAATCGTGCGTTTTAACGATTGGCGTACATATTCTGTCAGTATATCCGGATCTTTATTCGTTAGTCCATAATCCGCCAAGGTTTCAAAAACAGATACTAAGTCACGAATCGAAACCCCTTCATTTAATAAATTCATAAGGACTTTTTGAATATCTCCTACCGTCATAATTTTAGGTACTAATTCTTCCACTAGAGTTGGATGATTTTCTTGAACATTATTGATTAAGGTCTTGACATCTTGTCGTGTTAATAGTTCACCCAAATGCTCTTTAATAACTTCAGTTAGATGAGTTGCAATAATAGATGGTGGATCAACAACAGTATATCCCATTGCTTCCGCACGTTCTCTTTGACTCTCAGTTATCCATAAAGCCGGAAGTTTAAATGCTGGTTCTATGGTTTCAATTCCATCGATTTCATCTTCAATATATCCCGGATTCATTGCCATATAATGATCAAAAAGTATTTCACCTTCTGCAATTTGATTTCCTTTAATCTTAATGATATATTGGTTTGGATTCAATTGAATATTATCCCTCAATCGAATAATTGGTACAATGGTTCCAAGTTCAAGTGCAATTTGACGTCGTATCATAACAACACGATCAAGCAAGTCTCCGCCTTGTGATGCATCAGCAAGTGGAATAATCCCATACCCAAACTCTAACTCGATAGGGTCCACTTGTAACAGATTAACAACATTTTCAGGTTTTCTGATTTCTTCTGCTTCAACATCCTCTGTGGAAATCTCATCAACAATTTCTTTAAGCTCGAGGCTTTTGTACATCCTATAAGCAGCTATCAATGTTAAAATTCCTGTTCCTCCAACAATTGGAAAGCTAAGTGGTGTGACGATACCTAAAAATGTTAATGCGCCTCCAGCTAGCAACATAACTTTGGGCATTTGAAAAAGTTGTTGGATAAGTGTATCACTAATATCCACTTCTTTAGAAACTTTTGTCACTAGCATTCCTGTCGCTAGAGAAATTAATAGTGCAGGTATTTGACTAACTAAACCATCACCAATGGTCAAAATAGTATATTCTTCAAATGCATCTGCTAGTGTTTGACCTTGAATAACAACCCCTAAAATAACACCAAAAACAATATTGATAAAGGTAATAATCAATCCGGCGATGGCATCACCTTTTACGAACTTACTCGCACCATCCATTGACCCGAAAAAACTCGCTTCGTCTTGTATTTTTTGTCGGCGTTCTCTCGCTTGCAATTCATCAATTAAGCCTGAATTTAGATCCGCATCAATAGCCATTTGCTTTCCTGGCATTGCATCTAATGTAAATCGAGCTGCAACTTCTGCAACACGTTCAGAACCCTTTGTAATGACCATAAAGTTAATAATAACTAAAATCATAAATACAACGACACCAACAACTAAACTAGAACCTCCAACAAATGAACCAAACGTTCGGATAACATTACCTGCTTTGGCCTCTCCACCTGTTAATATGGCTCGTGTTGATGATACATTAAGTGCAAGTCGATAAACCGTCATGAACAATAGGATTGTAGGAAATGCAGACATTGATAAAGCTTCTCTAGCAAACATAGCATTAAATAAGATAATTAATGCCAATAATAGATTTAATGATATCAAAATACTAATGACTGCTCCTTCAATAGGTATAATCATTATAACAATAGCTATTAATATAAATAATCCGAGTATGATATCTCCTGGTTTCATGTAAGAGCACTCCTATTTTTTAAAGAATATACAAAAGCTAATACTTCTGCAACTGCCTGATATAATTCAGGCGGTATTTCTTGACCAATTTCAACCGTATAGTATAAGGTTCTCGCCAATAATTTATTTTCGACAATTTCAACTTCAAATTCTTTTGCTTGTTCACGTATCCTCGCCGCAACAAGATCAGCCCCTTTTGCCAATACTTTAGGTGCACCAAACTGGTTCTCATCATATGCAATGGCTATTGCAAAATGGGTAGGATTCGTAATAACGACATCCGCTTTAGGAATATCTTGCATCATTCGGCGCATAGCCGCTTCTCGCATTTTTTGTCGTATCTTTCCTTTGATTTCCGGGTTACCATCAATCATTTTACGTTCATCTTTTACTTCTTGTTTTGTCATTTTCAAATCTTTTTCATGTTTATACTTTTGATAAGCAAAGTCAATGATAGCAACAATTATAAAATACATGCCCACTTTTATTGCCATATCCAATACCGTATTAATGATCATAACATATCCATCAAATACTGGAAGTCGATAGAAGTTGTAAATCATATTTTCAAAATCGACTAATGTTAAATAAACAATAAGCAAAATAATCGCTATTTTCAAAATAGATTTCAACAGTTCAACTAATGTTCGCATAGAAAACATTCTCTTAGCACCTTGAATTGGACTTAGGCGATTAAATTTCGGTTTTAAAGGCTTTAATGATGGTTTCCATCCAACTTGTGCGATATTTGTGACAAAGGCAACAATAAAAGAAACCCCTAAAATTGGAAGTATCACAAATAACACTTTTTCCACAAAGTACAAATATATTTGCTGGGCTAACAATATGTCCATTGACTCGTATTTAAAAAGGGTAAAGGCTTCTCGCATAACAATAATTAACTGCTCGGCAACCCACGGTCCCAATTTTTTCAACGTATAAAAAATGGAAATAAGAAGGAATGCTGTTGTTATCTCATTACTTTTTGCAACTTGCCCCTCTTCTCGAGATTTTTCACGTTTTCGGCTCGTTGGCTGTTCAGTTTTTTCTCCTGCCCCTGAATCTTCTGCAAAAAACTGTAAATTCAAAGTAATCATCATTTTTTGATTCATATCAATCATGGCGCCATCCCTCGAATCAACATATCCATCATGATTTTTAGTTCACGAATGATTATTTCAGCAACATTATCAAAAAGTGCCATTGTAAAATAAAGTATAAATAGGCCTAAAATGATTTTAATCGGAAAACCAATAACAAACATATTTAACTGTGGGACTGCCCTGGCCAAAATTCCTAATACAACGTTTGTGACTAGCATAACAAAAAATATCGGTGCTGCAACTTGTAACGCCAATAAAAAAAACGTATTAAAATACTCAATCAAAGAATCATATAAATAGTTGCTTGGCGATAACTTCCCTATCGGAATAAATTGATAACTTGTTTTTAATGCACGAAATATATATCCATAGCTGCGTGTTGCCAAGAAAATTAATAAAAAAGTAAAGTAATAAAAGTTACCGGTAATCGTGATTTGTGTTTGACTTAATGGGTCAAATACATTAACCATTGAAAATCCGATTTGATAATCAATAAATTGTCCCGCTAAGGTTAATATTGCAAAAACAATATAAACTCCAAATCCCAACATCCATCCGGTAATAAATTCTTTTATAACTAAGATTGCATAATCAATAAGCAATATACTCCTTGTATCAGTTAATGGTGTGATTAAATTAATTATAATTAAAGAAAAAAAGAAGCCCATACCAATCTTAGCAATATTTGGTATCCCGCGATTACTTAAAAAGGGCATTATAATCATCATACTCATTGTTCGAACGAATATAAGTAAAAGGGTATCTAAATATGTAAAGGGATTACCTAAAATAAGTTCCATAATTTACACCACTTATCGAATAAATTGATTAATACTCGTAATTGTATTGATAAAAAAATCCAATATTTGCCTCCCCATAAATGGTCCAAAAATAATAACACCTAAAAAAACGGCTAATATCTTCGGAACAAAAGCTAATGTCTGCTCTTGGATTGATGTAATCGTTTGAAATACACTGACCAATAATCCAACTATTAAAGCTATTAACACTAAAGGTAATGCTGCTATAATCGTTGTAAAAATAGCCTCTCTAGCAAAATCTGAAATCATTTCTCCTGTCATCATAAGCCCCTTTCTCAATAAAACGAGTCGACAAGTTCTTTTATGATGAGTGTCCACCCATCTGCCGCAACAAATAGCAATAATTTAAAGGGAAGAGATATCATAACTGGTGGTAACATCATCATCCCCATCGACATCAATGTCGATGCTACAACCATATCTACAATAATAAAAGGTATATAAATCATAAATCCGATAATAAAAGCTGTCCGTAATTCACTGATTATGAAAGCAGGAATTAATACTTCGGTTGGTATTTCATCATAGGATTCAATCGATTCGACTTCTGCAATATTTAGAAATAAGTTCAAATCTTTATCATTCACTTGGCCAATCATAAATTCTCGAAGGGGATCCATGCCACGTTCAATAGCTTCTGCTTGGTTGATCTCACCTGCCGAATAAGGCTGTAGTGCATTTTCATTAATATCTGTGATGACCGGCGACATAATAAAAAAAGTAATAAATAATGCTAAACCAATAAGTATTTGGTTTGGAGGTGTTTGTTGAGTACCTAATGCGCTTCGTATAAAATGCAAAACTACGATAATACGTGTAAAAGACGTCATCATAATTAATATTGATGGCGCCAGCGCAATAATAGTCAAAATAAAAAGTATCTGCAGACTGCTTACAACATCACTCGCCTCTTCTGTTGCAGATAAATTCAAATCCACAGAAAAAGGAATAGGTGTTTGTTGGGTATCTACTGCCATGATTGGAGTCATAGCAAAATTGTACCATACAAGCGCAAATACTATAAATAATAATACCAATCTATATTTACTTATTATTTGTTTCGTTTTTCTCGTCTCCACAATCCTTTTCATCCTTTTCTTTACCTGACCTATATTTTTCAAGAATTTGTTGGAAAGGGAGTATTTTCTGCTTTTGATGATCATCTAATATCAACAATTCTTCCTCGGTTAATGTCAAAATAGTCTCAATATGTTGTTTTGTTACACTCACAACAACATATTGAGTTCCAATCCGAATCAACTCTAGGTATTTCGACTGACCTAAAGATATAACTTCAATAATCTCAAGGTTCTTATTTGTCTTAGTACCTTTTTGAACACGCGCAATGACATACGTGACATAGTAAGCAGCTATTATTATGACTAAAAATAAAATCAATAAAAATAGCATTTCTAACGAATCACGTTCTCCCAATACAAGTAAACCTACATTCGTCATAAAACACTATCCGATTACTTTTGATACAGCTTCTATAACGCGTTCTGCCTGGAAAGGTTTAACAATGAAATCTTTTGCCCCTGCTTGAATAGATTCAATAACCATCGCTTGTTGTCCCATTGCAGAACACATAATGATATCTGCATTACTCTTAATGCCTCGAATCGCTTTAACCGCCTCAATACCATCCATTTCCGGCATTGTAATATCCATGATAACTAAATCCGGTGCTAACTCAGAAAATTTTTCAACAGCTTTAACACCATTCTCAGCCTCTCCTATAACATTATACCCATTTTTTCCTAATATATCCTTGATCATCATTCGCATAAAGGCTGCATCATCAACAATTAGTATATTTTTACCCGCCATTTTATCGCTCCTTATCAATGTTGTATTTGTTTTTTATTATAGCATATATCCTATGATTAATCATACACTTTTTGTTCTATGCCGTATTTTTGTGAAGATTTCACGACATTTTCTTCATATCCATGCATTATTATCACAGTATAGTTTTACCCTTCATAATTTCGGTCACTCGAATACTAAAGTTTTCATCAATAACCACTACTTCACCTTTTGCAACAATTTTACCATTAACCAATACATCCACTGGTTCTCCGGATAATTTATTCAATTCAATGATTGTTCCCGGTGCAAACTCAAGAATATCTTTAATTGATCGATGTGTACGTCCTAGCTCTACTGTGACTTCGAGTTGAACATCCATAATCAAATCAATATTTTCTTTTTGTTGCATGACACTACCCACATCAAATTGTTGAAATTGTGCTTGTTGAACTTCAATGTTCCTATTTGGCATAGGTTGATTTTGCATAGGTGTCCCTTGTTGATTATACATTGGCATTCCTTGTCCTTGCATTGGCATACCTTGATTTTGAGTATACATATTCATATCAACCTGTTGTTGTGGTGGTTGTTGCTGTTGTGGTGGTTGTTGCTGCTGTGGTGCATTCACTGTTTCTGCTTTCTTTTCAATCACTTCTTCACTTGTATTCATAAATTCTTTATAAATATCTTGAGCAAAATCAATAGGATACAATTGCATAATTTCACTATCAACTAAGTCTCCAATTTGAAGCCGAAAAGAAACCTGAATAAACGACTCTGTTAAAAATTCAGCGACTTCGATTGGATCAAAGGGTTCATTTAAATTTATATGTGATGAAGAAGGTGGTTGAATATCAATTTTTTTCTTAAACATAGACGACATGGATGTTGCTGCAGAACCAATCATTTGATTCATAGCTTCGCCGATTGCACTTAGGTGCAAATCGTTAATTTCTTCGTCCGGTGCTGAACCATCCCCACCCATCATCAAATCTGCGATGATTTTCACATCATTTTCCTTTAAGATGAGTAAGTTTGTTCCTTCTAGACCTTCTTTGTAAACGATTTGAACAGCAACACAAGGCGTTTCATATTGCTCAACAAAGTCTTCCCATCGTAGTGTCCTTACCTTGGGCGTCGTAATCAAAACCTTTTGATTCACTAATGAATATAAGGTTGTAGCTGCTGTTCCCATGCTAATATTTGAAACCTCACCTATGGCATCTTTTTCTTCATCAGAAACTAATTCTTCTGAACCTGTATCGGACGAATCCGAATCATCAGAATCAAGTCCATTCAATAAAGCGTTTATTTCCTCTTGAGATAACATATCATCCATCTAATCGTCCTCCTCTCTAATAATTTGTGAAACTTTAATTGCATTATTTTTCTCAAACACACCAGGGTTTCCTTTAAATTTCTTAATATTTCCAACTAACACATCAATTTCATCTGTAACTTTTGTATCTAGTTTAATGATATCACCATACTGAAGATTGATAAAATCATCCACTGTAATTTGACTTTTACCTAATATGGCACTAATTGGAATCTGAGTTTTTGATATTTGATGTTCAATAATATCAGAATACGTTTCTTCATCAGATTCTTGTAATGAAGAAAACCAATATTTCGTATTTAATTTATCCATTATGGGTTCAACGCTCATATATGGAATACACACATTTAACAATCCTTCAACCTTGCCAATTCTAAGATTGAGTGTAATTAGTGCAATAATTTCGTTCGGTGCAATAATTTGTGCAAATTGAGAATTTGTTTCGATCTGTTCAAGTCTCGGATCAAGTTCAACAACATTTTTCCAGGGATCGATTAATTGTTCTACCAAGATATTCATGATTTTTTCAATAATTGCTAGTTCAATTTCAGAAAAATCTCTCGCTTTATCTAACGCTTCACCTTTTCCGCCAAGTAATCTGTCCACAATTGAGTATCCAATATCAACACTCATGTCCAGAACAACATTACCTTTTAAAGGATAAAAATCAACAATTCCTAAAAGAATCGGATTCGATAATGCGTTCGAAAACTCCGAATATGCAACCGCCTCCGAGTTAATCACATCAACTTGACATGAGTTTCGCATGTAGGCAGGCAACGTTGTTGATACGAGTCTGGCATAATGTTCAAAAATAATTTCTAATGTTCGTAAATGCTCTTTTGCGAACTTACTCGGTCTAGCAAAATCATAATCTTTGACTTGTTTTTCTTTTGAACTTGACTTGTATTCTTCAACGTCTAATTCACCGGTATTTAACGCATTAAGCAATTGGTCTATCTCGTTTTGAGATAATACCTCACCCATATCCTCACCTCCTGCCGAATATAATCAAATAATAGTTTTATTCACTAACAATTAAATTATTGAAATATACATCTACTATAGCTTCATTGCCTATGAGCTCTTGAAATTTTAACACGAGCTCTTTTTTCAATTCCTCTTGTTTTGATAGGTCTTTATAAAAGGACAAATCCTTACTCGAAAGAATTGAATAAATACGGTCGCGTATAATTCCTCCTTGACTCGCTAAGATTTGTCGAGATTCTTCAGCACCTTTGTGTTTTGTATCAATCGCAACACCCACTTTTAAAACGACATTGGCTGTTTTTCCAGTTTCTTCATTCGTCAATTTTAGAATAAATTGGTCATCCTCTTCGCCAAGATTTACTTCTTCTAGCTGAGACAATGGTATAACCACTTCTCCGCTTTCATCTTTTTGTGTTTCGGGAATCAAAATTGATCGAATACTTCCGACCTGAACTAAAACAATAATCATAATTACGAGTACGATTCCTGTTAAAGCAACATTAATGATTGGTAAAAACTTACTCATATTCGTTCTCCATTCTTTCTCATTTTACTCCGACGTCACATTGTCACTTGTTTCTCCAATTGACGTTTCTTCTTCATCCGAATCACTGATGAGGAATTCTCTAGAATCTAAAACAACTTTAATCTCGACACGACGATTTTGTGCTCTACCTTCAAGTGTATCATTCGATGCAATCGGTCGATACTCTCCATATCCAGTCGCCGCAACTTTCTCGGGATCAAAATCATGTGACTCAAGGAGTTCCTCTAAAACCGCATATGCGCGATATGACGATAAAATCCAGTTATTTGGAAACTGTGCATTGTTTATATCCAAGTTGTCTGTATGCCCTTCAATCTGAATATCATAACTACTATATTCTTGATTTTTTAAAGTATTGGCAATAGCGTCAATCGCACTAACCGCTTCAGTTCTTAAATTTGCTCGACTACTATCAAACAAAAACTCACCTTGTAAGGTCAATTTAACATAATTTGAGGTATACGATACAGCCACAACATCTGCATTATAGCCTTCGTTACGTATTTGTTCCTCAATAGATTCTGCGATTTGACCGGCCCGAATATATTCTTCGGTTTTTTCTTCAATGTTTTCTTCATCAATTTCAATATCCGTATCTTCTTGCTCAGGTAATGTATTATCTTGATTTTGATTCAAGTTCATATTTCCTTGAATGATAATCTGAAGATCACTTAACTGAGTTACTCCGTTATTCAATAATTCTCCTTCGGTTAATGCTTCACCACCAGGTAAGACATCTATTTGATCAGCGAATGAACTCATTGCAGCTTTGAATTTTGCAATATCAACACTTGACATGGAAAATAACAATACAAAGAAACATAACAATAATGTGACCATATCACCATATGTAGACATCCATGCAGGTGCACCTTGAGGTCCTTCATCAGTATGCTGTTTTCTAGCCATGATTTATTCACCTTCGCTTTCCCCTTCAGGATTTTGATCAGATAAGGATGCTCGAAGTATCGGTGATAAGAAAGCTTTTAATTTTTCTTCGATTACTCTTGGATTTTCTCCAGCTTGAATCGATAGTAGCCCTTCTATCATGACTTCCTTCATTAAAAGTTCCTCATTACTTCGAACGGCTAATTTACCGGCAAATGGAATACATATAAAATTCGCCATAATTGAACCATACATCGTTGTCAGTAGCGCAACTGCCATTGCGGGACCAATCGATGATGGATCATTAAGATTTCCTAACATATTAATAAGCCCAACTAAGGTTCCTATCATACCCCAAGCAGGTGCTAATGCTCCCATCTGGCTCCATACACCTTGAACATCTCGATGACGTGTCTCTATAAAGCTTAATTCTGTCTCCAATATACTTCGAACCAATTCAGGATCTGTTCCGTCAACAATTAAAAGAACACCCTTTTTCAAGAAGTCATCTTCAATAGCCTCTGCTGCTTCTTCTAATGCAAGCAACCCTTCTTTTCTAGCTACATTCGATAGCCGAATAATCTCTTTGATGACTTCACCTTCATTCATAAGAATGACTTTGAATGCAATTGCTGATGCTTTTAGAGCACCAACAAACTTGTTCATAGGGAAGTTGATCATCGTTGAAGCAATTGTACCACCAATTGTTATCATTACAGACGGCACATTCCAGAAAGCAGCTATTCCGCTTACGCCCTTATCTACTATGATAGAAAAGAGAAAGAAGAAAACGCCTAAAACTAATCCGATTATAGTTGCTAAATCCACTATTTCCACCTCACGTCAAGTATTCTTGTCAGTCTGTAATAAACCCATCTTGTCTTGCTATTTGTTTACTCTTCATGACTTTTTCATAAATTTCACTCATTGACTCTGTGACAACTAGCTTCTTCCCCGTCGTCAAAGTAATTACTGTATCCGGTGTTTCTTCTACTTGTTCAATCAAATCATTATTTAACAAAACTTTTTGATGATTAAATTTTGTGATATAAATCATTTTAACACCTTCAATCTATGTATAATTATGGTGCCAGTCATCGTCTGACACCACAATCATCTTATTTTATCATTATCTCTTCAAGTTTACAAGCTCTTGTAACATTTCATCTGAGGATGTAATAATCCTTGAATTTGCTTGGAATCCACGTTGTGTTGTAATCATCTCCGTAAATTCTGTTGATAAATCAACATTTGACATTTCCAAAACTCCGGAATTAATTGCTCCACCATTAGATGAAATATCAATACCAATTCCATCAAACTCACCGGAGTTACTGGTGGCTGTAAACAAATTATTTCCTTCTTTACGAAGTCCTGCCGGATTGTCAAAATCTGC
>DDQW01000074.1:0-691 GCA_002342805.1 Clostridiales bacterium UBA2432 | reverse complement strand
AGCAATCTGACCCAATAGCTTAGTTGATCCATTGGTATATTGGCCTATAATCTTTCCAACATTATTAATTTCATAACCGGAAATTGTACCCGCTTTATTACCGGAACCTTGACCGTTTGTATCTCCAGCTCTTGCTTCAATAGTTGTGTTACCAGAGAACATGGTTAAGCTAGAAAAGTCGACTGCGATGTCAGAAAACTCCGAATTATCCGTATCTAGTCCTGTAATATCAAATGTAGTGGGTCCTGTGATTTTCCCAGTTGCTTCGTCAAACTTGATTGTTCCTGCTGGATCTGGTGTTGTACCATTTCCAATCGGAACACCATTTTGATCAGTTATGTCTGCCAATGTAATATTATATTCATTATCTGTTCCAGTTTCTTGAACCTTCATCGCTGCCGTATAAGAATATCCTAATGAATCATATATAGTCATGGTAAAGGGTACGCCATCTTCAGTCGGGTCTAATTGTAGATCATTCATATTAATATTCCCAGCAATAATGGCTTTTGATGTCTTTTCTGGCTCGGAAAAAATGTTATCTGCACTTAAAATTTGTAATTTGTCCACTTTATTTTTTTCAATTTCATTTGTTGTTGCATTAACACCCCACCCCATAAGGTTTAGACCACCGGAAGTTACGAGGTTTCCTACGGAATCGATATTAAAGGCACCGGCGCGGGTAAATTTG
>DDQW01000039.1 GCA_002342805.1 Clostridiales bacterium UBA2432 | reverse complement strand
CGCCAGCGATTTGGTACAATAATATTATTGATTTGTAAAAAATGAAATACCATATAATTTTAGTGTATCTTGGAGGAGTGTTGATATGGATATAGATTCTAAATTTAAAGCAGATGACCAATTTAGTAGTAGAAGTTTTGATGAAGTAGATCACCCATTTCGCAGTAAGTTTGAAAGAGATAGAGACAGAATAATGTATTCAAAGGCTTTTAGGAGATTAAGTGGAAAAACACAAGTCTTTTTAACTGGTGGAGATGATCATATTAGAACTAGATTAACTCATACACTAGAAGTTGCACAAATTGCAATGACTATATCTAAGGCATTAAAGTTGAATTTACCATTAACAGAAGCTATTGCATATGGGCATGATATTGGGCATACACCATTTGGTCACGTAGGCGAAAGAACGCTAAATTATATCATGAATGGTTGTTATAAAATAAAAAATTTTAAATATCATGAAAGTGAAGGAAATAAAGGGTTTAAACATAATTGGCAAGGGTTAAGAGTAGTGACAAGATTGGAACAATTAAATAGAGAATTTTATGGTTTAAACTTAACTGATTATACGTTATGGGGAATTGTATATCATAGTAATACTAAATATAAAAAATGTGAAAAATGTATATCGGATAATACGTGTACGTTAAATCATAATATGGAACTATGTATTAGTGAAGGGCAGTTATTATCATTAGATTTTTATGAGCGGTATGCAAATTTAATTTATGAAAAGTCATGGTCAGTTGAAGGTTTAGTTGTAGCTATGGCAGATGAGGTAGCACAAAGGCATCATGATGTTGAAGATGGAATCGAGGCAAATATAATTGACAAAACAGATCTCATAGAGAAATTTGAAGAGTGTTTTGAAAAATATCTGAATGAAGATGAAAAGCAGTTGATAGATTTGATAAAAGAAGAAGCTGATAATGTTTTTTATACGCCGATGATATCAAAACTAATTGTAAACTTTCTTACCACAAAGCTAATAAATGACTGTAAACTGAATCTTCATAGTATAAGTAAAGAATTTAATATTGATAATAGTTTTGATTTTAACGAGAAGAAAAAAAAAGAAATCATTAAAAAATATGAATTAGAGGAAATTATTAATTATGATGAAGACTTTTTGGAAAAGGAAAAAGAATTTCAAAAATATTTAATGAATCGTATTCTTAATTCACATATTGCTCAGACTATGGATGGAAAAGCATCCTATATAATAAGACAATTATTTAAGGCCTATATTACAAATCCGCAACAGTTGCCAGATAATGTTATTACTGATATATATTCAGAGTTCCTAGAACAGGAAGAGTATGATGCAATAATTGAATCATCTAGAACTACAGTCACAGGTGAGCTGAGGAATAAACTTGAGGTAGATTATTTCACAATTTGTAATGATGAATTCAAATGCTTGTTAATGAGATCTATTTGTGATTATATAGCGGGGATGACTGATAAGTTTGCAATGAATCAGTATAAATTATTATATGGAATAGTTGAGTAATAATAAGTTCAAAAATATTTATGATTGAAGGTGGTTTAATTGGCTTCAGAAGAATTAAAATATAATTATATAACAAAAAAATGGGGCGGTATTAAATTACAAAAAGAATTTGACGGAATAATTGAGAAGTGGATTACTCAGTTTGAAGATGATGAAAAAGAGATTGTTTTTGATATTCTTAAACATTATAATTATTTCACTACAAGAAAAATTGCTAATAGGATTGAATTGCTATTTAAAAAGTTTATAGATACATATAATGAAGATCCAAAGTCAATAGTTTTTATTCCTGTGTATAAGGATTATGGAGTTGGATTCTCAGATGAATTTTTTAATAAGTTTTGGATGAATAATAATTTAAAGGAATCTTCAGAAAAAAATATAGATAAGTTGCTTGGAGAAGGGAATATAATTAAAAAAATTGCTATAGTTGATGATTATAGTGGAAGTGGCAAAACAATTAGAAATACAATAAAAAGGTGTATTGAAGTTAATGAAGATAGCAAGAACTCAATTTATTATATTTTAACTATTCAAATGTCAGTTAAAGCTAAAAAGGTATTAAATGATTTTGCTAATGAACAAAAGTTAAATATATGCATTTGTAGTTTAGAGGTTTCAGAAAAAGTGTTTGAAAATCAAAATATTTTTGAACAGAGTATTGCAGATAAGAAAAAAAATGAATATATAAATATTTGTATGAAGTATAATGTACATAATAGATATAGACTTGGTCATGAAAAGACGCAAGCATTATTGACCTTCTATTATAATACTCCGAATAATACACTAGGGCTATTTTGGGCCGCAAATGAGAAGTACAATTCTATTTTTAAACGATACGAGCCATTAAAAACAACATTATCTGAAATGCAGAAAAAAACTAAGGCTAGAAAGAAAGAACAAGAATGTGAAATAGTAAAAAAACATGAAATTGATGAAAGATACAACTATTTAATGGCATATTTATTAAATAAAGATATTGATTTGAACTATCATAAAGCAAGAGCTAAGTTTGGAATGACTGAAGAACAAATGGATGAAGCAATAACATATTTAATGAAAAATGATTTTATCATAATATCTTCAGGTAGGATAAAAGCAACAAATAAATTGAAAGAATATATAAAAATAAGTAAAGTAAAAGAAGTTAAGAATGAACAAGAGAAATCTGTTGAGAATAATAAAATTCAGGATAATATTAGTTATATACCTCGAAATTTTGAAATGGAATTTGGAGGATATAAATAAATACTTGAGATGCTGGTACTTAGAAAATGAAAAGCAAGTTGCTTTTCTATTAAGAAGATTACTTCGTAGCCATATGGATAGGCGGTCAGCGGCGGCCAAACGGCTCGCTCGCAGATCCTGACCAATCCATATCCAATGGCTACGCCATTTGGAAAAAGCCAATAATGAAATATTCCACGAATCATAAGCGCTTCAATCTTCGATTTCCGCGCAAGGTTACATATTTCACAATAAAAGTTCAGTAAGTGCCAGCATCTTTATGTTTATGGGAGATGAGTATGTATGAAAATGAAAGAGACAAGGGAATAATTACACCTAAAGCATATGAATTAATAAATGAATATGTTAGTAGATTAAATCAGAATAATATTCCGGTAATATTTAATTTGAGACATTTAAGAAAGATTCTTAGAATAGCTAAGAAAGATCAAAATTATTATTTTGGTAAAGAAAAAGGTATGATGTATAAGTCGTTTTGTATACCAAAGAAAACCGGAGGATATAGGGTCATTGAAGCTCCAGCAGATGAATTAAAAATCAAACAGCGGTGGATTAAAGACAATATTATTGATCAATTTAGAATATCTGAACATGCAATCGGTTTTCGAAAGGATTATTCCATATATCATAATGCACTACCGCATGTAAATAAAGAGTTAGTGATTAATGTGGATATAGAGAATTTTTTTTCGAGTATTAAATATAATCAGATTTTAAGATTCTTTACCTATATAGGATATAATATGCAAACAGCTCATTTACTAACAAAATTATGTACCAATAAAAGAAATTGTTTGCCTCAAGGCTCACCAGCAAGTCCAAGCCTTTCAAATATATTGTTATTAAAAATGGATAAAAGGCTGGTAAAGTTAGCTGAATCTGTTGGTGCATCATACACACGATATGCAGATGATATTACTTTTTCGGGAAATAAGAGAATAAAGAGCGTTGTACCACTAATTATTACGATAATCAATGATGAAGGATATAAAATAAATGAAAAAAAGTTAAGATTACAATACTCGAATCAGAGGCAGATTGTAACAGGGTTGATTGTAAATAAGAAAGTATCAGTACCTAAGAATAGGATAAAAGAGTTAGAGCATGCTATATATTACGGTAAAAAATATGGAATTATTGATCATATGAAAAAAATTGATTGTGAAAAATCATTTTATAAAGAATATTTATATGGAATGGCATATTTTATAAAGATGATTGAATTTGAAAAAGGGGAAAAGTATCTAGATGAATTAAATAAAATTATTTGGGCATATTAGTAGTTGAGTGTATTATTTTTTAGTTTAGTAAATTAATGTAATAACTATATAATTTTGAGTCCCCACCTGAGTCCCTAAAAAAACAACGTACCAAAACGCTCCTTTCTTCGGTGTATACGCGAGGCGTGATAGCCACTCTACGTTGCGTAGGTTGGCATATCTGCTAAGATAGCATAAAATATAAGAAAACGAAGCCATGAGAAAGTTGAGGAGCAGACATGAGTTATGTATCAGGCAAGACAATAAAGGAATTAAGGGAAAAGAAAAAATATACGCAAAAGCAATTAGCCCACTTACTCCAAATCAGTGATAAAACCGTATCAAAATGGGAGACGGATAGAGGTCTCCCGGACGTTAGCCTTATTACCGGATTAGCTGAGGTGTTGGGCGTATCTGTGGCAGAACTTTTGATGGGAGAGGTCATAGAAAATGATAATCCGTCAGCCAATATAAAGAAACTGAACTTTTATATCTGCCCCATATGTGGCAATGTAATTCAAAGTATCGGGATAGGTTCCTATAGCTGTTGTGGTGTTCAACTGCCGGTAGCAACAGTTGAAGAAAACGATGCAGAGCATGAGATCTTTGTCGAAGATATTGATGGAGAATATTATGTGCATATGAACCATCCTATGAGCAAAACACATTATATTTCTTTTGTCGCGCTCGTCACGAGTAATCGTGTAGAGATGATCAAGCTGTACCCCGAGCAGAATGTAGAGTGTCGCTTGGCAAAACGGGGACATGGATACCTGTATATTTACTGCAATAAGCATGGCTTATATAGAACCAACTGTCCATAACAAAAAAGTTGCATCAATCATCAAAGAGGTCTATAATTTAAGTATATTTTATTAGACCTCTTTGACTAATATTTAACAATTCTTTCCACATAACCCCACTAGATATTGACCTCTTACTGACGGATTTAGACTTATTGCTATAGCTTAAGTCTTTTTTGCGTGCTTGACTAAATGCTAAGTTGTAATAGGTGCAAGGTAATCAGATGGTGATGAATGAAAAGTCAATGAAAGGATGGGTTGGATGGAAAAATTAATGACGTATTTAAGACGTAAAAGTCACATTGAGTATGAAATGAACTGTGTTGAAAAGTACATTCAAGGAGGGGAGTATGATCAAAATCTTAGGAAAGTCTGGGAAAATATGGAAGATGAACTAGCAGAAATTGAAAATGAGATACAACTGCTCAGTAACCCGGATACAAAAGAATTGGAAACAAAAAAGTTGGAATTACTAGATGAGATCAGAGGCCATGAGAAAGCCATTATACAATTAAAGCATCAAGTGGAAGAACTTAAAAAAATGATAAGGGTAAAGGCTTGACCTGAAAGGAGACATTATGGACACGAAGACGATGTGTAACTGGGAAAATAAAACAGAAGAAGAATTGTTAGCTTTTGTCGATGAAGTGATTGATGACTATCAAAAGGACGAAAAAAACCTAATTCAGATTCTGCATATGGCTCAGGCGGCTTACGGATATTTACCCATTGAATTGCAAGAGCATATTGCAGATCGAATGGACATTCCTTTATCCAAAGTATCCGGGGTGGTTAGCTTCTATACCTTATTTAGCAAAGAGAAAAAAGGCAAGTATGTTATTAAAATATGCTTGGGAACAGCTTGTTATGTCCGTGGAGGCAAAAAGATCATTGCACGTATGAAGGAAGTCCTTGGTATCGATGTGGGAGAGACCAGTGAAGACGGACGTTATTCCCTTGAAATAACTAGGTGCATCGGTGCTTGCGGTCTAGCACCGGCCATGGCCATTAATGAACGGGTATTTATGCAGGTAAAAGCAGATAAGTTACTGGATATCTTAGATGACCTAGAGTAAGGGGGGATTGGATGATTAAAACATTCGAAGCATTGAATCTAGTCAAATTTAAACGAAATCAAATGCTTAAGCAAATGGATAAAATTATTAATATCTGTTATGGAGCCGGTTGTATTTCGGCAAAGTGTGAATCCATATACCAGGAGATGAAAAAGTCTCTTGAGAAACATGGCATAAGCGATCAGATCAAGATTAATCAAACCGGTTGCATTGGTGCCTGTGATATGGGACCGTCTATTTATGTTCTTCCAGATGATGTCTACTATTGTAAGCTGGTTCCATCAGATATTGATCATATTGTTGAAGAACACTTTATTCATAACCGTATTGTTACGGAAAAATGCTATTTTGACCAAGTCAAACACGAATATTTTGAGCATATGCGCGATATTCCTTTTTTTAGTAAACAAGAAAAATTAGTCCTTAGAAACTGTGGGTTAATGGACTATAACAGTTTAGATGCATACATTGGAAACGATGGCTATCATAGTCTGTATTATGTGATTCGGGAGAAGAAACCGGAAGATGTGGTGCAAGAAATCACGGATTCAGGTTTACGCGGTCGAGGTGGTGGCGGTTTTTCAACAGGATTAAAATGGTCCTTTGGAGCAAAAGCCCCCGGAAAGCAAAAATATATTATTTGCAATGCAGATGAAGGGGACCCGGGAGCATTTATGGATCGGTGTCTGCTTGAAGGAGACCCTCATTCAATCCTTGAAGGCATGGCCATTGGCGGTTATGCTATCGGTGCCAGTAGAGGCGTTATCTATATTCGGGCGGAATATCCACTGGCAATTACCCGACTGTCCGATGCCATTATCCAGGCCAGAGTAGAAGGCCTTCTTGGCGACCATATCTTTAATTCGGATTTTTCTTTTGATGTGGAGATTCGCATTGGAGCCGGTGCCTTTGTCTGCGGTGAAGAAACCGCTCTTATGAATTCCGTTGAAGGTAAGCGGGGCGAACCCGACCAGAAGCCACCCTTTCCAACGGATTCAGGACTTTATGGGCAACCGACGGTTATTAACAATGTGGAAACCTTGGCCAATATCCCTATGATTATCTTAAACGGTAGCCATTGGTTTAAACGATTTGGCACAGAAAAGAGCAAAGGAACTAAGATATTTGCGGTTGCAGGAGCGGTCCGTAATGCCGGAATCGTGGAGATTCCTATGGGTGTTACCCTAGGCGATATTATTTTTGATATTGGTGGTGGCATTAAGAATAACAAAAAATTCAAAGCCGCACAAACAGGTGGACCGTCTGGCGGATGCTTGACCAATGAAGCCCTTAATACGCCAGTCGACTATGATTCATTGAAAGAAAAAGGCGCAATCATGGGTTCCGGTGGTTTGATTATTATGGATGAAGATAACTGCATGGTGGATGTGGCAAAATTCTTTATGGAGTTTGTCCAGGATGAATCTTGTGGTAAATGTGTTCCCTGCCGTTTAGGAACCAAAAGAATGCTTGAAATCCTTGAACGTATCACTCGGGGGCAAGGTGAGGAAGAAGATATTGAACGTCTGATTGAACTGGGAGAAAGTATTAAAGAATCTGCCCTTTGTGGTTTGGGACAAACAGCCCCAAATCCTGTCTTATCGACCATTAAATATTTTCGAGAAGAATATGAAATGCACATTCGGGATAAAAAATGTTCGGCCGGGGTCTGTACAGATTTGTTCTTATCACCGTGTCAAAACGCTTGTCCGGCCGGTGTAAATGTTCCGGGATATCTTGCCCTTGTCAGTGAAGGACGGGTGCGAGATGCTTATAATCTAATACGTCGGGAAAATCCCTTTCCGGCAGTATGTGGCAGAGTCTGCACCCATCCGTGTGAAAGTAAATGCCAACGGTCCATGTTGGATGAATCACTGGCTATTGCGGATGTGAAGCGTTATATTTCTGACAAAGTTTTTGATATGAATGAACCCTTTAGAATGATTCAATTCCCGCCGACCGGGAAAAAGGTAGCTATTATCGGTGCCGGACCGTCAGGCTTAACCTGTGGTTATTATCTGGCTCAAACCGGTCATGAAGTAACCGTCTATGACAGTCAAGAACAGGCAGGAGGCATATTACGTTATGGTATTCCTGAATACCGACTGCCAAAAGATGTTCTTCAGAAAGAGATTGATTTACTTAAACAGTCCGGAGTGAAAATTATTCTGGGAACTGAAATAGGAAAAGATATTAGTTTTGACCAGCTTCATCAGGAACAGGACGCCATTTACATTGCTACAGGGACCCAATACAGTAATTCCATGGGTGTTGAAGGAGAAAGCCTTGTCGGTGTATATCCCGGACTTGATTTTCTTAGAGACATTAATATGGGTAAAGAAGTCTCAGTCGGTGAACGTGTAGCTGTTATTGGCGGTGGTTCCACAGCTATGGATGCAGCCAGAAGTGCACTTCGTCTTGGCGCAAAAGAGGTTCATGTATTATATCGAAGAGAAATAAAAGATATGCCTGCAGATAAGCGGGAGGTCGAAGAAGCCGTCGAAGAAGGCGTTCACTTACATGAGTTGGTGGCACCGGTAGCCATCGAAGGCCGAGGGAATGTCAGTGGAATTCGTCTAGTTAATCTGAGTCAAGGACTCTTTGATTCATCCGGTCGACGACGCCCTATTCAAGAAATAGGAACAGAAGTTACCATGAAGATTGATATGATTATTCCGGCCGTTAGTCAACATAGTGACTTACCCTTTATCGACAAAGACTTGATTGAAATGACCCATTGGGGAACCTTTGTTGTTGAAGCAACGACAGGCATGACCAAAATGCCCGGGGTCTTTGCAGGTGGCGATGTGGTTAGAGGCCCGGATACAGCGATATGGGCCATTGCCGATGGGAAAAAAGCAGCTGTTTTCATTGACAGGTTTTTAGGAGGAAGCGGAGACCTGAACAAAGGTGAGGAGATTGACATACCTCCGGCTAGAGATGAAGATTCTCCGGATGAACACATGCGCTTTGACAGAAGGATGTTAAGTCCTGAGGAACGTCGTGGAAATTTCAAAGAAGTATCGAAAGGTTACCATAAATTAAATGCCATGGCAGAAGCAATGCGATGCCTGCGATGTGACAGAAGATAGGAGGAGCGTATGGTATCATTAAAGATTAATAATAAAGCCATTGAATGTGACGAGCATCTTACCATTATTGAAGCGGCAAAAGAAAACGGTATCAATATTCCTAGTTTTTGTTACTTAGAAGGAGTGCATTCTGTTGGTTCCTGTCGGGTATGTGTTGTGGAAGTCGAAGGAGCGCCGACACTTCAAGCATCTTGTATGGCGAAAGTGAAAGAAGGTATGGTCGTCAAAACGAATACGGAAAAAGTACGTAAAGCAAGGAAGGTCGTCTATGAGCTCATGATGTCGGATCATAATCAGAACTGCCTGATTTGTACAAGGAACGGAAGCTGCGAGTTTCAAGAGTTGGGTGAATTATTGCACATTACAGAAGAGAATCCCTATGAAGGGGAGAAATCAAAGCCTGCAGTGTACGATATGTCCAATCCGGCCATTGAAAGGGATTTGTCCAAGTGCATCCTATGCAGACGGTGCGTTACCGTCTGTAACGAAATACAAGGTGTGGGTATATTGAATTCACAAAACAGGGGCTTTAACTCTTTTGTTGGTCCCTCAGAAGAATTTGAACTTATGGACATCAATTGTACCTTTTGTGGTCAGTGTACCACCGTATGTCCAACAGGTGCCTTAAAAGAAAAAAGTTATATACAGGATGTTTGGGAAATGATTAATGACCCCAATAAACGTGTTGTCGTACAGACGGCACCTGCTGTAAGAGCGGCCTTAGGCGAAGAGTTTGGTTATGAAGCAGGGACCTTAGTCACAGGAAAAATGGCAGCTGCCCTTCGAATGCTTGGATTTGACGATATTTTTGATACAAACTTTGCAGCGGACTTAACCATTTTGGAAGAGGGAACGGAGTTCTTAGGCCGGGTGAAAAACTTCCTTGCAGGCGAAGACGTGTCATTGCCCATGATCACTAGTTGTAGTCCAGGATGGATTAAGTATATTGAGGATCACTTCCCGGACCAGCTTGACCATTTATCGACCTGTAAATCGCCACATATGATGCTGGGTGCTCTCGCTAAAAATTACTATGCAGAGACGATTGGCGTTGATAAAAAAGACATGGCTGTGGTTTCAATCATGCCATGTACGGCTAAAAAGTTTGAAGCCAGCCGTGATGAAATGCTTGGCGATGTGGACGTGGTATTAACCACGAGAGAATTGGCAAAAATGATTAAAGATGCGGGAATTGAGTTTTCCATGCTACAAGACGAAAGCTTTGATACACCCTTTGGCTTGTCATCCGGTGCAGCAGACATCTTTGGCACCACAGGTGGTGTCATGGAAGCAGCCCTTCGAACAGTTTTTGAAGTCGTTACTGGAAGAGACGCGCCTTTTGATAATCTTCATGTAGAATCCGTCATGGGTTTAGCCTCTATGAAAGAAGGAAGCTTAATTTTTGAAGATGTACTTCCGGAATATCAAGGGCTAGAAGGTAAAGAAGTCAAGGTTGCCGTAGCTAGTGGCCTAGCCAATGCCAAAATATTAATGAATCAGATCAAAGAAGGTAAATCACCTTATCTCTTCATTGAGATAATGGCCTGTCCCGGCGGATGTATCAGTGGAGGCGGCCAGCCAAGAATGACCACAGATGAAGTGCGCAGAAAGCGCATGAATGCAATATACAGGGAAGATGAAGGCAAAGTTTTAAGAAAATCCCATCAAAACACAGCGATTCAAGCGATCTATGAGAAATTTTTAATGGAGCCCAATGGTCATAAGAGCCATGAACTGCTTCATACCCATTATATACACAGAGGTTAACTTGAAGTTGCACAATCAATTCTTAAGGATTACAATATATTTATGGTTAATGACAGCCCAAATGAAAGGAAATCCTATGAAAGATTATGATCAAATATTAAAACAGCTAGAAAAACAGGAGCAAGAGTTACAGTTTGATAACTTTAGTAATGAAATGGCGTGGACCATTGGGACCATGCTAGTGGAGAAAGCAAGAAGCCTTCAGGCGCCGGTTACCATTGATATTAAGCGAAGTGGACAGCAGCTCTTTCATTACGCCTTTGAAGGGACGACGCCGGATAACGATGTATGGGTCACAAGAAAAAGTAATGCAGTGGCAAGATTTTTTCACAGTTCCCACTACATGCATGAATCCCTAGAGAAAACGAATCGAACACTTGAAGAAGCTAAGCTCATTCCAAGTTCTGAATACGCATGCCATGGAGGTTCTTATCCCATTATTATTAAAAACACAGGTGTCATAGGATCCATAACTGTTTCAGGATTAGCCTCGGAAGATGATCACAATATGATTATTGCAGTGCTATCAGAATATTTAGGAGTTGAATATGATACATCCAGTTATAGCTAAAATCATACATCTATTGCCGGAGCGGTTCGTGAAGTACGCCTCAAAAAAACTGGTGGATAGATATTTAAATAAATACGCCAACATTCACGTTAGCGGTGCAGAAAATCTTGAGAAAATGCGTACGCCAACTCTTTTTGTATGCAATCATTTGAGTAACGCAGATGGATTAGTTCTTAATCGAGTGCTGCGCTTGGCAGATCCGACTTTTGTAGCAGGTGTTAAACTGTCAGAGAATTCAGTGACCAATATCGGAATGAATGTGGTTAAGACAACCCACATCGTACCGGATAGTGCAGATCATGAAGGGCTTAAGAAAATTATCCGTTTGGTAAAAAGCGGTGAAAACATATTGATATTTCCTGAAGGGACGAGGAGTCGAACTGGGAGTATGATTAAGGCCAAAAAAGGAATTTTGCTTATTGCTCGAATGACAGGAGCGCCTATAGTTCCTATCGGAATCTACGGTTCTGAACAATTACTTCCGATTAATCACGAGGGAGATATGAGTGGTGAAGTATTTCATCACGCCTCAGTACACGTGCATATTGGAGAGCAATTCAACCTGACAAAAAAAGACAAAGACCAGGATAAAAAGACATACGAAGAGATGGCAACCAAAAATATTATGGAGCGTATTGCCCGATTATTGCCGACCGAGTACCAAGGGGTATATGCAAAATAGGAAGGAGGAAACATCATGCAGCACTTAGGAACACGACGTTTAGAAACAAAACGATTGATTTTACGACGTATAGAGCTTACAGATGCGTCGGACATGTATCGCAATTGGGCCAGCGATGATGACGTTACGCGTTATCTCGTCTGGCCATCCCATAGCTCAGAAGAGGTCTCATATAAGTATATACAAAGTCTACAAAAAGGATACGAAAGCGACCAATATTATGATTGGGGAATTGAATTAAAGGACAAAAAACAGCTGATCGGAACTATCGGTGTAGCTCGCTATGAAGAAAAGGTGGAATCGGTTCATATTGGATATGCCTTAGGAAAGCCCTGGTGGGGTTGTGGTATTATGACAGAAGCTCTGACAGAGGTTATTCGATTTTTCATGGAAGAAGTCGGTGTGAATCGTATTGATTCAAGACATGACCCGGTAAATAGTGGTTCTGGTCGCGTTATGCTTAAAAGTGGTCTTATCTATGAAGGGACCTTAAGAGGGACAGATTGGAACAATCAAGGTATCTGTGATGCCGCCTGGTATGGTTTGCTTCGAGACGATTATTTTAAGAAAAACAGAAAAAATTTGGATTGTGGTTGGACGCACGGACGCCATTGGTTCCGCTATCGGGCTGCGGCCATTATTATCGAAGAAGGATGTGTATTATTTGCCAAAAATGATATAGATGACTACTATTACTCCATCGGTGGAGGTGTCCATTTGGGTGAAAAATCAGAAGATGCAATTAAAAGAGAAGTTTTCGAAGAAACAGGTATTGATTATGATATTGACCGGCTTGCCTTTGTTCATGAAAACTTTTTCACCGGAACAGGAAGTCTTTTAGGCTATGATTGTCATGAGATTGCATATTATTATTTGATGAAACCAAAAGGAAATAAGAAGTTAAAAAGTAACAGTTATACGAATGGAATTAAAGAAGAAATGTATTGGTTGCCCATTGACTGGATTCAAGACTATCATGCTTTTCCAAATTTTTATCAAGAACATCTGAACGAGATTCTTGAAAGTAAATCAGTCAAGCATTTTATTACAGATGTCCGCTAATCCGTAATAGGTGAGGAAAAAGGAGCTTGTATGAATCGTAAAAAGAATTTTATTATTTTTGTAGTGGTTGCCATTGGAATAATGCTTGTCTTAAGACAGTTTATTCTGTCTATGCCTTTTGTCATGGGAGTGACCTATGTTCTTCTGATTGGTATATATTTGGCGACTAGTTTATACCGTCGTAGTAAACGTATTGCTCTCTTAAATGACAGGTGTGATCCGGAAGCTTTTATGAATATAACTATACAACAAGAAGCGCTTACGGGTAAAAATAAGAAAAATCAAGCAATACTTCAGCTTGATAAAGCCGCAGCATATTTATGTATGGGCGAAGACGAAAAAGCATTAGCGACGCTCTTGTCGATTCAAGAGCAATTCATTAAAAATCCCCAACTTAAAATTGTCCATACCATCAATTTGATTCTTGCCTATTATGCGACCGGAGATATTGAGTCAGCGGAGAGAATCTATGAACAGGAAATAGGGTTACTGTTACCCACGAATCGTCAAATGAAGAGAGCACTACAAATTCTAACGGGTGAACGGTATTATTATATTGGAAAACACAAAGAATGTATTGACTATTTTGAAGCATTCTTAAAACAAGCGTCCGTTCAAAAGGCAATGCATAAACGTCAATACGCCGGAATAAACTATGTGATGGCTCTATCAAACATTGAATTAGAGAATCAACAAAAGGCAGAAAAGCAATTACAAAAGGTTCTTGAAAACGGACATAAACTGGCGATTGTAAATGAAGCAAAATTACGATTAAGTGAAATCAGTGCAGTAACAAGTTAGATAAATTCTCCTTTGATCCAGGTAGACATAAACGGACCCATGTGCTAGAATTTGATGGTCAAAAACTTCTGTTGAAGTATTCAGAAGCAAACTTTATCTGATCATTTATAAAGGAGGGTTTTTCATCATGGAAAAACAGAATATATCGCCTAAATCCTCAAATCTAAAGCGATTTGCAACGTATTATAAACCCCATATGGGTTTATTCATATTAGACATGGTATGTGCCTTGCTGATTGCAGGTATTGACCTAGCATTTCCTATGTTAACACGTCAAGCAATCAATGGTTTTCTCCCGTCAATAGATAATGGTACAGGTGAATTCAGACCTTATTTGGTCTTTATAATTGCCTTAGTGGGCTTGTATATTATTCGAACAGGCCTGCAATTTATTGTAGATTTTTATGGACATATGTTAGGCATACGCATGGAATACGATATGCGTAAAGAACTTTTTGGACATTTGCAAAAATTATCCTTCAAGTTCTATGATAAAACAAGAACAGGGCATATTATGTCGCGTATGATGAATGACTTGAATGAAATGACCGAATTGGCCCATCACGGACCAGAAGATTTGTTTTTATCAACGATTATGTTAGCCGGCTCATTTGTTCTTCTCTTATTCATTGAATGGCGTTTAGCCTTATCTGTGTATATTTTTGTTCCTCTTCTTATCTGGTTTGCCATCAAACGTCGAGGGAAGATGAGTGCCAGTTTTAAGGAAGTAAAGCAAAAAATAGCTGGAGTAAATGCTGACCTAGAGAGCAGTATAAGTGGTATTCGGGTATCCAAAGCCTTTGCTAATGAAGACTATGAAATAGAAAAATTCGATTCAGGAAACTTGGTTTTTAGAAGTTCTAAGGATGAAGCCTATCGAAATATGGCCGTCTTTATGAGTGGTATGAGTTTTATGACTAATATTTTGAATGTGATTGTTTTAGGTGTGGGTGGATTCTTTATTTACCGCGGTGAGATGGGCTATGGTGATTTAACGGCATTTATCTTATATGTTAACAATTTTTTAGTCCCGGTGCGTCGCTTGACCCAGTTTGTACAACAGTATGAAGCCGGTATGACCGGATTTGAGCGATTCCTTGAAATTATTGATGAGGAACCGGATATTAAAGACCGTAAAAACGCGGTGACATTAAAGAAAGTTGAGGGAGTCATTGAATTTGACCAAGTAAGCTTTGGCTATGATGGTGACGAGAAGGTCTTAGATAATATAAGCATCAAAGTACCTGTAGGAAAGACATTAGCCTTGGTCGGACCATCCGGTGGTGGTAAAACAACATTATGTCATCTTATTCCTCGTTTTTATGAAGTGACAGGCGGTTCTATTCGTCTTGACGGTACGGACATTCGAGATATAAAAATGTCGGACCTACGTGGCCATATCGGTCTTGTGAGTCAAGATGTATTCCTATTTGCAGGAACGATTCGAGAAAATATTCAATACGGACGAAGAGATGCTAGGGAAGGCGATATAATAGAAGCGGCAAAAAATGCCCAGATTCATGAGTTCATTATGAGCCTACCGGAAGGCTATGACACCAATATCGGTGAACGGGGTATTCGATTATCCGGTGGACAAAAACAACGGATCAGTATTGCCCGTGTTTTCTTAAAAGACCCTGCTATTTTGATTCTGGATGAAGCAACATCAGCCCTAGACAATGAGACCGAGATTTTGATTCAACAGGCATTAGAAAAATTATCCAAAGGGCGCACCTCCCTTGTCATTGCCCATCGCTTATCGACAATCAAAAATGCCCATGAAATCGTTGTCATTAATGAAGATGGGATCGCTGAGCAAGGTCGTCATGAGGTGTTATTGGAAAAAGGTGGCATCTATGCAAATCTCTACAAGGCACAGTTTAAAGGGTATATTCCGGATAAGCCATTTTTATTTGCTGACAAGGAAAGGAATTAATTATTATGACAGTATTAGAAAGATTTCTCAAATATATTGCAGTGCCGACGACATCAGATGAGGAGAGCACCACTTGCCCAAGTACACCTAATCAAAAAGTGTTAGGTCAGATGCTTGCGGAAGAACTTCAAGAGATGGGTATCCAAGATGTCTCTATGGACGAGAATGGTTATATTATGGCAACCATACCGTCTAATGTAGATAAAGAAGTGCCTACGATTGGCTTTATTGCTCATATGGATACGGCACCGGATTTAACAACAGTAGGAACTGAACCAAGAGTGGTTAAAGACTATGATGGCAGTGCCATCTGCTTGAACGAGGCAAAGAATATTGTCCTCTCACCACAATCCTATCCGTCATTACTGGACTATGTAGGACAAGACCTTGTTGTCACTAACGGCTTAACCCTATTAGGGGCGGATGATAAAGCCGGTGTTGCGGAAATCATGACGGCTGCTGCGTATTTTACATCCAATCCGGATGTAGCACATGGTACAATCAAAATCGGGTTTACACCGGATGAAGAAATCGGTCGTGGCGCCGACCACTTTGATGTAGAAAAATTTGGGGCTGAGTATGCCTATACATTAGATGGTGGTGAGATTGGTGAATTGGAATACGAAAGTTTCAATGCCAACAATGTACATATCACGATTCATGGACAAAATGTGCATCCCGGTAGTGCAAAGGATAAAATGGTCAACTCCATGCAAATTGCCATGGAATTAGATCGTATGTTACCCCAAGCACAACGCCCTCAATATACAGAAGGCTATGAAGGGTTTTTCCATCTACAAGATATGACAGGAACAGTTGAAGAGACAAAGATGTTCTATATTCTACGGGATCATGATAAAAGTCTTTTTGAGAAACGTAAAGCATTACTTAAAAGTAGTGTGGCCTTACTTAATCAACAATATGGTGAAGGCACGATTGATGTGGACATGAAGGACATGTACTATAATATGGGTGAGAAAATTGAGCCTGTATATGACATCGTTGAAAATGCCAAGGAGGTTATGATTGAGTTAGGTATTGAGCCGATTATACGACCGATTCGTGGTGGTACAGACGGATCAAGACTTTCTTTTATGGGACTTCCTTGTCCCAATATTTTTGCCGGTGGGCATAATTTCCATGGAAAACATGAGTTTGTACCGGTTCAATCTATGGAAAAGGCCGTTGAAGTCATCAAAGGGATTGTGGCAAAGACAGCCGAATAAGCAGGGCATGCAGTGAGAGGTCTTGACAAGTGTCGTAGGGTTTACAAAGGTTTTTGAATTCGCACGCTGTTTTTTACGGCAATGGAACATGGTATGCCTCCGATATCCGGTTGGGGTATGGGTATTGATCACGTTTATCAAGTGCTTACAGGAAAAGAGAATATACGAGAATCCATTATGTTTCCGTTAATGAAGCCATTAGGATAGACAAAGGTAGGAAATTATTAATTTTCCATTGGTATTATTTTAGAACTATGATAAAATATGATGGATGGGCAATGAATGTAAGGGAGAAAAATATGAAGCTACTCTTTAATGAGAAAGTGGCTCAGTATAGGGGAGACACTTCAAGAAAAAAGCAAATCCAGCATAAAAACAATAGAATGAAAAAAAAGTTTGACCAAAACCGGTAAAAGGTTATTGGTTTTCTTTGCGCGGTTGAATGGATAATAGTGATGAGAGTGGAGAAATAAATTATGAAGAAAAAAATAATAGTTTCGTTTATTTTTGTATTGTATTTGGCGGCTAGGTTTGCTGTGAAATATATTGAGAATGAACCTGAATCTAAACCTGAAGATGAAAAAGTCGTTATATCCCTTGAAAGCGGAATTGAGAAATATTCACCTGCCATGTCATCGGTGCCTGGGCTTCCGGTTATTATTAGATATGTAGCAAATATTCCATTGAGTCAAGAGGACGTATATATAAATGTAAAAGCTTCAAAAGGATCGTTTATTCAATTAATAGATGGACAAATTACTCCCATCGATGATTATGTTCAGCTATCAGAACAAGAGATTACATTATATTGGAATCCAATAGAAAAAGGTGATTTATTCGATGTTGCACAATCAACGGTAAGAGTAAATTTATATGTCAATGATTTGGAAAATTTAAAAGCCAGTGCAGAAGGAAAAATTGAACTTGATCCAAATGAATATTATCGTTTTAAGAATGTGCAAACAGTTCGTGAAGGAATATATGTACTTAAAGAGACGGGAATGGAAATTGCTTATCGTTCTCCCCATGTTACCTTAATAAATAAGGAATTCACTTTTTTTGGAGGGGGGATTGGTAGCGACTTATCAATGGGAACTTACACGGTTGATAAGAATATGTTAATCTTAACAACAAACAATGAAGAAGATGTTTTTGTTTTTGTTATTGAGGAAGATAGGCTAATATTTCAAGAAAAAATATCGTCCGAAATTCATATGATGATTTCAGGTATGGGTATAGAAGTAGAGGATCAAGGAGAATTTTTGCTTGAAACAAAATTCTAGAAACCGATATGGTAAAATAAGATGAATACAAGTTACTATAGAGATAAAACTGGAGGATACTCGATGGTACGACATATTATAAAAGATATATTGTTTTTAAATCAAGCATCAGAAGAGGCAAGCAAAGAAGACGATCAGGTGGTTCAAGATTTGCTAGATACATTAAAGGCAAATGAGCAAGGATGTGTCGGCTTAGCTGCCAATATGATAGGTATTAAAAAACGTATTATTGCCATCAATATAGGATTTGACAATATTGCAATGATTAACCCGGTTATCATAAAAAAAACAGGACCCTATGAAGTAGAAGAAGGATGCTTATCCCTCACAGGAGTTAGAAAAACCACTCGACATCAAGAGATTGAAGTTGAGTATCTCAATCGCCAATTTCAAAAACAACGTCAGAAATATAGTGGGTATATTGCGCAAATCATTCAACATGAAGTGGATCATTGCAATGGGATTATCATATAAAGTTGGGAAATAAACTTGAAGGAGGAATGGATCATGAAAGTATTAATGGTGAATGGTAGCCCCAATAAAGAAGGTTGTACTTATACCGCATTAACAGAAATGGCAAAAGTGTATGAAGCTCAGAAGGTAGAGGTAGAAATTATTCAATTGGGGAAAACCCCTATCCGTGATTGTATTGCCTGTGGAAAATGTCGAGAATTGGACAATGCCTGTATTTTTGACGATGATCAAGTGAATGAATTTTTAAAAAAAGCCAAAGACGCCGATGGAATAGTCTTTGGAACACCGGTATATTACGCCCATCCCTCCGGACGTATTTTATCTTTTCTTGACCGCGCATTTTATGCCGGAAGTAAGAGCTTAGCCGATAAGCCGGGAGCCATGATTGCTTCAGCAAGACGTGCAGGAACCACCGCTTCAATGGATGTAATAAATAAATACTTTACGATTGCTAATATGCCCATTGTATCGTCATCATATTGGAATGGGGTTCATGGAAATACACCTGAAGAGGTGCGTCAAGATCTTGAAGGGCTTCAAACGGTAAAAAATGTCGCTGTGAATATGACATGGTTGATGCAATGCATATCTGTAGGACGCCAACAAGGCATAAAAGATCCACAACGATTCACAGGTAATCGTACGAATTTTATCCGTTAGAAATTTCAGTAGTATATAAATTAAATGGAGAGAATATTATGGCTATAAAAGAAGTATTAATGTTGGGTAATCCAAAGTTAAGAGATGAGTCCTTCCATGTGACTAGCTTTGCAAAAGAATTATTAATCATTATTGAAGACTTGAAGGATACACTGCTTTATCTTCAAAAAGAAAAGAAGATAGGAAGAGCATTAGCTGCTCCGCAAATAGGCCACATGAAAAAAGTGGTTTATTATAATTGCGAGGATAAAGAGATTATTATGGTGAATCCCGACATCATTTGGACGAGTGAAGAAACGTTTGAGGTTTGGGATAGCTGTTATAGCTTTGATGTTGCTTTTTTTGTCAATATTACACGGCACAAAAGTATAAAAGTGAATTATCAGACGATAGATGGAAAAGAAATAACACAGCAATTTAATGATGATTTGGCAGAATTATTTCAACATGAGATTGACCATCTTTCAGGTAAGTTAGCGACCGATTATTTAGTGGATGTGAAGAAAATAATCATGAGAAATGAGTGGGAAAGAAGATATGGATAGCCGAATTCGACTGATTATAACTATGCATTAGTCGTACACCATAGTCACGAACTACCGGTTTGAAATAATCAAAACTCTCCATTATATCTAAAACCTTTAATAACTTTTTCAAATGCATGTCCAATGTGTGTATAAGTTCATCATAAGTGCAGGTGGACAGATAATGATTTAGCTGATCAATATCCTTAAGTGTCATTTGTAGGGTATCGATGGGCTTATCAATAAGAAGTGAACTTAACATATTCAGAAGAACGGGATAGCAAATATTATCCATGAAATAAGGATGTCCCATTGGGGTGGAATTAGTGATGCGCTGAATAATAACTTCCCGTGGATAAAGCTTTAAAATTTTGTTTTCAAGTATGATTCCACGCAAGTAGTGCTTGATTCGAAGAATACCGCTTTGGTGAATATCGTCATTGATGATGGGGTAATCAAGTGTCAAAAGATGGTCTTGAGGACGGTAATGAAAATTATAGTGCAAAAAAAATGCGCTGAGTCCGTCGACAACGGTGTTTCGATAATTGCTAATACCAAAGTCATCGAAGTCTTCAAGTAATCGCTGGTAATCTTCGAGAACATCTCGGAATAATTTTTGTAATATTTCTTTGCCGAGAGCATAGAGTTTTTCATATTCTAAGGTTCCTTTGTAGAGGCTAATGTCAGCATGGTTATTCATTAAGCTTAAAGATATGGTATATTGAACAGCTTCCATTAACATCTGGGTGGTATTATAAGTAATAGAACTACTATCATTTCCTGTGTATTTTTTTGCAAGATTTTTTACGAGGACCATTAATTGCAGAAGTTCTTCTTGACTATAATTCATAGATACTCATCTCCCTTATTATCATAATTCCCAAAAAAAGTGTCTACCAAAATAAATCTTTTAAGATCGCTTGATATAAGTCTGAATCCCAACGCCTTTCTTGTGTAAGGTTTGCGTCTTCATGTGCGCCTTGATTTTTAATGAAGCCTTTATAGCCTTTACGTATGGCTTCTGAAAATCGGGTAAGACAGGTGTCGCGAAGATAGTTTATATCTCCATAACAAATCTGATCAAACTGTTCCCGCATAAAGGTAAATAATTCGTCGTCAGATATCCGGTCATTGCACTCATTTTTGAATCCATAAAAAAGATCTTCGAGTTCATATAAAGTCTCAGCATAATTATTCTGGTCAATATAAGGAGAGTCACAAAAGGTGTAGATAAGCTTGTCTAAAATTCCGTCATTTAATTCAACCCGCTGATATTTTTTTAGACTTGCATTCCTTGCAGAAATAAGCTCGGATATTTCATTCTGAGATAATTGAAGTCCTAAGGCAAGGGTCTTTTGATTGATTATTTCAATCTTGGTCAGTTCCTTTTTTGAAAGATTTGATGATAGTATTGCTAATAAATCATTATCCATAATTAACCTCCCATCCTAGTGATAAGTTATTATATAGCCTTTGACCAGACAGTACAAGACTTGAAAAAAAGCCGATTTTGTGGTAATATAGAAGCATAAAAGAGCGGAAAATCCGTTCTTTTTTTTATTGCAAATTTGTTAAATTATTAATTTACCATTGGTATTATTTTAGAACTATGATAAAATAATATGGATGGGTAATAAATATGAGGGAGAAAAATATGAAGCTACTCTTTAATGAGAAAGTGGCTCAGTATAGGGGAGACACTTCAAGAAAAAAGCAAATCCAGCAGAAGAACAATAGAATGATAACAAAAATGTTTGACCAAAACCGGGTAGAGGTTATTGGTTTTCTTTGCGTGGTTGGATTTAGGGGAGGGATGAACAGAGAAATTACAAACTAGTTTAAAGGAAGATTATGGATGTGTTCAGCGTTCAAGAAATAATTGGATATATTGTTTTATTAATTACACTAATATTAATGTTTTACCATAAGAAAAGGTTACCTATTAAGTATGGTATTTATACGGTGACGGTATACTTAATAATTATTGTAATAATATATAAATTATTAGGAACTAATATTTTTGAATTTGAAGGTTCATCGTTAGTAAGCGGTACAATGATTTTGTTTTTATTTTCTTGGGTTTCTTTTGTTTTATATTTTATTGAAGTTGTATTTGCCTTTAGAAATTCACTAAAGGATGATAAAAGTATGGCTGACGCATTTGGAGTAGTTTTAAAGGTGACTTTTCTTTCGATAGTTAATTTTGCACTTTTATATTATATGGTTTACATGTATGATTCATCAGCTTTTGCTGGTAATATAGGGACTTCGATGGTAGAAGAATTATTTTCGTTTATATATTTTAGTTTTGTAACATTTACTACACTTGGTTTCGGTGATGTATACCCTATTCATTTTACAGGGAGTTTACTTGTAATGCTAGAAGTTTCATTTTCATTTGTTATAATTTATCTTTTTTTATCAAGTTTTTCGGGGCTGAAAGATATTTTAATAATTAAAGAAACTTTTATTGAAAAAAAAAATAGAACAAGAAATTGTCGACTAGTTCATCCATTATATCAAATAATAGTGCTTTCCTATCAGAATATGGTCTAAAGGTAAGCGCTAGATTTCATGAAGGTTGAAGGTTCAGGAAGCAAGTTGAGCCATATTTATGTTTTGCGACAAGCCCTAGGGGAACCCCAAATTTAAAAGAAAATTTTCATTAGTCATTGGAGGAGATTATGAATATAGAAATAACATATAAACAAGCTGAATTCCATGAGAAATGTGATGAAATAATGAGACAAACAATTAATGGCCGTAAATACTTTTATTCTCATGAGTTACTAGATTATTTTATAGAGCAAGTGGAAAAAAAAGTTACAACTTTCAAGGAAGAAAGTTGTTTTTTCAGAGCTAGAACTAATGATGGTAACCTTGGAGAATATTCAGCTTTTAAATTAGGAAATGTTGGAATTAGTACAATACCATATGGTTGTAGATTTAATAAATTGAACGATGATCAGAAGAAACATAATATGGAAATAGAAAGAAATAAAGAAATTTTAAGTAACATTAGTGGAGGATTCTACGGGTATGATATAAATGGTTGTTCAGTGCCACCTAAATATATTTATATAGAAAAAGGACGTGCAAATTCAGAATATGTTAGGAATTTATACTTAGCAAATAATAAAGAGACAGCAGTACATGAGATAAAACCTACTCTTAATGCTTACGTAAATGTAGCTAGATTTACTAATAAGCGTAAATTGTCTGTAGTAGATTTGACAATAGATAAGTTCAACAAATTTGATACACTAGAAGATTATTTTTGCTTTTATATTGCATGGATGTTTACAAAACCAATTGAAGATGATACACGTATTTATACATTTACAGATTTTATAACTCAGCTCATTGAGTTTAAAATTAAAAATATTGATGGTATTGCTTATAGTAGCTCAATGAATCCTGGTGGCATTTGTTATTCAATATTCAAATATGAGGATTGTATCCCCAAAGACTCTAGAGTTTATAAAATCAAAGGACATAGTTACAGTTTCGAAAAAATTGATACGGCTATACTAGATAATTATCTAGGTGAAAATCAATAATTAGCGGTTAGTAAAGATTCCATAGATGCATTCAGCTAGCTACTGTAGATATCCAATTACAAAAAAAATAAGACGAACTCCAAAAATCACATAATGTGAGACAAAACAATTCATTACTCAAGCAAGCTCAATATATTCGCTAATATTTCAGCATCTTTTGGTGAAAGATTCCCACTGCTAATGAATGGGTTTTCATTATTTTGCTTATAATTTTTTATCCAACCTTTTAAGGTTGTGTAATGTACGCCGAGTTCTTCAGCAACTTGTGTTACTTTTGCACCCGGCTCGAGTGCTCGTTTAACTGCTTCAAATTTAAATTCTTTGCTATAGGTTTTCATAGACACATACCTCCTAGTAATTCAATTATACTACGAATTTACCGTGTCTACAAAAATGGGTAAGTATCATATTGAGAAGAGTGAAAGCAGATTCAGGTGATATATTTATTGGAAAAGCTTCTCAACATGCGAGTTTGACTTTGAAACTGTATGTAATTAACACGGTACAAAAGAATATAATGGTCAAGACACTTATGGATTGTTAATGGAAGAAGCAGAAAAGGTGTTATAGATGGATTTGATGATTAGGGAATTTATCTTGATACATTCCGTTATTGAGCAAGAAGAACTTAATGTAAAACAAAAATATACCAAAAAATATAAGGAGCGGAATATATAAATCAGAAAATCTACATTTAAAAATTAATTGAATATTGCCGTGATTTTAATTACAACATTTCAACAATTATTATTTGGAATTTGAATGTAGGTGTTTGTATGCAGAAACAATAGATTATTCAAGTTCTTCATGGCGTAAATTTTTAATGATATGAATACCTACGTTAAATTGCGCCTAAATAATGAGCTGGATAGGTTATACTAATATCACGACAAATGATTGATGTTAGTTGGATTACAAGATGTTGAAGTCTTTATAATTTCAATGGAAAATGAGTTGTTAATACAGTCCAAATAGAAAGAAATAAAATCGGATTCTAAAACTGCACAAGATAAATTGATATATGAAACACCTAAAATGAAAATATAATTTCGGATTAAAGGAAGGAATGAATACTTCAAATAAATATTTAAAGTGATTCTATTTTTGAAAAACGTGGAGCAATAAACTCAAAGTTCCTGACAGGCTCGCTGTAAATTCATGTAAAAGAAATCCTTATTGATTTCATAGTAGATGTTATGGAGCTTACATTTATTCTTACCAAAGCACTCAAGATCATTCATATCTGCTTTTTTAAGATTGTGAAGGTAGTAAGAGTAGTGTATTTATTTTCTGGATTAAATCGTGTTTGGCATACTTTGCAAAGCTCGTAAGCTTTGGAACCTTTATTTTTATACAAATACGGCAAAGGTTCACTAGAAAGGGGGACAAGGACAATCTTTAGAATATTGCATTCACTAAGATGATTAATAGCCTTGAGGATATAATTATAGAACTACTTTTAGTATTAATGAAAAGATTATAAAATACGATTTCATTGTTGATAACTAAATTGTAACCGAAAATAAATGGTACAGCTTTTTTGTTTTAAAAATATAAAAACCCTTAAAATAAAGATGTAAAGAAAACATAGGAGTGAGTGCCTAACTTGACACTATCAAATACTAATAGGAGGCAAACTATATGAATGAATATGAAAACAATAATTGTGAAATAAGAAAAAAAAGATATTTGAGTGAATATAAATGTGCTGTTAATAATTTAAAAAAAGCTCATTTATTTATGAAAGAGTGGTCAGAACAAAGTGATATCATGGTTTATGAGAAGTGTGTACTTGTATCAGAAAAGTTATTTTCATCAATAGAACATTTTTTAAAGGAACTACTAATCAGAAAAGGTATAGATACTGGCACACAAAACTTGTATCAGATTTGTGAAAAATTAATAAATGAAGTAGAATTAAATGAAGTTGAGGTTTCAGTTTTTATTAATAGAAAAGAGCCAAGAAATCAGTTGACTCATTCCGGTCGTATAACGGAGTTGCTTGAATATGAAAGGGTAATTATTAATCTTCGAAATTTAATTCAAAATATGTATCCTAATATTTATTTAGATGATGTGGATATTGCACTAGAGAAGTTTCAGAGTGATAAATTTTTTTACGATATTGATGAATTTCAGTTAGAAGATTGTCATTACATGCTTATTATTGACCCTGTTAATGACATAAAGGATATAGTCTTAGAAAAATTTGTTAATGCACCATGGAGTATAATTGTTGACTTTGGAAGTGATATTGTTAATGGTAAGATTTATAAGAATATAAGAAATAAAATCGATGTCCAAGTCTGTGAGTTGCCAAGTGTTAAATTGCAAGGATTGACAGAAAAAGCTTTTAAATATAAAAAAACAGTACTATTAGGTGTTAATCCTGGAGAAATTGTACCCAAGAATATAAAGAAGTGGAAACAAATAGACAAGAAGAATTTAGAGTATTTTTTTGATAAGGCAAATATAATTAATAAGAAAAAAGTTAAAGTTGTTATAGCGAGATCTTTTGATGCTTTAACAGAAATGTTTTTAGATAGAATTATTGATTCTTTTGGGAATGAAAATGTTGAAATTCTTTTGATTTCACAGGAGCTACCAGAGTATAAATTAAAAGAGTTAGAGGACAAGTATAATACTATTATTACTTACAATAGTTACTCAATTAACCAAGCTATTAGAGCAATAGCTAATAGAATTGGAGATTACTATGGATTAGATGAATCAATAGTAACCGGGGGAATTAGTGTTGGTAATAATGGAAATGAAATATTAATTGACGATCAAACGCTGATAGACAACTTAAATGGATATTTTGAAATTCTTGATTTATCAAAAGGAAAAGATTTTAATGAAAATAGTGATGAGGAAAATTTTTTGTTAGGTAGATTGAATTCTTGGGAAATATTTAAACTAAATTATGATGTGATGCCAATAGAAAGATCTAAGTATGATTCTTTCTTACATCATTTAAGGAGCACTCTTGGGTCAGTAGAAGCTAAATCCAAGATATTTACAATCCTCCATAAACCAGGATTCGGAGGATCAATCTTGTCGAAAAGAATTGCATGGGACATGCATTATGATTACCCTGTGCTTATACTTAATGAGTATGAAAGTGCCAATACGATTCAAATCCTTCAGGATTTTTATTCATATTGTAAAAGGGGAATATTAGTTATTGTTGACGAGAATAATATATCTAAATCACAAATGGAGAATTTTAGTAAAGATATTAGAAATGCAAAATTTCCAGCAGCAATATTATTAGTAAATCGCTTAAATACAGATACACGAAATAAAAAATATGTAACTGAATGTACAATTTATCTTCAAAATATATACAAACCATCAAGAGAAGAGCTGACGCAAAAATGTAAAGTTTTAGCAAGTAAGAAATTTGATAAAGATGTAGCATTTGAACGTGAGAATTTATTGAATAAAGTAAAAGCGGGAGAACAGTACCCTCTTTTAATTGGTTTATTCTTTTTGGAGGAAGAGTTTAAGGGGACGAAGGATTATGTTAGTCACTTTTTGACGATTTTAGATGATGGGGAGGAAAGTAAACGAATTAAGAATGTACTTAACCTTGTTGCATTGTGTGATTATTTTGGACAAAGTAAGATATTTAAAGGCGTTATTGATAGGATAATGAATCCAGCTAATGTTAAAAAAGTTGATACGATAGGTGGATTGAAAGCAGTAAATGACCTTTTGGTTTGTGAAAACAACAATGGTTTATTCACAATAAAGACGCGGCATTATCTTATTAGCAAGGAAATCATGGAACAGGGCTTTCTAGAGAGTAATAAAAGTGATGATTGGCGAGATTATATATCAAAATATAGTAATATGTTGGTGGATTTATTAGTTCAAGTATCTGAATATAAAGTGAATAGTGAAGTTATGATGTTTGTAAAAGAATTATATATTGATAATCGTGATAATGGTTATTTAAGTGGAAAGTTTTCATTGCTACTGGAAACATGCAAGAGTGATATGGAGAAATTAAATATTCTTAAATATTTAGTAGAACAGTTTGATATGCATATTAATAATTGCATAAATCAAAATGAAGATAATAATGCGGTTTATCATTATTTGGCTCATTTGTGGGCGCATTTATCAAGAATATATTCATTAAAAGGCGATTTGAATAATTGGGAGAAGGCAAGTGAATGCAGTAATAAAGCTCTAAAATATGCAGAGGAAGTTGGAATAAAGGACTACATATTATATCATATTGCAGGAGATAGCGCAGCTAAGAATACTATCTTTTCAATTAATAAAATCGATGATAAAGAAGCGGTTTTACTATACATACATAATAATAAAGAGAATATAGAAAATATTGATGTGAATTTTCAATTAGCTATTGATTATGGGAATCGTGAATATGGTTTAACTGGAAAAATTAATTTTTGGAGCAAGTTTATCATGAAAGTGCTATCAAAACTTGATATAACCAATGCTTTTGATTTAGAAGGTATTGACAGTAAGCTTGAAAAAATGGGATATAAGAGCGAAGCACTAATAATTCAGCGAGGAATTATTGAACTAGTTGAGATATTTGAATACACCGAAATTACAGAGTTTAATGAGACTGCGAAAAGTATTTTTAATCAAAACAGAGATGAATTTATGACTCGTTTATATAGTGGTAACAATTCGGAGTTGTTAATGAATCTTAATAATCATCTTGATAAGTTGTTGTCAGTCAATGTTAGAGATTCTTCTAGAATAGAGAACACAAAAAGACTTATTATTCGATCAATTCTTCATAAATATAAAGATAAGACAGGTAATACATATAGTGAATTCGGAAATAGAAAAAGTAAAAAAGTACAACAGGATTATATAACATTAGTAAAATATTTAGAAGAGAATATTAGCTTTGGGGATACAATAAAAGAATCGGATTTTAATTTATGGTTTAAATTATTTAAATATGGAAGACAATTTACTGATGATGCAATAAATATGGCGAAAGTTTGGCGGCAAAATTCAAAAGACATTGGTATTCTTAACCCACTACCTTTATATTATTTGTATGTATTGCATATATTGCGTAGTGTTGATGGTTATACAGAATCATTGAAAGAAAGTATTGTATATCAAAAAGAATGCAACAGAACATGTGAAAGAATGCGAGAAGAAAGTATCCTTGTTAATTACAGCAAGGTAAGGGATTGGTTGATAAAAGAAGATGATTCTGTAAAACTAATCGATGACGCTAGTGTGGAATATTCTAAGATTCGTGATGATGATAGATTTGTAAAAGTGAAGGGGAAGTTTATCGAAATAGACCCATTACAAAGACGCGTTTATGGATATTTTGAAGTATATGAGCCAATTAATCTTAAAGGTTTAAAAGTGTTTTTTAGGCCAATAGATGCTGGAGTTACCGAAAAACAGATGAACCATTTGTTTGAGTTTAATCTTGGGTTTTCTTTTGAACGTTTGGTGGCGTTTGATAGAAGTGTAAAGGATTTAACGGTGTCAAAAACAAAAGAAAATAATTTAAAAGATATATTGGAAAACAATAAAATGAAAAAGGTAAATGTAAAGGTTGGTAATCAAGTTCATTTTAAAGTAAGTTATTATAACAAAAAAAATAGGTTGCTTATTGGAAAAATATTAGAAAATGATAAGTCAGCAAAATTGCACATTACACAAATTGATAATGATAGGTTTATTACAGATAAAGATATGGAAAAATATGTTGGAGGAGAGAGTATTATAGCAAAAGTTATTTCATATGACAGTGCTAAAGATAGGTATGAATTATCGTTGAAGAAATCTAATCTCAACGATTCTCCTGATAAAAAAGGTAGTATGGCAAATGCCATTAACAATGCGCTAAAGAAACCGGTTTGAAAATCGATTATCAGCTTCTCAATCAAACGCCGAACAATCTGTTTGTCATATATAGTGACATAAATAGGTGATTCTAGTTGCTTATTGCTGGAATATAAACAACGGAACGGACAGAGAATTCAAAGAAAGTTTGACAAATTCCGTCAGGGGGACCTGTAAACCAAAAGTCAGAAAATTCAAAATGTTTAAGCTTATCCAATAAGTAGAATAATTAAGTTTTTCAATGAAACGTCCGCATCCCTTTTATAAAAAAACTTTTGTCAAATACGACACGATAAAAAAATCTATAGTTTGTATGTCGTTAAAATAAATGACAACAGTCAGTTTCGAAAATATGAACATTAGAAAAAGCCCATTTCTGAGCCGATATATTATATCTTGTGCATATGTTCTAGTTCTTTGCTAGAAGATATCCACAGTTGGTTCATACTGATGTCTTCTGACTTTGCTTCTTCAGCTAACTGTTTGTTTAGTGATTTTGGAATTCTTAA
>DDQW01000040.1 GCA_002342805.1 Clostridiales bacterium UBA2432 | reverse complement strand
AAAAATATGAAGATACCTAGAATTATTTATGTACTAATAATTATGTTGCTTATTCTAAACGCTTGTTCAAATAATTCGTCAGTAGATGTAGAAAATGAAAAAGTGCCGGAAGGATTTACGAGTAGTAATCAGCAATTCCACAATATTGAATTTCGTAGCGATAAAATCTATGCTCTTTATGATTGGGAAAATCCTGAAGATGAAGATGATTGGTCAGATGCGTTATGGTGTTTTAGTCCTTATGAAGACGCTAAAATGATTGCAGAAGGAAAAGGTCTTGAATTTCGTGTAACGGAAGAAGGCAAATTAATTGCTGTAGAAGTTGATGGTAATATAGATATCTATGATGCAGAAGGAAATCTGATACACCGTATTTCTGATGAGGATGTGAATACGGAAGAATATACCGAGGTCCGCTTGGAGCAATGGAATGATGACGGAAGTGTATTGTGGTGTTCGTTGATGGAAACCTATGTAACAGTTGCTTATGTAGCTATTGACACGAATTCATGGGAAATCACCAAATACAATGATCGAACATTCAGCTCAGACGAATATGTATTAAACCCGAATACCGGGTGGGTTGCCTACAGCGATTATCCTGTAACTTTGGATATCATAGCCTTTGATGAATATATGGAAAGTGGTCAAATGACAATGCTATACATTTATAATTTGATAACGAAAGAGGAAAGAGTGATTGATTCAAGTGAGACAAATAAGTTCAAACCTAAATGGAGCAATAACAGCAATGAACTTGTATACTATATGGGTTATAAATCAAATTCTTATGATATTGAGGGTGAATAGTGCAATAATCATCGGTGAAGACAAGGAGAAGCCAATAGGATCTAACAATCTGATAAAATGAAGCTTTAATAGCAATAAATAAGGAGTTTATAATATGGATGAGAAGAATAATATGAATATTGATAAGAGTATAATTGGTATATTTGCATTGGGTTTGACTGTTTCATTACTTGTAGGTTTGCTTACAAATAGTGAAATATTTGCTGTAGCAACATCGATTTGCTATGCTTCTGCAATTATTTCAAGTGCTCTGAGGAAGTAGTAAGCTATAGAAGGGGAATGACGGCTTGTTTTAGTGTTTCGCGCTGAAATCGTCTATATCGTAAAACGTTATCAGACAATGAGAAATTCGGTTTGCAAAAGACAGGAGTATATATGAAGGGGAGATATAAGCAGTATCTAATCAGTATTTTGATAATAATCGGTATGTTCTTATATTTGCTATACGGACAAGATGATTTAGTAAAACTGAACAAATTACATCATGTAAATAGAATGGTGGTTACAAATAATGAAACTGCTAGCAACTTTGAAATTTTTGATGATTCCTTACCAGAATATTTTGATCATACATATGGTAAACGTGATAATGACGTGTATGAAACAAAAGATTGGAGGGAAATCTGGAAAGTCGAATATTATGAAGATGATATATTAATATTTGATGGCGCAATTATTGGACGCCTTAAGACAGCTAAAAACAATTGCAATCAAGATTTTATGGACTATGAAGATTATTATTATATGTATAGAATTGATATTAAAAAGTTGTTTGTAACTAGGAAGAACTATTCGCGAATTGATGCTAAGTTAATACAGCATATAATTGATGTACAAGAAAGATAGTTAACAGGAGGGAAGCCAAATGGCAATGGAAAAGTGTTTTATATGTGAGAAACATAATGGTATGAATGATGCGGCGAGATTCCATATAATTACAACGCCTTTGATAAGTGTCTATCATATGTTTCCCGAGAACGGAAGCGTATACCTTGGACATGTATTTATTGAAACAATAAGGCATATACCAAGTTTAGCAGAAATGACAATTGAAGAATCAAATGAAGTTGGAAGATTTCAGATGATAATAAGTAAAGTATTCAAGGAGTTTTTTGATGCAGAACATATATATTCTTTTGTGTTTGGAGATGGCGTACCCCATTTGCATATACACTTAATACCAAGGTATAAAGGAGCCCCAGAAAAATTTCGAGGAGTAAAGGTAGATGAATGGGCAGATGCTCCACACGGAAATGCAGAAGAAACGATTGTCTTTTGCAATAAAGTAACTGAAAAGATAAAAGAAATTGGTTTGAAGTTGTCCTAAAGCTTCCGGTATATACTGCATCTAACAGACGGTTTGTACATGCTAGCAACTGCGGGAACTTTATCTGCAATACAATACTGATTTACTGAAGGAGCTGAAAGGTATGCGTCTATTTTCAAGGAATCGTTTGATAATTATAAGTTTGCTGTTTATTATAATGCTACTTGTTATGAGCCTGTATACAGCCAATGCCAGATATACGGATGCGAAGAAGTATGTCGACAAAGATTTGATTTCATTGGTTACTAGATTTAGTCATTTGAACGAATCATTAGTTAATGACTATGAGTGGTATATAGATGAAGAGAATAATAAGCCCTTGTATCAATATGAGAGAGACTTGATTATTATTTTACAAGATCTTGAGCGTGTGTATTTAGCTTATGGTGAAGAGCTTAATAGTTCACAAATTCGTTCGGAATGGTTTTATTTAACGACAGACTTACAACAAGAGATTGTGGCCGATGAGGCATATAATCTGTTCTTAGATATACATAAGCAGATACAAAAATTGATCGATGAACATGGATTATCAGGCGATGAGTTAGAAGATTTAGACATGACCGGTGACAAAAGGTATGAGTATATTCATGACAGATGGTTGGAAGTCTTCGATGAAATAAGAGGATTATCATTTCATTACTAGAATGGAGAGGAAATAATGTCATGAAGAAAAAAGGTTTTCTAATACAACTTACTGTGATAATCATATGTATAATTGTGGTCGTTCTTGTAAGTAATTCGGATAAAGGTATAGAAAAAGACATATCGAATGAAATTATAGACAATAAAGCAACAATTAATAATGAAGCGAGAACTTTAGATTCTTATTCAAAGGAAGAAATAGAACAATATCCTGAACTACAGAAGATATTCAATGAGGTGAATAACTTTGATACATGAAATATCATGCAAGTTATTTTTGGGGCAGATGAGTTCTATAACACGACTCGCTCAAGGGACTCTAAACGCGTATATAGAGCAGATATGGAAAAAGAAGAACTATATGATGATGATCATTATTTGAATATTATGTCTAGCATATCTACAGTTGATTCTAGAGAAACTGAAAATCTGTTAACAAAAGCAACTTCACAGTGGACTTTTGATGTATATTTTTATGTAGGATCATTAACCCCTAAATACGATGATGTTGCAATAACATGTGATACAGAGTATTTAGTTAATATGAAATAGTGTCATTAGGAGGTCTATATGAATATTAAATCTGATAAGTTAATTGAAGAAAAATTAAATGAGATAAGATTGTTTTTTGAAGTTAACGCTGATCCGGATATTGTTGCCAAATATTCGCGTTATTTTAAAGAGGGATACACTGGCTATGGCATCGATCAAAAAGTATTTGAAAACCAAAGAGATACATGGTTCAGAGAATGGGATTCTTTTACAATTGATGATTACTTGAGCTTAGGTGACCAGCTTATTTTATCCGGAAAATTTGAAGATATTTCGATTGCTATAGCATTTATTTCTCTTAAAAAGGAACAGTATTCAATGAATGTTTTCAATCATATGGAAAAATGGTTAGGAAGTTTCACAAATTGGGCAAATACGGATGTTATGTGTATGCTAGTTCTTTCCTATTTTGTAAATGAAAAAATAGTTAAGCCTGATAATTTTATTGAATGGACGACTTCGCAATCGAAATGGACCAGACGTGCAGTTCCTGTTACTTTTTTTGAGGAAGTAAAAGCAGGAGAAGATCCAGCCCAGTATTTTACAATTATTGAATCAATCATGCTTGATGAGGAAGAGGATGTTCAGAAGGCAATAGGCACCTTTTTAAGAGAGTCTTGGAAGAAATGCCCACAAATTACAGAAGAGTTTCTCCTTAAATGGAAAGATTCTTGTGGTAGAAAAATAATTCAATATGCGACAGAAAAAATGGATAAGGAATATCGCAAAAAATTCAGAAGGAGCAAATAGGGGGCACAATAGACCATTAAGAATGATCATAACGTCATACGAAACAGCTACACTGTACAAAGGAAGGTTATTATGAACTTGAGGATTTATCTATTATTTTTGCTTGTAGTAATGTTAACAAATGGCTGTCAGAGTATAGAAGAGAGTGAAGAGTATAAGAAATTACAAATTATTAATAACGAAATGCAAGAAGAGATTAATCAACTTGAAAATGCTTTGAATGAAGTTAATGAATCTTTAATTAAACTTCAGAATGATACAGATCAAGAGAAAGCAGTTCTAAAGAACAGTATAACCGAACTTGAGGAACAAATGGCTGAAGTTGAAACAAGACAGCAAAATAATGATAGATATGAAATTTTGGTTTCCGATATTGCACAGCATATTAATGATCGTAATCTGAATTACTTTTTGCCTTTCAATCATGAAGTCGGTGATTTTATTCAAGGCATGAGAATAAAATCGATAGAGGCACAGAAAGAACTTTGGTATAAAGTTCAATTTGAAGGAGAAATTGAATTGACTGGTGATTTTTACATAACTGATTCAGATGATGAGTATTGGGGAAAAGAATTATTTTTCTTTAGGCCCAACAAAGAATCTCTAGATAAATTGCCTTGTATTTTCGGCAGACAAAGTGGAGCTTTTGTTTTAGACATACAAGATAGAGACGTTGAAGAGGTTAAAGCCAAAGAGGGACATGTAGTTTCGGTTACTATCGATAGCTATTGCGTAGATAATTTGCCGCACAACGTATACAATACGGCCGTTCTTATCAACATTATTGACTAACAGCTCTTATCCGGCGGAAAGTTTAGAAAAATAAGATTTTCCTCCCATGAATAGTGCTGGTTTATTATTAGTTTTTTTAAAAGTGTAACTGATGGAACATAATCTGTGATACATATTCGCAATATAAAAAGAATAAGTTAATTGAAGGAAATATTGCTTTTGGAAGTTGCCATAGTATCTTTATCTAACACGCTTGTTATCATCATGAAAAGGAGGCTAGATTCATGACAGAACACTTAGATGGTGGTCGCGACAATATTATCAAGAATAATGACATTGTATACAGACCCTCTCACGAATGGACATCCAATGTCCATGATTTTCTGAGGTATTTGCATAAATGCGGATTTGTTAAGGTTCCGCTTCCGCATGGAATCAATAAAGACGGGCAAGAGTTGGTTTCGTATGTCGATGGTGAGGTGTTCAATAACGAGCTATCGCAAGATGCTAGGTCGGATGATACTTTGATTTCATTTGCAAAATTTATTCGAAAATTCCATGATTTAGGTGCAGACTACATTGAATGCTTAAACGGTAATGAGAAGTGGATGCTTTCTGTGCAGACAGAGATAGAGACAATGTGTCACGGAGATTTGGCTCCTTATAATACTGCTCTTGAAGGTAAGCGAGTGGTTGGGCTAATAGATTTTGATACATTGCATCCTGGTTCAAGAATATGGGACGTATCGTATGCTCTGTATAGATGGATCCCATTGATGTCAGAAGATAATCCGGAGAACTTCGGAACCCGTTCGGATAAGTCTAGAAGAATTGAATTATTTTTTGAAACATATGGAACAGATGCAATAGATCGAGAGGGAGTTTTTGACTGGGTCATAAGACGACTCGAATATTTGGTTTCTTATATGAAGCAAGAAGCTAATAATGGAGATGAGTCATTTGAACAGCATATTAATGATGGACACATTAAGAGCTATTTGGAAGATGTGAAATACATTGGAGAACAGTGGCAAGACAAACCATACTAAAAGCTTATACATAGGCTCTGCCTATATAAGAATAAAATAAAAATAAATAAAAAGTGAGGTAATTATAATGGAAACAGGATTTGCAGCAATGGGAATAATATTTTTTATCATATATGCAATTATAATATTGGCATATTTGGGGATAAGCATTTATTGTATTGTGTTGTTTATAAAGTTGGCGACACGTGGAATTAAAGCCCTGGATATTTATAATTCAAAGAATAGCAAGGGAGACATGTAATTATGAATACAAGTATTCTGGTAATAATTTATGGATTGATTTATATTCCGTTTATTGTGGTTGGATTTATAATTATGATACTTGCAATAAAATTGATGCGTAGAGGAATTGTGGCCTTGGATAATTATCTCGAAGAGAACCAATAATATCCATCACCTAACATTAATAAGTATTGCGGAGAAAATTTTGGAGGTGACTATGAATATAAGAAAAATAACAGGAGATAAAAAAGAATATATTGATTTATTATTGCTGGCAGATGAGCAGGAGAGTATGATAGACCAATATCTTGAACGTGGCGAAATGTTTGTTCTGGATGACAATGGAGTAAAGGGTGAATGCGTGATTACCAGAGAAGCGGATGGCGTTTATGAACTCAAGAATATTGCAGTCATGCCTAATTGCCAGAGAAAAGGTTATGGAAAAAGAATGATTGATTTTCTGTTTTCCCATTATCCGGATTGTAAAACCATGCTTGTCGGAACGGGTGACTGTCATTCAATTCTTTCTTTTTATAATATTTGCGGTTTTACAGAGTCACATAGAATAAAGAACTTTTTTATAGATAACTATGACCACTTAATATTTGAAGATGGAAAACAACTCGTTGATATGGTTTATCTGAAACGAGAAAGATGAAGGCCAGAAAATTTATGAAACATTTTAATATGTATATGAGGAGGCATGAAAATGACAAAATATGAAGAAGGAATGAAATTAATCGAAGAAACGTTTGGAAATGGTAAAGACAATGTGATCTCGCTCGCTACGATTGCTAGAGAAGCTAATGCAGAGGGAAAGCCACGTCCTGTGGTGCGAAGTGTTGATGCGTATTACGAAGATGGAATATTCTATGTTGTTACACATGGAAAATCAAACAAAATGCTTCAAATAGAACAAAATCAAGAAGTTTCAATTTCAGGATGCATGGAGATGTTTACTGCTAATGGATTTGGTGAAAATCTTGGTTGGGTACTTGACCCCCAAAATGCCGAAATCAGAAACAAACTCCGTACAGCCTTTTCAAGTTGGTATGATATGGCCAATAATGAAAATGACAAAAATTGTTGTATTTTAGCAATTCATCTTAGTAAGGGAACTTTAAATATAAACCATTGGGAAAAATTATATCATATGGATTTTATCAATAAAACAGATATGGAGGATGGAGGTATAATTTAAGCGACCTAGAACTATTTTAGACGGGAGAATTTCAAATGAATGACAAGCAACGCATCGAAAACTTTAACCGCATAAGAGAACAACTTGAAAGCCAGGGCTACTCTTCGGAAAAATGTACAATTTCAATTGTAAAGGCAAATGTAATGGCCTTAGTTACTGCGGGTCCCCTAGCAATACTGTGTCTGGTACTGTTTTTCTATATAAATAATACTGGAGAAATCGAATTTTCAATAATGGGACTATTGTTTTTTTATGTACTGATTCTTATAAGTGTTTTTGTACATGAAGTTCTACATGGCCTGACATGGAGTCTGAGCTGTGAAAAAGGATGGAAAAGCATACATCTTGGGGTGATGTGGAAAAAACTTACGCCTTATTGCTCTTGCATGGAACCCCTGAGTTTCGAAAAGTATTTATTGGGAGGTCTTATGCCGTTTATAGTACTTGGGCTTGGGATATTTCTGGCTTCGATTATAACAAATAGCATATTTTTGCTCGCTCTAAGCATGTTTAATATCATTGCAGCAGGAGGAGACCTTACAATTGCGCTTATGCTTCTGAAACATAAAAATGCATTAATCATTGATCACCCGACTGAATGTGGATTTTGGGCCTTTAGTGAAGAATAATAAAATTATAGTAATTATTATAAAAAAAGAAAGGAAGGGCAATCTATGATCCCAACAGTAATTGTTTATTATTCTAAAGATAACAATACACTAACAGGAGCTAATATATTAGCTGAGAAAATTGGAGCAAAAGTTGTTGAACTAAAAGAAGTGAAAAAGGGGAATTTTATTCAAGCATTAATGCAAAAGGGGACAACATTAACAGGAAATCCATGGGATGAGGTGAAAAATGCTAAAAGGGTATACTTAATGTCACCAATATGGGCAAGTAATGGTGTACCAGCAATGAATACGTTTATAGAAAAAACAGATTTTAAAGATAAAGAAATAATCATAATAACATTTCAGCAATTTAAGGACTTAAGAAAAAGTGAAGATGTCCATAAACATTTTAAAAATATTATTGAAATGAAAAAGGGAAAAGTATTGGAATGTCATGCTCTAATAGGCGGCAAGATGGGACATTTTGCAGGGGAAGATTATATTAGAATGCAGATGGATAAAATATAATTGTTAGCGGGGTAATACGATGAAGTGGATAGCAAATGTTATTTCGATAGCTAGAATATTCTTGATACTTACATTATTTCTTATAAGACCCTTAAGTGTAGGATTTTTTGTCATATATATTATCTGTGGGATTAGTGATATGCTTGATGGTTACGTTGCAAGGAAACTGGGCACACAGAGTAAGTTTGGAGAAAAACTTGACTCTGCATCAGATTTGATTATGGTCGCGGTATTAATCATTATTTTATATCCTATTATTGATATGCCTCTTACGATAACATATTGGATTGTTGGCATTGTAATAATACGAATTTTATCGATGATTATCGTATTTATAAAGTATAAAACGTTTGGAATCCTTCATACGATTGGAAATAAAGTTACCGGTCTTATGTTATTTTTATTTCCTATAATTATTCAATCGGAAGTGCTCATATATTTACTTTGTATAACGGCAAGTATTTCTGCAATAGAAGAACTGTTTATACACATACTGTCAAAAGAATTTAATGGAAATCAGAAAAGCATATTCCATTGATGTTAGGAGGAAAAATGTTTACAAAGTTAAAGAATTTTTTTGAAAGACCAAAGCCTTATGAAAGCAATGACACATATTTAAAGATATGGACAGATGAATATATTTCAAAGAATATGCTTGAAATCCATTTGAATCCGCAAATAGATGCTGCATCAAGAAACCTTGACTTTATAAATAAATCTGCTAATTGGATGATTTCAAAATTCGATTTGACAAAAGAAAAAAAAGTTTTAGATTTAGGCTGCGGTCCTGGTTTATATTCAACAAAAATCGCTGAAGCAGGTGCCAACGTAACCGGCGTTGATGTATCAAAAAGATCCCTAGATTATGCCAATAAAAAGGCTCAGGAAAAATGTTTGAAGATCAATTACATCAATGAGAGTTATCTTGAATGGAAAACAGCAGAGAAATTCGATTTTGCCTATTTAATATATTTGGACTATCACGCATTAACAAAAGAGCAGAGAAAATGCCTATTGTCAAATATCAAAGGGTATTTAAAAAGCAATGGCTTATTTTTATTTGACATTCCAACAATCCATAATTTCAAAAAGATTGAAGAAATGACGAATTGTATATTTCATGAAAAAGGTGGATTTTTAAGTCCAAATCCCTATTTTGAATTTGAACTTTTGTACAAGTATGAAGAAGAGGAATTAACATTTAAAAGGCATGTAATCATTGAAGAAGAACATGAAAATATAATTGAAATGTGGCATAAATATTTTACATATAAAGAAATCGAAGATGAATTAAGAAATGCAGGATTTGCAATAGTGGAAAAATATTCTACTGTCAAAGGAGATGTTTTTGGTGAAAATACAGATGAAATAACACTTGTGGTTCAGAATCAGCCAGGAGGAGGGGATTTATGAAGAAAATATATTTGAGCATATTTATTGTGGTATTACTAATAAGTTCATGTAGTAATAAAGAAGTAATGGATGAAAATACAGATGAAGAACTTTCTGAAGAACTTATTGTGAATTTTTTAAAAAAAATATATACGATAGATGATCCGAAAGATTATGAAATTGAAATAGAAACGATGTTTAAGGATTTATCAGAAGGGAAAGACAATTTTCTTGGATATGATGAATTTTGCTCAGAAAATGGTTTGGCTTCAGTATTAGGAAACAGAATGCATGGAATGTATAGAGAGGTAGCTTTGGCAAAGAATTTTACAATGAGCCTACATGATTTAGAGTATAATATTACCTACAGAAAAGACGCTGATGGAAGTTTATTAAATCAATATAAGACGATAGTATATGATTATACAGCAACGTTATTATTGGAATACGAAGATGGAAAAACAGAATTAATTGAAGAAGAGGGTGGTATAAATGTAAAGTTTATAGAAGGTGAATGGAAAGTGGATGTGTTTAAGCTAAAAGTATTTAATGATATTTGGACACAACACATCAATAATGAAGGATAAGAAATAATTGGACGACACTTTTGGAGGGGTTTATGAGATATAAAAGGATTTTCTTACTTTTTGGGATTTTTGCACTATTGTTGACAGCTTGTAATCAAGAGGACAATTCAGATGATGAAAAATATGAATTATTAAAACAAGATTATGAGGCTCTAGAATATGAAGTAACAATCCTTGAAGAGAATTTGAATGAACTAATCAAACGTGAAGATGAGAATAAGCGATTAATATCAAAATATGAGAAAAAAATTGAAAGATTGAATGAGAAACACAAGAAAGAAATATGGGAATTAGAAAATGAAACTTTTCGATATAAACAAGAAGCGACCTTTTGGGAAGAAGGCATAAATGCAGATTTTGAAGGTGAACCATATCTCGTATTTAAAGGAGAGTCAATCGCAGGTGTACATATAGGGGACACATTTAACGCAGTAATGAAAAAATTCGGAAATGAATTTGAAGTTGTATTTTCAGATGATGGTTTCGAACCGGTTGTAAAATTTGATGATTTTTCTGTTAGTGTCAGCGAAGGGAATTATTGTATCACTGAATTATATGTTTCTAGTGAAAAATATCAAACATCACTTGGTGTTAGTGTCGGAAATAATGCAATGGAGGTTATTGATAAATATAAGAAATTATATAAATCAAATGAAGATGGATCCATCCATTCTGATTATTCTAAATGGATATTTGATTTAGGAGAAGATTATATTATTGAATTTTGGATTGATACAGATACGCTTACCAAAGACTCTGTCATAACAAGTATAAATTTGAGGAATTTATATCACGGAGATGTATGATTTGGAGGGAATTATGAAAATTCGAAGTTTGGAAGAGAGTGACGGCGAAAGTTTTTTGGAATTATTGCTTAAGCTTGACAAGGAATCAGAATTCATGCTTTATGAACCGGCGGAGAGAGCAACGACAGTCCAAGAGATGGCAGAAAAGATTAAGTCGGTTAATAATTCAGGAGGCGTAATAATCGGAGCTATTGAAGGAGAGATGCTTCTTGGATTTGTCTCTCTTTCAAGAGGGCAGGCTAATCGAATAAGACATAGTGGGTATGTTGTAATAGGAGTTTTACAAGAAGCTTCAGGTAAAGGTATCGGAGCTAGACTTCTGGGAAGTCTTGATTCATGGGCTACAAAGCATGAAATAAGTAAGCTGGAGTTAACAGTGATGACCCACAATCATAGAGCGTATCAGCTATATTTGAGAAACAACTATGAAGTCGAGGGTACTAAGAAGAGGTCGGTTTTAGTAAATGGCAAGTTTTATGATGAATATTATATGGGTAAGATTCTATAGGACATATGAATTATTGAAAACGAATGTTTGTTCTGGTATGCTATAGTGAAAGTTCTGATTGTTTGGTAATCTTTGTGCATTTATAATTTCGAGGTAAAAATATGATGAAAGTAATGAAAAAAGTAATGTTAACGGCATTGCTTATACTAGGCAGTTTAGTTATTTATATAATGGTTAGAGATAATCACTATACATATTATTCGGAAGAAAAAATGCAGAATTCAAATCTGATTGTAACTGTGACAAATCAAAGTTTTGAAAAATCTAAAATCAATGCTATAGGTTATGTTGATGACGAAAAATTCTTTTCAGATACATTTAGAGTTGCTAATCAACATCGGGTGACTTATTTTTATAAAAGCCTAATTAACGGGCAATATAGTTTTAAAGTGGTCACAACTGATAATATCGTAAATTCTATTGATATAGACATAGATAACGATAAGAAATATGTGTATGTCTCTCTTTATGAAGATAATATTGATCTTAGAGTAACGGATACGTTGATGCTAATAGATTGATAGAAATAAATAAAAAGGCGGTATTTTGATAATATAGAAAGGAAGGTTTTATGAATAAGAAAATAATTGAGTTTCTAATCAAAGCCAAGAAAGCAACATATGCAGGAAAAGGTAATGAAAGTGATGCGTCAAGACCAAATTCTCATGATTTATTATATTGTGAGGGCGACATGAAGTATATAGATACCTATTTAGGAAGCCGTAGCTTTGTCGGTGAAGAGGCATTATGGCTAAATGATACACCTTTTTGGTCAATGAATTATATGGGAAGAATACTAGGTGAAGGTTTTGAAGGAGATTTTCTCAAGGAAGCTTTGCTACAAGTGCCAGAAGATATGCCATATAGGGGACCAGTAGAGTATAGCAAGGATCGTTTTATATATAGATGTAAAGCAGATGGTGATTTTACTTGGTTTACAGGGCATGAAGAGATTCTAAAAGACGGAGTAAAGATATATGAATGTGTATTTCATGGCGGTGAAGTAATACAATAAGTTGGAGCAAAATAAATAGTGATTCATGTAAATAGGGTGAAATGGAGAAGGCGCATATGGATGAAAGAGTGTATCAATTAAAAGATAAGATGCAAGTAACGGTTAGGGAACCAAAAGTAAGTGATGCTAAAGGATTGCTTGATTACATGAAGGATGTAGATTGTGAAACAAAATTTTTAGCCCGCGAACCGGGTGAACTTTCTTTTACAGTAGAGCAAGAAGAGGCTTTTATTAAAAATATTATCGATGATTCAACCCAACAAATGTTAGTTGCCTTAATTGATGGACAAATTGTTGGAAATTGTTCTGTCGGAAGAGTTATGAACAAGCGAAGATATTTACATCGAGCAGCTTTGGGGATTTGTGTGCGACAAGCTTTTTGGGGCATGGGCATTGGAAATATATTAATGCAAGAAAGTATTAAATGGTGTGAAAACAGTGGAATTGAACAACTTGAGCTAGAAGTTGTCACTCATAATGAACGAGCGTTAAAAATGTATCAAAGCCTAGGGTTTGAAATACAAGGGACAAAAAGGCATGCTCTAAAATATAGTGATGGTTCCTATGCAGATGAATATTTTATGATACTATTTATGAAGGATTAGTAAAACATATTTTGTATAAGAGTTGTGAGGAGGATATTTTTATGAACAGAATGAACATCATATGCTTAGGAGTAAAGGATATGGCAAGATCAATTGAATTTTATCGGGATGGTCTTGGATTTAAAACAGATGAAAAAAGCAATAATGCAAAAGTAGTTTTCTTTAACACGTCGGGTACGAAGCTTGAATTATTTCCGCTTGATTTATTGGCTAAGGATATTAATGAAAACAACCCGCCTAAAATCACCAGCGGATTTGGAGGAATAACACTTGCTTATAATGTAAAAAATAAAGAAGAAGTAAGTGAGGTTATTGAATTAGCAAAAAAGGCTGGAGCAAAAATTGAAAAAGAACCACAAGATGTATTTTGGGGAGGCTATCATGCTTATTTTTCAGACCCCGATGGATATTATTGGGAAGTTGCGTGGGGGCCAAATTTTAATTATGATGAGAATGATATGTTGGAATTTTAGAAACTTTTGCAAAAAAACGATTGTTTTCGTGTTAGCAATGTCGTTGTTTTTTGTAGGATGCAAGCCGGTTGAAGAGAGTATAGAAGATTCTTTGAGCCCGGAAGAATCGGTAGAAGAGTATTTTAAATATTGGATTGCTAAAGACAAAGAGATGATGAACACGTTTGTTGTAGATAATAAAAAAATAGTTGCATACGACTTAGATGAAATGACATTTCTTGAGTTAAATACGCTTGAATCTGGTGGTGAAAGCTGTTATTGGAATGATGCATGGTACCAAGGCCCATATCAATATACATGTGTAGATGTTACTTTTACAATAGAGTTTAAAGATGGTCATGGTGCTGGCTTTAGCAATGGAACATATAAATGGCACTACTTTTTGATTAAAGAGACAGAACAATCGGACTGGTTAATTGTCATGTGGGGTATTTGAAAGGAAGTGATATTATTAAGATTAGAGAGTATAAAAAATCAGTGTTTGATGTAAGAATGATGAACATATGTGCTTGGATAACAATTATTCTTACTTATATAACACCTTATAGAGTAAATGAGGAAGGTTCTATTTTATTTGGTTATCCGTTTGCATTTTATATAAGGCATCCTTTAAACAAATCTAGGATACCCTTATTGAGTGGGAGTCTAGACTTATTGATTTTCATAATAGATTTAGCCATAATTTATTTTGCAATAAAACTTTTGAATATGGTTTTACATATTTTTAAAACAGGAGACATGAAATGGTTAGAAAAATAAATGGAGTAGAAGAAATTAATAAGGTGATGAAAATTTGGCTAGATACAACGGTTGCAGCTCATTGTTTTATTGAAAAAGAATATTGGCTTGAACATTATGATAGTGTTAAAAATAGTTATTTGCCTAACAGTGAAACTTTTCTTTATATTGAAGAAAATCATATTGTGGGTTTTATCAGTATTGTAAATAAAAATTATATTGGTGGCTTATTTATAGATATAGAATTTCAAAGAAAGGGAATTGGAAGAAAACTTATTGAATATGTTCAAGAACAATACGGTGACCTAAGCTTGGCAGTTTATAAAGATAATGAGAAAGCAGTTCAGTTTTACAAGAATTCCGGCTTTAAGACAATGAGTGAACAGCTTAATGAAGAAACTAGTAAAGTAGAATATATTATGAAATGGGTGAGATAAAGTAATGTATGAGATTTTAGGATTAATTGGAATCATCTTACTGGGTATGCTTCTAGCAAGAGGAGCAAGATGTATCGGTGCAAAAATCAACTATACTGAGAAGATTACTAAGACACTAAAACAGATAAAAAGTGAGGGAACAAATAAATGAAAAAAATATTGATGTATATATATGATGATATGGCGGATTTTGAGGTGACACTTTTAGCCCATTTGCTAGGCAGGAATTCTGGTTATAGGATTATTTCCATATCAGAAACGATAGACCCAGTGTCTAGTGCATCAGGATTAACTTATCTTCCGAAAACAAGTATTAATAAAGTGATTCATGAGGATGTTGAAGGGATCATTATTCCAGGAGGGTGGAAGAAAGGCTATAGTGAAGACTTAATGAGACTTTTGCAGGACTTAAATGAGCAAAATAAATTTATAGCTGCTATTTGTGCCGGACCCTGGATGGTTGCCAAATCGGGTGCATTAAAAGGTAAGAAGTTTACAACGTCTATAAGTGCATGGACAGAAGAACAGATGAAGAATTTTTGTGAAGAAGATCCGTTTGAATGGACTAATTATCAAGATTCTCGAATTGTAAGAGATGAGAACATAATAACGGCTATGGGCATTGCATTTATTGATTTTGCAACCGAAGTTTGTGATTATTTGGGTGAGTTTAAAAACGCAAAAGAAAAGCTTGATTTTATGAATCAATTTGTTCCAGGTAATTGTAATGAGATTTAGAAAAATAGTATATAAAAATTAAACGAGGACGAGGTGAGACACATGAGAAAAACACTTCAAGATGTGGCAAGGTATTTAAAGGAAATTATGGTGGCTGAAACACATGAAAAATATGCGATTAAATCCTCATATACTAGCATTTCAGATGATACGAGTATACGTGAAGGCGTTATAGCCTTTAGACTTTTTTTGGCTCGTCTTTACGATGAATTATACATCAAAGGCGATATCTATGATAAAAGCAAAAAAGTTGCTCATGAATACGAAAATCGAACCACGCTTTCGGTATATTATCCATTCTTGCATAATGTGAAAACCATGCTAATGAACATAGGCTATCATGGTAGTCCTTTTGAAAATACGAACATTTTCGTATGTGATCATACCATATTCAATGAAAAACTGTCTGTTACTAAAAATCTTGAGTGTCTTCGATTTCTAGAGGATTGTGGTCTTTGCATTGACGGTGTTGATATAAATAAAAAAAAGCAAAATTTGTCAGAGATCAAAACCATAAAGATTACATATCCAGATAACCCCACTATGCTTACAGGACTTAAGGTTATGGCCGTTGCAGAAAAAGACAAGGGCACCCTTGTCAACCAAGATGTTTTTTTACGATGTGAGTATAGGATATTGAAAAAGGATGAAACCGATGTGCTTTCCATCGTTGAGGATACGATAAAACATTTATCCGCAGATGTTCAGGAGTTTATTTCGCAACTGCATCAGCGCTATTTAAACAAGGGACTTCGTTGTGTTGTGGAAATAAAAGGTTTTCATATCTACATAAAGTACTGTTATAAACGGAAAGATCTATGGGGGATTAATGCTTCCCTCAACAATGGCTATCATATTAATGTAAAATCGACAAAGACACATGAATACACGGATATTATTAAAACGTTTTCTCCAATATTACAGGAACTAATTGCAAAGGGATATGGTTGCGGTAGAAAAAGAGAAATCGGTCATTGTGATGGCGGTTGTCGTGGACTTCCAATATCGTTGGATGATTCTGTTTTAAATTTACAAGATGACATTGAAACATGGTTTGATCAAGAGCTGTCATACCTACAAAAGTCTTGATGAACTAGATTATTTCAAAGGAGATTATGAAAATGAGTGTATTTTTTTATGGATGCATTACTATAGATGGATTTCTTGCGGACAAAAATCACAACTTGGACTGGCTTTATCAAACGGGTGAAATAGAAGAAACTGGTTATGAAGCTTTCTATAAAAGTATGGATATTACAATAATGGGCAAAAGAACATTTAATGAAATTAAAAACCTAGAAAATATCGAGAGTCTTTATCCAACCACACAAAATTATGTTTTTACACATGCGGAAAGTTTATCGGTCAAAGAATTTATTCCTATGAATTGTGATGTTGTTGAATTTGTGAAACAAATAGAGTGTGATAAAAACATCTGGATTGTTGGAGGAAATACAATATTAGGTCCTCTTTTAGATCAAGATATGGTTGATAATATGATCATACAGGTTGCTCCTGTTCTATTAGGCAGAGGAATACCGCTGTTTTCACAAGAAGAAATGGTAAAACGATTTTACTTGAAAGAAGTAAAAAAATACGGACAATTTGCAGAATTAATATATTGTAAAATATAGATGACATCATAGAAGGGTGGTTTTATGTCAAGTTATATTGTTTGGCTTATAATGTTAATTATTAGTATCATTATTTCGGTTTGGATACATGAAGTAGGACATGGTATATCTTATTTTATTCAAGGTAAAGAGGTAAGCACAGGTTTTAATAAGGTTGGGGATATACATAAAAAGCCGTCAGATGTAGATTTTAGAGGATCGTTACAAAATTATATTTTGCCATGGGATTTAGGTGTTCCGATAACGTTAATATTGGCCATTATCAGTACAATATTAATATATATGGTGAGTAATAAAAACATGCTTTATATTATAGCAGTATTTGCTATAACAAATAGTTTGTTAAGATTAATACCTATGTTTAATTCACTGCTAGGTCTATTAAAGCATGGTGAGCTAAGAATGGAAGATGAAATTGGGATGGGTATAATGTGGTATAACAATACTGGAATAACAGTCCTTAAATATCTACCAATGATTATTTCAGTATTGATTTCAATAATATGTTACTATTTTACCATTAAGGGGATAAAAATGAAGGTGGATACAATTAACATTGGAACAACAGAATTTTTTGTTGCTACCATTATTTCATTTTTATTATCCTATAAATTCTTGGATATACTTGATGAGTTCTTTAGAATAAACTGGCGACAAAAGATAACTTGATGTGAAGTATGATAACGTGTTTTGGGAGAAGGAGAGAGATTTATGAGTGGAATTATTAGAAGTGATGTGAATGAAGAGTGGGCACATTCAGGAATTATTGAAGCAGGAGAATTTGCTTATATTGGGTATTGTGTTGGAAATATTGGAAAGTCAATAGAACAACAGGTTCACGGAGCTATTGATCATCTGGAAAAAAGGCTAAGTTCGATTGAGCTTGGACTAGAATCAGTCGTTCAGGTTGATTGTTTGTTTAGGGACATTTGGGATATTCCGCTTATGGAAAAAGTATTCAAGGAACGCTTTAAAGGTCATTATCCAGTCAGAAAATCAATTCAGACGGAGTTTGCACATCGTGGCGGAGAAGAAGGGCTACAATTTCAATTAGATGCGGTAGCGTATAGAGGAATAAAATGATAGTATTTAAAGAAGCCACACTCGAAGATGCAAATGAGTTAGTTGAAGTCAAAATTGAAGCGTTTAAAGAAGATGTGTTATTATATGGAGCCGGACCGAGTGGATACGATTCAATTGATTTCCAACGAAAGCTTATCCTCAATAATATATGTTATAAAAT
>DDQW01000041.1:19255-22625 GCA_002342805.1 Clostridiales bacterium UBA2432 | reverse complement strand
TAATGACAATAATTTAACAAAAGAGGATTGTAATGAATGTAAAATATGATTTTCATATCCATACAGCATTATCATCATGTGCCTTAGAAGAAATGTCGCCCAACAATATTGTTAACATGGCGCTTCTAAATGAGCTCGATGTTATTGCCATAACCGATCATAATAGTTGTGGCAATGTTCAGTCGGTGATTGCCGTTGCCAAAAAGCTTGGTCTACTTGTAATCCCAGGTATGGAAGTCGAAACGCGTGAAGAAATTCATGTGGTCTGTCTTTTTGAAACAGTCGAAGCGAGTAAGCTGATGCAAAATTATGTCTATGATTCACTACCCAAAAAGAAAAATAAGCCTTCCATACTCGGGCGACAATTACTTTTTGATGCTGAGGATAATATTATTGCTGAAGAAGAACGCTTATTATCATTTGCAACAACAATTACTCTTGAACAACTTATTCAAAAGACGAAGGATCTAGGTGGTGTTGCCATTCCGGCGCACATTGACCGCCCCAGTTATAGCCTTATTTCAAACCTAGGTTTTATTCCCCCGAATCTACCCATTCATTGTCTTGAAATTTCACAATATGCAGAGTACAATAAATATATCGAAAAATATAAAGAGCACATAATATTGCAATCTTCAGATGCACATGAACTCGGATTTATAGGCGTATGTATGCGGGAATTTCGAATTCCTGAACGATTAAAATCTCAGCTGACGGTTAAAGTTGTGCTTGATTTTTTAAAGCGGATTGATAAAGTATAAACAAAAAATGTTGTTAGTTAGAGATGAATAATCTCTTCTTATATAAAGGTTAAGGTTAAGTAATACAATTTTAAGGAGGTTAATGATGGCTGCTAATCACGATTTGACTCAAGAAAAATACCAAGAACTTGCAGACTTTATTGATGCGTTGCCGGATACAAAAGGCGAACTCATCAAAGTTTTGCATAAGGCACAAGGAATCTTTGGATTTCTCCCTGCTGAAGTACAAAAATTTGTTGCAAAAAAATTAAAAGTATCTACAGCAAAGGTGTTTGGTGTAGTAAGTTTCTATTCATTCTTTACAATGGAACCCAAAGGGGAACACGATATTTCGATCTGCTTAGGAACAGCATGTTATGTTCGAGGTGCAGAAAAAATTGTTGACGCATTTTCAAAAGAATTAGGTATTGGTGTGGGAGAAACATCTCCGGACGGAAAGTTTTCAATTACTGGATTACGTTGTATAGGTGCATGTGGTTTGGCTCCTGTTGTAACAATAGGTGAAAAAACCTATGGACGTTTAACGGCTGATATGGTTAAAGATATTTTAGCTGATTACAAATAGGAGGAAAAAACGATGGCAAAAATTAAATCACTTGACGAATTGATGAAAATTAAAAATGATGTTAAAAATAAAGTTTCCCTTAGAGAAAAGGGAGAAAATGTCGATACTCTTATTCAAATCAAAGTAGCAATGGCGACTTGCGGAATCGCTGCAGGTGCTCGTGAAGTCATGGATTATATGATTCAAGAAACGCATAGACAAGGCATAGATAATGTTGTGGTAACACAGACAGGATGTATGAGTTATTGTTATGCAGAACCAACCATTGAAGTAACTCTACCGAATCAAGAACCAGTTGTATTTGGAGATGTTGATGAGACGAAGGCAAAAGAAATTATTGAAAAATATTTAAAAGCCGGCGAACTTGTTGATGGTATTATTCCTGCAACACATAAGACAGTCGAATAGAAAGGTTAGGAGGCGTAATAATGGCAAACGAAAAAATACATGTATTGGTCTGTGGAGGTACAGGGTGTCTATCCGCTGAAGCGGAAGGTATTATCACAAACCTAAAGACGTCTATAGCGGCTGAGAACATGGATGCTGATGTTCAAGTGCTAAAAACAGGATGTTTTGGATTCTGTGAAAAAGGACCAATCGTTAAAATTTTACCGGATAACACATTCTATGTGCAGGTTAAACCGGAAGATGCAGAAGAGATTGTAAAAGAACATCTTGTTAAAGGAAGAAAAGTTGAACGTTTATTATATGTTGATCCGGACAAAAAAGTCATAATATCGGATTCAAAAAACATGGACTTTTATAAAAAGCAAATGCGTATTGCTTTAAGAAACTGTGGTTTTGTTGATCCGGGAAATATTGACGAATATATTGCACGTGATGGATATATGGCTTTAGGGAAAGCATTAACGGATATGACACCGGAAACAGTCATACAAAAAATCAAAGATTCTGGACTTCGTGGCCGTGGAGGCGGAGGATTCCCAACAGGATTAAAGTGGGAGTTTGCACGCGGATATGATGCAGATCAAAAGTATGTTATTTGTAATGCAGATGAAGGGGATCCAGGTGCCTTTATGGATCGTTCTATTCTTGAAGGAGATCCACATTCAGTTATCGAAGCAATGGCTATCTGCGGATATGCAATTGGTGCCTCAAAAGGTCGTGTATATATTCGTGCTGAGTACCCCTTAGCGATTAAGCGTCTACAAGCAGCCATTGATGTTTCACGTGAATATGGATTGTTAGGCGAGAATATCTTAGAATCAGGTTTTGATTTTGATATTGAATTAACATTAGGTGCAGGAGCTTTTGTATGTGGAGAAGAAACAGCATTGATTCATTCGATGGAAGGTGAGCGTGGCGAGCCAACAACAAAACCACCATTCCCTGCGGAATCCGGATACTGGGGTAAACCAACCAATGTAAATAATGTTGAAACTTTCGCTAATGTACCGGTAATTTTATTAAAAGGTGCAGACTGGTATAATAAAATCGGAACAGAAAAATCAAAAGGTACAAAAGTATTTGCTTTAGCCGGAAAGATTAATAACGTTGGATTAATTGAAGTACCAATGGGTACAACACTTCGTGAAGTTATCTATGATATCGGTGGAGGCATTAAAAACGGTAAGAAATTCAAAGCGGTTCAAACCGGCGGTCCTTCAGGCGGTTGTTTAACGGAGAAGGATTTAGATACTCCTATCGATTTTGATAATCTTATTGCTAAAGGATCAATGATGGGCTCAGGTGGAATGATTGTCATGGACGAAGACGATTGTATGCCAGCTGTTGCTAAATTCTATCTTGAATTTACAGAGGAAGAGTCTTGTGGAAAGTGTACACCTTGTCGAGTGGGTACAAAACGTTTATCCGAACTTCTTGAACTCATCTGTGCAGGAAACGCGGAAATGCGTCACTTAGATGAAATGAAGCGATTAAGTCGTGTTATTAAAGACACAGCTTTGTGTGGATTAGGACAAACGGCTCCGAACCCGGTATTATCTACAATGGAAGCTTTCTGGGATGAATATGTAGCCCATGTAGCAGATAAGACATGTCCATCTGGCCAATGTAGTAGCCT
>DDQW01000041.1:0-19163 GCA_002342805.1 Clostridiales bacterium UBA2432 | reverse complement strand
GGATGTATATCCGGTGAAGTGAAAAAAGTACATTTCATTAATCAAGATGAATGTATTAAATGCGGTGCTTGCTATGATAAATGTAAATTCGATGCTATTTTGAAGCAATAGGAATAATAGATAAAGGAGTGTACCCAATGTCAGATATTAATATAATTATCGATGGTAAAGAGGTTACTGTTCCGGCAGGTAGTACTGTTCTTGACGGTGCGAAAAAGCTTGGAATTGATATCCCAACTTTATGTCATTTAGATTTACACGATACAAAAATGGTAAATCAATCTGCATCATGTCGTGTTTGCGTGGTTGAGATTGATGGAAGAAGAAACTTAGCACCATCTTGTGCAACCCCTGCAATTGAAGGAATGACAATTCGAACAAATACGATTCGTGTCATGGAAGCTAGAAAGACAGTACTTGAGTTATTGGTTTCAGATCATCCAAAAGACTGTTTGGCTTGTGCTAAAGCCGGAGATTGTGAGTTACAAGACTTGTCAGAGTTATGTGGATTAACAGGAGACTCAATTTCCGGAAAAGCCATGTCAACATATAAAAAAGATTATTCCCCTTCACTTATTCGTGATATGGATAAGTGTGTTATGTGTCGTCGTTGTGAAACCATGTGTAATAATGTTCAAACCGTTGGCGCCCTTTCGGCGATCAATCGAGGATTCGATGCGGTTGTGTCAGCAGCATTTGAACTACCCATGGAAGAAACCGTATGTACGCATTGTGGACAATGTGTCGCAGTTTGTCCGACCGGTGCATTAACGGAGAATAACCAAACATGGAAAGTTGTTGAAGCATTAGCAGATCCTAGTAAAACGGTTGTTGTACAAACGGCACCTGCAGTTCGTGTTGCACTTGGTGAAGAGTTTGGTCATGAACCGGGAACGATCTTTACAAATCAAATGGTAACAGCACTTCGTCAAATCGGATTTAATTATGTATTCGATACAGACTTTGCAGCAGACCTTACCATTATGGAAGAAGGAACTGAACTTTTAGGTCGATTACAAAACTACCTAGATGGAAAAACTGAGGAGACATTACCGATATTGACATCATGTTGTCCAGCATGGGTAAACTTTGTTGAAAGCCAATTCCCTGAATTGATTGATATTCCTTCATCAGCAAAATCTCCAATGCAAATGTTCGGCTCTATAGCAAAATCATATTTTGCAGAAAAACTTGAAGTGAAGCGTGAAGATCTTGTTGTTGTTTCAATCATGCCATGTTTAGCGAAAAAGTTTGAAGCGAGTCGTGAAGAATTCTCAGTCGATGGTAATCCGGATGTAGACCTTGTATTATCGACTCGAGAATTAGCGGACTTAATCAAGAAAATGAATATTGATCCGGATGAATTAGAAGAAAGCGACTTTGATCGTCCGTTAGGAATGTCAACAGGCGCCGGAGTTATCTTTGGATCAACAGGTGGAGTTATTGAAGCCGCGGTAAGGACAGCTTATGAATTGCGTACAGGCAAAACGTTACCACGTGTTGACTTCGAAGAGTTACGTGGCTTTGATGGCGTTCGTGTTGCTTCTGTTGCCATGGATGATGTGACTCTTAATATAGGTATCGCTCATGGATTAGGTAATGCAAGAGCTTTACTTGAAGAAGTTCGTGATGGTAATCCACGAAATATTCATGCCATTGAAGTTATGGCATGTCCAGGAGGTTGTATTGGTGGAGCGGGTCAACCTTATCATCATGGAGATGCAAGCATAGTTAGAGCTCGTCAAAATGCTATTTATGAAATTGATAAGAATATGCCTTTGCGTAAATCCCATGAAAACCCAGCTATTATTGAATTGTATGAAACATACTTGGGTAAACCAATGAGTGAAAAAGCGCATCACTTATTGCATACAGCATATTCAGTTAAAGAAAAAGTATAAGAATTAATATAAAATAAATATATAACAAATAAAATTTGTTGCATCTGTAGCATATGACAGGTGCAACTTTTTTTATTCCTTGCCACGCAATATTTTACAAATAAAAAAAGGATTTTTGTTACTTATATAGAATATGTATGTATTAGATAATATAGAATATTTTTCTATTACTATTGAGAAAAGTATTCCGGAAGGAGTTGTTATTTATGCGTTATGTAATTACAGGAAAAAACTTTGAGGTGACAGAGGCGCTTAAGAATGTTGCAGAAGAAAAGATTAGCAAACTCGAAAAGTACTTTACGTCGGAAACGACAGCAAATATAACAATGAGTGTAATAAGAAAACAACATCGAATAGAGGTGACGATCCCTCTCAAAGGTACAGTAATTCGAGCAGAAGAAACTGCAGAGAATATGTATGCGGCGATTGATTTAGTTGTTGATAAATTAGAGCGTCAGTTGGTTAAACATCGACATAAACTTATTGATCGTCATCGCCATAGTGGCTCATTTAGAAGTACCTTCTTAGATATTGAACCCGAGTACCAAGAAGAAGAAGGTCCTAAAATAGTTCGAACAAAACGATTTGCAGTAAAACCAATGGATGCTGAAGAAGCGTGTATGGAGTTAGAATTATTGGGTCATGACTTTTTTGTATTTAGAAATGCAGATACGGAAGAAGTGAATGTTGTCTATAAACGTAATAATGGTGACTTTGGATTAATCGAACCAGAGATATAAAATAAAATCATCAAAAAGACCTTTCTACATCGCTAATGTAGAAAGGTTTTTTTTGAAAAAAATATGAAAGATTTTATGATTGACATAATTCTATCAACATTACAAATCCACAAGTAAAGTATATATAAAGTCGCAGAAAATAGGGTTATGCACAGACTTAAGCACACTATCCACAGCGAAATGATAGAAGAATTATGTAAACCTACATACTTATCCACAGATGTGTGTTGAATAAAGTTGAAATTTAATATCATTTTTATAGGATGTTTTCAATTTTTGTGTTAAAATACAAGCAATGCATGATTTCAAGAAGTATCTTGAAGGACCTATTGTAAAATGATACAATAGAGTAATGTAGAAAATAGTTAAGTGGAAGGTGGACAAGATGGGTATTATTGAGAAAATATTCGGAACCCATAGTGAAAGAGAATTAAAGCGGATTTATCCTATAGTCGATCAAATAGAGGCACTAGAGCCACAAATGATTGAAATGTCTGATGAAGACCTTAGAGCGAAAACGGATGAGTTTCGCAACCGAATTAAACAAGGAGAAGCGTTAGATTCAATAATGATAGAAGCTTTTGCCGTTGTAAGAGAAGCGGCAAAAAGAGTCTTAGGATTACGACCATACAGAGTTCAGTTGGTGGGTGCGGTCGTTTTACATCAGGGCCGAATTGCGGAGATGAAAACAGGTGAAGGTAAAACATTAGTTGCACCTATAGCTGCATATCTAAATGCATTAGAAGGTAAAGGCGTTCATGTGGTTACTGTTAATGATTATCTGGCAACACGTGATGCTGAATGGATGGGTGAGCTTTTTAGCTACCTAGGGCTTTCAGTCGGTGTTATAGTAAACGGATTAGATCATGAAGAACGACAAGCTGCATATCAATGCGACATAACTTATGGTACCAATAACGAGTTTGGTTTTGATTACTTACGTGACAACATGGTTATATATGAAAAAGAAATGGTACAACGTCCCTTAAGTTATGCGATTATTGATGAGGTTGATTCAGTATTAATTGATGAAGCAAGAACACCATTGATTATTTCTGGAAGTAGTAGTAAATCAACACATTTATATCAACAGGCGCACATGCTTGCACAGCGCTTAAAAGAAGGTCGTGTGTTGGGCGAAGTAACGAAATTAAGCGCGCTTCTAAATGAAGACATTGAAGAAGAAGGCGATTATGTCATTGATGAAAAAACAAAGAATGCGACATTAACGGCAGATGGTGTAAAACGAGCGGAAGAATATTTCCAAATTGACAACTTAGCTGACCCGGAAAACATGGAAATTCAACACCATATTACCCTTGCATTAAAAGCATTAAGACTGATGCATCGTGATAAAGACTATGTAATCAAAGATGATGAAATAGTGATTGTTGATGAGTTCACCGGTCGATTAATGCCGGGAAGACGCTATTCAAATGGCTTGCATCAAGCGATAGAAGCAAAAGAAAATGTAAAAGTAAAGCGGGAGAGTAAGACGCTTGCAACGATTACCTTCCAAAATTATTTTAACCGATATGAAAAAAAATCCGGTATGACAGGTACCGCGTTAACAGAGGAAGAAGAGTTTCGATCAATTTATGGAATGGATGTCATTGTCATTCCGACTAACCGTCCCATAGCTAGAAAAGATCATAATGATGTGGTCTATAAAAGTGTCGCTGAAAAATATCGGGCAATTGCGCGTGAAGTTGTAGAAAGCCATGCAAAAGGACAACCGGTTCTTGTTGGTACCGTTAGCATTGATTCTTCTGAAGAGTTAAGTAAAGCAATTAAACGGGAAGGTATCCCACATAAAGTATTGAACGCGAAGTTTCATGAACGTGAGGCGGACATTGTAGCCGATGCCGGCCAATTAGGTGCTGTCACGATTGCAACAAACATGGCCGGACGTGGTACGGATATCAAGTTGGGCGAAGGTGTTAAAGAAGCTGGCGGACTTAAGATTATCGGTACTGAGCGTCATGAGTCTCGACGAATTGACAATCAGTTAAGAGGACGTGCCGGTCGACAAGGTGACCCGGGAGAATCTCGATTCTTTATCTCTTTAGAAGATGAGCTTATGCGATTATTTGGATCGGATAAGATGAAAAACACGGTTGAACGTTTAGGACTACCCGATGATGAACCAATATCAGCCGGGATATTGTCCAATCGTATTGAAGATGCTCAAAGAAAAGTTGAGGGAAATAACTTCGGTATACGTAAACGTTTATTAGATTATGATCAAGTCATGAATGAGCAACGCGAGATTATATATGAAGAGCGTTTAAAAGTTCTTAAAGGCGAAAGTATGCGCTCGATTATACTTAAAATGGTCGATGATGTAATTGAACGTAATGTCAATGCCCATTCAAATGGTATGGACCATATGGATGAATGGGACTTAAAAGGGCTTCGAGAATCATTAACCAAGATTATTCCCTTTCCAAATTTCAGTTTTGATGAAAAGACACGAGATACTATGACCAAGGAAAAGTTCATCAAATTGTTACAAGACTTAGCCCATAAAATGTATGAAGCAAAAGAACAAGAATTTGATGAACCTGAAATGATGCGCGAGCCGGAGCGTGTTATTTTACTCCGTGCCATTGATCAAAAGTGGATGGATCATATTGATAATATGGATCAAATGCGGCAAGGTATAAACTTGGTTGCATTTGGACAACGTGATCCACTGGTTGAATACAAACTGGTTGGTTTTGACATGTTTGATGATATGATTGAAAGCATTCAGGAAGATACCGTTCGCATCCTTTATCGCATTGCGCCACGCAATAAAATTGAAAGAGAACGTGTGGCCAAAAACATATCAACAAATCGTGGCGAAGAGGTAGCCAAAAAAACCGTTAAACATACCGGTAGAAAACTAGGACGAAATGAACCTTGTCATTGTGGTAGTGGCAAAAAATATAAACAGTGTCATGGTCCTTCAGAAAATTTCAATTACCGAATAGAAGAATAATCGTTGAAAGAGGTGATTTAATGTTAGCTTTAGAACAAATTAAGCAAGAATTACAAAAATATGAAGCAAAATTAGATGAAATGAGTGTTTCACTTTGACTTGATTAATGTTAAAATAAGAATAGAAACCATTGAGAATGAGATGGCACGGGAAGACTTTTGGGATGACCCGACAAATTCTCAAGAAGAAATGAAAACATTAAAAGGTCTAAAAGATAAAGTACAGGCATATGAAGAAATTGTTGAAGCATATGACGATGTTCAAACAATGATTATGTTAGCAGAAGAGGAGAATGACGATAGTTTAGTTGCCGAGATTAAAACTATGGCCGATAAATTTATTCACCAATATGAGACTTTACGTATAGATACCTTGTTATCCGGAGCCTATGATAGGAACAATGCGATTCTATCTCTTCACGCGGGGGCCGGTGGAACGGAGTCTTGCGACTGGGTAAGTATGTTATACCGCATGTACTTAAAATGGGCAGATAAGAAAGGCTATAAAACGGAAGTTTTGGACTACTTAGATGGTGAAGAAGCCGGAATCAAGTCAGTAACGTTTCAGATATCCGGCGAAAATGCATACGGTTACTTAAAAGCTGAAAAAGGAGTCCATCGTTTAGTTCGAATCTCTCCTTTTGACTCGTCAGGACGACGACATACGTCGTTTGCATCCTGTGATGTTATTCCGGAATTGGATGATTCAATTGACCTAGATATTCCGGATGATGAATTGCGCATCGATACCTATCGTGCAAGCGGTGCCGGTGGACAGCATATTAATAAAACAGATTCGGCAATCCGTATTACCCATATCCCTACAAACACAGTTGTTCAATGCCAAAATGAACGTTCACAACATAAGAACAAAGATAAAGCAATGTCAATGTTGAAAGCAAAGCTTTTGGAATTAAAACAAATTGAACAACAAGAAGAAATGAAAGAAATTCGTGGAGAAATCAAAGAAATTGGCTGGGGAAGTCAAATACGTTCATATGTAATGCATCCATATAATATGGTTAAAGATCATCGAACAAATGTGGAGACAGGTAATGTTAGTGCAGTTATGGACGGTGACATTGATGCATTTATCAATGGCTATTTAATTTGGCTTACGACAGATCAACAATAAAGAATATCTCAAAATCAAAGGAGGAAATAATAATGGCTTCATTACAGCAAGTAATTTTCAGACTTGACCATGAAGAATATGGTTTGAATATTATGCAGGTTAATGGTATTGAAAAGTATCAGGAAGTTGTGAAAGTACCCAATGCACCTAAATATATTGAAGGGATTATCAATCTAAGAGGTGAGGTATTACCAATCTATAGTTTAAGGAAAAAATTTAATCTTGAACTTAAAGAAGTTAACGATGATACAAAAATTATTGTTGTGAACACAAACGATATGATGATTGGTTTTGTTGTTGATTCTGTTACAGAAATTTTGCAAATTGAAGATGATACGATTGAACCGGCTCCCAAGATTGTTACTGGCGTCAACCGAAAATACATTAAAAGTGTTGCCAAGCAAGAAGGTCGAATGATCATTTTGATTGATATTGATCTTATTGTGTCCGATGAGGAAAAAGCAGAATTAGAAGAAGTTGTTGTTGAAGCTTAATAGTGATATAGTGTCAATATAAGATTAAGTTATAAAAGGATAATATAAACATGTTATCCTTTTTTCTTGCAATAAATTTATAGATGTGATATTATCTTTCTAGTAAATACAAATGTTTTTGACAAAAATACAAAATGAGGTGAAAATTATGCCGGATAATGCTAAATATTATATTTTGAAAAAGAAAGCCCTACCTGAAGTTTTCTTAAAAGTGGTTGAAGCGAAGGCTTTACTTGAAAGAGAAAAAGCAATAACCGTCCAAGAAGCGGTAGATCTCGTCGGTATTAGTCGTAGTTCTTTCTATAAATATAAAGATTGTATTTTTCCTTTCTATGAAAATGGAAGAGGGAGTGTCGTAACATTTGCGGTTAAGATTGATGATGAACCCGGTCTATTATCTGCAGTCATTGAAAAGATTGCGGAATCCAAGGCAAATATATTAACCATCAATCAATCAATACCGATTAACGGAGTGGCAAACTTGACAATAAGCATCGAGATTTTACCTGCGACATTAGATGTTGAAACACTTATCGATTCAATTGAATTGTTCGAAGGTATACATCACGTCAAAATATTAGCAAGGGAGTAAAAAAATATGATTAACATAGCTATATTAGGATACGGAACAGTAGGATCAGGAGTTGTTGAAGTCTTAGAGACAAACAAAAAGAGTATTGATATTAAAGCAGGTGAAGAACTTTTTATAAAATACGTGTTAGATTTAAAAGAATTTCCCGGAACGTCAATTGAATCAAAGTTGACGAAACGGTTTGAAGATATTATTGAAGATGATTCAGTTGAAGTCATTGTTGAAGTTATGGGTGGACTTAATCCGGCGTATGACTTTGTGAAAACTGCCTTGCTAAAAGGAAAAAGCGTGGTTACATCAAATAAAGAACTTGTTGCAAGATATGGTCCGGAGTTGTTAGAGATTGCTCGCAACAAAAATATTAATTTTTTGTTTGAAGCAAGTGTTGGTGGTGGAATACCTATTATCCGCCCCTTAAATAAATCACTGACGGCAGATGAAATCTATGAAATTACAGGAATTTTAAATGGAACAACAAATTACATTTTAAGTAAAATGTCCAGAGAAGGATTAAACTTTGAAGATGTTTTAAAAGAAGCCCAAGAGCTTGGATTTGCAGAGCGTAATCCGGAAGCCGACATTGAAGGCTATGATGCGTGTCGAAAAATTGCAATTTTATCGTCGTTAGCATATGGGATGCATGTGAATTTTGAAGAAATTCACACGGAAGGTATAACGAAAGTACGTCTTAAAGACCTTGAATATGCTAAAAAACTCGGATATCAGGTAAAACTATTGGGCATCAGTAAAAAGATAAATGAAAAAGCATATGCAATGGTAGCACCAATGATGATTTCCAATAATCACCCCTTGTCAAATGTTCACGATGTTTTTAACGCGATTTTCATTAAAGGAAATGTCATTGGTGATGTGATGTTTTATGGAAGCGGTGCAGGAAAACTACCTACGGCTTCAGCTGTTGTTGCTGACGTTGTTGATGCAGTCAAACATTTAGATAAAAATATTATTACACATTGGTATTCAAAAGAAATGAATCTTATGTCTTTGGAAGAAGTTCCCAGCCAATTATTCATTGCTCTTGAAGGCCATGGATATCAAGATATTATTGAGCAAGTGTTTGGTAAAGTATCTTATATACAAAGTGATGATGAAACCGTATTTATTACAGAAAAATCAACAGAAGGTGAGCTAAAAGAAAAAATCACGCAGCTCACCCAAGTGCATCAAGTCAAAGTGACGTCAACCATTCGTATAGAAAAGGATTAATATAATGAAATATATAATAATACTTGCTGACGGAATGGCAGATGAGCCAATCCCGGCATTAAATGATAAAACTCCCTTAGAAGCGGCAAAAACTCCGACCTTTGATACATTGGCCAAGTACGGCGAAGTCGGTTTGCTTGATACGATTCCCAAAGGAATGAGTCCGGGAAGTGATACAGCAAATCTCTCGGTCATCGGATATGATCCGACAAAATATTATACCGGAAGATCACCTCTTGAGGCGGTAAGCATAGGTGTAAAAATGGAAGAGACGGATGTCTGTTTCCGAGTAAATTTTGTAACACTGACAGAAGAGGGTCCATATTGGGATAAAACCATTGAAGATCATAGTGCCGATGAAATAACAACGGAAGAAGCAGGAATACTTTTAGGAGCAATCAAAGAAGCCTTTGAAGAGGGTCCATTAAAGTTCTACAAAGGCGTCAGCTATCGTCATGCCCTTATATGGAATGAAGGTTCAACAGATGTCGTGTTAGAACCACCGCATAATATTCTAGGACAAAAGATTACCCAGTATCAACCTAAGGGTGAATATAAGGATAAGATGCGTGAGATGATGGAAAAAAGTTATGAAATTTTAAACCACCATCCAATCAATGAATTGAGACGCCAAAAAGGCCTTAGACCGGCCAACAGCATATGGCCATGGGGCGAAGGCGTACGACCGGAACTGCCCGAATTTAAAGAAATGTTCCATAAAAGTGGTGCTATGATTTCAGCAGTTGATTTGTTGAAAGGGATAGCCATTGCTGCAAAGATGAAAAGCATTGATGTGGAAGGAGCCACCGGAAATATTCATACAAATTATCAGGGAAAAGTTGATGCAGCCATTCAAGCCTTTGAAAGTGGATATGATTTTGTTTATCTTCATGTGGAAGCTCCGGATGAATGTGGACATCGAGGTGAATTAGATAATAAAGTCAAAGCAATTGAACTTATTGATGAAAAAATCGTTGCGCCGATTTATACCTACTTTTCACAACAAAAAGAGGACTTTAAAATCGGAATTTTACCGGATCATCCAACACCGCTTCGTATTCGAACACATACAAATGAACCGGTGCCATACTTAATCTACGACAGTAGGAAAAAAGCGATGAACCCCTTTGTATATTCAGAACAAGGGGCAAAAGCAAGTGGTAAGATGATAAATAAAGGCTATCAATTTATGCCATATTTTTTAGGTGAAAAATTATAAATGAAAATGGAGGAAGCATATGCTTGTCGTAAAAAAATTCGGTGGCAGTTCTGTCGCCAATAAAGACCGTGTATTTAATGTTGCAAATCGAATTCTAGAAGATTATAAAGCAGGACATCAAGTGGTTGTTGTGTTATCTGCTCAAGGAGATACAACAGATGAGCTCTTAGCCAAGGTTGCAGAGATTAACGATAATCCGTCAAAGCGTGAAATGGATATGTTGTTGGCAACGGGAGAACAGCAATCCGTCGCATTGATGGCATTGGCATTGCAGGCGTTAGGTTATCCGGCGGTATCTTTAAACGCATTTCAAGTTGCAATGAATACGTCCAGAACATATGGAAATGCTCGATTAAAAGAAATTAACAAAGATCGCATTGAAATGGAATTGGAACGAAAAAACATTGTTTTAGTCACAGGGTTCCAAGGAATTAATCGATACGAAGATGTGACCACGCTTGGTCGAGGAGGCTCGGATACAACGGCAGTCGCACTTGCAGCGGCCTTAAATGCGGACAAATGTGAGATTTATACAGATGTTGACGGTGTATACACCGCGGACCCGCGTATAGTAAAAGATGCGCATAAGCTTGAAGAAATAACATATGACGAAATGCTTGAATTAGCTTCTCTGGGAGCAAAAGTACTACATAATCGATCAGTAGAGCTTGCTAAAAAATATAATGTAGAATTAGTTGTTCGATCAAGTTTGACTCAAGCAGAAGGAACAATTGTTAAGGAGGAATGTAAAATGGAAAAAATGTTAGTAAGTGGTGTTGCTGCCGATAAAGATGTAGCTCGTATTGCAGTCATTGGAATTCAAGATAGACCGGGTAAAGCCTTTGACTTATTCAGTCTATTATCAAAAAATAATATAAGTGTTGATATTATTTTACAATCGATTGGTCGAGATGGTACAAAAGATATTACATTTACCGTTGCAAAGGGAGACTTGCAAGATGCGATTAAACTTATTGAATCAAATCTAGAACATCTTGAAGCATCCAGTTTCTTGTTTGATGATAATGTCGCAAAAGTTTCAGTTGTTGGAGCCGGAATGGCATCGAATGCAGGAGTGGCAACAAAAATGTTTGAAGCTTTATATGATGCAGATATTAACATTCATATGATTTCTACATCAGAGATCAAGATATCGGTATTAGTATCTGAAAAAGATGCGGATGATGCTGTAGTTGCTATTCATGACCACTTTAAATTGGGTGTAAGATAATTAAAATGGTTACGATGGACGTTAGATTATGAACTAACGTCCATTTTTTTTTGCCCGATTGGCATACTTTCTTGAAATTTCTGGGAATTGATATTATAATGAGTATGCACTTTTAGAAAAGATAAAGGGGTCTATTATGGAAATCAAAAAGCAGTTGCAAAAAGAATTCGGACTACAGGCGTGGCAAGTTGAAAATACACTATCTTTAATTGAAGCAGGAAATACAATTCCGTTTATTTCTAGATATCGAAAAGAGCAGACGGGCTCACTTTCAGATGAAGTTTTACGCGATCTATCTGAACGCTTAACCTACTTAACAAACTTAGAGGCAAGAAAAGAGCAAGTTCGATCAACAATCCAAGAACAAGAGAAGATGACCGAAGAAATCAACCAGGCCTTGATTAAGGCAACGACCTTAGTTGAAGTCGAAGATATCTATCGTCCTTACAAGCAAAAAAAACGTACACGGGCAACGATCGCTAAGGAAAATGGTTTAGAGCCCTTTGCATTAACCCTCTATATGCAACAAACGACTGAAGATTTGGACCAACTAGCGCAAACGTATTTAAATGATGATAAAGAAATTACGGAGATTGGTCAAGTGTTTGCAGGGGCCAAAGATATTATTGCCGAGATGATTTCAGATGATGCAGATATTCGTAAATATCTTAGAGACTATACATGGAACGTAGGTAAAATTGTAACCAAGACAAAAACAAAAGAATCTACAGTATATGACATGTATTATGAATATGACGAGCCGATTAAAAAAATTCCGGGTCATCGTATACTGGCAATTAATCGAGGGGAAAAAGAAAAAATACTTTCAGTAAAAATCGAGAGTGAAGATATACGTGCACTCGGCTACATTGAAAAACAGGTCATACGTAATGATGGGTTTGTGGGACGCGTATATTTAAAAGAAGCTATTGAAGATGCATACAAACGATTAATATTCCCATCCATTGAACGTGAGCTTCGTAGTCATATCACTGAGCTTGCAGAAGACGGAGCTATTAAAGTGTTTGGTAAAAATCTAGAGCAACTCTTATTACAACCACCGATTGCAGGAAAAACCATTCTTGCCTTAGACCCTGCATTTCGAACAGGATGTAAGGTTGCAGTTATCGACAAATATGGTCAAGTCTTGGATACTGGAGTTGTTTACCCGACACCACCCGTCAACAAGATTCAAGAAGCAAAACACACACTAGGTGCAATGATAAAAAAACACCGCGTGAATCTCATTGCTATTGGCAACGGAACAGCTTCAAGAGAAACGGAAAGCTTTACAGTAGAGATGCTAAAGGAAATGAAGAGTGACATTCAATACGTTATTGTAAATGAAGCGGGAGCATCCGTATACTCTGCATCAAAACTGGGAACCGAAGAATTTCCAGACTATGATGTGGCCCTACGTAGCGCTGTTTCTATCGGAAGGCGGCTACAAGACCCACTTGCAGAACTTGTAAAGATTGATCCTCAGTCAATTGGAGTTGGCCAATATCAGCACGATATGAATCAAAAAAAATTATCAGAAACCTTAACCGGTGTTGTTGAAGACTCTGTAAATCGTGTAGGTATTGATTTGAACACGGCCAGTGTGTCCTTATTGCAATATATTTCAGGAATAAGTAAAGCCGTTGCTAAGAATATCGTTGTCTACCGAGAAGAAAAAGGTGAGTTCAAAACGCGAAAAGAGCTATTAAAAGTTGGAAAATTAGGACCAAAAGCCTTTGAGCAATCGGCAGGTTTCTTACGTATTCGTAATGGAAAAAACCCATTGGATAATACAGGCGTACATCCGGAATCGTATGAGGCGACAGAAAAATTCATGAAATTGTTAGGGTTAGATATTCACTACGATGTGAATACCATGCTAAAAAAGCTATCAACAATCGACAATGTGAGTAAAATGGCAGAGACCATTGGTGTGGGTGAACCAACACTGCAAGATATTATTTTAGAGCTAAAAAAGCCGGGGCGTGATCCGAGAGATGAAATGCCTAAACCGATTTTACGAAGTGATGTTTTAGAAATGGATGATTTGAAGATAGGCATGCGATTAAGTGGAACAGTTAGAAACGTTATTGATTTTGGTGCTTTTGTTGATATTGGAGTACACCAAGATGGATTGGTACATATTTCAAAATTAAGCAAAAAATATATTAAACACCCTCTTGAAGTGGTATCCATCGGAGATATCGTTGAAGTTGAAGTGATTTCTGTCGATGTGGGTAAAAAACGTATTGGTTTATCGATGGTAAGTGAAGGGTAAATGGTAGGAGATAAAATGGTAGAACTTGTTCAAATTACAGTCAAAACAAAAACAATGGATTTATTTAGGTTCATGTTATTTCATGCATATTCGAGCTTTAGTGGAATCATTACAATGATTTTTGGATTAGGTTCATTAATCATGTTACCCATAACGTATTTTGTTTGGAAAGACACATTTGTTGCTATAATTTTACTCATGGTGGTCTTGATTTACGTGATTGTTACCCCTTTAAATATGTTGTCCCAATCAAAGCGTCAAGTTATTTCGAATCCGGTATTTAAAAATCCGATTACCTATCACATCAGTGATGAAATTTTTGAGGTACAACAATATACAGGGACGGTAAGGCTATTTTGGAATCAACTCTATCGTATTAAGAAAACGCCTTTTGATTTTTTGTTTTATGTTAATGAACAACAAGCCTTTATTATACCGGTAATAGCAATGAGCCAAGCAGATAAAAAAACCTTAGAGGAGATTATCGAAAAAGTCAAAGAGGAACTTCCGAAACCACCAACACTTATTGAGCGGTTACGCGGGCAAACAATGCAATCCGGCACAACTCCCATAAGTAAAGAACAAATAAACGTAACGAAAGCGTTAGAAGAGGTCGAAGAGGGTGGTGAAGATGACAAAGCATAGTTATTCACCTGAACAAACCTATGCCATTGGAAAAGAAATCGGTGAAAAAGCAAAAGAAGGAGACGTCTTTTCCTTAATAGGTGATTTAGGTGTTGGCAAAACGGTTTTCACCAAAGGTTTTGCAGCAGGATTGGGCATAGAAGAAGATATTACAAGTCCTACATTTACTTTGGTCAATGAATATGATGATGGTCGATTACCTTTTTATCATTTTGATGTGTATCGAATCCAAGACGTTTCTGAAATCGAAGAGATAGGTTATGAAGAGTATTTTTACGGGTCAGGTGTTACATTAGTCGAGTGGGCGAATAAAATAGAAGCTCTCTTGCCTAAAGATACAAAAACGATTATTATTACCAAAGATTTAGACCAGGGATTCGATTATCGACAAATTCAGGAGATTATATGAAAATATTAGGAATTGAAAGTTCGTCCACAATTGCCTCAATTGCGATTGTGGAGAATCAACATCTATTAGGTGAATATACAATTAATCATACGCTAAAACATTCCAAAACACTCATGCCGATGATTAAGGAATTATTAGAACGACTAGAGTTAAAGCCAAAGGACATAGGCTTAATAGCTGTATCAGAAGGGCCGGGATCTTTTACCGGACTTCGCATAGGAAGTGCAACAGCAAAAGGACTTGCACAAGGCTTAGATATCCCCATAGCAAGCATACCAACCATGGAAGTATTAGCAAGTACAATTCAAGTTCCAAATGCTCAAGTACACGCAATGATGTATGCAAGGGCTCGAGAAGTTTATTATCAATCCTTTAGAATAGACTTTCATGACCGGACCTTCTTCTTAAAGCCACTTGAAAAACTAGAAACATATGAAGTTGAAGAGGTCATAAACCGCTTAAGGAAGACCTCAGAAGATATTTATGTCGTAGGCGATGCCGTCGAAAAGTTTAAAGAAGACTTATCGTCTCTCAATGATAATGTCCTGACGATATCACCTATATACACGAATCTTTTGGCAAAAAATGTTGCAATATTAGGGCAATCAAGGTATGATTATAATGATGTAATGACATATAGAGAACATCGGCCTTACTATCATAAAAAATCCCAAGCTGAAAGAGAATATGAAAGTAAACATGATGCAGACAATTCGAATTGAGAAAATGACTCGCGAAGATATTGAGGATATTGTTGCGATAGAAAATGCAACCTTTAGCATTCCGTGGACCATAGATAGTTTTGTTAAAGAACTTGAAAACAGTCATGCCCATTATTATGTGCTTAAGTTAGATGATCACCTTGCTGGATATGGTGGATTTTGGAAGATTATTGATGAAGGGCACATTACGAATGTAGCTATTTGTGAACAATACAGAGGAATGGGATATGGAAAGCGATTGATTCAAGAACTCCTAGAAGAAGCAAAAAAAATGAACATTCAACGCATGACCCTTGAAGTCAGAGAAAGCAATACACGTGCTATCAAAGCCTATGAAAAATTTGGCTTTATAATAGAAGGCAAGAGACGCCGTTACTATACTAACCCAATAGAAGATGCTATGATTATGTGGCTATCTTTATAACAAGGAGGATTTTTTAATGAGTACTATTCAAGAACAAGCGATTAACACGATACGAATTTTATCTGCTGAAGGCGTGCAAAAAGCAAATTCAGGCCATCCGGGTTTACCCATGGGTGCAGCGCCCATGGCATTTGAATTATGGGCCAATCACTTGAACCATAATCCCAAAAATCCAAAGTGGGATAATCGTGATCGATTTATTCTTTCCGCAGGACACGGTTCAATGTTAGTGTATTCTTTGTTACATTTGTTCGGTTATGGTTTAGAGATAGAAGATTTAAAGAATTTTAGACAATGGGATTCCTTAACACCAGGTCATCCTGAGTTTGGTCATACCGTTGGCATAGAAACCACAACGGGTCCTCTAGGTGCAGGATTTGCGACAGGTATCGGAATGGCTATGGCAGAAGCACACTTAGCGACAAAATTCAACAAAGACAAGTACCCAATTGTGGATCATTATACCTATGCTATTGTTGGAGATGGATGTTTAATGGAAGGGGTTACCGCAGAAGCAGCTTCCTTAGCTGGAACTTTAGCCCTTGATAAATTTATTGCCTTTTATGATTCAAATCAAATATCGATTGAAGGAAGTACAGATTTAGCCTTTACAGAAGATGTGGCTAAACGATTTGAAGCATATCACTGGCAAGTATTAGAAGTTGAAGATGGGAATGATTCAGTAGCCATCGGAAAAGCCATTGAAGAAGCCAAAGCCAATACAGAACAACCTTCATTAATCATTGTCAAAACAAAAATTGGTTTCGGTTGTCCGGCTAAAGAAGGTAAAGCAAGTGCCCATGGTGAGCCATTAGGACAAGAGAATCTCATTGCAACAAAAGAAAATCTTGGTATGCCTGTAGATAAAGAATTTTATGTATCTGAAGAAGTTCAAACCTATATTAATCAGTTAGCAGCTAAAGGTGCTGAAACAGAAGACGCTTGGAATACCTTATTTGACGACTATAAAAAAGCTTATCCTGAATTAGCGGCCCAATATGAAAAAGATATGAACGGCTTCATTGATGTTGAAGCATTAGACGCCAAAGATTTCTGGACCTATGATGAAAAACCCAATGCGACCCGTGCAACTTCCGGACAAGTCATTCAAAAACTTGTGAAGATTATTCCGAATCTTTTTGGCGGTTCAGCAGACCTGGCGCCATCCACAAAGACCTGGATGAATGACCAAGGTGAGTTTTCAAAAGACAATTATGCGGGAAAAAATATTCATTTTGGTGTTCGTGAATTATCAATGACAGCCATGGGGAATGGACTTGCTATTCATGGTGGATTAGTCGCATTTACAAGTACCTTCTTTGTATTTAGTGATTATATGAAGCCAATGATTCGTTTGGCAGCCCTTATGGGATTACCCCATACCTTTGTATTAACCCATGATAGTATTGGCGTTGGGGAAGACGGTCCGACGCATCAACCGATTGAGCAATTAGCCTCCTTAAGAACCATTCCGAATCTAGTGACATTCAGACCGGCAGATGCAAAGGAAGTAGCAGCGGGATGGTATTTTGCAGTGACCAATAAAAAACAACCAACGGCACTTATTTTAACACGACAAAACGTTGGATTCTATGAAAAGTCAGGAAAAGATGCCTTAAAAGGTGGATACATCTTGATAGATTCAGAAAAAGCGACACCGGACGTTATTTTAATGGCGAGTGGATCGGAAGTTGGTCAAATCGTTGAAGCGGCTGAGATGTTGAAAAAAGACGGTATTGACGCACGTGTTGTGAGCATGCCATCCATGGAATTATTTAATGCACAATCCGATGAATACAAGGAAAGTGTATTACCTAAAGACGTACGTAAACGTGTGGCGATGGAAGCAGCGAGAACATTTGGATGGTGCCAATATGTTGGTTTAGATGGTAAAGTGATTGGACTTGACCGATTTGGTGCATCAGCTCCGGGAGAAAAAGTGTATGAAGAATTAGGTATGACTGCACAAGCGGTTGTTGAAGCTGTTAAGGCGTTATAGTACAATAAATATTAAATAAGGAGAGCATCCGCGAGGGTGCTCTTTTTGTTTGACCTATGCTTGACTTTTTTTTTGATAGCTTTATAATTAAGATGATTTGAATAAAAGGAATTTAGAAATGAGGCGCTTTATGTTAGATATTTGTTTGTTAGGTACAGGCGGGATGATGCCATTACCATATAGGTGGTTAACGTCATTGATGACACGGTATAATGGAAGTAATTTACTCATTGATTGTGGTGAAGGGACCCAGATTACAATGAAGTTACAAGGATGGAGCTTTAAGGATATAGATCAAATTTGTTTTACCCACTATCATGGTGACCATATCAGTGGCTTACCGGGGCTTTTGCTCACAATAGGCAATTCGGAACGTAGAAAACCATTACGCTTAATTGGGCCGAAAGGATTGCAGCGCATTGTTAATGGGCTTCGTGTCATTGCGCCGGAACTCCCTTTTGAAATAGAATTTATCGAATTAACGGAAGATGTTCAGATTATTGAAAGTAATGGATATATTATCCAAGCATTTAAAGTGAATCATAAAATTACATGCTACGGATATTCTCTTGAAATTCCTCGAAAAGGCAAATTTGATGCCCAGAAAGCAAAAGAACTAGATATCCCATTAAAATACTGGTCCCGTCTTCAAAATGGAGAGACCATTCAAGATGAAGAAAAAATATATACGCCCAACCTTGTTATGGGAGAAGAACGCAAAGGTTTGAAAGTTGCCTATTGCACCGATACACGTCCGGTTCAAAACATTATTCATGGTGCCCAAGGCGCGGATCTCTTTATTTGTGAAGGGATGTATGGTGAAAAGGCGGAACAAACGAATGCAGTTCAATATAAACATATGACTTTTGAAGAAGCGGCGACATTAGCAAAACAGGCAGAGGTTAGCGAATTATGGTTAACCCATTTTAGTCCGGCGCTTGTATATCCAAAAGAATTTTTACCGGAAGCAAAAAAAATATTTAAAAATACAAAAATAGGAAAAGACCGCATGACAAAAACACTTAAGTTTCGAGATTAAAGGTTGAATACATCCATATTTGTTCCGATATATATAATGAAAGCAATGAAAAGAATGGGGGAATCATGATGCGAAAAGTGCTACCGATTTTTATATTAATTTTGGTGATTGGTGGATTTGTATATT
>DDQW01000016.1:88792-94844 GCA_002342805.1 Clostridiales bacterium UBA2432 | reverse complement strand
AGATATATCGGAGCTTCTGCCATGTATGCATGGCAATTTCAAAAAGCATTACATGTCGCAGAGAAACAGAACCTGACTCGATTTGTTTCCATGCAAAATCATCTAAACCTAATTTATAGAGAAGAAGAACGAGAAATGCTTCCCTTATGTAAAGATGAAAAAATAGCAGTGACACCATATAGTCCTTTGGCAGGTGGAAAGTTAACACGGGATTTGTCAGAAACAACATTTAGAAATGACACAGATGCAATTTTAAAGATGAAATATGGTCATGCAGAAGAACAAGATCGTGTTATTATTGAACGGGTTGCCGAGTTAGCTGAAAAGTATGATGTAAAAAGGGCGCAGTTGGCCTTGGCATGGGTATTGCACAAAGATGAAGTTACGTCACCAATTATAGGAACAACAAAAGAAGAACATATAACAGATGCTATAAAAGCCTTGACCATTGAACTTAGTCAAGAAGATATGAACTATCTTGAAGAGGCCTATGTACCGCATCGTGTTATCGGTGCACAATAAATATAAAAGAGTTACTTTGGTAACATGCTTTCAGATGGAAATCTTGTATAATAAGTTATGAAATGAAAAAAACAAATCTTGAAAGTGAGGATTGAAAATGTTAGAAACAGTATATACCTATAGTACGACCGATGATCAAGCGGTTGAGAAATTAATTATGGATGATAATGTGAATTATATTCATATGGTATTTAATCATGGAGAAGGCTTACCGGAGCATTATTCCAATTCGAATGTTTATATGAATGTTATTCGGGGCAAGTTGTCAATAACGTTAGATGATCAAGACACACATGAGTATGCAAAGGGAACATTACTTCAGATTCCCTATAATGTAAAGATGCATGTTAGAAATACAAATGATGAGACATTAGAACTGATTGTAGTAAAGGCACCTGCTCCACAAAACTATAAAGCCTAAGGATTATAGTATACGATAATATGATAAAAAATAAGCGATACTCCAAGCATATAAGAGTATCGCTTATTTTGCATTTAATGCGTTTACATTTTTTCGGGAACAATAATTCCGAGTAGATCAAGACATGTGGTTTGCACATCAAGTGTTAAACTAAGTAATGAGAACCAAGATTTTTTTTGTTCGATATTAGGCTCATTGATAATATGATGCTGATGATAAAAACTACTGACCATTGTTGCAAGTTCATAAACATATTCAGCGATAACATTTGGTGAGCGATCTCTTGCAGCAATAGTAAGAATACTTTCTAACTGATCAAGTTTTAACATGAGATTACGTTCGACGTCGCTTGTGGGTGGGAGTAATTCGCCTTTTTCGAAATCAGCAGCTTCGAGTTTACGAATGATATTCTTAATTCTTACCGTTGAGTAGAGAATGTATGGACCGGTTTTTCCTTCAAAAGAAGAAAACTTGTCTAAGTCAAAGACATAATCTTTCATACGATAATTGGATAAGTCGGCATATTTTAAGGTTGCTAATCCTACGATGTGTGAAATATTGTCAATATCATCAGAAGAGGTATCAATGCCCTTATCTTCGATGTTTTTTACGATTTTTTCTTTGGCATTATTTTCGACCATTTCAATAAGATCGGATAAGCGTAATACACCGCCGGCTCTTGTTTTGAAAGGTTTTCCGTCTTTACCGTTCATGGTACCGAACCCGATATGCTCTAGAGATACATCTTCAGATACAATACCGTTATCGCTGGCACAACGAAATACTTGGGTAAAGTGCGTCGCTTGACGTGAATCAACGACATAGAGTATATGTGTTGGGTCAAAATCTTTGACACGTTGATAAATTGTAGCAAGATCGGTGGTGCCATAGATAACAGAACCGTCGGATTTGAATAAAATAATAGGTGGTATTTCCTTTTTATCCTCAGGGCGTGTAACATCTACGACCAATGCGCCATCGCTTTCGCGCAAAACATTTTTTTCCTTAAGTACAGCGATTGCATCATCGATATATTCTTGACTATTACTCTCACCGTACCACAAATCAAAATCAACATTTAAGCGTTCATAGTTTTTCTTAATGTCAGTAATTGAAATGTTTACAATGTGCTTCCAAAGAGCTATGTATCCCGGATGTCCTTTTTGCAATTTGTAGGTTGCTTCTTTCGCTGCATTATACATATCTTCATTTTCTTTGCATAGTGCACTAACACGTGGATAGATATCTTCAAGGTTTTCTAAGGTAAAAGGTGCTTGGCTGGGATAGTCACCGGTGTGGCTTGCATCAAAATAGGGTAGCGTAGGTTGAGTACGTTCAATTTCTGAGATAATCATACCCATTTGAAGACCCCAATCACCTAAGTGAATATCTCCGATAACATTATGTCCGAGATACTTTAACAATCGCTTAAGAGATTCTCCGATAATAGCTGTACGCAAATGACCGACATGTAATGGTTTAGCAATATTAGGTCCTCCATAATCGATAACAATAGTATCTGGATTATCGGTAAGGGAAATACCAAAGCGTTCATCATTCATGATCGTTATTGTGTTTTGAGCAATATAGCCATTGGTTAAGGTAATATTGATAAATCCTGGTCTTACAGTGACTGCTTCTTCAATTATTGTGCCGTATTCATCATACGTTTTTAATATGTCAATGACTTCGTCACTAATCATAAATGGTGCTTTTTTGTATTCTTTTGCAGCTGGCATGGCGCCGTTACATTGAAATTGACATAGGTCCGGACGGGCTGATACAACAACGTCCCCATAAGAAGGGTTGTATCCGGCATCAGCAAAAGCGCGAGATAATAGTTCGGTTAATTTTGTGGTTAACATTTAATCGACTCCTTTTTCTTCAATACATTCTGTTTATTATAATATAAATAAAGCCAGATTACAATTACATCAATTGAAATAAAGAAAAAAGTAATATATAATGGAAGAAATACCATAAAATATAAGGGGCGATGAGATAATGAAAAATATAAAAGTACGTATTATGGTTGTTGATGATTCAATGTTGATGCGCAATAAATTAATTAAGGTACTTGAAGGATTGCGCTATGAAGTGGTCGAAACAGCAAGTGATGGCGTCGAGGCGATAGAAAAGTTTAGAGAATGCCTGCCGGATATTGTTACAATGGATATTTCAATGCCGAATATGAATGGAATCAAAGCTGTAGAAGCGATTATTAAAGAGTTTCCAAAAGCTAAAATCATAATGCTTTCGGCCATTAATCAAAAAGCTTTAGTGGTTGAGGCCATTGAAAAAGGTGCTAAACATTATATTGTAAAGCCATTTTCTGAAGAAAAGATTCGCTCAGTCATTGATCAAGTTATGTGGGAGATGTAATATGAAAGTGTTACCATTAAAAATTGTTACAACTATTTTACTGAGCATTGCAGTATTTCTTATAGGGATTGAATTGTTCTTAGCCTATAAAGTTCCCAACATTACAGCAGATATCAATGGTACACTGCGAAATATAATGTATGCTAGATACTACTTGAAAAGTTTTGTTTTTTTTGCATCTATTGTACTAGCTTTTGGTTTTATCCTGTTTTCACATATGATTATAAAGCCGGAGAGCATAGAAAAAGCAAAAGCCTATGGGGCGATTGCTATTTCATTTTTGTTTTTTTCAGTATATAGTACATCATTAATTGATGAGTTCTTATGGTATCCTCTATTCACACCCAATCCTTTACTGTTGGAAAGTGCATATTTATTTGCAATCACTTTATTAGTGGTAGCTATGTTTTATAAAACAAAGCAAATAGATTATCTTAAAATTGCTTTTTTTCAGTTAGGAATAATAACGACATATATAATACTTAGAATAGTTTGGTTTGAAGATAAGATTATTATAGTGTTTGTAGAACTCATGATGGTAGTTGTTGCTTTTTTGGGTATGTACTACATTCATTCATCAAAGGAAAACGCGACAATAGACCCCATAGATATCCGCTCCTATAAAAGAATTTTTATGATTATTGGTATTGGGAAAATCATTGAATTAATAAGTGTTATCTTTGTTGATATACCTCAAAGTTTATTGGATATGTTGCTTAAAGGAGTGCCCCTAATTGTTGCCTTGAGTATGATGTTTGAACGTGTTTTTGATGAAATGCTTGTCATTCGTTTGCGTCATGAGAAAGAACGTGGAGCACTTGAAACAAAAAATATAAATATATATGAGTATGTTTCAGAAGGTGTGTTTTCTGTATCGAATAATTACCTTGTTAATGATACGTACACAAAAGCATGTTATTCGATTTTTGGGACAGATATCTCGAACCTACCCATGTCAGAATTGATTTATGATGAAGATACGTCTTCGGAGCTTGTTGACCGGATTTTAGAAAATATTTTTACGGGTAAGATGCTATGGGAAGTAGGAAGTGAACTCTTGCCTCAGCAAATTATTGTTGATGACCGGTATTTTCAGGTTCAATATCAAAAGATGTTGTATCAGGGTCAAGATAGAATCAATGAGATTATTGTAAAGTTGCATGATATTTCAGATACTATTTTGTTAGAGTCTCAGCTGATTTTTGAGCGTGATAAGTTAGCGTTATCGATGACATCGATGATGAACCGAGAAGAACTACTCACCTTAGTCAGTGAATTTATGGAGTATATGAATAGTATTAACATTAAGGATATTGACGTTGAAGAGATTTTAACGATCATCCATACATTTAAGGGTAATTTTGGGGTCTTTAATTTTATACATATTGTATCAAGTCTACATCGTTTTGAGTCAAAAGTAATTAATAATTCCCGAATAAGCCAAGACGATATTGAAGAGGTACTTCGGGACTTATATACAGATTTAGAAATTATCACAGAAGTGACAGGAAGTTCTTTCTTCGAAGATAAAGTTTATCTTCAAGCGAACATTAATAATTTGGAAAGTGTATATAATGAAGTGAAAAAATATTTTTATGATACAGAAGCTTCCTTGATTATCTATATTATTCAAAAGATTTTTAATAAATCTGTGCGTGATATTTTGTTGTTCTATGGACGGGAATCAAGAAAGAAAGCCATGGAAAGCGGTAAAAAGATAAAGACTATACAGGTCACCGGAGATGACGTATTTATTGATTATAACCATTATAAGTTTGTCTTAAGAGCTCTTGTTCATGTATTTAACAATTGTATTGATCATGGAATTGAAGAGGAAGAAGAACGTATGCTAATCGGTAAACCAAGATATGGGGAAATACAATGTCAAGTACATGACTATGGGAATTTTTTTGAAATAAGTATTAAAGATGATGGTCGAGGAATTGATACAGTAAAGGTGAGGGAACGGTTATTAAATGCAAAAAATACTTCAAAGGATGAAGTTGAATCGATGACTGAGGATGAACTTATCGATCATATATTTGATCAAGAAGTTTCGACAATGGAAGATATATCGGTAACTAGCGGCCGAGGGGTTGGTTTGGCTTCTGTAAAAGTGGAAGTGGAAAAGATGGGTGGAGAAATTCGTGTGATTTCTTTTATGGATTTCGGAACGGAAGTTAAAGTTATGCTACCCAAAGAAAGCGAAGCACTGATTAGTTATTTTTCATTTCCGCTGCTTATGGATTTGTATGTAGAAGCTTTTAAGATATATTTTAAGTCTAATAATATAATTACACTGCCGGTTAATATCGTAGGGCTTGAATCGATTGACTACATTTATGAATATAGTGTACGAATTCCGTTTAAAGGGCCGGAAGAAGGGTATTTCATTATGTCGTGTAATAGAGAGACCGTTTGGCAGATGGCCAAATATTTTACAGAAGACAAGTACTTAACGGAGGAAACTTTTGAAGAAATTAAGTATGAAGTCTTAAAGGAATCGTGTAATATTATAGCGGGAAACTCCACATCAATATTTGATTTGAATCAAAAATATATTGATATTGACAGTCCTGAATTAATAAAGTTTGATGCTTTTGATGTAAAAGAAATCCTCTATAAGTGGCATATGCATTATGAAGATTATGATGTAATATTAGGATTAATCGTTGAATAAAAAAGCACTTGTGCTGGCAAAAGTATTGCCGACACAAGAGCTTTTTT
>DDQW01000016.1:12468-88638 GCA_002342805.1 Clostridiales bacterium UBA2432 | reverse complement strand
TAACCGTATTTGGACCATGTAGGTTACAATATTCGCCAATCATTGAATAAGGAATTTCATATTTATAATCAGCAATTGAATTTAATACACCAGGTGATAACTCTTCGACATTGATGGGGTCGACGCGTTGTATCATGACACGTCGTTCAACGAGTTCTTCTGGACAATATTCCGTTGCAAATAATCCTGAGGAGGTGTCAATAAATACTTCTTTATGTATGTCGCACGTCTCAGTAGGAACAGTTCCGGGAGCAAAATATTCATAGCGTGCAGTGCTTCCTCTTGGATCGTCAGTACATAGGCCTTGAACGGCCAATTTGCCGGATTCTTTACAGATTAATGCGGATGTAATACTTGCCGGTTTGTTGAAATCTTTATAGGGTAAGCCTTCATGGGCGATTTCCATCACATCACGCCACATTGTTTTGTGATAACTTCGAACATAAGCCATTTGTTGAGGATCGTCATATCCCATCCAAACAGCAGCGGCGTAGTATGGGGTATAGCCGGCGAACCATAAGTCTTTTGTTGCAGATGTTGTTCCGGTTTTTCCGGCAGTTGGCATATCAATATTTCGAAGTCTTGATGCAGTACCCGTTCCGTAGTCGACAACGTCAACCATAGCATCTGTGAGTAAGAAAGCGGTCGTGTCTTTCATGACAGTACGTGTTATAGGGTCTTTGTCAATCAAGATGTTACCGTCATGATCTAATACCCGAGTGTAGAAGATGGGTTCTACATATACACCGTCATTTGCAATCGCTCCATAGGCAGCAGTTAATTCTAATGGCGTGACACCATCTGTTAGTCCGCCTAATGGAAGGGTCAAGGTTTTATCAGTAAAGGTTTGACCATTACGCGTAAGTGACTCGTGTAAGGTTGTAAATCCTAAATCAAGTAAATAGTCAAAGGCTAAATCAACGCCAATATCAAATGTTGTCTTGACAGCGAGAATGTTCATGGAATCCACAACACCTTCTCGGACAGTAGATAATCCGCGATATCCACTATACCAGTTGCCCGGGCTATAACTGCTCCCGTTAGGCATTGATACTTTAAATGGTGCATCATCAATAGCTGTAGCAAGAGTGTAGTTTCCGGTGTCTAAGGCTGGTAAGTATGCAGCCACAACTTTAAAGGTTGAACCGGGTTGGCGTTTTGCTTGTGTAGCACGGTTGAAGGTTTGGTTTCCTATTTTTATACCACGTCCACCGGCGAGAGCTTTGACATGACCGTTATGAAAATCAAGCAAAACTGTTGCAGCTTGAGGCTGAGGTATGAACAAGGGATTTTCTTCAGCAAGTCCGTTATCGAAATCGGACTGAGTAAGTCCATATTCGTCCCAAACTGTTTGTATATATGCTTCAGCTTCTTCTCGGTTTGCAAATTGTTCTTCATGATAGAAGTGTTCAGCTTCTTCATCTTTTAGAATAGACAAGCTATATAATAACTTCATGGCATAATCTTCATATTCCGGTGGATAGCTTTCTTCATTATTAAAAACAGTATCTACACCTTCTTGTATCTTAGCATCCTGGGTAATATAAATGCTGAGTCCGCCACGATAGACCAAGTTATAAGCTTGTGCTTCAGAATAACCTTTTTGAATCGTCAGGTCATCAACGAGACGGTCGATAGCCTCATCAACAAAGTATGAATAACTTGAAGCGTTTTCTTCTCGTATTTGTGAATTAATCTGGATTTGACTATAAACATCTGTATTATATGCTTCGTCGTACTCTGCTTGTGTAATATATTCTTGTTCTAATAATTTGTTTAAAACACGTTCAGCACGATCACGGTTGTTTTCTGGATTAGATACAGGATCGAACCGTGTTGGTTTGTTTGTGATTGATGCTAATACGGCAGCTTCTGCAATTGAAATATCCCAAACATCCTTATTGAAGTAGAGCTGAGAAGCCGTCTGAACACCATTTGTTCCACGTCCACTTGCTACGGTATTCATATATAGTTCGAGAATATCTTCTTTGGAAAGATGCTTTTCCAATTCGACTGCTAGATACATCTCTTGAAGCTTTCGTTCAATGGTAACATCTGTTGTTAAAACGTTGTTTTTTATGATCTGTTGTGTTATCGTGCTGGCACCTTCGGAAAAACTGCGTGTTCTAATGTTGGTAAAAATAGCACGCATAAATCCTTGTAAATCAACGCCGTTATGTCGCCAGAATCGCTCATCTTCAATCGCAATAAAAGCCTCTCCTAAAAAAGAGGGTATCTGATCGTACTCAACATAGATTCGATTGGCATCAGCACCATGAAGTTTCTGAACTTCATTGCCTTGTAGATCATAAATGATTGTCGTATATCCTTCAGGTTGAATTTTTTCTAATAAATGATCTATACTTGGTGATGCATCAATAATCGCTTTAAATGTGCCAAGCCCTGCGGAAAAGGCTATAATACCTGCAACTAATATAAAAAATACCAAAAGCTTGAAAAAAGTTGAACTGACTAAGTTCTTAATCTTGCTGGATTTAGAATTAATCTGTTTGATTTTCTTATTCCGAGCATATTTCCCAAAATTCATAATGAATCCTCCTTTTAATCTTCATCATTATATCAAATTTATGGATAATAAGAAAGAAATTTAACAACCTTAATCAAAAATTAATAATTTGTTTTCTTCAGATGTTGCATTTTTCTCGAGTTTCTTGTATACTTAAGTAGTGTTATTAAATAGTACTACTAATTTTGAATAGATTAAATTTATTGAGGTGAATTATGAATTTTACAAAAATGCACGGTTGCGGAAATGATTATATCTATATAAATGGATTTTCAGAAGAGGTTGATGATCCAAAAGATTTAGCGATTCAAATGAGTGATCGTCACTTTGGTATTGGTGGAGATGGTATTGTATTAATACTTCCTTCAGAAACAGCAGATTTTAGAATGCGTATGTTTAATGCAGATGGATCAGAGGCAGAAATGTGTGGTAATGCAATTCGCTGTGTGGGAAAATATGTATATGATAAAAACATGACCGGAAAAGAAGTTATTACGGTTGAAACACTTGCAGGAATAAAAACATTAGAACTGTTTATTGAAAGTCAAGTTGTAAAAACGGTTCGAGTTGATATGGGGGAACCTATATTGGAAGCAGAAAAGATTCCTGTGATTGCAGAAAAGTCCCCAGTGATGGATTTATTAATGACAGCAGAAGATAAACAGTTTATAATGACATGTGTATCCATGGGGAATCCCCATGCAATTACATATATAAATGAAACAGATAGTTTTGCCGTTGAAAAATATGGTAAAATATTAGAAGTGGATTCGCAGTTCCCTAAAAAAGCCAATATCGAATTTGTTCAAGTTATTAATAAGAATGAAATCAATATGCGTGTTTGGGAGCGAGGTAGCGGAGAAACATTGGCATGCGGAACCGGCGCGTGTGCAACACTGGTAGCATGTGTTCTAAATGGTAAGACTGACAGACGGGCTACAGTGCATTTACTCGGAGGCGATTTAGACATCGAGTGGAATGAAGAAACGAACCACGTGTTTCTAACAGGTCCGGCGGAATTTGTTTTTAAAGGCGTATGGTTTAAATAGGAGGAAATTATGGCAGAAAGTTATATTCAAAATTTAATTGCAGAACGAATAGGTGGAAAACAATTTGGAAAAAGCACGGTAATTTATAAGTTTGAAAAGATCAAACGTGCGAAAGGTCAAGCAATGAAAGCCCATCCTGAACTCGAACTTATTGATATGGGTGTTGGTGAACCGGATGCTAAAGCGGATCAAGGTGTCATAGATACTTTGGCATATGAAGCGAATCAGTGGGAGAATCGGAATTATGCAGATAACGGGATTCAAGAATTCAAAGATGCCGTTGTTAGATATATGGATCGAATTTATGGTGTGACAGGACTTGATCCTGAAACAGAGGTCAATCATTCCATTGGATCAAAACCTGCACTCGCAATGATGGCTCAAGCATTTATTAATCCGGGAGATATTACATTAATGACAGTACCGGGGTATCCAATTATGGGAACAATGACAAAATGGCTCGGTGGCGATGTATATAATATGCCCCTTCTTGAAGAAAATAAATTCCTTCCGGATTTTGATGAGATCCCTAAGGATGTTGTGAAAAAAGCCAAGTTACTTTACTTGAATTATCCCAATAATCCAACCGGAGCGGTAGCAACAAAAGCATTTTTCAAACGAGCAATAAAATTTGCAAAAGACAATGATTTGATAATCATACATGATGCCGCATATGCCGGATTAACATTTGACGGAAATCAGCCTTTAAGCTTTTTAAGCTTACCGGGTGCAAAAAAAGTCGGCGTTGAAATTCATTCTCTCTCAAAAGCCTATAATATGACGGGATGGAGAATGGCCTATGTTGTGGGTAATAAAAAAGTCGTTGCTGCGTTTGCATCGGTAAAAGATAATAATGATTCAGGACAGTTTAAGGCAATCCAAAAGGCGGCAATCTATGCATTAGATCATCCTGAAATCACGGAAGAGACGGCAGCAAAATATTCCAGACGACATGACTTACTTGTTGAAGTTTTGTCAAATCTTGGTTTTAAAGTTAAAAAGCCAAAAGGCTCATTTTATCTTTACGTAGCAATACCAAAAGGGGTAAAAGGTGGAGCGAAGTTTAAGACAGCTGAAGACTTTTCTCAGTATCTGATTAAAGAAAAGTTGATATCAACAGTTCCATGGGACGATGCAGGTGCTTATGTAAGATTTTCAGTAACCTTCTTGTCTGTTAACGAACATGAAGAAGGCCTTGTTATGGATGAGATTTATCGTCGTCTATCAGACGTCGAATTTATATTCTAAATGAAGCAATGCTAAAGGAGGAGAATAATGAGTGCTAAGATGTATTCTAATGAAGAAATTCGTCGAATTGTATTTGATGAAGACGTGAAGTTTATTCGATTACAATTTGTAGATATCTTCGGAACTCTAAAAAATGTTGCTATTACTGTTGAACAACTTGAAAGAGCCCTAGCAGGTGAAATTATGTTTGACGGTTCATCAATTGAAGGTTTATATCGTGTTGAAGAAGCAGATATGTATCTTCGTCCGGATTTGTCAACTTTTCAAATCTTTCCATGGAGACCGCATCAAGGAAAAGTGGCGAGATTAATCTGTGATATTGTTAAAGCAGACGGACAACCCTTTACGGGGGACCCACGATATGTACTGAAAAAGACGGTTGAAAAGGCAGATGCGATGGGATACCGTGTAAAAGTAGGGCCCGAATTTGAATTTTTCTTGTTCCATACAGATGAAAATGGGGATCCGACAACAACGACCCATGATAAGGCAGGTTACTTTGATTTGGGGCCAATAGACTTAGGTGAAAATGTTCGAAGAGATATTGTCCTTACGCTACAAGATATGGATTTTAAAATAGCTGCGTCCCATCATGAGGTTGCTCCCGGTCAACATGAGATTGATTTTGAAATGGGTGATTTGCTTGAAACGGTTGATAATATCGTGACGTTCAAATTGGTCGTGAAAGTTGTTGCGCAAAAGCACGGTCTTCATGCAACGTTTATGCCTAAACCCTTGCATAACATAAATGGTTCAGGCATGCATACGCTTATGACATTAGAGTATAAGGATTCTGGCGAAAATGTTTTTTATGATGCTAAGGAAACGTATAATCTGTCTAAAGACGGTCATGCATTCATTGGAGGCCTGCTTAAGCATGCAAAAGGAATCACGGCAGTGACAAATCCCACAATCAACTCTTACAAGCGATTGGTTACAGGTTTTGAAGCGCCTATTCGAATTGGATGGTCGAGGTCGAATAATAGTCCCTTAGTTCGTATTCCGGCAGCACGTGGGAATAGGACATCCATTGAATATCGAAGCCCGGATCCATCGTGTAATCCTTATCTTGCGATTGCTGCTATGGTTGAAGCCGGTTTAGAAGGTATACGAAATAATCTGAAGTCGGATGAACCAATGTCGGCTCAAGATCTGTCGGAAGCTGTTCACCCGTTCGATTTTGAGAACACTTTGCCCAAAACACTCAAAGATGCAGTTGTTGAAATGGATAAGGACGCCCTGGTTAAAAATGTTTTGGGTGATGTTTATGAAAACTATAAACGTGCAAAGATTAATGAGTGGACAGATTATATATCCATTGTCCATGATTGGGAAGTTGAACGTTATATATCAAGATACTAGTCGTATTCATCAAGTTTCTTCATAAGTAGGTGAGATATATGGGGATAAGAGTCATGATTGGCTCAAGTAACAATAAAATAATAACGCAGCTGACCCAATTTTTACAAGAAAATGGTATGCAAGTTGTTGGTGAAACAACAGATGCTTATGACCTATTGCGAAAGATTCATACGGTTTATCCGGATATTGCTATAATCGACGACCGAATGAAGGGGATGAAAGGCTACGAGATTTCTGAGACGATCCTGGCAGAAAAAGTGTGTCCGGTTGTCGCTCTTATTCATGCAACAGATGTCGAACACTATGTTAATTTGAATCAAGAGCCAATTTTTACGAGTATTGTAAAACCCTGTGGACGAGAAGTTTTGATGAATACAATTTCTCTACTTGCAAAAACATCAAAAAGCATTCTTTCTTTAGAACAAGAAGTTGTACAGATCAAGGAAAAAAAGAACCAGCAGGAAGTTATTGATGAAGCAAAAAGATATTTGATAAAGTATCTTGATTTAACTGAAGAAGAAGCGCACCGAAAGATTCAAAAGAAAAGTATGGACAAAGGATTATCAAAAGTTAAAGTGGCAGAGATAATTATCAGAATATATAAGAAATAATTGAGAAATGACAGATAAATAATTTTTTAAATTTTGAACTTGCATTAAGAGGCGTTGTATGTTATTATATTTACTAGTAAGAGGGCGAATTGCCCAAGTCATATTTGTGTTTTGTTTTGGAACAATGGCGTTCTCAAGGCTTTCTTGAGCACGCCTTTTTTGTTATAGTTTATGAATGTGGAATCGCAAGGAGGATATTATGAATGTAACTGAAATTTTTGGAAAAAATGTATTTAATGATGTAGTAATGAGAGAGCGTCTTCCAAAAGATACGTATAAGGCGTTAAAGAGAACGATGGATTTAGGTGAACGTTTAACAGAAGACGTAGCAGATGTTGTTGCAAACGCGATGAAAGATTGGGCAATCGAAAAGGGTGCAACACATTACACACATTGGTTTCAGCCAATGACAGGTAAGACTGCAGAAAAACATGACTCATTTATTGAGCCAACCGGAGATGGTTCGGTTATTATGGAATTTTCCGGAAAGCAATTGATTCAGGGAGAACCAGATGCGTCGTCCTTTCCAAATGGTGGACTACGAGCAACTTTTGAAGCAAGAGGATATACTGCTTGGGACGCAACATCACCAGCCTTTTTAAAAGATGATACCTTGTGTATTCCAACAGCGTTTTGTTCATATAGTGGAGAAGCGCTTGATAAGAAGACACCTTTATTACGCTCAATGGAAGCTATTGATAAACAAGCACTTAGAATATTACGTTTGTTCGGAGATAAAGAAACTAAGAAGGTCATGACAACTCTAGGGCCGGAACAAGAGTATTTTTTAATTGACAAACGTTTATATCAGCAACGTAAAGACTTGATTTTTACAGGCAGAACACTATTTGGTGCAATGCCACCAAAAGGTCAAGAATTAGATGATCACTATTTTGGTAGTATCAAAGAACGTATTTCTGCATTTATGAAGGAAATTGATGTTGAATTATGGAAGTTAGGTATTACTTCAAAAACAAAACATAATGAAGTGGCTCCCGCGCAACATGAGATGGCTCCGATTTTTACAACAGCAAATATTGCAACTGACCATAATCAGCTGGTTATGGATACGATAACAAAAGTGGCACAACATCATGAATTGGCATGTTTGTTACATGAAAAACCATTTGCAGGAGTAAACGGTTCAGGGAAACATAATAACTGGTCCATTAGTACTCCAACTGCAAACTTATTATCACCTGGAAAAACACCGCATTCAAATGCTCAATTTTTAACTTTCCTAGTAGCTATTATAGCAGCAGTTGATGAATATGCGCCTTTATTAAGACTATCTGCTGCCAATGCCGGGAATGAACATCGCTTAGGGGCGAATGAAGCACCGCCTGCGATTATTTCTATATTCTTAGGTGAACAATTAACAGATATCATTGAACAAATCAAAGCAGGTGCATTAACATCGAGTAAAGAAGCGGAAACAATGAAGTTGGGTGTGACGACATTACCTGATTTTCCAAAAGATGTTACAGATCGTAATAGAACATCACCCTTTGCTTTTACCGGTAATCGCTTTGAATTTAGAATGGTTGGTTCAAACCAGTCAATTTCAGGTCCAAGTATTGTTTTAAATACAATTTTAGCGGAAGTCTTATCTCGTATTGCGGACCGATTAGAAGGTGTGGAAAACTTTGAACTTGAGTTAAGCCATATACTTGAAGAATTGGTTAAAGATCATTATGATGTCATCTTTAACGGTGATGGTTATTCAGAAGATTGGGTAGATGAAGCAGAACGCCGTGGTCTTCCAAACATCAAGACAACACCGGAAGCAATTAGTGTCTTTAATCGACCGGAATATGTTGAAATGTTCGCAAAACATTCTGTATTTAGTCAACAAGAAGTGACTGCTCGTCAAGAAATTATGTTTGAAGAATATTCTAAAAACATTAATATCGAAGCATTAACAATGGTTGAGATTGCAAAACGTGAGATTTTACCTGCGGTTATGGAATATATGGGTGCCTTATCAAATACAATTCTTTCTATAAAATCAGCTGTTCCAAGTGCAGATGTCTCTGTTCAAACAGCATTGGTTGAAAGAATGTCAAATTTAGTGAAAGAAGCGAATGACAAAGTCGATGAACTTGATACTATGGTCAACCGTGTTCATCATGAAATCGAAGATTTTGAAAAACAAGCATATGCCTATAAGTTTGAAGTTTTCCCGGCGATGGAAGCCTTACGCAAGCCATGTGATGAATTAGAGACAATTGTTTCTGAAGAATTCTGGCCATTCCCAACATATTCAGATTTATTATTTAGAGTATAATATACGCATATAAAAATCAGAAAAAAGAAGAGGCTACGCACTATTTAGTTGGTGCGTAGCCTTTTTTTGTGAAAAAAACATTAAAAATTAGTTTCTGTCTGCAGGTATGAGTAAAACAGAAGCAGAGGAGTGACGTGCAATGTTGTGACTCAAACTACCTAAATAGAGTTCTCGAATAAAGCCTCTACCTTGACTACCCATGACGACTAAGGAAATGTTTAAAGCCTTGATTAATGTGAGCAATTCTGAAGCAGGAGACCCATAGAGAAGTTCTATATTTACTTCAACATCATTTGCATTGAGAAGTTCTTGTTTTAGATGTTCAAGGCGCTTCATATCGGTTTTATTAAAATCATCTAATTGGTCCAATAAATGAGGATCAAACTTAGATTTGTCCTGTACGTGAACTAGGGTGACTTTTTTTGCCCCTTTTTTGACCATGTCTTGTATATAATGAAAGGCTGTAGACGCATTGTTAGAAAAATCAGTAGGAAAGAGAATGTGCTCAGCTATATCATAATCTAAAGTTTTATCTGAAGGTGAAACAGCTTGATCGGAAACGCGAACCAATAAAACGGGTTTTGTGGCCTTATAAATCACATCATGGGCAACACCGGCAAAGAACATTTCGCCAATCATTGTGTGTTCAGAAGCCCCGGCAACAATGAGAGAGCCATTTTCTTCCACGGCAATTTTATTGATTTCGTGTTTCATATCACCTGAGATTCTTCGTGTCTCAACAGCAAATCCTAACTGAGTTAAGAGAGCTTTTTGTTTATTTAACTTATCATCTAAAATATCTGTGACAAAAGAAGAAATGGTTGATTTTGCTTCGTTAGAATTGAGATATTGTACAAGTAGGCACTCTTTGGCTCCAAATTTTTTGAGCCCTTGTATACGTTGAATAATATCAAATTCACCTTTTGAAATCTCTGATGCAATAATCATCTTTTTAAACATAAATTTCACTCCTTTTCATAAATTATTTTGACTTCATCATCAGAAATCAATCGATTTAATATCAGTGCAATAATGATAATACCGGGGATGTTTATCATAAGTCGAGTTATAGCAAATGCGGAGCCGAGTGATGAAAGTTCAAATAAAAACATGGGAATCTTTGTTGTTGACCAGGCGCCAATAAAAATTGCCAACAAGGTGCCTTTTATACCGGAACCTTCTCCCATATATTTTATCATAGTTTCCTTAGATACTCCACACACATTGACAACTATCGATGTGTGTGTTAATATATCGATAATGATAGATACGAAAGGGGTTGCCTATGGAAGATTTTAAACGAATAGAAGAAATATTCAAAGCGTTTTGCGATGAAAGTAGATTATGCATCATTAACTCGCTTAGAACAGGTGAAAAGTGTGCCTGTACATTACTTGAAGAAGTTCCGGTTGCACAATCAACTTTATCACATCATATGAAAATCTTATTAGATAGTGGCATTGTAAGCAGTCGAAAAGACGGAAAATGGACATATTATAGTTTGTCAGAATCCGGCTGTGGAATGGCCAAAAATCTATTAGATGATATGTTAGAAAAATCAAAAGATTATAAAACGTATACGATGTGTACGTAAAATTTGGAGGGATGATTTATGAGTAAACAAAAATTAGAAGGTATCAGTTTTTTTGAGCGGTATTTGACACTATGGGTTGCACTTTGTATGGTTGCAGGGGTTCTCATCGGCAGATATTTACCCATCATACCGGAGTTTTTAGGCCGATTTGAATTTGCCAATGTATCTATTCCAATCGCAATATTGATCTGGTTAATGATCTATCCAATGATGATGAAGGTTGATTTTAAGAGTGTAAAAAATGTCGGAAAAAGTCCCAAAGGATTATTTGTTACATGGATAGTGAACTGGTTAATTAAACCATTTACTATGTTTGGTATAGCTTATCTATTTTTTAATGTTATTTTTAGTGGGATTATCCCTAGTAATTTAGCATCAGATTATTTAGCCGGAGCAGTACTTTTAGGAGCAGCACCTTGTACAGCCATGGTTTTTGTTTGGAGTCATTTAACCAAAGGAAACCCGGCTTACACGGTGGTTCAAGTAGCGACCAACGATTTGATTATCCTTGTTGCCTTTACACCCATTGTAGCGTTTTTACTTGGCGTTAGTGGATTTGAAGTTCCTTGGGCAACATTAATTCTTTCCGTTGTGCTCTTTGTCGTCATTCCCCTTGCAGGTGGTGTTATTACCCGAAATACAATGATTAAGAATAAAGGCGAAGCCTATTTTACAAATACCTTTTTACCAAAGTTTAATAATGTAACCATTGGAGGATTACTTGTAACCCTTGTGCTGATTTTTTCATTTCAAGGGCATGTTATTTTAGAAAATCCCTTGCATATTCTTCTTATAGCAATACCTCTAACCATTCAGACGGTGCTCATTTTTGGTATTGCCTATGGAGCCAGCCGTGCATTAAGACTATCCCATGATATTGCAGCACCGGCAGGAATGATTGGTGCTTCAAACTTCTTTGAATTAGCGGTTGCAGTAGCCATTGCTCTCTTTGGTGCCGATAGTCCGGTAGCATTAGCTACAATTGTGGGTGTACTTGTTGAAGTGCCTGTTATGTTAATGCTAGTGAAGTTTGCCAATAATACAAGAGGATGGTTTCCCCAAAAAGCATAAGGAGGAGTGATTTAATTGAAAATTGCAGTGATTAGTGATATTCATAGTAATCATCACGCCTTAAAAGCTGTTTTGAAGGAAATCGATCAAGAAGAGATTGATGCAATTGTTTGTACAGGTGATATCGTGGGGTATCTGACAAATCCAAATGAGGTGATTGACTTGATTAGGCAGCAACATATTTTAGCCATTCAAGGCAATCATGATCAATACATATCTACATTAGAAACATTGAATGAAAATGAATTTGAAGCATTAGAATTAGGCCAAATTCAAGAATCAGCTTCTGCACTTTATACAAACTATGTGATAGATGATGCAAAGCGAAACTACTTAAAAAACTTACCTAAAAGGATTGAAATAACCATCAATCAGTTTAAGATTTTGTTTGTGCATGGGAGCCCCAGAGCTATCGATGAGTATATGCGTGAAGATTCTGAGAATCTAGAAGAAATATTGAATGTGGTTGACCATAATGTCGTCGTCTCGGGCCATACGCATATACCTTTTTGGAAGGAAATCGGCGGAAAGCATGCTATAAATGCAGGTTCTGTTGGAAAACCAAAGCATGGAAATTCCAACGCAACCTATATTATTATTCATATTTTCGATGATGTGTTAAATGTTGAAATCAAAGAAGTTGAATATGAAGTTGCCCGGATGAGGCAAGATATTTTGAATAATAAATATATACCCAATGAACTTGTTCAGAGTATTGATCCAAAAAGTAGTTAATCACTAAATGTTTTAGCAATTTGCCGTAAAGCTTGTTCTAGTATTGGTCTGGGACAAGCTATATTTATGCGCTGAAATCCGCATCCTCCTTGGCCGAACATGGTGCCGTCATCTAGCCAAACTTTGGCTTCGTAGAGCATCTTTTGTTTAATATCTTCGTCGGATAGTCCGAGTGATGAAAAATCAATCCATATTAAGTAAGTGCCTTCAGGTTCAATGAGATGAACGTTGGGTAAGTGGTTTTTCAAGAAATCACGAGTAAAGGTCAAATTTTCATATAAGTAATGGTTAAGTTGCGTAAGCCACTCCTGTCCATGTTCATAGGCGGATTGGCACGAGACTAATCCCATAACATTTGGCTGACTATATCCGGAACGTGTGAGGGCCTTGATAAACTTTTTTCTCAAATCCACATTGGGTATAAAAACATTGGATAACTGAAGTCCCGCCAAGTTAAAGGTTTTTGAGGGAGAAGTGCAAGTAATGGAGTTTTGTGCAAATGCATCATTAATATTGGCAAAGACAGTATGTTGATAACCCGGATATATAAAATCTTGATGAATTTCATCGGATATAACAATTACATTATGCTTCAAACAAATATTGCCTAACTGTATTAACTCATCTTGCGTAAAAACACGTCCAACAGGGTTGTGAGGATTGCTTAGAATAAAAAGCTTCACATGATATTGCCGTATTTTCCTTTCGAAATCATCAAAGTCAATGACATAAGTACCTTCTGTCGTGTAAATCAATTCATTAACAACAAGCTTTCGATTGTTTTTTTCTATAGAATCTCTAAAAGGGTAATATACAGGCTCTTGAATAAGGGTATAATCCTTTTCTTCAGTATATGCGTGAATGGCCATGTTAATGGCAAAGACAACACCTGGCGTTTTAACTAACCATTTGGGGTCGATTAACCACCCGTATTGGGATGAAAACCAGTTTTTAAGAACCTGATTATAATCTTCCATACTATCGGAGTAGCCAAAAATTCCGTGCTTGGACTTTTCAATCAGTGCGTCAATCACCGGCTGTGGAGATTTGAAGTCCATATCAGCTACCCATAGGGGAATGAGGTCTTGTGGAAGGCCTCTTTTTTTTGCGTAATCATATTTAAGAGAATTGGTGTCTTTTCGTGGAATAATTTCGTCAAAATTATACTTCATTAATACGCCTCCTTAAGAATAGTGTCAAATTCGTGAATAAGGTCGTCAATGGATTCAATACCTACGGATAAGCGAAGTAAGCAGTCATTGATGCCTTTTTTGTTTCGTTCTTCCTCCGGAATATCTGCGTGTGTCTGTAACATTGGATAGGTAATTAAAGTCTCAACGCCACCTAAACTTTCCGCGTAATGAATCGTACTTGTGTGATTCAAAATGTATTGTGCGATACTTGCATTAGCACATTCGAAAGAAATCATAGACCCAAATCCGGAAGCTTGTTTTTTCATAATAGCATAACCGGGATGGTCAGGTAAACCGGCATAGAAAACTTTATTTATTTTTGGATGTTCCTTAAGCCACTTGGCTAATTGGAGTGCATTTTTTTCTTGTTCACGCATACGAATGGCCAATGTTTTAATCCCCCGAATCATGAGCCAACTATCAAATGGAGACAAACCAGAGCCGACTGTTTTAATCAAGTAACGTAACTGTTCGGACAGCTGAATAGAGTCGACAACGATAAATCCGGATAAGGTATCATTGTGTCCGCTTAAAAATTTAGTGCCGCTATGAACAATAATGTTGGCTCCAAAAAGAAAGGGTTTTTGGAAATATGGGGTTAAAAAAGTATTATCAACAATAAATAAGAGTTCATGTTGTTTTGCAAGTGTAGACATTGCTTGAAGATCAGTGATGTGCATCATTGGATTTGAAGGAGTTTCGACGTATATTGCTTTTGTATTTGAAGTAATCGATGAAGCAACGCTGGATGCATCAGTTGTATCAACATAAGTGAAGTGTAAATTATAGTGTGAGCTTAGATAGTCAAAAAGTCGATGTGAACCTCCATATAAATCGAGAGAAGTTACAATGTGATCACCAGGTTTAAAAAGTTGAAATACGGTTGTTATTGCAGCCATCCCGGAAGAAAAGGCAAGGGCATCTTGCCCGCCTTCTAAATTACAGATGAGTGTTTCTAACTGCTCGCGAGTGGGGTTTTGTAAACGTGAATAATCATAACCGGTGCTAGAGCCCACATTTGGGTGAACAAAAGTCGCTGACTGATAAATCGGTGTACTTATGGCTCCGGTATGATCATGGCTAAATTCTTGTGCATTATGTACACACAATGTATTGAAATCTTTTTCTTTTTTCATAGGAACTCCTTTCATTGTAGGGACAAGGCCTAGTCTCTTTGTTCTTTGTCCTTTACTTTAATGGTTTTTGGGTGAAATGTCAATGACATATAAAACATATATAAAAAATAAGAAATATCCCTTGACAAAATGTGTGGCTACATGTAAGATGTAATTAACATATAAAACATATATAAATAATATGATTAATAGGAGGAAGCATATGAAGAACGTATATAAGAATTTGAATGAGTTAGTTGGAAAAACACCTTTAGTTGAAGTGAGCCGGTATGCAAAACTGAATAATCTTAAAGCCAATATAATTGTTAAGTTAGAAAGTTTTAACCCGGGAGGTAGCGTAAAAGACCGTATTGCAAAAGCGATGATAGAAGATGCTGAAGAAAAAGGCATCTTAAAAGACGGATCGGTTATTATTGAGCCCACCAGTGGAAACACAGGTATTGGCCTTGCTTATATAGGTGCATCAAAAGGATATCGAGTTATTTTGACAATGCCTGAATCTATGAGCGTTGAACGACGAAGTATTCTTAAGGCATATGGGGCAGAACTTGTTCTTACTCCGGCATCAGGAGGAATGAAGGGAGCCATTGACAAGGCTCAAGAATTACACGAAGAGATTGAAAATTCATTTATTCCCGGACAATTTGTGAATCCGGTAAATCCTGAGATTCATAGAAAAACATCCGGGCCGGAAATATGGGAAGATACGGATGGTCAAGTTGATATATTTGTTGCTGGTGTTGGAACGGGTGGTACGGTAACAGGTGTCGGTGAATTTTTAAAATCAAAAAATAAAGATATACACATTGTTGCGGTTGAACCTACAGGATCTCCGGTTCTCTCTGGCGGAAATTCGGGACCGCATAAAATTCAAGGAATTGGAGCAGGGTTTATTCCGGAAATTTTAAATACAGATATTTATGATGAAGTTGTACAAGTTGAAAATGACGAAGCATTTATCGCCAGTCGACAACTATCAAAAGCAGAAGGGATACTTGTTGGAATCTCTTCGGGAGCGGCTGTTGCTGCTGCTGCGCGATTGGCTAATCGGCCTGAAAATGAAGGGAAAAATATCGTTGTTTTCTTACCGGACACTGGGGAACGGTACTTATCTACGCCCTTATTTTCATAAAGTTTCCTAGGTTGAATACTTAGTCAAATTAAGATATAATCATAAGATAAGTATAATGATTAAGTATTTGGATAGGAGAGACAAAGTGATATTAACGATAGCATTAAACCCTGCAGTTGTTCGTACAATAAATGTAGAAGGATTTCAGATTGACCAGTCAAACGAAGCAAATCAAGATGCTTTAAGTGTGGGTGATTGTGGGATATATAGCGCTTATATAGTGAAACTATTACAAGGAGATCCCTATGTCATGGGGATTTCCGGAGGTATTGGCGGTCGATATATTAAGAACTTTTTAGATAAAAACAAAATCAAAACGGATTTTCTTCAGGTTGATCATGAAACGAAAACACATTTGTTTATTCATGATAGTATTCATGATACGACAACCAAGATATTAAGCCATAACAATCAACTGACACAACGAGATTTTATTAATATTAAACATCGTATCTATCATCATATAAAGGAAACGGAATTGATTACTCTCACAGGAGATGATTCTTGGAGTGCAGAATTTATACGTGATCTAAATTCCATGACCAAAAATGCCATTCGTATTATTACAGCTGTCGAAGGCGATAGTTTCAAGGCCTGTGTTAATGAGCGAGTGTATGCCAGTGTAATGGATTTGGATAATTTAAAGGCATTGGGATTTGATTTTCCGGAAGATATCGATAGTTTCGAAAGAATTCGGAATTTCCGTCGCGAGCATAAGATGAAGTATTTGGTGATTAAAGGGCAGTATGAAATTATTGGATTTGCAAAGAATAAGATATGTAAAGTGAACTATCATGCCAAAGACAGCATTTATCCAATTGTGAAAAGCATGATTTTGGGCGGTCTAAGCATTGGAATTAAGCGAAATTATAGCTTTGAGACCATGATTAAGCTTATGGGAGCGATTGCAAATAATTGTTCTTCTGATGAATATCCCTTTGTAATCCGAAGAAATGAGATTGATCGGGGAATGAAACATTCCAAGTTATATGAAATATATAATCAACGTAATGGCTATACCATTGAAGGAGTTTAGTATGGATGCTTTTAAGACGTTGAAGTCGCGGCAAGAAGCAGAAATCATCGTTAAAAAATCTCGCTTTATTGGTATTGCATTTCCCTGTGACTCCGTTGAACTTTTTGAAAAAGAAGTAGAACGTATACAAAACAAATACTCAGGAGCACGCCATTATTGTTATGGTTATCGATTGATTGAAGAAAATATTATCAATGAACGATATCAAGATGATAAAGAACCATCAGGTACAGCGGGACTTCCCATATTAGAAGTCATCCGTCATCATGACTTATTACAATGTGCTGTAGTTGTTGTACGTTATTTTGGAGGAACGCTTTTAGGAACCGGTGGATTATCAAGAGCATATTCCGACGCTGCGCGAGATGCAATAAACGCTTCAGAAGTAATTAGGCAGATCGAGGCACTTGAATGTGAGATTGTCGCAGACTATCATTTTAGTGGTAAGTTAGAATATTTTTTGAATTCAGAAAATATACCCATTGTTGATACGGATTATACGAATCATGTCGTTTATACGGTTGTAATTAAGAAAGAACAATATGATTTGCTTAATCACCAGGTAAAAAATATCGGTTCTAATCAAATCGAGTTTTATACAAGACGGGATGTATCAGGCTACTTTGAAGGGAAAGACTTTATTGAACAATAATAGAGTCTTTTTTATTTTTTGATACTTTTTAAAATACTTTTAAAAACCCCTTGAAAAAGAAAAGTAAATGCGTTATAATAAGCCTACAAACAATTATTGATTTAGGAGGCGTTTTATGAAAGAATATTTTGAAGGTGTAGACAAGATACAATTTGAAGGACCCAAGTCAACGAATCCATTAGCATTTAAGTATTATGACCCAGAACGTGTTGTTGCCGGGAAACCAATGAAAGAGCACTTACGTTTTGCCATGAGCTATTGGCATACAATGACAGGCGCAGGAACAGATCCGTTTGGTAATGCAACAATGGAGCGCGATTACAATGAACTTGACGGTATGGATCTTGCTGAAGCACGAGTAAATGCAGCTTTTGAGTTAATGGAAAAATTAGGTATGGAATATTTTTGTTTCCATGATCTTGACATTGCTCCAGAAGGTAATTCATTACAAGAAAAATTAGATAACTTAGACAAAGTTGTTGAGTTGATAGAAGCAAAAATGAAAGAAACAGGAATCAAATGCTTATGGGGAACAACAAATGCCTTTAGCCATCCTCGATTTATGCATGGGGCATCAACATCTCCAAATGCAGATGTGTTTGCATTTGCTGCAGCACAAGTGAAAAAAGCACTAGAAATCACAAACCGATTAAATGGTGAAAACTATGTATTCTGGGGCGGTCGTGAAGGTTATGAAACTCTTCTTAATACAGACGTGGCTTTAGAAAACGACAACTTAGCGAGATTCTTAAAAATGGCAAAAGACTATGCTAGAAAAATAGGATTTGAAGGTCAATTCTTGATTGAGCCAAAACCAAAAGAGCCAACAAAACATCAGTATGATTTTGATGCCATGACAGTTCTTGGATTTTTAAGAAAATATGATTTAATTGATGACTTTAAATTAAATATTGAAGCTAACCATGCAACATTAGCTGGTCATACATTCCAACATGAATTGTTAATTTCTCGAATTAATGGTGCATTAGGTTCAATTGATGCCAACCAAGGTGACATGTTACTTGGATGGGATACAGATCAATTCCCTACAAATATTTATGATGCCACAATGTGTATGTATGAAGTGATTAAGAATGGTGGTATTGCACCGGGTGGATTAAACTTTGATGCGAAAGTACGTCGTGGATCTTTCCAATATGATGATTTATTTATTTCATATATTGTTGGTATGGATACATTTGCAAAAGGACTTCTTGTTGCAGATAAATTACATAGTGATGGTGTATTAGAAGATTTTGTTGCTAAACGTTATTCATCCTATACAGAAGGTATTGGTAAGAAAATCGTTGATGGAGCGACAGATTTTGAAGAGTTAGCATCATATGCAGTTGATCATGACAAGATTCAAAACACATCTGGCCGTCAAGAGATGCTAGAAGATATTGTAAACCGTTATATTTACTCAGCTGAATAAAATAAGACGACATTGAATATGACGTAAGCTTGTACAATTGCTATAGGCTTGATATAATGTTATGAGATGTTTGAGCGTCAAAACTATGAATAAGACAATTGACAGTCGAATAGACTGTTGATTGTCTTACATCTTATAAAATAGGAGCGATCATATGGCAAAGTTTGGAACACTTAGTCAAGAACAAATCAAAGAGATTAATCGGGTCAATGTTATTAATGCAATACGAAACAATAAGGAAACAACAAAACATGAGGTCTCAAGGTTGTTAAAGTTGAGTATACCCACAGTAACATCAAATATTAATAAACTGATTAAAGAAGGATTTGTCTATGAATCCGGTGTTGCTGAATCGACAGGCGGACGAAAACCCGTTTTATTAAGCTTTAATGAGAACGCAAGATTTTCAATAGGTGTTAATATGACGCCGGAACATGTTACAACAATTTTGATGAACCTTAATGGAATTATAATTGAATCTAAATCCTTTAAATATTCGAAAGTCAAGGACTTTGATGAAGCGGTACAGCACATTGAGAGAAATATTCTTAGTATATTAGAAGGGCGACAAATTCCAAAGAAAAAAGTGCTAGGTATAGGACTGTCTTTACCGGGTCTTGTAGAAGAAGAGAAGCTTATATTAGATAATGCTCCAAATCTTGGTGTCAAAGAATATGATTTTCACGAGTTTCAAGAAAGGCTAGGCATAAAAGTCTATGTTGAAAATGAAGCCAATATAGCAGCCTATGGTGAAACCATACAGGGGCAACATAAAAATATGAGTAATGTTGTCTACGTATCAATAACGGAAGGTGTTGGAACGGGTATCATTATTAACAACCAAATCTATAAAAGCGCACATAAAAAAGCAGGCGAATTCGGACATATGCGTATTTCAGATGAAAAAATTCAGTGCAATTGCGGACGAACAGGATGTTGGGAGTTATATGCATCAAAAAGAGCCCTGTTTAAGTTTTTTACAGAGATGACAGGTGAATTCGTTGATCAACTTGCTGTCATTTTTTCAGAAGAAAACTTAGCGAAAGCTCAAGTTCGAGAGGCAATCAGTAAATATTTGGAATATCTGTTTATTGGTATAGAAAATATTGTTTTAGGTTTGAATCCAGAATATGTCATTATAGGTGGCGAACTTGGAAAGTATAAAGACGAACTTCTGCAATTTATCAATGAAAAAATACACTTAAAAAGTTCATATATGGAATATGAAGGAACACGGATTATATTTTCGGATTTAGGCGATCAAGGTGCAGTGATTGGAGCTGCCTTATTGCCACAACAATCTATTTTTTATCACCGTAATAATGTGATTTAAAGACAAGGAGAGAAGGTATTTATGTATTATTTAGGTATTGATTTAGGAACATCTTCAGTTAAAGTATTAGTTATCAATCAAGATAATAAAATCATCGGAGATGCGTCACGCGAATATCCGGTATCTTATCCAAAAGAAAAATGGGCTGAGCAAGATCCGACAGATTGGTGGACAGAAACCAAGAATGCGATTAAAGATGTTGTAACAAAATATGATATTGCAAAAGACGGCATTAAATCGATGAGCTTCAGTGGACAGATGCACGGTCTTGTTGCTCTTGATGGGAACAACGATGTATTAACGCCTGCAATTTTATGGTGTGATAATCGTACAGAAGAAGAGTGTGAAGACATCACCAATCATTTTGGCCAAGATAAACTTAGCGAATATACAGGGAATAAAGCGCTCACCGGTTTTACAGCACCAAAAATCTTATGGGTTAAGAAAAATCTGCCGGAAGTTTTTCAACAGATTCGACACATTATGTTACCTAAAGATTATGTGAGTTTTAAATTAACTGGAAACTATTCAACAGATGTATCAGATGCTTCAGGAATGTTGCTACTTGATGTTAAGAATCGAACATGGTCAAAAGAGATGTTAGATTATTTAGGAATCGAAGAGTCCATGTTACCGAAACTTTATGAATCCTACCAAGTATGTGGTAATGTTACGCCTAGTGTTTTAGAAGAATTAGGATTAGAGGGCGAAATCGTTGTTGCAGCAGGTGCCGGTGACCAAGCAGCAGGCGCAGTTGGAACCGGTACAGTGGTCGAAGGTATTGTGTCAGTTACCCTTGGAACTTCGGGGGTTGTATTTGCAGCACATGAAGAATATGCCCATGACCAGGAAAATCGTCTTCATGCATTTTGTCATGCGAATGGAAAATATCATTCAATGGGTGTTATGCTCTCTGCTGCATCTTGTTTGAAGTGGTGGGTGGATACTGTTCAAAAAGGAATGAATTTTGAAGATCTATTAGAGGAAGCTACAACGATCGAATCTGAAGATAAAAACTTAGTCTTTTTACCCTATTTAATGGGAGAACGTACCCCTTATGCAGATCCGGATGCAAAAGGAGCCTTTGTAGGAATGACAATGCTAACTAATCGTGGACATATGACGAAAGCTGTACTTGAAGGAGTGTCATATGGATTAAAAGATTCTATGGAAATTCTTAAAGATATTGATGTTCCGATTAAGGAAGTACGAGTAATTGGTGGCGGTGCAAAGAGTCCCTTATGGAAACAGATTTTAGCGGATATGTTTGCCGTCGAGATTCAAGAAATCAATACAAATCAAGGTGGCGCTTTAGGTGCAGCAATACTTGGAGCAGTCGGTGCAGGTCATTTTAAAGACGTTGCACAAGGATGTGAAGCCATGATTAAAGTGACCAATACAGTTAAACCTAATCCAGAGAAAAAGGCTTATTATGATGAAAAATATCAACGATTTACTAAGCTATATGAGGCAATAAAGGATTGGTATAAACTATAAAATGATTTAAGAAGAAAGAGCAGACTTCTGCTCTTTTTTCCTTTTCTGATACTTGTTTTTGTCACTTAAAAGATAATATAGACAATAAGTTTCACTTCACATTTTGCTGAAATATTGGTATGATGATTATATCAAATATAAAGCGATTATTATTACTAGGAGACCTACATGCGATTTCACAAAATACTCTGTTTTTTTATATTTAGTCTTATTGTTTCAGGATGCGGTATTAAAATAGGTACTCAATCAGACCTTTCTATAGAAGTTATTCAGGTAGAGGAAGAAACAGTTGAACCGGTTGAACCAACACTTTTGATATGGAGCTATACGGATGAATTCTTAACAGAATTAGATGCTTTTGAGAGAGAACAATCGTGCAAAATTGAGTTTGAACTTATCGAGATAAATAATTTTGAAAAAATGGTTGCCACACGAATAGATGAAGGTGAAAAACCGGATATCATCATTTCAGATTACGAATCAATAATGGGAGATACTCTAGAAAAATATATTCTACCATTAAACGATTTTTCTAGAGACTACCAAATAGATAGGTATTTAAATGAAAATATGCTAGCTAGAAGTTATGATAAAACAGGCAAGATGCGTGGTTTATCTTATCATATGACACCAATCGCTGTTTTTTATCGACGAAGTTTGGCACGTCAAGTGTTAGGAACCGATGATCCCCAAGAAATTGCCAAGTATTATACGACAGTTGACGCAATTTATGAACTAGGATTACGGTTAAAAGAGCATGAGATAGAACTTGTTCCTGACCCATATGCCTTAAGACACTTTGCTCCGCCGGCATCTGTTGAGGAAAACCATATGGAAGTCGATTTAGACCAATGGAGAAACTATTTGACAACGGTTAATAATATTAAACGAAATAAATTAACGCCTTTTTATGTTGAGTGGTCTAAAGAGTGGTTTGGAGGGATGCGTGAAAATGTGTTTAGCTATATATTGCCAAACTGGGGATTATCACAGATTCTTTTCATGTCAGCGGAAGAAACATCAGGCGACTGGGCTATTGTAAGTGGACCTTATTCACGGGAATGGGGAGGAACGTGGCTATCGATGACTCAAGTAGGTCAAGAAAATCAGCTTGCAGAAAAGTTTTTTGAATATGTTCTTTTAGATGAGGACCATCAGAAAAATTGGATTGGAGACAGTTATCATATCTCAAGTCACAACTTGGTTCAACAATCGCAAACATATACAGATGGGAACTCTTTTTTAGGTGGACAAGACTATCATCAAACCTTTAAGTATATTATTGATTCGGGTTTGGAACAATCGACGAAGGACCGATTTTTGGAGGATATTACTATACGATATATCAATGATGAATTTCACACAATTGATGAAGTGATTGATGTGTTAGATGAGAGCTCGTAAAGGAGGTTACGTTATGAAATACATACAATTAATTTATAATCCAATGGCAGGAAGTCGTACATTTAAAACTCGTTTGGATACACTTATAGAAATCATCGAAAAAAAAGGCTATGAGCTTAGAATTTGGAGGACACGATCTGAAGAGGATTTTGATATATTTTTTAAAGAAGGAAACTTTGACGAGTGTGAAGCTATATTAATTGCGGGTGGAGATGGGACCGTTAATCAAGTAGTAAATGCAATGATGAAGAATGAAATCAAGCGTCCGGTTGGGGTTATACCAGCAGGAACAGCCAATGATTTTGCCCAGCATTTAGGTATACCGGCGAATTTTACTGAAGCATTTGAAGTTATTGGACAGATGAAAATTCGAAAAATGGATATTGGTATTGTTAACGGCCAGTATTTTGTCAATGTATGTGGTGGTGGATTGCTTACAAGTATTGCTCATACCATAGAACCTGAATTTAAAAATACATTAGGTAAGTTGGCCTATTATATTAAAGGCGTTCAGCAGATTCCCAAATTCAAGAGTCAAAAAGTGCGTATCACGACTGATCAACAAGTATATGAGGATGAATTTTACCTTTTTATTGTCCTTAACGGTTCTAGTGCAGGAGGCTTTAACCGAGTTGGTGAATATGCTTCCATGAGAGATGGAAAATTGGATTTTGTCGGATTTAAAGCCTGTAGTATGAATGAAATACCGGGTGTATTTGCTAAAATGATGCGAGGTGAACATCTTGAAGATAAGAACATATTATATTTTCAAAGTCGCAAAATATATATTGAGTGCTTGGAAGAAGATGGCTTTCCGGCAGATGTTGATGGTGAGTTGGGCCCCAAATATCCTTTGGATATAAAGGTTATACCGGAAGGTATGGAATTTATTGTAAAAACAGGCTCTTGAAATCACTGGGCGAACGCCCGGTGATTTTTTTAAATTGCTTAGAAAAAGTGTAGGTATCAACGTATCCTAATTTAATTGAAACTTCTTTAATACTAAGTTCAGAATTTGACAATAAGCGCTGAGCAAGGTAAATTCGGTGCTGTATCATGTAATTGCCAGGGGAAATATTATAATGCTTGGTAAATAATTTTCTGAACTTTTCATAGCCCATGTTGACTTTAAGAGCTACATCCTCAATTGAAATACGTGTGTCAATATTTTCGTGGATATATTCCGTCGCAACAGAGAGAATATTTTTTTCATCAGATGAATATTGACTGACCCGATCCGAATAGGTTAATCGGGCAAGATAATCAATGATTTTGGGAATAACTAAAGGGAGCTCAAGTCGATCGGAATACCCCAGCTGTTCATGAAAGGACAAAAAAGATTGAATTGTTTCAAAATCAATTCCGGGATGAATGACAGGTGAGCTTTGATTGAGAACACCGAGATTGACAAGATTCTCATACAGTGTTTTTCCAATGACGATATATAGCTCTGTCCAACGGTCATCCTCAGGAAATGTAGAATGGGTATTTCCGGGGAAACGTTGAATAAAATCACCTGTTTTTACAGGGATTTTTCCATTAGCGTCCTCATAATATCCGTGTCCGTCTATGACCAGAACACCATGATAATCATTGGTGGTTAGATGAATGAGTGCTCCGTTTTTTTTGTTTTTGCGAACGTAGCCGGAAGCGAGTATGCCTTCATGGGGATTTGAGTTTAGCATACGATGTTGAGACGTGTTTTTCCAATTAAATTTATTACCGATAATTTGTGCAATATTCATGATGAACTCCTTACCAAATATGACATATTAAATACCAAAATGGCCATTTGTATTTTAGAAAAAAAAGAATATATTTACTCTTGTATATATTATATACACGGAATCTTAGAGAATGCAAGAGGAATAGGAATGAACAAAATACTCACAGGTCAAGAGCGCAGCCGGCGTTATTTTATTTTAGAAGGAATCACAGGGATCGGACAGTTTTCGCTAACGACCGGAAACTTTTTAGCTGGATTTATTAGTTTCTTAGGTGGAAGTGAAACCTTAAATGGACGAATTGGTGTCATTCACGTGGCAATGGGAATTTTTCAGATTTTTTCGACGCTTATTTTATCCCATGGACAGCGCAGTCGAAAGGAAAAAGTCATCGGAATCGCTATTATATTAAGACTTTTTATGTCGATTGCTTATTTTGTTCCTTATATTTTAATGCAGTTGGGAGCATCCGACCAAGTTATGATGGCCGGATTTATTGTATGTTTTGTACTTGCTTATATCAGTAATGGGATTATTAGTCCCATTATTTCCAGTTGGATGATTGATTTATCACCCCTTCATATACGTGGAAAATACCTTGCTTATCGAGAAAAATTATCGTTGGGGATTGTTGCCATTTGTACTATTGTATTGGGGCGAGTACTTGACTATAATAAACTATTAGGACAAGAGTTTGTCGGTTTTTTATTTTTAGGTGGGGTTCTTGTGGTCATGGGTATTTTAAATATATATGCCTTGATTCACATCGAGGATGTTGTGACAGAGGAAACAAGAAAAGAGAGCGCTTTTATAAAACGGCTCTGTGCACCCATTAAAGATCCTGTTTTTAGTAAGATTATCCTAATGTATGTTATTTGGAACTTTGGTTTATTTATCGGGGCACCATTTATGTCGGTATATATGGTGGATTCTCTTAATCTTAGTTATACATATATGATGACAATGACAGTGATTACAACGGTCACACGTGTTGCATTCACCTCATGGTGGGGAAACCTTGCAGACAAAAAATCTTGGTTTTTATCGGGGACAATTTCGGTTACCATTCTAGGTCTTGCACATTTTTCATGGGGATTTATCACCAGCGCGAATTATATGTTTCTTATTCCACTTGTACATATAGCAGGTGGTATAGCTTGGGCCGGCGCGGGGATTTCTTTGTTTAATATGCAATTTTTGTTTGCAAAGCAGAGAATTCGCACCATGTCGGTTAGTGTTAACTCTGCTATCGGAGGACTCACAAGCATTATCGCGGTATTTGTCGGAAGTCATATCGTTGATATTGTCGGCCAACAAGGGATGCGATGGACATTCTTCTTATCGGGACTTATTATTATGTTGTGTCCACTATACATTCAGAAGATACTCACACGATTACAAACCCATATTGTTCACGATTAAGCCAACAACCTATCTATTGGGCATACTTGTATTTATAATATTTTAAGGAGACAACAACAAGGATGACCTTAACAATGAGTGATAGAATAAAACTAGGTGAGGCCGGATCATCTGCAGTAAGTCCGATAAAGGTGGCGATAAGCATTGCAGGGATGAGTCCAAGGGTAGAATAGATTAAATACTTCAAAAAGGGGGTTTGAAGGGACCCGAAGAACATTCCGGTGACATCCATGGATACTAAACCAATGGCACGGATGATAAAGACAAAAAATCCTTCGTTATTTTTACGTTGTCTTTTTAAATCTTCGCTTTTTTTGAACTTACGCATCAACTTTTCCACACGGTCTTTTCCAAGTAATAGACCGATACCATATGCAACTGTAGATGAGAGAACCAGTCCAAGGGTATTTACAAGGAAGGCAAACAAAGGGGAAAAAATCATCCCAACAACGATTTGTAGCATAGGCACAGGAAGCACAAGGATAATTGGTTTTATGCTATAGAGTGCAAGCATAAATAGCATAGCAAGAAAAAGATTGTTTGGACTATAGTCAAAAAGCTTTTGAATAGTCAGAAGTTCATTACCTTGATTAAAGTATAAAAAGCTAACAATAATTACAATAAGAATGAGATACCTTAGGGTATAAAAGAAACCTTGTTTATATATTTTTTCCATAACAAACTCCTCTTAAATACCTCGTTGATGTAGTTGTACAAACTCACGAGGTGTTATTTTTTCTTCTTTTTTAAAAAGTGCACTAAAATAGCTGGGACTTTTGATGCCAACTTGACTTGCGACATCCTGAACCGATAAGTCTGGCGAAGAAAGTAGCAAGGATTTACTCTTTGATAGGCGATAATGGCGTATGTATTCAAAGGGACGCATCCGAAGTTCCTCTTGAAACAAACGACAAATATATTGGGGCGAACGATCAACGGTTTCGGCTAATTGAGCTAAGCTAAAATCATGCATGTAATGATTTTCGATAAATGTGAGTAAGGTCTGAAAAATTTGATTTTCATGAGAGTGGGGCATGTTTTTCGTGTTTTTTATTTGATATATTTCGTAGATTAGCTCATAAATGAGTGTGGATATTTTCAAATACTTATGGTGATAGGCATTTGTGGATAAGCGATATATTTTTTCAAGAAGCTGTTGCGTTGTATTGGGTTCAATCAAAGAAACATAATCAAAATGCGTTAGTCCGAGGGAAGTAAGGAGTTCTGTTGTTGCCTTGCCATCAAAAGAAACCCAATGTGTTACCCAGGATTCAGCGCTTTTTTTATAATGATGGGGAACATGTGCAGGAATAAAGAGTCCTGTGTTGGGCAGTATATCATATTCCCGATCATTCACAAAGAACTTTCCGGCCCCTGAGATTGTTTGAATCCATTGAGGTGAAGTGTAGCCTAGAGAACGATCCATTTCCGTTTCATTAAAATATATGCCTGATGAAGTTAAATAAAAGGGAAGTTGAGATTGATGTTCCGTATTTGTTGGAAAAAAAGCATTCATAATATCCTCCGCATATAGTTCATATTCTTATAATATATGAAAAACTTTATATTGAAAAGACTTTATTTACATATTATTATGAATATAGTTGCAAGTTATTTTTGTGATAGTATTATAATAGTATTATACAAAGGAGAAGCTTATGAAAGAAAAATTTATATTGGACAGTCGAAATGAAAATGAGCAAGCTTGGCTTAATCAACCGGAAGTTTTTCAAATGAATCGTATGAAGGCCAAAGCCTTTAGTATGTCCTATACATCTTTAGACAAAGCCAAAGCTTATAAGGCATATGACAGTGAAAGAATAGACTTACTCAATGGACAATGGTTTTTTAAACTTGTTGATAATCCAAGTCAACGCATTTATGGATTTGAACATATGGACTATAATCTTGATGACTGGGATCAGATTAAAGTTCCTTCAAACTGGCAAATGGAAGGTTATGACTATCCGCAGTATACCAATGTTACATACCCGTGGGTTGATACAGAAGAAGTTATTGCGCCTAATGCACCGGTTAAATATAATCCGGTCGGTCATTACGTTAAATATTTTGAATTGAAGGAAAACTTTAAAGACCATCCGGTGTTTATTAGTTTCCAAGGTGTAGAATCCGCTTTTTATATATATGTCAATGGAGACTGTATTGGATATAGCGAGGACAGTTTTACAAATGCAGATTTTGACTTAACACCTTATCTAAAAGAAGGCCAAAATAAGTTGGCAGTTGAAGTGTTTCGATGGAGTGATGCAAGTTGGTTAGAAGATCAAGATTTTTGGCGCTTAAGTGGAATCTTTAGAGACGTCTTTTTATATACGGTCGGGCAAGCATGGATTGATGATTATTCTATTGTTACAAGGTTTGAGGAAGACTATAAAAAAAGTCATGTAGAGATTGAAGCTGTTTTGTCCTCATATGAGGATGAAAGTGAATCTCTATATACCATTAGAGGCACACTTTTTGATGGAGAAAAAGCTTTGCAGAGTTTTGATGTGGCCAAAGATGTGGAAGCTAAAGGGCAAAGTTATACCACCACGCTTACCATAGAAAACCCAAAACTTTGGAGTGCAGAGATTCCAAACTTATATATGCTTGTTCTTGAAGTTAAAAATCAATCCGGTGAAACAGTTGAATACCGTTCAACACGAATTGGATTTAGAGACGTGCGTATTGAACAGACACAAATGTTGGTTAATGGTAAAGCCGTTCTTCTACTAGGAACTAATCGTCATGAATTTCATCCGGAAAAAGGTCGAGCGATTGATTTTGAAGATACGCGTAAAGATCTCATCCTTATGAAACAGCATAATATTAATGCTGTTCGAACGTCGCATTATCCAAATCATCCGTTTTTCTATGATTTATGTGATGAGTTAGGCCTCTATGTTATTGATGAAACCAATCTAGAGACTCATGGAACATGGAAATATCAAGAGGTTCAAACACTTCAAGAAAGTGCAATTCCCGGAAGTAAGAGCGAATGGAAAGATGCCGTTGTTGACCGTGCTGTTTCTATGGTTAAACGTGACCGTAATCATCCATCAATTATTATGTGGTCCCTTGGTAATGAATCCTATGGTGGTCTGAATTTTGCCCATATGCGTCATGCCATTCTAGCAATCGATACCACCCGTGCAATTCATTATGAAGGTACATTTCATGATCGAAAGTTTGATTATGTTACTGATATCGAAAGCCAGATGTATACGACACCGGAAATGTTAGAAAACTATGCAAAATACAATCCACAAAAGCCTATTTTATTGTGCGAGTATAGCCATGCCATGGGAACAAGCTGCGGTGGGCTGCACTTATATTTGGATTTGTTTAGAAAATATGATGCACTTTTAGGTGGATTTATTTGGGATTGGGTTGATCAAGCTTTATTAAAAGAAGAAAATGGACAAAAATTCTATGCATATGGTGGCGATTTTGGAGAATCTCCCAATGATAACTTCTTCTGTGGTAATGGACTAGTTCTTGCGGACCGTACGGTGACACCGAAACTCCTTGAAGTGAAAAAATGCTATCAAACGATGGAAGTGACACCCATTGATCTAAAAGAAGGACGTATTCAAATAGAAAACAGAAATCTATTTTTAGATTCCGATTATTTTAACATAGACTATACAATCGAAAAAGATGGTAAGCCTATTGCATCAGGTGCTATAGATGCATATATACCTGCAGGAGAAGCTCGCGAAGTGGTTCTTTCAGAACTGAATAAAGGCCTTTTTGACGGTGACGGTTTCTATCAATTAAACGTGTCCTATGCCTTGGCTGAAGAGACAAATTACGCACCCAAAGGATATGTACTTGGATTCTCGCAGCTGACATTACCCTATACAGCGAAAAATTTACCGGATAGCTTAGAAGGACGATTTGCAAGTTTATCAAAAGTGGCCAATGACTATCCCTATATTATTATGGAAGAAGTTGACTCAGGATTTGTCATCTCCGGAGATGGTTTTAAAATAAGCTTCAACAAAGAGACCGGTTGGATCGAACAATATAGCGTTCACCAAGAAGATATGTTGGTTGAAGCAATCATGCCTTGTTTTTGGCGAGCTTTAACGGATAATGATCTTGGAAACCATATGTTAGAAGAGTGTGGTGTTTGGAGAGAAATGCCAAATCAAATGCAATTAAAGGACTTTGAATTGGCTTCTGTTGATATTAATGAAGTTAGTTATATTCAAGTCAAGACATTATATCAATTACCGATTAATGATGAAAGTTTTGTGGTTATGACTTACTTAATCGATGTTGAAGGACGGATTAAGATTACTATGGATATTAAACCGTCACGTCGCTTACCTCAAATACCGGCATATGGATTGATGATTCAGATGAATGCAGAATTTGATTCTTTAAAATGGTATGGAAGAGGACCCCATTCCAACTATTCCGACCGTAAAGAAAGCGCCTATATTGGCTTTTTTGAATCGACAGTCAAAGACGAATGGGTTCCATATATTCGACCACAAGAATGTGGAAACAAAACCGATGTCCGTTTTATGGAAGTCATCGATAAAAAAAATCTACATGGATTACAGATTATGGCTTCAGTACCGGTTGAAGTGACTGCATTAGGATTTACCCCATATGAAATTGAGACCTATACACATCCCCACCTTATGCCTGATTCTACAAAAACGGTCGTTCGAATTAACGGATATCAACGCGGTATTGCCGGTGATGATAGTTGGGGAGCACAACCTAAAAAACAATATCAAATCAGTACTGAAAAAAATCACCGCTACGAATTTGTCCTTGCTTTTAAATAATTAGCCAGTGCTTCTATCACACGATCCACTTTTTCAGAATAACAGTGATAACCCATGTGTCCGATGCGAATGACTTTGCCCTGTAAGTATCCTAAAGAACCGGCAAGCATAATACCTTCTTCGTCCAGTAGATACTGACGGAGGGTGGTGTCATCATAACCATCGGGCACCTTAAAGGCTGTAACCGTATCTGAAAAACCGGATTTTGGGTAGAGTTCAAGCTTAAGTTCAGAAAGTGCTGTTCGCACTTTTTGTGCTTCTCGGTGATGGCGTGCATACACATCCGGATCGTCAAGGACACGTTTTGCAGCTTCATTTAGAGCTTTAATCTCATTAACTGGCTGTGTATAGGGAAATTTTTTCTTTTCATACCAATCATCCCAAATCGTTAGGTTTGCATAAAACCCGATAATGGGATGATTTCTTTTTTGTATTTTTTCTTTAGCTGCTTGACTAAGACTTAAAAAAGTTAATCCGCTCGGTGCAGATAAACATTTTTGGGACCCACCTAATAGAATATCGATTTGCCACTTGTCGGTATACACTTCGATACCTCCAATAGCTGAAACAGAGTCAACAATGGTGACAATACCATAGGATTTGAGCAAAGGACAAATCTCATCAATGGGATTGACCAACCCGGAGGGAGTTTCGCAATGGACCATGGTAGCGACAGCAAAATCATGATTGTGGTCTAAAAAGTTTTTCAATGCATGGACATCTATGGGCTCCCTATCATTAACTTCATAAAGGCTGACTTTTCCCCCATACATTGTAGCAAAATCAGCAAAGCCAGCACCAAAGATTCCATTTGAGATGACCAAAACGGAATCACCGGGTTCGATGAGTGAGGCGCATGCGGCTTCAAGTCCAAGAATTCCTTCACCATTTAAGATAAGAACGTCTTCTTTGGTATGCATAATCTGTTGAAGGCGCTGTGTGGTTTGCTTATAAATCTCTAGAAATTCATGATCAATACTTGGATGCATAAAGCTATCTGACATTTTTACAAGAACTTCAGGTGGAATCGCTGTTGGACCAGGTGTCATAATAAGTTTTTCTTTCATATTCAAGTTCCTACCTTTCTGCGGCTAATAGGGCTAAGCGATTTGAGGTGCCTGATTTTTCGATAAGGAGTATAACCGGTGTTGCAATGGCGATGCCGGCAACAGCTTGAGTTATATCACCGGGTAAGGAGGCGACAGCTGCGGGAACATTTTGATACAGTAGTAGATTGTACCCAAAGTATCCTGCAATCATCCAGATACTAGGCAAAATCATGGCAAGCATTAAGCGAAAGGGGCTAATGGATTGTTGTTGGCGTCCACCCTTTGCGATTGAACCAACTATATATCCCATAATGCCTCGAATAACAAAGGTTCCTGGGGCCCATATAATCCAAGGGGATAGTATATCAAAAAGTGCCATCCCAAAGGCGCCGGAAATCGCCCCATAGCGTTTCCCAAAAATCACAGCGATGGTAAATAAAGCGACATTACCTAAATGGATCAGTCCACCGGTTGCAATTCCAGGTAAAGGAATCTGTACAGCATAGGTTGCGACAAAAACAATGGCAATAAATAAAGCGGCAATTATAATAGATTTGGTCGTAATCGTTCGTTGAGAATTCATAGGCATCTCCTTATTTTTAAACACATATTATTTTAGTAAATCATTTGCCTTTATTATAAAACAAAAGTGTCTTCTTTAAAAGTGACAGAAAGCAAATAATAGAAAGGGACAGATTGAAAATTACCCAACAAATTAGAGATTGCAACTTTGCATCTCTTTTTTTGTGTATTGGTTCTTTAATTTAATAGGTACTACAAATCGTCCGTAATTGCTAGAATATTTACATAATAGAAAGAACACCAAGGAGGGAAACAATGGATTCTCAAAAACATCTAGTAGCAAAAAAAAAGGCGCAAGGCTTTAAATATTTTCTTATGATTGCACCTTTTTTAATTTTGGTATTATTATTTGCATATTATCCACTGTATGGTTGGATATATTCTTTATATGATTATAGACCGCCATTAAAACTGTCTCAATCTGAATTTGTAGGTCTTAAATGGTTCAAATATCTTTTTTCCAACACCGGACAAATCAAACAATTGTTACAAGTGCTTAAAAATACCTTTACAATGAGTTCCTTAATGATTTTAACATCCGGTTTACCCTTGATTTTTGCTATTTTTCTTAATGAAATTAAGGCGAGTAAGTTTAAGCGCATTGTTCAGACCTTGACGACGCTACCTAATTTTATTAGTTGGGTCCTCGTATATGCTGTTGCGTTTGCTTTATTCTCAAATTCAGGAATGGTAAACTCAGTACTTGTTGATTTAGGTATTGTAGATCAACCCATTAAAATCTTAGATAGTGGTGATCACACCTATTTGAAAATGTTATTGTGGTCAACATGGAAGGGATTAGGTTGGGGCGCTATCTTGTATCTTGCGGCCATTGCAGGAACGGACCAAGAACTTTATGAAGCCGCTAAAGTGGATGGGGCTAACCGCTTTCATCTTATGCGACATATTACCTTGCCCGCAATGATTCCCACATATTTTGTTTTACTAATGTTAAGTATTGCCAACTTTTTAAATAATGGTATGGATCAATATTTTGTATTTCAAAATGCATTTAATAAAGAGCAGATTCAGGTTTTAGATTTATATGTATATAACTTAGGGATTGGAACAAGTAATAGTATTCCCCTAGCAACAGCGATTAGTGTTCTAAAATCATTGATTAGTGTGACGTTATTAGTATCAGTAAACGGGTTGTCAAAAAAAGTTCGTGACGAGTCAATTATTTAGGAGGCAGCTATGGAGCGAGAGATTAGAATCGGAAAAGAAAAATACAGTATGACTAGTGTCATGTTTAATATTATCAACTATTTAGGATTTACAGTGTTCACCTTTATATGTGTCTATCCTTTTTATTATCTAATTATTAATTCAATCAGCGCCAATCATTTGTCGGCCAATGGATCCATTATGTGGTTACCAAAAGAGATACATTTTGAGAATTATAAACAAATCATACAGTTAAGTGGATTAGGTCGTGCAGCCTTTATTTCTGTTGCAAGAACTGCATTAGGAACCTTGTTGACGACGATTGCTTCCGGATATCTAGGGTTTATGTTTACTCAGAAAAAAATGTGGGGGCGAAAATTTTGGTATCGTTTTATTGTCGTTACCATGTACTTTAACGCGGGATTGATACCCATATATCTTATTATGCGTAATCTTCAATTAACCAATACATTCTGGGTATATATTATTCCACTGATTGTACAACCATTTAACATTATTCTTGTGAAAACTTATGTAGAATCCATTTCACCATCCCTTCAAGAAGCGGCAGAAATTGATGGAGCAGGGATTTTAACAATATTTTGGAAGGTGATTTTTCCGATTTCAAAGCCAATCCTGGCAACTATTGCTATTTTTTCAGCTGTTGGTCAGTGGAATTCCTTTCAAGATACACTTGTTTTCGTAACAGACCAAAAGTTATATTCGCTACAGTACTTACTATATACTTATTTGAATCAAGCCAATTCTTTGGCCATGCTCATGAAAAACAGTGGGGCAACAGGTCAAAATATGCAGGCTTTAGCAATGCAACAGACACCGACATCAGTACGGATGACGATTTCCGTCATTGTCGTATTACCCATCTTATTTATTTATCCCATATTCCAAAGATATTTTGTGAAAGGTATTATGATCGGTTCGGTCAAAGGTTAATAAAGGGACGTTATGGAGTGATTTCCAATGTCATATATGCTATTATAATTTAAGGAGGATTTTACAAATGAAAGAACGGTTTAAAAAGTTATTGAGCTTTATGTTGGTTTTAGTTTTAACACTGTCACTTTTTACTGCTTGCGGGGATAATGAGGATACGAATGAAGGTTCAAATGAGACCTCATCAAATACACAAGGCAATGATTCAGACGAGGAAAATCAAAGCCCTTATGATGAATTCATTACCGTGGATGTATTTTCTTCACAGGCAAATTATCAAGGAATTCAATCCGGATGGTTCGGAGAAATCGTCAAAGAAAAGTTTAATATGGAATTAAACATTATCGCACCCAATGTAGCAGGTGGTGGAGATACCTTGTTTCAGACACGGTCAGCTGCAGGAAATCTTGGGGATATCGTGATGATCGGTGCTGAAAACGGTCGTCTTGCGGATACTGTTAGAGCTGAACTTATGCTTGATTTGCAAGAATATTCAGATCGCATGCCTCACATTATGCAATATGAAGCGGCACTTGATATGATTCGCACTACGATTGATTCTCCGGAAACGAGTATCTTTGCAATACCTTCAAGTGTTTCAAATGAACCGGCGACAACACCATCTGAAGGGTTAGATTTAACATTCGGACCCTATCTTCGTTGGGATTATTATACAGAGATCGGGTCACCGAAAATGTCGACATTAGAAGATTTGCTACCGGTACTTAAGCAGATGCAAGATGCATATCCTACATCAGATTCAGGAAGCAAAACCTATGCCTTGTCATTGTTTGGGGATTGGGATGGTAATATGATGACATTAGCTAAGCAACCGACCTGCTTTTATGGATATGATGAGCTAGGTTTTGTCCTAGCAAAGGCAGACGGAACGGATTTTCAAAGCATTATTGAGAGTGACTCGGAATATGTTCGTGCGCTGAAGTTTTATTATGAAGCGAATCAAATGGGAATATTAGACCCTGAAAGTACAACACAAAACTATGACACATTATATAATAAATATGTAGACGGTGCTATTTTGTTTTCACCATGGCCTTGGTTAGGACAAGCAGCATATAATACAACCGCAAACAAAGAAGCTGGAAAAGGATTTATGATTGCTCCAATAGAAGATCTAAACATTTTTTCATATGGTGCAACACCAAGTGGTGCCAAGTATGTTGTAGGTGTTGGATCAAAAGCTCAAGATCCTGAACGTATGGTTGATTTTCTTGACTGGCTATATTCACCGGAAGGAATTATGATGAGTACAGCACAAACAGCCGGAACATGTGGACCGGAGGGCTTAACGTGGGAACTTGTAGATAATAAGCCACAATTAACAGAATTTGGAAAAGAAGCACTTCTTAATGGTGATGCAACAATGCCGGAAGAGTGGGGTGGCGGTTCATGGAAAGATGGAATCAGTCAATTAAACTTTACAACAGTTCTTCCGATTGATACCGTTGAAGGTTATGATTTCCCTTATGATTATACACAATGGGAGTCAGTAATTGAATTGAATTCCACACCACTTGATGTATCATGGCAAGAAGAAATGGGCGCATTGTCAACAATAGAGTATCTTGAAAAAGATGATCAATATGTTGTTGCTCCCGGAACGGATTATATAGCACCTGCAGAACCTTCTGAAATCAGCACCTTAAGAGCCCAATGTCGATCAATTATTGTTGAGAATTCATGGAAGATGATTTATGCAAATGATGATGCAGAGTTTGATGCGATTCTTGAAGATATGCAAAATACAGTGAATGAAATTGGTTATAATACTGTCTTGGAATTTGACATGGAAGTAGCCAAAGAACAAGAAGCAGCAAGAGCAGAAGCTAGATAAATAAAAGCAGAATAAATAAAAGCAAGCGGAAAAGTAATCACTTTTTCCGCTTGCTTTTTTATCAATAGGTCCTGGAGAAGTTAGAGTATTTAAAATCATAAAGTGCTTCGATATTCATTAGGGGTTACGCCGACAAAGCTTTTAAACTTTAGATGAAAATAATCAACGTTTTTATAGCCAACAATTTCGGCGACTTCATATACTTTATATTCATTTTTTTCTAAAAGCTCTTTTGCCTTTTGGGTGCGAATGTAGTGTAAATAATCATTGAAGCTTTTTCCGCTTTGTTTAGAGAAAATTTTTCCTAAATAGGAGCTGTTATAACCAAACTTGGGAGCTAAGGATTTGAGTTTAATATCTTGAGCATAATGCCTCTCGATATACTCTGTAATTTCATCAATGATATTTTCGGATTGATTTGTGGTAATACATTCAATCATGGTATGTACTTTCTTTTCGATGAACTCAATGATTTCCTGTAAATAGCTACGCTCATGTATCCATTGAATAATTTCAGCGTTGGTAAGTACTTCTTCATTATAATGGGGATAATCTTTTTTGAACTCGTTTAGAATATATAGGTACATACCGGCAAGAAAGCTTTTTATCGATTCTGCGCTGTTCTTGGCATAGGTGAGTTGTTGGTGTAAATTTTGAATCAGAAGAATGCTTTCTTTTAGATGGTGCATTTTAATTTCATCATAGATATTCTGCCCAAATTTTTTGGAATCTTTGATTGTCAGTTTTTCGGTAAATTGATTTCCGGTGGGTAGATCGTCTTTTGTGGCAATGCACGTGTAATTATCAAAGAAAAAGTAACGTTCCATAACAGCAAGTGCTTCGTGATAGGAGTAGTAAATATCATTGATTCCGGACACAACACCACCAACAGCAATGAAATAGTGTTGGTTTGACGATGAATTTTCTTCTTGAGCTATTTGTTGCAAACGACGGATGATTAATTCGCCTTTTAATAAAAGGACGTCTTGGTCATCTTTTTTTAAACGTTCTATTTGATTTGTTTCAAGTGGAACATTCAGTTTCTGGCATAAATGTTTATATGAGGTATTACCATGTAGCAAAAGGACTTGATAAAAATCAGCTTCTAGATTTAACTCACCGAGCGAATAGTTAATGCTTGCTAGATTTAAGCGTTCTTCATGAATCATGTCTTCTAGTATCTTATATTTTGCTTTTTCCTGGTAATAATTCAAATGTTCATTGTGAAGTTTTTTCTTTTGAACAATGGAGCGTATGTGCTCAACGGCAGCAAGGAGTTCTTCCTCATCTATCGGTTTGGTTAAGTAAAAATCAACGTCGCATTTAATGGCGTCTTGGGCATATTTGAATTCAGAATAGCCACTGAGTATTATTATTCGCCCTGTGATGCCTTCTTCTCTTAGCTGATAGGCTAAGTCAAGACCTTGAAGTTTGGGCATACGGATATCGAGTAAAATGAGATCCGGTTTTTTTTCACGTATTTCATTATATGCAGTGAGACCATTACCGGCTTCACCACAGATTTCAAAGCCTAATTCTTGCCAATTGATAATTTTTTTCAGTCCGTTACGAACAACTTCTTCATCATCTGCAATATATACGGTTAACATGTCACGTCCTCCTTTATGATTTTGGTACCATAAACTGAATCAAGGTACCTTGACCTAGTGAAGATTTAATATCTAGCCCATGGTCATCCCCATAGGACAATTGAATCCGTTTTTGAATGTTATACAAACCAAAACTGCTTTTAAGGGGCCTTATATCACTAGTTAAAGTTGGCTTTAATCGATTGAGTGTATCTTCATCCATTCCGCTTCCGTTATCAATAACTTGAATGAGTACATTGGTATTATAATCTAAAACTTTTATTTCAATCAGTCCGTCTTCAAGTGTTTCTTCATGACCATGGAGTATAGCATTTTCAACAATAGGTTGAATCAACAGTGGCATAATCTTTATTTGGGAAAGGTGAATGTTATCATCAATGATAATTTTGTAGTTAATTCTTGAAGTGAACCGTAATTTTTGAATTTTTAAATAGATTTCAATATAATTTAATTCTTCTTGTAAGGTGGTTTGTTCTCCGGTACTTTCAAGATTGTATCGCATGTAACGTCCTAATAATTTGATTGCATTTGCAACTTCTAAATCATCTACATTAAAAGCTTTCATGCGAATGGTTTCCAATGTGTTATATAAAAAATGTGGATTAATCTTACTTGATAAAATCTCCATTTCCATTTTTTGCTGATGATTGATTAACTGTTGATGTTTTATTTGACCATCAAAAATGGCTTGGTCGCGTTCGTTAATTGAAGTAATCATGATTTTTAGATCCGAAAAGAGTTCGGCAAGTTCATCATTCCCTTTAAAGGTTTCGATAATATTATAATCACCCCCGGTGACGCGATGCATTTCGCGACGTAGTGTGTCGACCCGCGTTATCAGTTGCTTCGTGTATTTAATAATGAGAATAAGTGGAATGAGTAAACTAATCAAGACAATAAGGCCGGCATTTAAAACAAGGTGACGAATAGCGTTTAAGGCTTGAGGATCGGTTGAAAACAGATAAATACGATCGTTGGATTTTATGGGTTTATAGGTTGATGCTTCCATAAGAAGATTATGACCGAAATAATTCGTAATGCCCGAATAAGAAAAAAAATCTTCCTCTTGATAGTTGGAAAAATCCGGAATCTTTCCGGTCTGTCCCCAGGAACTAAAAAAAACAGGAGAATCATTGGTCGTAATATCGACATCAAGATCATTATTAACAACACGATTTTTAAGATAATTATTACTGACGTTTATAGTAAGAAGCGCATTATAGGAACTTCCCGGAACATTTATTTTGTGAGTGAGCTGTAGCTCATCATGTTCAACACCAAAGTTATTGGTGACATGATCAACTGACCAAAAATAGCCAACAGAACGTGTTTTTTCATTGAACCATTCACGATTGTGTTCGTCAATGGCAACAATATGTTCATATGAAGTTAATGTCGGATTTTCAGTATATAGTGTAATTGAGGCTATATCCGTATGGCGACTGTAGTGTGAACTTATGACTTCTGAAGCCTCTAATGCATTTATAGCATCATCTTGGGATGGATAATTGGCCTGAAGCAAAGTCATAAGTTCTTTATTTTCTGCAATGGCATCACAAATATTCGTGATTGAGGTTGTTGTTTCAAAGACAATACTACGCACACGAAGATTATCAGATACGAGCATAGATTCGTGATGATCATAAAGCATAGAGTAGTTATTATAGACAAGATAAGAACCAATCAATAGAATCGGAATAAAAATCGAAACAATATAAACGATGTATAGTTGTCGCTTTAGCATAGGGACCCCTTTCGAATGATAATATCTTTGAAAATTATGATACCATACATTTGATAACATAACCACCAGATATATTATACCTGTATTGCATTTATATCTAGATTTTTTTAGGTAGAGTTCTTGTTCTGTTTTTGATAGAATAAGAAAAAAGAGAAAAAGGAGATATTATGAAGTTAATTGAACAAATGACCTTAGAAGAAAAAATCGGACTACTTCATGGCGATGGTTTCTTTCAAACCAAAGGTGTAAAGCGATTAGGAATTCCACCATTAAAAATGTCGGATGGACCCATGGGAGTTCGCCACGATTTCCCCAAAGCATCATGGATTGCTAAGGGCTTGTCAAGTGATTATGTGACCTATTTTCCATCCAATACAGCCTTAGCAGCGACATGGAATCCGGAACTTGCATATATATTCGGACAAGATTTAGGTGCAGAAACGAGAGGCAGAGGAAAAGATGTTATTTTGGCACCGGGAATTAATATTATACGACACCCTTTTTGCGGACGTAACTTTGAATACATGAGTGAAGATCCCTTTCTCATTACGAAGATGGCCCCACCAATTGTCCGGGGTATTCAAGAAAATGATGTAGCAGCTTGCGTGAAGCACTTTGCCCTCAATAACCAAGAGACCAATCGTCTAGAAGTCAATGTGGAAGTTGATGATCAAGCTTTAGAAGAAATCTATTTACCTGGATTCAAAGCCTGTGTTGATGAAGGAAATGCATATACCTTTATGGGCGCCTATAATAAATTTCGTGGAGACTATGCATGTGAAAGCACATTCTTATTACAAGATATCTTAAGAGGCCGCTGGGGATATGATGGCATTGTGATCTCTGATTGGGGGGCATGCCATTCGACAGACCAAGCCATGGAAGCAGGGCTAGATATTGAAATGAGTGTGACGGATGACTTCGATTCCTACTACTACGCAGACTCACTTTATCAAAAAGTGATGGATGGAATCATTGATGAAGCCCTCGTTGATGAAAAAGTGGAACGAATTCTTCACCTTATGGAGCGTATTCATATGCTTGAAGGTCCTAGGAAGCAGGGTAAGTATAATAGCTATGAACATCAAACAAATACCTTGACAACAGCTGAGGAATCCATTGTTTTATTAGAGAATAAAGCGAGTTTCTTGCCACTTAATCCAGAGGATTATCAACGTATTGTTGTGATTGGTGATAATGCAAACCGTCAACATAGCTTAGGTGGAGGAAGTGCTGAGATTAAAGCCTTATATGAGAAAACACCATTAGCCGGTATACATCACCATTTAGGGGGCAATCATCAAATTACATATGTGCAAGGCTATAGTTGCCAACCTGATGTTACTCAAGATCAGTTATCAAATCTTCGCATGACAGCCCTTCGTATGGCTAGTCAAAACGACTTGGTCATCTTTGTCGGAGGATTAAACCATGATTTTGATACAGAAGGCAAAGACCGTCAATCCTATCAACTTCCCTTTGGACAAGACCGGTTAATTCAAGAGTTACATGCAGTAAACCCCAATCTCCTTGTGGTTAATATGAGTGGTTCAGCAGTGGATTTAACAATAGCAAAAACCTATTCTAAAGCACTTATTCATACATGGTATAATGGAATGGAAGGTGGGACAGCCCTTGCAAATGTAATTTTTGGCAAGGTGAATCCATCAGGAAAGCTACCTTTTACCATGGCAAAAGCATTAAATGATTACCCGTCTGAACGCCTAGGTGAGTTTCCGGGCGATGAAACGGTCCACTATCATGAAGGTGTATTCGTTGGATATCGTTACTTTGATTATGAACAGATTGAACCCTTATATGCCTTTGGCCATGGATTAAATTATAGTCAATTTGCCTTGGCTGACATTGAAAAGACAGAAAATGAAGAGACCTTTACCTTTACTATGACCTTAAAAAACACTAGTACAGTTGACGGAAAAGAAGTTATTCAAGCTTATGTTGAAGACGAAGAACCTAAAGGCAAGCGTCCCATAAGAGAACTTAAAGGCTTTAAAAAAGTATTTGTCGCAGCAAAGTCAGAAGAATCTGTAAGGATAACCATTGACAAAAAAGACATAGCACATTTAAGCAAAAAATTAAAATTCCATTTTGGATTTTCATCAAGAGATATAAAGGTTACCATATAAAAAAGAGGCTTTGCCTCTTTTTTATATGAATGTTACCCTTATTTCTTGACCGAGAGTTAAGCCAATGTTTTTTGTTTGCTTTTGATATGTAATGGTGATTGAGTGGCTCTTTGCGGGTTGGATGGTAAGCTCAATCGTTTTCCCCCAAACTAAGGACACAAGATGTCCTTTTTTTAGTGCAATACTATCAAGCTTACCTTCACCAAAACCTAAATTACCAACCGGAAGAATATGGAGATGATCATTGATTTCGTGCACAAACATTTCTATGATTGCCCGTGTACCGCCGAAGTTGCCGTCAATTTGAAAAAGCTCGTCGCCGTCCATCCTTCGTCGATGTGAGGAAAAGAGGTTGGGACAGGTAAGTTCACCAATCATAATATCTAAATATTTGCGAACATATCCTGGCTCTTGAAAGCGAGCAAATAGGTTGATAATCCATGTACAATGCCAGCTGGTAAAGTCGCCTCCATCAGCAACTCGCCGGTGCAAGGCTTTTTTTCCGGCTTCAACATAGTCAGGTCCCAATGAAAAGGCAAAATCATCCGGGAAGAAACCGACAAGATGGGATACGTGGCGGTGGCCGATATCATTTTCAAGGACAGGTCCTTGCCATTCTTGTAAGTAACCCTCAGGATGAATGGGAATCGGAGGAAGCTGATTCACTTTTTCACGTAAACTATGTGCAATGGACGAATCAGACCTGAATTGTTGATATTTATGGCAAAATGAACGGATAAGCATTTGATCCATGGTTGTTGTATCACTAACTGAAGCAATATATCCATTTTCTAAGACATATTGATTTTCAGGGGAGGTCGATGGACAGGTATGGTAATATCCATCATCACCCTGAAAGAGCCACCCATCTAAGAAAAGAGCCACTTGGTCTAAATAATTGAAAATAGATGTTTGGGTCTTTGCTTCCCCTTCTTCAAGGTGGTCAAACAGATGAAAGCTGAGCCATACGGGAGCCATGGGCCAAAAAGCCCAACTTGGAGAACCGTGAGCCGGAGAACAAGACAACCAGGCATCGAGATTATGGTGAAAAACAAATCCGTGATTGCTTGCTTTTGAAGAAAGGTTGACTAAAAAATGTTCAAGACTTTCATAGCTCTCATGAATACGACTGGTCTTAGCAGGCCAATAATTCATTTCTAAATTAATATTTGTTGTATAATTGCTGCACCAAGGTGCCCGAAGTTCTTCATTCCAGAGTCCTTGAAGATTTGAAGGAAGGGATGTCTTCCATGAACTGGAATAGAGGAGATAACGACCATAATGAAAATATAAACTGATAAGACTTCCGTCTGTCGGGTCTGTACGATAAGATATACGGCGCTGATCGGTTGGGATGGCACTGTTTGGGTTATGAGGAAGAGACAAAGTGCTCCGTGAAAACAGAGCTTGCATATGATTGCGATGTTCTTGGCCGATGTCTTCCAAAGAGCTGGCTTTGGATAAATGATCGAGAGCATTTGCTTTTAATTGATTAAAGGATAATTCACTTACTTTTCCACCATCCACATAATTTGTTAAAATGGTCCATAAGAAAACAAGACCGTCATCAGTTACGCGTTTTTCGACAACAAGAACAGCTTTAACCGTTGATTGATTATGGTCATATTCTATAGGGAGATGACCTTCTTCATATGAAGGTACTTTACTTGGGCATTGTAGCTTGTAAAAATAATGGTCTTCAGTAGATTCAAAGCTTCCGTGTTCTAAGAATGGAAGCCAATTTAGGGATACGTGTTTCTTTCCGGTATATTGAATAAGGCCGATATTGTATTTGTGACTGACATAGCTAAATAGTTGGTCTTTGGAATTTTGACTTAAGGTAGATCCCATTTCTAAGTCAAGCTCACGATAGGAACACTGAAAGGGTTTTCGGTCAAAAAGCAACTGGAGTTGACCCAAAGGAAGATAGGTTGATTTGTAATCTCCTTGTAAGTTTGTTTGAATAATTTTTTCTGCATCTTCAATGTAGCCTTCTTGTATAAGTTTTCTTGATTTTCTTAATACGTCTCTATCCATAATCCCGAAATCATCTTTGGGATAGCCGGACCAAAGTGTTTTTTCATTTAAAGAAAAAAGTCCATTGCCATAATCCATAGCACCCAGTTTTCCATTACCGAGTGGTAAGGCTTCAACGAAACGCTTTGCCTCTTGATCAAACCATAGTTTTTTTGAATAGTCCATAGTGCCTCCTTAACATACTTATAGAATCTTATATAATTCATACTATACAGGAAAAGCAAAGTATCGTGTACCAATAAAATCATAGGTCAATTACCAAAAAAAAACGCAATCAATAATTCTGATTGCGTTTTTTAGGGAGTTTCAATGATGCCTTAGAAGCTTTCAGCTTTTTTTTCTTTACCATTATAAATCGATAAATCGACTTTATCCATCATGCGTCCTGATACAAGACCGGAAACAACAGAACCACTGACATTTAATGCCGTACGACCCATGTCAATAAGTGGTTCGATGGCAATAAGTAAACCAACTAAAGCAACAGGAAGTCCTAATGCCGATAATACTGTTAATGCGGCGAATGTTGCACCACCACCAACACCGGCAATTCCAAATGAAGCAAGAGCGGTTATAATGATGAGTTTAATCAAAAATCCGGGCTCGAGTGGATTTATGCCAACAGTTGGTGCAATCATCACAGCGAGCATAGCCGGATAGATTCCTGCACATCCATTTTGACCGATGCTTGTTCCTAGAGAAGCAGATAGGTTGGCATGTCCTTCTGAAACACCAAGATCATCAATTTGAGTCTCTACATTTAGAGGTAGAGTCCCTGCGCTACTTCGTGATGTGAAAGCAAAAGATAGTACCGGTGCTATTTTCTTAAGATAGGTCAATGGATTCAATTTTACAAAAGTAAGTATAATTAAGTGAATAGCAAACATAATTATAAGTGCAACATAGGATGCAAGCACAAAATTAAACAGCCTTAAGATTTCACTGAAATTACTTGTTGAGACCATTCGTGTCATTAAAGCAAGAACACCATAGGGTGTTAGTCGAAGAATTAGGGTAACTAACCGCATAACGACATCATGGAGTGATTGGATTAAATCAACGAAAAATGCAGCAGACTCAGGTTTCTTTCGCTTGAGACCGATGACTGCAATCGCTAGAAGTGCAGCAATCAAAACGGTTGAAAGCGTGGATGAACTTTCTTGACCGGACATTGCGTATATTGGATTCATAGGAATTATTTCAATAAGCTGCTGTTGAATAGGTTTGGATTGAAAGTCGTCTAGTCTTGATTCTAAACGTTCGCCGGCTTGAATCTCAGCATCACCAGATACCAATCCTTCAGAAGAGAGATTAAATACACTGGCTGTTGTAGCACCTACAAATGCCGAGATTGCTGTTGTAGTTAGTAGTATGGCAATAATTAAGGATGCCATTTTACCTAAGTTTTTGGAATCTTGAGAAATGATAGCATTAATGATTGATACAAAGATGAGTGGAATAACGATCATACGTAATAATCGAACATATCCGGTTCCAATGATTCCAAACCATGTATTTGATTCCTGTACGACGTTGGATCCGTTTCCATAGATTAATTGAAGGATTGCACCAAATACAATACCAAGAACTAATCCTAAGAAAACCCGCTTTGTAAAAGAGATGTGGCGTTTTTGCATTTGATACAATCCCAATACCAATAAAAGCATTACAACCACGTTAATAATAATTGCTACAGTAGTGTTCATATAATTCCTCCTTGTCATGTAACATATTATTTATATATGTTACATATGTTATTGAGTACATCATAGCAGAAACAGTATTCTATGTCAATATATTTGTTTTTATCCTATACTTGAGTTATACTAGTAAGCAAGCGAAATTATAGAAGGAGAATGAAAATGAAGGCAATGTTAAATGATATTATTTTTATGAATTTTTTTAAAAACTTACGGACAAAGATTATTGTGGTTATTACAATGACTTTTTTAGTAAGCGCACCCATTTCATCAATAATTAATGAAGGGGTTCGTCGGATAGGAATCGATGTCGGTAATTTAGGTGTTTATATCAACACGCTAATCAACATCCTAGTCATCAATATTATTGTCGTTTTCTTTTTACAGCATATGGTGATTAAGCCATTAAAAGATTATATTGAAATTCTTGGTCGTATGAGTGAAGGTGATTTGAATATCCAGTTACCTAAGCAAAGAAATGATGAATTTGGTGATTTGTCCTATGCCACAAACAAAACGATTGAACGTTTAAATGATTTGATTCATCAAATACAGTCGAGTGCAAAGACAACAGACCATACTACGAGTGAATTGCATGATGATTTAGAACAAGTGCGCATTACGTCGGTAAATATATCGAAGGCAGTAGAAAGCATAGCACAAGGTGCCGTTGATCAAGCGAAAAACACGGAAGATGGTGCACAAGAAGTAAGTAAACTAGGCGAGACAATAGAACAAAATAAAACATATTTGACCCGCTTAAATGCATCATCTGAGAAAGTGAATAATCACGTTCAAGAAGGTCTAGTATCCATTGATAATTTGACAAATACCAATGAAGAGAATATGAAAGCTATTCATGAAGTTAATTCGATTATAACAAAAACAAATGAAAGTGCAAAGTCTATTAGTGAAGCCAGTAATGTCATTGCCAATATTGCAGATCAAACAAACTTACTTGCATTAAATGCAGCAATCGAAGCAGCTAGAGCCGGAGAAATGGGGCGTGGATTTGCAGTTGTTGCAGAAGAAATCCGAAAGTTGGCAGAACAATCAACCGATTCAACAAAAGAGATCGAAGGCATTGTTAATGGCTTGCAGACCAATTCAAATGATGTTGTTAAAATGATGAATGAAGTTTATGCTATTGCGAATAAGCAATCAACGATGGTTACGACGAGCCGAGAAAAGTTTCAAGATATTTCAGAGGCGATTAAAGAAACAGAAAAAGCCATTAATGACTTAAATTTGTCAGAAGAACAAATTGATCAAATGAAAGATGTATTGATTGATACCTTACATAATTTAACAGCAATTGCTCAGGAAAATTCCGCATCAACAGAAGAAGTAACCGCATCATTACAAGAACAGATGAATGGTATTGAAAAAGTTACAAAATATGGAGCCAATATATCTGCGTCTGCGAGTAATCTAACAGAACAAGTCGATGTGTTTAATGTTTAAAGATAATAAAGACCTAGGTCAATAATGGAGATATTACGATCTTTAGCGAATTGAAGCATACTCTCCCGATATTGTCTAAAGCTAATCGGGATTTGATGAGCATCATTATAATGTGATCTAGCAATAGGAGTGACAAGAATCATGGTTGCTCCTTTTTTTTGTGCACTACTTTAGCATAAAATCCTTGTCCTTTTGTTCATAATTTGTTCATAAATGTGTTAAGTTAAGGTTAATTCGCTATCTTATTATAGGTATATCAAGAGATGGAGGAAAACATATGTATAGAAATGAATTGAAATATATTATTGATTCAAACACTGCACAAGTAATGAGTCGACGAATACAACATGTATGCCCATACGATCAAAATTCAGATGATCAGGGTTTTTACCAAGTGACGAGTTTATACTTTGATGATTATTCAAATAGTGCACTTGGAGATAATATTATTGGACAAATGAAACGCAAAAAATATCGTATACGTATTTATAATGGTGGTCAAAAACATATACGTTTGGAAAAAAAAGTGAAACATAATCAAGTTGGATTCAAAGCATCAGCAAAGCTAACATTCGAGCAGTATCAGATGATTATTAATGGTGAGTATGAAAAATTAAGAATGAGCTCTGACGAAGAACTCATTCAGGAATTCTGTCTTGATGGAATTCGGCGAAAACTAAAACCCAAAGTCATTGTTGATTATGACCGGCAAACCTTTGTATATAATTACGGGGATGTTCGAGTGACTTTCGATCATGACATAAGGCATTCGACCCACGGACAAGACCTGTTTGATAGTAATAATTTATATGTACCGGCTTTAGAGCCAAACCAAGTTATTCTTGAAGTGAAATATACTGGGTTTTTACCCATGCACATTAAAAATCTTGTACAGCAAAATGTTGCCAAAAGACAAAGCGTATCTAAATATACATTATGTCGAAGCAAGCAATATTAGAAAAGGGGAAATAATAAAATGACGATTAATGATATATTTAAAAATGATTTTATTGAACAAACAACAGGCGCTTTATCCTTATTAGAAATGTGTATTTCATTTATAGTTGCGATCATTATTGGAGTCGGTATATTTTATGTCTATAAAAAAACATTTCAAGGTGTTATGTACTCAAAAACATTTAATGTATCGCTTGTTGTATTAAGTATGATTTCAGCCATGATTATTATTGGAGTCACGAATAATATTGTTTTATCATTAGGTATGGTGGGAGCACTTTCAATTGTTCGTTTTAGGACCTCGATAAAAGATCCGATTGATGTTGTTTATATGTTTTGGGCAATTGGAACCGGTATTATTACCGGTGCAGGATTGTATATTTTAGCACTTATTTCATTTATTTTTATTACAAGTGTTTTACTATTTTTTAATAATATGGATCTTCGGTTAGAACCATATCTTCTTATAATATCTTATATCAATAGTGAAGCTGAAGAAAAAATATTTGGTGAACTTGATTCATCGCTTAACCAATATAAGATTAAATCAAAAACAAAAGTACCCTCTCAATATGAGTTAACCATTGAGATCAGAACAAAATCAGATAAAAGTAACTTAGTAAATGCAATCGATCAAATAAATGATGTTATTAGTGTAGCCATGTTAAGTTATGATGGCGACTATGCAGCATAGGAGGAATTAAAGTGAAAAAACGAATAAGTAGAGTAATCAGTTTAACCGTCATTATTGCAATGTTATCAGCATGTGGCTCAATGCAAGTGCCAGATATAACGGATGCAGCAGAAACAAATACCAATAATTTAAATGAAAAGGTGGAAGAGAGTGTAGTAATTTCATTAGAAGGTAATTCGGCATCTAGCGACAGTGATTACGTATTGATTGATGAGGATTCCATTGAAATAACTGGAATAGGATCGTATAAACTTGTAGGAGATTATAATGGACAGATTCGTATTAATACAGAAGAAGAAGGACAAGTTCAGCTAATATTAGCCGGTGTAAATTTAACAAATAATTCTGATGCACCAATTTATATCGAACAGGCAGATGAACCTGTGATTACTGTATTACAAGACACGAATAATAAGATTGAAGATACATCTGTTTACCTAGAAGAAGAGGCAGAAGACTTAGGGATAGAAAGAACAAACGGAGCCATTTACTCAAAAGAAGATTTAGTCATTAATGGCACAGGTGACTTGACGATTACAACAAGTGATAAAACTGCAATTTTAAGTAAAGATGATTTAATAGTCTATGATGTTATACTTAGTATTGTTGCAGGTAGAAATGGTATTAAAGGAAACGATTTAGTACATATATCCGGTGCTACACTAGATATTCAAGCAAAACAGAAAGGAATTCAATCCGATATACTGGTTGATATAAAATCAGGTACAATCCAAGTTAATAGCATTGATGACAGCATACATAGTAATGATACTGTGATGATTCAATCAGGAAATATTACGTTGACAACTGAAGATGACGGAGTACATGCAGACCAAATACTTCAAATTGATAGTGGTGTTATTTTAATTGAAGACTCATATGAAGGACTTGAAGCCAAAGATATTATTATCAATGATGGTGAAGTGACCATAAATGCAAGTGATGATGGAGTAAATGCTACAGATGGATCTACAGAAACGCTTGGTCGAGGTGATATGATGGAAGGGAAAACTTATGATTTTGGTTTGTATATTAATGGAGGAATATTATCGATTAATAGTTATGGAGATGGATTAGATTCAAATGGAAATGTTTGGATGACAGGTGGTAAGCTAATTATAAGTGGTCCTATAAACAATGGTAACGGAAGTCTGGATTATAATGGTACCTTTGAAATGACAGGTGGAGACTTAGTTGCAGTGGGAAGTAGCGGTATGTTACAAACTCCAAGTCAGGTATCTACGATTAATACAATGGTCATAGGCTTTGATTCTGCAATGAATGCAGGCGTCAAAATACGTATAACAAACGAAACTGAAGAAACGTTAGTAGAGCTTTTACCGGAAAAAGCATTTGAAAGTTTAATCTATTCTTCTATTGATTTGCAAGTAGGTAAGTCATATAATGTATACATTAATGACGAACTATATACATCCATAGAACTAACAGATACGATAACGACATTTGGAACAACAGGTGGTATAGGTAGTGGACCTCAAAATGGAAGACAAAAAGGTGAGCGTCCTGTGTGGATAGAAGGCGAGATACCTCTACATCCTAACGGTGAAGACCCACTTGAATTACCTCAAGAATAGCCTTTGGAAGGAAAACCATATGAAAAAAATAACTATTTTAATTGTTGATGATGATCCTAGATTACTTGAGATGATTCGAATGATCCTTGAAAACAGAGGATATCAAGTCATTGAAGCCACAAATGGTGAAGAAGCGATTACAATGACTAAAGTTATGGAGCCAGATTTGATATTACTAGATGTAATGATGCCTGTAATGGATGGATTCACGGCGTGCAAACGTATTCGAGATTATTCATCTTGTCCAATTATCATGCTGACAGCAAAAGGTGAAGATTATGATCAAGTCGCCGGTTTAGAAAATGGGGCGGATGATTATATAATCAAACCTTTTACCCCAATGGTTTTGGCAGCAAGAATTGAAGCGGTTTTAAGACGTGTGGGACAAGAGAAAAAGTCTTCTAAAGATGAGAATAATCTCGTGTTTGGAGAGGTGATTATTGATATAAAAGGAAGAAGTCTTATCCTCCAAGGAAATCGAACAGATTTAAAACGTAAAGAATATGACCTGCTTGTCTATCTCGCAACGAACCATGGGATTTCTCTTAGTCGAGGTCAAATACTCGAAAAAGTTTGGGGATATGATTACTTAGGTTCAGAAAGTACTGTCGATACACATGTTAATCGTTTACGAAAACAACTGGGAAGCCATGGTGATTATCTACAAACTGTACATGGATATGGCTATCGTTTTGAGGTGAATTATGAAGAATAAGGCGATTTCAAAACGCTTAACAATTCAAGTCATGGGTTTTATGCTAAGTTTTTCAGTTGTTCTTCTGTTGGCGAATTCATTGCTGTTAAAACCTTTATATTATCATTCTGTAAAAACGGATATGATAGAAGGTATGGAATTATTAAGTGCAATTGAGTATTCAGATGATGAATGGAGAAGTGCAATTGGAAATCTAGATCCCGGGCATAGTTATGATATTACAGTAGAGCAGTTTGGAGAAATCGTCTATTCTTCATCACGAGAGATTGGAATTCGTGGACCGAATGATTTTGACCGTAATGATCGGCCAGAGTTGAAAAAACCTTTTATACCAACTCAATTTGTAAAAGATTGGTCGTGGATTAATCAGACAACTCAGCTAGGAACCCTTTATGATGAGAAAGAAGGAACGCATCTTTTTATTGCAAAGATGGTTATTGATGAAGAAACGACCATATATTTAACTCAAGGAATTGAACCCATATTAAATAGTGTTCGTCAAGCCAATATACTTCTTGTAAGTGTAACGTTTCTTTTTCTAATGATTGCGGGTTTTATGGTGACTCATCTCTCAAAACGATTTACTCGCCCTATTCGAATGATGCAAACACATGTAGGTGAACTTTCCAAACTGAATTTTGATCATGAGCTAATTATTGAAACAGGTGATGAGTTGGAAAATTTAAGTACAGATATTCATCAGTTAGCTATCAAGTTAAAAGATGCATTGAATACATTACAAAAACAAAATATACAACTCGAAAATGATGTCGAATCACAGAGGAAGTTTATTTCAAATGCGTCTCATGAGCTTAGAACACCCCTTGCATTAATTAAAGGTTATGCAGATGAAATTACACAAGGATTTGTTAAAGACCGAGATCAAGAGCATAAGTATATTAAGTATATAGCTGAAGAATCAACAAAAATGAAACGATTATTAAATGAAATACTCGAACTTTCTCGAATTGAAAGTGGTTATATGGATTTTTATTATGAAAACATAGTTTTAAAAAAAGCAATTGAGAATTTTATAGAAAAATATTATGGATTCATTCATGAAAGACAACTAAATATTTCCCTTGAATTAATTGATGGGATTGGAAATGTTGATCCTGTCCGATTTGAACAGATCTTAGCAAATTATCTATCAAACGCAGGAAAATATTGTAGTTATACAAAGAACATCACTATTCGTATAGAAGAAAAAAAAGACGTGTATCGAATTTCAGTCATTAATTCAGGACAACCTATCCCACAAAAAATCATGAATTATATTTGGGATGGATTTTATAAAGCAGATGAAGCAAGAGGCACGGATAGAAGCAGCTATGGTTTGGGTCTATCTATTGTTCGAGCCATACAAAATGTCTCAGGACAAGCATATGGATGTTACAATGAAGAAAATAATGTTGTTTTCTGGTTTGACGTCATAAAAGTTTCATAAATCACAACATTAAAAAAAGCCTTACGATAACAAAAAAACATGTTATCGTAAGGCTTTTGCTTTATTTATTTAAGAGGCGTATCGGATGTTTCTTCGTCAAGTTTAGACTCGGCTTTTTTAAGCATATTGGCAGCAAATTGACGCCCACCAACACCAAATGCTATGGCAAAGGCAATAGCTATTGCGCTTAAGACAATTATAAATAAGGTATTTACAATGGTTTGAGCGATACCTAATTGATTAAAAACCATAAAGGCAGCTAAAACCATAATAGCAGTTTTGGCAGCCATAATGGATAGGTTAGCTTTTGGAAAATTCTTGCGAATCAATGATTCTACCCATGTTGTTAATAAAAGTGCAAGTCCAATAATGATGAGTGCACTAATTGCAAATGGTAAATATGCAATAATAGCAGCACCTACAAATTGCAGTACATCGAGTTGAAGAACATTAATGGCTTCAACGACAAATAAAAGAATGATAATGTATCGAACAGATTCACCGATAATTTTTGAGAGTGAAGGTATATTATCTGCATCTGCTTTTGGAGCGATTTTTTTTAGAAGCGTATCTGCACCAACACCTGCAAGCAAAGCAATTAATAGATTGGCAGCGATTTTACTAATAAAGATTCCGACAATAAGAATGCCGATGGCTACAAAAATATTTGGTAAAAATAAAAGAATCTTATTGAGCATCATAATCGCAGGCTCTGAGATTGCTGTTATTCGAAGTGCTTGTAAAGCAGCGATAACTACAGGAATCAGAATAAGAATGTAAACGACATAAGACAATACAGATGATATTGTTGTTGAATCTTTTGTCTCAATACCGGCTTTTTCTTGAAGCTTGTCGACGCGTAAACGTACTAATATTGGTTTTAATAATTGACGGATAATATTGGCAATAAAAAAACCAATAACAAGTATAATAACAGCAACAAGAAGATTAGGAATGAAATTTAAAAAAGTGGATACAAGTTCAGAAATAGGTCGAGAAACATTTTGCATACCTAAGCGGTCGAGTGCACCGGGTAAGAATAGTAAGAATACAATAAAGAAAACGAGTTTTCCAATAAATTCAATTGAACTACCGGTTTTTTCATCAGCCAATCCAAGTTTATCTGTATATTTGTCTGCTTTGAATTTTTTTAGTCCTGAAGTTGTAATTACCTTTGCAATAAAAGCAACCAAAAATGCTAAAATCAAAATCAAGATTGCTGAAATAACAGAAGGAATTGAGTTAAAAAAAGAGTTGAGTAAATTTTGTACATACGTCATAAAAAATACCTCCATTTCATAATATATATTATAGTTACCTTCACTATAAGTATATCATAAAAAAAAGTTATTTTAAAATATGTAAATCTCTGACTTTGGTTTTTTTCCATACGCCAGTGAGTATAAGAATAATGGCGACAGTTGCAGCGACAAGATTACTTATACTAATTGCATACCAAACGGCAGTAGCGCCAAGTGAAGTTAGGTTTCCGAGTATAATGATAAGCGGAATGCGTATAAGCCAAAGGCGACTTGCATCTAAAAACATGGCATGTAGCGTATGCCCGGATCCGTTTAATAGACCAAGTGCACAATTGAAGAATGAAATACTCCATGTGGTCATGGCAAGAGCACGTAAATAAAAAGTTCCGTGTCGAATAACTTCCTCAGTACTTGAGAATATAGACACTAGGTTGGGGGCAAAAAACCATAAAATAGAGGACGTCATTATCAGGAAAATAAGTGCAAGCAAGATGGATATGCGATACGCTTTAGCCACACGTTCGACCTGGTTTGCGCCTAGGTTTTGTCCGGTTATCGTTGTTAGGGCAGCGCCGACGCCGATAGCCGGCATAAAAGCAAGTGAATTCAATCGATTACCGATACCTAGAGCTGCAACAGCAGCATCCCCGTATTGAACAACGAATCCGAAAAGAATGATAAAGCCGAAAGCCACACCACTGCTTCCAAGCGATGAAGGGATTCCGATGCGAATCAACATCTTCATTTTTTGAAGATTAAATCTTAAATCGTAAGGTTTGATTTTGATATAGTTGAGTCCTTTCGATAAACGGAATATTCCAAAAAGGGATAGAGGAACCATGGATAATACCGTAGCCCAAGCTGCGCCACTTATTCCCATATTAAAGACAAAGATAAATATTGGGTCAAGTAAAATATTTAATATTGCGCTAGAGGCGTTTAATATAAGGGGTGTAATTGTATCCCCCTGCGCTTGATTTATAGCTAGAAAAATATTCATCATAAATAAAAAAGGGACTTGGATAAATATAATGCGTAAATATAGGATACTTTCTGAGAGTAATAGACCTTTCGCACCCATTAATTTAACAATGGCAGGTGTAAAAATCATTCCGAAAGTACAAGCAATGATTCCAAAGAAAAGGGCAAATATGTAGAGTTGTTGAGCTGTATCATTGGCATCTGCAATTTGATTGGCACCGATATATTGAGAAATCATGGCAGCTCCGGCTACAGCAATACCGGTTGCAAAAGAAATGGTGAAAAATGAAACCGGCCATACAAAGTTGACAGCGGCAACCTGAACGTCACCAATACGTGATACCCAAAAGGCGTCGCCAAGATTATATAATGATTGAATCAGATTATTCAACATAATCGGAATAGCAAGAGTCAAAATAGCTCGAACTAAACTTCCTTTTAAAATTAATTGTCGGTTTTTTTCCATTGTAGATCCTCCGTAAATGTTATCTATCATGAAATATAGCATGTTTTGATCGAATAAACAATCGTTTTACTAGAAGAATATCGAACAAAGTTAGTAGAATCGTATAAGATTCTCGGAAAACAAGAAAAATACTATAATATTTTCACAAAAAACATATTGAAATAGGCAGATGTAACAAAATTGTTGTTTTTCCTTGCCAAAGTGACAACATGTGTGTAGAATAAGATTGTCACCAAGAAACAACTTGGAAAAAATATAAAGTTGTCACAAGGAGGAATTATGAAAAAAATTATTGGAGTAGCACTGAGCTTAATGTTGGTTTTTGCATTATCTGGATGTGCTGAAGAAGCAAAAGAAATTAAAATCGGAGAAGGCGACTGGGATAGTAATGCATTCCACGATCAAATCGCAAAATTTATTATTGAAAATGGTTATGATACAGATGTGAATGTGGTCACGGCAGATACAGCAGTTATGGTCTCTGGAATGAAAACAAATGATATTGATGCAACGTTAGAATTGTGGTCAGACAATGTACCGTCTTATCAAGACGATCTTGCTAATGGCGATTATGAAGAACTTGCAGTCAATTTTGATGATAATCAACAAGGTATTTATGTACCAACGTATTTAGTTGAAGGCGAAAATGCCTTGGCACCGGATCTTAAAACAGTTGAAGACTTAAAAGACTATGCCCATTTATTTCCAAATCCAGAGAATCCGGATGAAGGAATCATCTACGGAGGACCTGAAGGATGGTCGGCAACAGCCATGCTTCATAATAAAATGGAAGCTTATGGATTAGATGAATATTATAATTTTAAAACGATTGATTCAAATGCAACCTTATCGGCAACATTAGCTTCAGCCTATGCGAAAGAAGAACCATGGGTTGGATATAACTGGGAACCAACATGGATTATGGGAATTTATGATATGACCCTACTTGAAGATAGTGAATATAGTCCTGAAGACTTTGAACAAGGTATTGGTGCCTTCCCAGCAGTTAAAGTTACGGTATGTGTAAACAGTGAATTTGAAGAAAATCACCCTGAAGTATATGAGTTTTTAAGTAATTATGAAACGTCATCAGCAGTTACAAGTGCAGGACTTGGATATATGCAAGAAAACGAAGTTGAAGCAGAAGATGCTGCGATGTGGTTCTTGGTTGAACATGAAGAGATGTGGAAGCCGATGGTAAGCGAAGAAGCTTATGATAAAATTATTGAAGCATTAAGCGAATAGGAGTGAATAATTTGTTAGATTTTCCTGAAAAATTAAGTTTTGAAATAACAAAGCCAATTGATGCAGCTGTTGATTGGATGCTACAAAACTGGGGGATTCTTTTTGATGTTATACAAGGTTTTGTATTGATGGTATTTAATTTAGTCGAATCAGGATTAAATATTATTCCATGGTGGTTAATGATTATCGGTGTTTTTATAGCTGGTGTTAGACTCTATAATTGGAAAACAGGAACTGTTTTATCCCTGATGCTATTAACGATTGGCTTATTCGGGCTGTGGGATCTAATGATTTATACGCTTGTCATTGTTATTGTGGCTGTTCTTGTATCGATACTCATCGGATTACCGGCAGGGATTTTAATGGCTAAATCGGAAATGGCGAAACGTATTATGTTACCCATCCTTGACGGAATGCAAACCATGCCTAGTTTTGTCTATTTATTACCGGCGGTCATGTTTTTCGGCCTTGGTAAAGTAGCGGCTCTGATTGCAACAACAACTTATGCAATACCACCGCTAATCCGTTTGACATACCTTGGAATATCAAATGTGGATAAAGAGGTTATTGAAGCCGGGAAATCCTTTGGATCAACGGCTCGTCAGATGTTAATAAAAATTGAATTTCCACAAGCCTTATCTTCAATTATGACAGGCGTCAATCAAACAACAATGATGGCCATGGCGATGGTTGTTATTTCATCAATGATTGGTGCAGAAGGTATTGGACAAGAAGTACTCGTCGCAATACGACGTATAGAGGTTGGACGTGGATTTCAATCTGGAATTGCGATTGTATTCCTAGCGATCATATTAGATCGTTTGCTACAAGGAACAACAAGTCGTTTAAAGAAAGGTAGTGAGTAAACTGGCTAAGAATAAAGTTGAAATCAAAAATTTGACGTTAGTGTTCGGAAAGAAGAAAGAACGCGCGCTAAAAATGCTTGATGACGGTATGTCAATACAAGAAATTCGAGAAAAAACAGGATTAGCCGTTGGAGTTAATAATGTAAGCCTTGATATTGAAGAGGGTGAAATGTTCGTCATTGTGGGATTGTCTGGTAGTGGAAAATCTTCATTAATACGATGTATGAATATGCTTAATGTACCAACCCGTGGAGAGTTGCTTATTGACGGAGATAACATTTGTAACTATAATAAAGATCAGTTACGACAACTTAGACGAAAAAAAGTAGCAATGGTTTTTCAACATTTCGGTTTATTAAGTCATCGTACGGTTATGGATAATGTGGAATATGGCTTGGAAGTCCAAGATGTGGAACCTTCGGTACGAGTAGAAAAGGCACAAGAAGCAATTCGACTTGTTGGTCTTGAAGGCTGGGAACAATATTATCCCCATCAACTTAGTGGCGGTATGAAGCAACGTGTCGGACTCGCAAGAGCCTTAACAAATGAGCCTGAGATTTTACTAATGGATGAGCCTTTTAGTGCACTAGATCCTTTGATTCGCCGAGATATGCAAAAAGAATTGTTAAGTATTGAAGATTATATGGACAAGACGATTATTTTCATTACTCACGATATGAATGAAGCCTTTAAACTAGGAGATCGTGTAGCCTTGTTAAAAGATGGCGAACTTGTGCAAGTCGGTAAGCCGGATGAATTTTTTGAAAATCCTGCTGACGATTATGTGAAAAGTTTTATCGAAGATGTGGATAAATCCAGAATATTAAAAGTAAAAACAATTATGCGCGAGCCAATTGTATTAGCGCATTTAGGTGATACTTCTGATGCAATTAATTCACAACTTAAAGATAAAGAGCGAGATTTTTGTTATGTTGTTAATAGTAATAATGAACTTGAAGGGTATGTTGAACAAAAAACATTGGAAGAAAATCCGGGTCAAACTATCGATGCATTTGTCATTGAAGATCACGAAGCGATTAACCGAAATGCATTTGTGTTTGATACCTTTGCTAAGTTAAATGAAAGCGATTATGATATTGCTGTTATTGATAAAAAACAACGTTTACGTGGTGTCATCAGTAATGAAGATGTTGTATCTGCTTTATCTCATTAGGAATTTTGAGGAGGCACCCAGATGGCAAAAAAAAATAGTGAACCGATTTATATGCGAGTAGCCATGGATGTGGCCGGCCGTATTGTGAAAGGTGAACTAAAAGAGGGCCAAAAAATTAGTGGGCGAACGACCTTTGCCGGAGAATATAGTGTGTCTCCGGAAACGATTCGTAAATCAATGGGCCTTTTAGAGGAAATGAATATTGTAACGGTAGAACATGGTACCGGAATTTATGTTGCGTCTAGCCAAAAAGCTGAAGAATTCATCGAAGTATATACAATACGTGCCAGTATTAACGAATTAAAAGAAGATCTGATGGAACTCTTGGCACAGCGAGACGCGATTGAGAAGAAAATGAATCAGACCGTAAATTCAATTGTTGATTATTCAAGTCGCTTTAAAAATGTTGAACAGGTGGTCGTTCATGACTATCATTTAGCATTTGACTGTGAACAATTTGAAAAATCGATTGAAGAATTAAAGATATGGGAAAATACCGGAGCAACAGTCGTCGGTATTCGTCGTGAGGGACGAACCATATTATCTCCTTCACTCAAGGATACCATTAAACTTGATGACCGACTCTTATATGTTGGTGATCCTCAGTCAAGTATACGTTTGGGTGAATATATGCGCCAGCAAATGGAAGATGAACAATAATAATAGGACTATCGACTGAAATTTTAGTCGATAGTCCTATTTTTTTCTGGTAATATATACGCAAATCAGATGATTAATGGTATAATTAAACTAGTTTAGTTATATGTAAAGGAAGCAATAACATGAAGAAGATAGATGATTATATCGAAGAAGCTAGAACGTATGCACATAGCCAACCAAAGCTGGCATATGAAAATGCAGAAATGGCTTTAAAACTTGCAATTACATATAGATCAAAATCAGATCAAGCCCAGGCATATTTTTTCATGGCGCTTGCGTGTCGCGTCATGTCGGATTATGTTAATGGCTTATCAAGTGCGCTAAAAGGTTTAGATCTTTTTGAATTGATTAGCGATCAGCTTGGCATTATGAAAACTCGAAATATTATTGGTATTATATATTTTTATTATGGGGATTATGCAAGTGCCTTAGAAAATTTTACTATCGCCTTAAACTTGTCGGAGGAAGTGAATGATCCCAATATGTATTCTTCTGTTGTTAACAATATTGGCGAAGTCTATCGCGAAGCAAAAGAATATGAAAAAGCCTTAATCTATTATACAGACGCACTTGAGATGACGATAAAGTATATTCAAGATCCCCAACTAGAATTAAATGCGGCATCGATTTATCTAAATATTGGTGAAATCTATTTTTTAATGAAAAACTATGATAGGTCCCTTGAACATATCCATAAATCCCATGAACTAGCTATAAAACATAATAATATTATTCTCATTGGCGAAACAGAGACAAAACTAGGACGGGCAATGATTCAAGCAGAGAAATATCAATTGGCCGAGAAGCACTACCAAATTGCACAAGAAAAATATAATGAAATAGACAATAAATTCTTTAAAATTGAGTTGTTAATAAATCAAGCAGAACTTTGCGAAATACTAGGTAAGAATCCATTGGACTACTTACAAGAAGCTTTAAAAGATGCCGTAGAATTACAACTTGATTCAAAAATAAGTTTAATCTACAAAGTTTTATCGGATTATTATGAAAAAACAGATGACTATAAAGAAGCCTTAAAATATTATAAGTTTTTTTCAATGAAGGAAAAAGAAATGGAAGCATCAAATCTGTCCCAGAAATTAGAAATCTTATCCTTAGAGCTTGAGCATAGCAAGGATAAAAAGGATCATCGACAAATTCGCGAAGTGACCCGAAAACTACGTAAAGACGTTATTTATATCAATAAAGAATTAGAAGAAATAAAACATAAAAATGTTAAGCTAATGAATGATAGTATGTTGGATGAATTGACCAAAACCTATAATCGTCGAGGAATTCATCATCACTATTCGGAATTTTTGGTGAGAAATGATGGGAATACATCAAAGCTTGTTGCTGTTTATATGATTGATATTGACTATTTTAAAGCATATAATGATTCTTTAGGACATATCCAAGGCGACGTTTGCTTGAAAGAAGTTGCAGAAGTTCTAAAAAAAATCCCCTGTAAAGATTATTTTGTCGGACGATTTGGTGGGGAAGAGTTTGTAGTTATTGCAAAAATAAAAAGTCTTGACAAAGCAAAGGCTCTGGCTGAGTATATGCGTAAGCGTGTGGAAGCACTAAAACTAGAATATAACCTTGATGGAGAAAAACGCTGTTTAACCATAAGTATTGGTGCCTTTGTTGTTGACAATCATGACAGTGAAGTCCTCCAGATTATTGACCAGGCAGATCAAGCCTTATATGAAGCCAAAGAGCAAGGTAGAAATCGAGTAGTTTTTTATGGAAAGGAAGAAAAATGAGTCCAAGTTGTTTATTATGTGGTGGAGAAACACAGTTACTTCGACACCCCAAAATTGCTGATTACTATTGGTGCCAATCTTGTGATTATATTTTTAAAGACCAAGAACACCTTATATCCAAAGAAGCAGAACTAAAAATCTATGAAGGACATAATAATTCAATTGAAGATCCTAGATATGTTGACTATTTTAAGAACTTTATTGACAGTGCAATTGTTGATTATGCGTCGAAAGGGAGAGAAGGATTAGATTTTGGGAGTGGACCGTCTCCGGTCCTAGCACAAATCTTGGAAGGTGATTATGGCTATACTATGGATATCTATGATAAGTTTTATTCGCCGAATCCCGTCTATCAAGGGAAGCAATATGATTTGATCACGTCAACAGAAGTTGTTGAACATTTGAGAAATCCTATCGAGTACTTTAAACTTTTTAAGTCCTTACTTAAACCGGGTGGTGTCTTGGCTATAATGACACAGTTTCATCCCCAAGCAAGCGGGGACTTTATTAATTGGCACTATATGCGTGACCGGAGTCATATCTCGTTCTTCACGATAAAAACAATGGCCTATATAGCCCAATCAGTTGGATTTGAGATTGTATATACAAATGATGTGCGATATATTAGCATGAAACATAGTTCTAGTTGACGTAAGTTCATATGAATGCTAGAATAACATTAAATACATGGTTCAATTCAAGGTGTTGAATTGATTAAACTGGAAAGAGGTGAAAATCCTCTACGGTCCCGCCGCTGTAATGGGGAGGACAATGCAAGATGCCACTGGTAACTCGGGAAGGCGCATTGTCTGATGAACCAGAGTCAGAATACTTGCCTGTATGATTACACTAAACCTCTACGAGCGATGGAGAACGTGACATTATTTTCTGACGAGATAAGTCTGACGTTTTCATAGCGTCAGTTTTTTTATGCGCTATTATAGGAAATTTTGTTGAATTTTTCTCACTTGAGGTCAATTATTTCAAGGAGGATGATCATGAAGTTGAAAAAAGCGATTATTATTGTGAGTTACGGAACAGCAAAAGCAAGTGCTAGAGAAAAATGTATTGAGCCGCTTTTTGAATTGTTTCAAGAGACATATGAAGATGTTAATGTGATTCAAGCATTTACTTCAGGATATGTTCGAAAGAAAATGGAAGAAGAGGGGCAAGTTATCTTTTCTCCCAAAGAGGCAATCGAGACCATGATAGAAGAAGGATGTCGTGAGATTTATCTTCAACCAACCCATCTTTTGCCGGGACATGAATACCATCGGATTGTGGAAGCTATAGACGACGTATGTAAAAGAGAGACTAAAGTCAAAATTTTCCTTGGGAGAGCCTTATTATCTCCTAAAAATGACATGACAACAATCCTGCATATACTTAAAAAACACTATGGCTTAAATGAGGAAAAAACAAGATATGTATTCATGGGTCATGGCACAGACCATATTGCCCACCAGCAATATGAAGCTATAGAAGATGTGGCGTGTCAAGAAGATCTTCCGGTGATTGTCGGAACAATTGAGAATGGCCTAGAAGAAGTGATTAAAAAACTCAAAGCCATTAAGGTGCATTCAGTTCAACTGATTCCCTTATTATTTGTTGCAGGAGATCATGTGATGAATGACATGATGGGCAAACGAGATTCATGGAAGACACTTTTGGAGGAAGAAGGATATTCGGTCATCTGTCATCCGGTTGGATTAGGCGAGATTGAAGAAATCAGAAACTATTATTTACAACAATTTCAAGACGAATTTTCACATATTTAATTTACGTGAGGCAATTGACAAGAGAAAGAGGAAAACACGATGAAAAATTTTATGAAAATATCCACAATGATACTACTGATATTAATGTTCACCTTAACTGCATGTTCAACAAGGTCACCAGAAACTGAGGTGGAAGATCAAAAAGCAATTGAAGTACAAGTTGATGAAATCACCCGTCCGACCATAGATCGTGCAGGTAATTCAATAGAGATTCCGGAAGATGCCCAGCGTCTTATTTCCTTCGCACCTTCCATAACACAAGTTATTGATGAAATTGGATTGTTAGATAAAGTTGTTGCAGTAGATACACAGTCTCCAAAATATGTTGAAGGCCTTGATGAACTGCCACAGTTTGATATGATGACTCCGGATATAGAAGCGCTTGCAGCGCTTGACCCCGATATTATGTTTGTATCAGGTATGAGTTCCGCCAAAGGGGATAATCCTTTTCAACAACTGATTGATTTGGGTGTTTGTGTTGTGACAATACCTTCTAGCACCAGCATTGAAGGTGTTAAAGAAGATAATCAATTTATTGCGGACAGTCTAGACCAACATGAAAAAGGCATACAAATTAATGAAGCGATGCAAGAGCGCATTGATGCAATAGCGGCCATTGGTTCAACAATCGAAGAAGAAAAAACAGTCATGTTTGAAATTGCGGCCTTGCCGACAATCTATAGTTTTGGTAAAAACACGTTTTTACATGAAATGATTGAATTGATTGGTGCAAAGAATGTATTTGAGAATGAGCAAGGTTGGATTTCCGTTAATGAAGAAGCCGCCATATCAGAAAATCCGGATGTCATACTAACTAGTGTAAATTATATTGAAGACGCGGTCGGAGAAATATTGGCAAGAGAAGGATGGGAAAACATGAAAGCTATTCAAAATCAAGATGTGTATTATATAGACAATGGCAAGAGTAGTTTATCCAATCATCATATTGTTGAAGCACTTGAAGAAATGGCACAAGTAGTATATCCGGAAAAATATGCAGAATTGAAGTGATAAAAAATGAAGCAATTAAAAATAAAAATGTGGTCAACAGTTTTTTTATGTGTCCTCATATTAATAGTGGCAGCAGGACTTGGAACTGTTGCCATCGAAGCATTGGATATAGTTGCTATCTTTGGTCATAAACTTTTTGGGATGATACTCCCAAAAGACCTTTCAGCAAATATGGTATCTATTTTTTGGACGATTCGACTTCCAAGAGCTGTTGCGGCTTTTTTAGTTGGTGGCGCATTAGCCGTGACCGGAACCGTTATGCAATCTGTACTTAGAAATCCATTAGCATCCTCCTATACATTAGGGGTATCATCAGGAGCTTCCCTGGGGGTGGCCTTGATGGTCATTTTTGGCATGACAATCCCTTTTCTTGGTAAGTTTTCATTGCCTATGATTGGATTTTTATTTGGCCTTGGAACCGTCCTTCTCGCTATATCCATGGCTATGCAATTGGATAAAAGCTTGGAAAATCAAACAATTATTTTAATAGGTATGGTTTTGTCTTTATTTGTGAGTTCATTACTTACGATATTGATTGTATTATCAAAAGAGCATTTGGAACAAATTATTTTTTGGCAGATGGGTAGTTTTTCTGCAATAAAATGGGGGCATGTATTTGTCTTATTTGTGATTATTGTTCCGGGAATTTTGTTTTTGATGTATTTTGCTCAGGAGCTTGATATTATGACCTTTGGCGAAGAACAAGCAATATCGGTTGGTATTGATATGCGACGTATGAAAATTGTGTTAATTACAGCATCAGCTCTCCTTACGGGTACAGCTGTGGCCTTTGTAGGAATTATTGGCTTTATTGATTTAATAGCTCCTCATGTTGTTCGTAAAATTTATGGCGCATCCCATCGTATTGTCTTACCGATGTCAGCTCTGTTTGGTGGTGCCTTTATGACCATTGCAGATTTAGTTTCACGGACCATTATTTCCCCGTCTGAATTGCCGATTGGAGCTGTGACAACCCTTATCGGTGCGCCTTTCTTTGCGTATGTGTATTTTAACAGAAGGGGAGTGACCAAAAAAAATGCTTAAACTAGAAAATGTAAGTGCAGGTTATAATGGAATGGATGTTATTCATGATATTAGTCTCGACCTTTCGGAAGGACAAAGCTTGTGTATTTTAGGTCCGAATAGTTGTGGAAAAACAACCCTTTTAAGAGCCATAGCAAAACTTATTCCATCGAAAGGGACCCTTGACTTAGACGGTCAATCCATTCATGATATGCGACGAAAAGATATCGCTAAACGTGTTGCAGTGATGAGTCAGATTTCAAGGGTGAATTTCCCATATTCCGTGTATGATACAATCATGATGGGACGTTATCAACATATTAAGAAATCTATGTTTAAGAAGCCGGGTGAAAAAGATTATGCCATTGTTGAGCAATGTATGGAAGAAGTGGAATTGACGTCCATTAAAGATCAAATGATTGATTGTCTTTCAGGAGGGCAACTGCAACGTGTTTTTTTGGCACATACCTTGGTTCAAGAACCCCGTTTGATCCTACTGGATGAGCCGACCAATCACTTAGACATGAAACATCAAGTCGGACTGGTAAAGTACCTGAAAGAATGGTCCCAAAAAGACGGGCATCAAGTCATTGGCGTTTTTCATGATATTAATCTAGCCATGCAACTTTCGGATAACTTGTTGTTTATGAAAGAAGGCCTCGTTAAAGGAATTGGACATAGCGATGACTTAATTACATCTGAATTCTTGAAAAATATATATGATATAGATATTGTAGAGTATATGGTGGAATCCTATAAACGTTGGGAAAAATTTAATTAAGGGGTTTCCGCCTAAATTAAAACAGGAAAAGAGGTAGAATAATGAGTATTATATACAGAAGTCCTTATGAAGCATATCCATTTTTATCGGATGCATCCGAAGACTTACGTTGCGATTTTGAAATATATACAGATAAGGTAGCAAGTATGACAGGAATGCTTATCGCAGATTGTAATGAGCCTGAACTTAGAGAGGAATTAATTAAGGTCGAAGAACTTATTTATCATAGTAATCCGACCTTGCGTACCAAGCTAACCTTAACAGAAGATGAAGTGATATGGTTAAAAAATCGTGTTGATTATTGGAATGAGGAAACGAAAGGACGTTGTGAACAATTTGTGTTACCCTGTGGTTCGAAAAGAGCTTCTTTAGCGCATGTTTTACGGGCTGAAGCTAAAGGCCTTGTGCGTTTGCTATATCGCTACAAAGAAAGCAAGCATTTTGTTGATAATTTACTTATTGACTTCATGAATTTATTGTCGGGATATTTTTTTGTAATAGCATTGGAATTGAACCATATAGATGGAGTTGAAGAAATTCCATACAAGAGTCGAAATTATCCTTCAAAGTAGAGAGTGGTTTTATATGAAAAAAATATGTATTGCCGGAACGCAAAGCGGTGTAGGAAAAACAACAGTTACTATGGCTATATTAGCGGCTTTATCAAAAACGATGTGCGTCCAACCCTTTAAGGTTGGTCCGGATTATATTGACCCTATGTTTCATTCCTTAATTACAGGAAATAAAAGCCGTAATCTAGATTCATATTTAATGTCAACAGAAGTGATTAGCCATTTGTTTGTGAAAAATGCTTTTCATTCGGATATTGCAGTGATTGAAGGTGTTATGGGCCTCTTTGATGGTGCTAGCGTTGGAAGTGATATCGGAACAACGGCATCTATTGCAAAAATCACAAAGTCACCGGTCATCTTGGTCCTTGATGGCAGTAAAGTTGCGGCATCCATTGCTGCAGTTGTTAAAGGATTTGAAGTGTTTGACCCTGAACTTAGGATTGCGGGGGTTATTTGTAACTATATAAGTAGTGAAGGTCATTATCAACTATTAAAAGAAGCTATTGAGCTACACACAAATGTAGAGCCCATTGGATATCTGACCAAAGATATGCAAGTGGAAATTCCCGAACGTCATCTTGGATTAGTACCAACGTATGAACTTCTTGAATTAGAGCAAATGTTTGAACGCTTATCTGATATGGCCTCAAAAACAATTGACGTGGACCGATTATTACAACTCGCTGAACCGCCTGCTGAAGCGAGTCAAGAGCAATCGATAAACTCTTCACCTTCAAGAACCAAGAATATACGTATAGCCTATGCCAAAGACGAAGCCTTTCATTTTTATTACCAAGATAATTTAGACTATTTAAAAAATCAGGGCGTTGACTTGCTAGCTTTTAGTCCCATGCGAGATCAGGAACTTCCAGGCAACATTCATGGATTAATTCTTGGAGGCGGTTTTCCTGAAATGTTTGCAAAAGAACTCGCTGAAAATGAAACAATGAAAATGTCTATTCAAAAAGCCTTGGAAAATGGTCTTCCCTATTATGCGGAATGTGGAGGATTGATGTATCTATGTCAAGAACTTTATGATCTTGAAGGGAATGTACACCGGATGGTTGATTGGTTTCAGGGAAAAACATCGATGCAAGAAAGCTTGCAGCGATTTGGATATGCCAAGTTGACCTTGAATCAAAAGTGTATATTTGGGGAGGCTGGTGACCAGATAAAGATCCATGAGTTTCACCGTTCTAAGGCTGAGATTGAAAGTGCAAGGATATATGAACTCTATAAAGAAAAAGAAAGTCAAATTGTCAAACAATGGAAATGCGGATTTGCTAAGGGAGCAGGCGTAGGAAGTTATGCCCATATACATTTTTATTCGAATTTAGACTTTGCCCATAATTTTGTGAATAGCTGTTTGCGGTATAAAGAAAAAAATAATTGATGAGATTATAAGATAGTGATTTACCATTTGGAAAAAAAGCTTTATAATGATGATACAATATATTTAGCGTGAAGACGCGGAGGTAAGATGAAAGGTATTATTCTATATAAAGTAAATCAATATGAACTCAATGAAACCCATTATGAAACCCATCGATTTATCGAAGAGGCTGAAAAACTGGGAATAGAGATTGAAGTATTAAGTCCGGCACGTTTTGAAATATTTGTTAACCAAGATGAAGCATATTCAATCTTCTTGGATGGCAAGCCTTTAGAACGTCCGGATTTTGTCATACCCAGAATGGGGTCAGGAACCACGTATTTTGCATTAGCCTTGATTCGTCAATTTGAGCGACTCAATATACCTTGTATCAATGGAAGTATAGCCATAGAGATGGTTAAGGACAAGCTTTATTCACAGCAAGTATTGGCTTATAAAAAACTCCCGGTGCCAAAAACCATGTTGATGAAATTTCCGGTTGATATTGACTTAATCAAAGAACAGTTTGCTTTTCCCTTAGTGGTTAAGACCTTGTCAGGCTCTCTTGGTCGAGGGGTTTTTATGTTAGACCATCAAAAACAAATGGAAGATTGGATACGCATTGTTGAGTTGGCCAATGTGAATATGAATATTATTGTACAAGAGATGATTGCCGATAGTAAAGGGCGAGACCTTCGCGTATTTGTGGTTGGAGGTCGTGTTGTTGGATGTATGATGCGCATTGCCAAAGAAGATGATTTTCGTGCTAATTATTCTGCCGGAGGAAGTGTAGAGTCTTATCCGGTCACACCTATTATTGAAGAGATTGCACTAAAAGCAGCGGACGTTCTTGGACTGGATGTTGCCGGTGTGGACCTTCTTTTTGACGGCGATGGATTTAAGATATGTGAAGTGAATTCATCCCCAATGTTTAAGGGATTAGAATCCTGTTCCCAGGTGAACATTCCACGCGTGATTTTTGAATATCTACAAAAGGAGTCATCATGAAAATAGAACTTGAAAAACCAGCCCAACTGATCAATGATTCAACCTTTAATATGGAAGACCATTATTACAATAAAGTCTTGCATGCGCAAATTCATCAATCCGTCAAATCTTTTCTTAATATGGATAAGGAACGTATTGTAGAGCGCTTTTGTCATCTGAATCCCATGGTCAATAAAAATGAATTAATGTATTGGTTAACCTATAAACCCAAACATATCCAATGGTCCGGAACGGATTTATTCCATGTGGTGAATGAAAAAGGAACAAAAAAAATGGTGGTCATCGAAACCAATTCATCGCCTTCAGGACAAAAGTCCATGCCATTGCTTGATGATATTGAAGAACGTGGCGGTTATCTTCGATTAATTGAAAAATCATTTTTGCCCTTTGTAAAAAGACAGCGAACGATTCTAGGAAGCTATGCCGTGATTTATGATAAAAATGAAATGGAAGCATCCGGATATGCAAAGGTATTAGCCCAGTTAGTCCATGAAAAGGTATATCTGGTTCAGTACTTTACTGAAGATGCCAACCCTTCGGTTCGCTTTCATGAAGAAGTCATGCAAGTCAGAGATGAAGAGGGGAATTGGCAGGACATCAAGGCGGCATTTCGTTATGTGACACAGAAGCCTTGGAACCGGATTCCTGTGAAGACAAAAACCCTCATTTATAATCCGGTTATTGCCTGCCTTGCCGGAGGACGAAATAAAAATATGGCAGCAAAGGCCTACGACCTATTTAATGCGCAATTATCCATGTCAAATCTAAAAGTCTACATTCCGGAAACCATCAATGACGTGAAGTTACGAGAAGTTCCTTTATGGGTTGATCGATTTGGCGGACATGCTGTTATTAAGAATCCATATTCCAATGCAGGACAAGGGGTTTATACGGTGACTTCACAACAAGAACTCAAAGCCTTTATGGATATTGAACACGAATATGATGAATTTATTGTGCAAAGTTTAATTGGTAATTATCATTGGTCAACAATGCATGGGAATCAAAAGTTTTACCATGTGGGGATGATGCCCAACAAAAAAAGCGAGATTTATGTAGCAGATTTACGTATGATGATTGCTGCGACAGAAGAAGGATTTGAACCTATGGCACTGTATGCGCGTCGTGCGGAGAAACCCTTGAAAGAGATTCTAGAACCCTTTGAAAGCTCTTGGGAAATCCTTGGAACGAATTTGTCCGTGCGCACTCAAGAAGGCTGGGATAGTGAAACCAAACGACTGAAGTTAATGGACAACAAAGACTTTAATACACTGGGATTATCCTTAGATAGTCTGATTGAAGGTTACATTCAATCGGTGCTTTCAACAATCGCCATTGACCAGATGGCCGTTCGACTCATTGGAAGCAAGAAAACATTACGAAAAAAATTGTTTCAGGATCTCAATCCGGATGCAGCATTAATGAGTGAAATCATTTAGGTCAGGCTTGTTCTTCTATATTCTAAAGGCGTCGAAGCGACTTTCTTTTTAAAAGTGGTACAAAAGGAACTTTCACTTGTAAATCCGATGTTAAAAGCAATGGCTTTAATAGGTAGTGTAGTGGATTTTAAAAGATATTTTGCGGTGTTTATACGAATATCAATAATATATTCATGAGGTGTATAGCCGGTTTCTTTTTTAAAGACGCGAATAAAATGATAGGGGCTGAGCAGAGCTTTTTCTGCAAGATGTTCAATGGTTAGTCCTAGGTTAAAATGTTCGTGAATATAAGCAATCGTGTCTTCAATCAATGATTGTTGAGTGACAGACACGACGTGGGAATGATTAAGTAATAGGGATGTTAATATGTCAGAGAGCCATTTGGAAATCAAAGGTTCTCTGATTTTTTCTTTTTCATAAAAAGCACGATATATTTTCTCCATTTGATTGATGGTTTTGTAGGGGTCAAAAAGGGAAAAAACTTGGGAACAAGTTTCAAAGATTAATTCGTAGTATTTTCTGGCCATGGGTCCATCAAAATGAATCCAAGTACACTCACAGCCAATGTCCGTATGGTAGCTATGGGCTTGATAGCAATCGAGCAAAACAAAGTGACCGGCGCTAGCAACCTTCCTATCTGCCATGTCATTGACGACAAGTTCTCCGGAATGCATATACAAGAGCAAAAAGCTGTCATAGGAGGTTCGATATAAATGATATCCGGGCTCATATATAAAATGCCCGGTACATATGGGATAAAAAAATGTCTGTGTGGCAGTGATACTTGGAGAATAGATGAAATAGTCGGACTTATTGGAGACGAGATTTTCGTGGGATTTCATGTCTGCACCTCTCTTCATATGATATAGATTAATAATAACAAGTATAGCCAAAATCTTCAATAGCAATTTTTTGAAACCAATACGCAAATTCAAGCAATGATTTTTTAGATAAATAAGTATAGAATATTACTATAGTAAAACATTGAATGAAAACGTAGGAGGTTAACATGCAAGAGAATAATAGCAATATTGTAAAAGTTTGGGAAGAAAAAGTGTCTATACCCACATATGAAATCGGTCAAGCAGAAAAAACGCCAATCTTTTTAGACAAAAGAGTCTATCAAGGCAGTTCAGGAAAGGTATATCCCTATCCGGTTATTGAAAGCATCGGTGATGAAAAAATAGATAAAAGCTATAATGCCATTTATTTAGAAAATCAGTACTTAAAGATCATGGTCTTACCGGAACTTGGAGGACGTATTCATCGTGCTTACGATAAAACAAATGATTATGATTTTGTCTACTATAATCAAGTCATTAAACCAGCACTTGTCGGATTGACGGGGCCTTGGATTTCAGGCGGAATAGAGTTTAATTGGCCCCAACATCACCGCCCGTCAACTTTTTTGCCGGTGAATTATCAATTAAAGGACAACTTAGATGGGAGTAAATCCGTTCTCATCCACGATGTCGATAGAATGTATGGAACTCAAGCGATTGCAAGGTTTACATTATATCCCGACAAAGCCTATATTGAGATTACAGGCCAGCTCTATAATCGGACATCAATGCCCCAGACTTTTTTATGGTGGGCAAATCCGGCAGTTCCGGTCAATGACTATACACAATCCATCTTCCCACCGGATGTTCATGCCGTTATGGATCATGGAAAAAGAGATGTATCTAGATTTCCCATCGCTACGGGCCAATACTACAAGATGGATTATAGTGCTGGAGTGGATATTTCTAGATACAAAAACATACCGGTTCCAACATCTTATATGGCAGAAAAATCCAAGTATGATTTTGTGGGAGGATACGATTATAAAAAAGAGGCCGGCTTGTTACATGTTGCTGATCACCATATATCTCCAGGGAAAAAACAATGGACCTGGGGATGTGGTGACTTTGGTCAAGCGTGGGATGACAATCTTACCGATGAAGACGGACCCTATATTGAACTTATGACAGGGGTATACACAGATAATCAACCGGATTTTACCTGGCTAAAACCCTTTGAAGAAAAGACCTTTAAACAATATTTTATGCCTTACAAGTCAGTCGGACAAGTCAAAAACGCTAACACAGACGTCGCCCTAAATATGGAAAAAGAGGGAGAGACCATTCGAATCGCTCTATATACAACTAGTCCGAAAACGGTTAAGGTTGTTGTGGAGTATAGGGATAAAGTCATTTTTGAAGACAAGGTTGACATATCCCCGGTAAAAACCTATAAAAAAGAGTTTGATTTTATTAGTGACTCAGAGCTAGGATTAAAGATTTCTGTCTACGAAGAGGATCAGCTCTTAATCGACTATAAGCCTGAAGTATCAGATATTGAACCCATGCCCAGTCCGGCAAAGGCAGTTGGTGAGCCGGAGGAGATTCAAACCAATGAAGAACTACTGCTAGCCGGGTTACATATTGAACAATATCGCCATGCAACCTATCGACCGGATCCCTATTATCTTGAGGGATTAAAACGTGATGTCGGCGATACACGTATCAATACTGCCTATGGAATGCTACTTTTTCGAAGAGGTGCATTTAGCCAAGCCAAGCAACATTTTGAAAAAGCCATTGAACGCTTAACCAAGCTTAATCCTAATCCTTATGATAGTGAAGCCTACTATCATCTAGGCCTTGTACAATTACATTTAGGACATGTTGACGAGGCTTATGATGCTTTTTTTAAAGCAACATGGACGAGTGAACAACAAGAGACAGCCTTCTACTATTTAGCGGTTATTGACTGTCAAAAAGAAGGCTTTGACCATGCCTTGACCATGATTGAAAAAGCTTTAATAAAGAATAGTCATAATAGTAAAGCAAGAGCCTTAAAGGCGTATATACTCAGACGTTTACAAAGACGTGAGGACCAGTTACAATGGATTCATGAAAGTTTAGAAATCGATTCTTTTGATGGAGTCTTACGGTTTGAAAAAGGACTTGCCATAAATGGAAATCACTTGCTTGTTGCAAGAGACTACGCAGAATTTGGAGCTTATAAAGAAGCCATAGATGTCCTTGAAGCGTGTGAAGATAAATCGCCACTGATGTATTATTATCTTGCCTATTATCATGATTTTGCAGGAAAAACAGCAGGAATTGCCCAATTAATCAGTGACGCTGAGAAGGCAAGACCGGATTATTGTTTTCCAAACCACTTGGAAGATATACATGTATTAAGCTATGCGATTGATAAGTATGATGCACCAATGGCAGCTTATTATTTAGGAAATCTCTATTATGATAAGCTACAATGGGAAAAGGCCCTTGAATTATGGGAAAGATGTGCAAAGATGCGAATGGATTTTCCAATTGTTCATCGCAACTTAAGTTTGGCATACTATAATAAAGTCGGAGACAAGAAAAAAGCAAAAGAATCCATGGAAAAAGCATTTTCTTTAAATGAAAAGGACCCACGTATTTTCTTAGAACTAGACCAACTCTATAAAAAGCTTGATATGTCATTTGCAGACCGATTGCTTCGTTACGAGAAGTACATGGAAGTGGTTGAATGTCGAGATGATTTGTACGTGGAATATATCACCCTTCTAAATATGACAGGTGCCCATGAAACAGCATATCAAGCCATGATGCATCGTAAATTCCATCCTTGGGAAGGTGGCGAAGGAAAAGTTACACGTCAGTATAAGATTGCCCTATTAGGGATGGCAAAGCAAGCCATAGACGAGGAAGAATATGTGGTCGCCCAAGACCATCTTAGCAAGGCATTCATTTATCCGCCCAATCTAGGGGAAGGAAAGTTGGAAGGGGAAAAAGATAATGATTTATTTTACTTGCTAGGAATTTGTCACAAAAAAATGGGCAGAGAGGACGAAGCCAAAGAATGTTTTGTGAAAGCAACCATGGGAAGCAATGTACCTGCCGGGATGATGTTCTATAACGATCAACCTGCAGACATGATTATGTACCAGGGATTAGCATATATGGCATTGGGACAAGAGACGCAAGCAAAGTCCAGCTTTTATCGCTTGATTGATTATGGAGAAAAACATCTTTTTGAACTCTTTAAAATTGATTATTTTGCAGTGTCCTTACCTGATTTTTTGATTTTTGATACAGATTATGATCTTAAAAATAAAGCCCATTGTTATTACCTCATTGCCTTAGGTCATTTGGGTCTTGAGGATTATCAAAAAGCAAGGACATATTTTGACCAAGCATTAGCTTTAGAACCATCCCATATATATAGTCACTTATACCGAAAGGTATTTCACATGGAAAGGAGCCTATAAGATATGCAAGATTTTATAACATTAGAAGGTGATTGGCGTTTTCGCCTAGATCCAGATGCACAAGGAGAAGGGCAAGAATGGTTTAAGGAACAGTTACCGGATAGGGTTCAATTGCCCGGATCCCTTGATGAGAATGGGATTGGTGATTTGGTCGAGGGAAAAGACCCCCACCGATTAAGTCGAATTGTTGAATATACCGGATGTGCATGGTATCAAAAAGATGTCGAAATTCCGATAGAAGCCAAGAACAAGCACCTTGTACTTATTCTTGAACGATGTCATTGGGAATCGACCCTTTGGGTGGACGGAATAAAAATCGGCAGTCAAGACAGCCTATGTGTTGCCCATGAATATGATCTCAGTGATGTGCTGACACCCGGTCACCATCAAATGACCATGCGAATTGATAACCGCATCAAATATAATGTGGGTAAAGATGCCCATTCAATAACAAAAGAAACTCAAACCAACTGGAATGGCCTTATTGGAAAATTAGGGATTCAGATTACAGATCCGGTATTTATTGAGGAGGTGCAAATCTATCCGGATCTTGTAGCGAATACCATTCGTGTAGAAACGACCATAAAAAACATATCTAAGCGACCACGTCAAGGACAACTTTTTTTCAATCAAGAGCACATACAAGATATTCATATAAAAGAAGATGAGACAAGGCTAGAAGCTGTTTATGCCATGAATGCCTTTACAGAGCCTTGGGATGAATTTTTACCAAAGCTTCAAAAATTATCGGTTATGGTCAAATCGGAAAAAGATCTTCATGAAAAAGAAATCTCTTTTGGTATGCGTGAAATAACCACCCAAGGAAGTCAGTTTGCAATGAACGGCCAAAAAACTTTTTTAAGAGGAACGCTAGAATGTTGTGTTTTTCCATTAACGGGTCATCCGCCAATGGACTATGCGGCATGGGATAAAATCTTTAGCAAAGCAAAAACCTATGGACTCAATCACATACGCTTTCACTCGTGGTGTCCACCGGAGATTGCCTTTCAAGTCGCAGATGAAGTGGGACTCTACTTGCAAATCGAGACACCGGTTTGGACAGAGCTTGGTGAAGATGCTTTGCTTGACCAATTTATCTATGACGAAGCCGATCGAATAATGAAAGCATACGGGAATCATCCCTCTTTTTGTATGATGGCTGTAGGTAATGAACCTAGTGGAGACGATTATGAGACCTTTTTAAATACGATTGTTACCCAATGGAAGAAAAAAGATAGACGTCGCCTCTATACCGGTTGCGCCGGGTGGCCTGAGATTGAATCCAACGAGTATCATTGCTTGAAAAATAGAGGACGTGTTTTGCGCTGTCAAGACTGGGGTGATGAATTAGAAGGCAGGCTCAATAAAAATCCTCTTAAGACCGATTTTGACTTTCAGACCCTCATTGAAGATAGTCCTGTTCCGGTGGTTTCCCATGAAATAGGACAATGGTGCGCATATCCAAACTTTAAAGAAATAGAAAAATATACAGGTGTCCTAAAACCCTTGAACTTTGAATTGGCAGCAGAATC